>NZ_JBXAPM010000017.1:0-121805 GCF_058803965.1 Reyranella sp. GW821-FHT14A01
GAAACCTCATGGGTACACTCCCTGGGAGTGTTCACCATGTCTCCGAACATCCGTTCACTATGTCTCCGGTCCGTACATCGGAGAGCGGAGAAGTTGGTGTGGCCTGTCTTTCAACAACGCATTGTCCAAGACGTTTCGTGGGCCCACGTAGGGTAAGTCTTGCAGTATGATCGCCTTGCCGTTGACACTTGCGATGACATATCTGCCAAAAGGAACAAACTCGTTGCTGAATGTTGCCGTATACAGATAGCCGTCGAGCGACTTGTTTTTGTGGGGAGCTATTGTGACGGTTGACGTCAGGCTGGAGTCCCATGGCGCCCTGATCAATATCTTGGAGCACGATGGGGTGTCGCCTCTATTGGATGTCACAAGCTCGCAAACTTCGTTCGTGGAGTTTCCCTGTGTGGGCCATTCAATGTTGTTGAAGTCATATGCGTCTAGAGTGTCGCGCAAAAGCAGATAGGCGACCAAATCACGAGTTTGCTCACGCATTCTGAGGGCATTCTCGTAACTTACAGACGAAAGTATCCATGCGGCAGCGAGCAGAATGGCGAAGCCTGCGTTGGTCTTTAGATCGCGTACGACATCGGCAATCTTCACCGGCATGGAAGCGACTCCAAGTAGTAAGTACTGCGTATCATACACCAACTATATTGTGCACACTCGTAACAATTACACGCCCTCCGCTTGTCGTATGCGGGCGGAGTGGGGCGCCATCGATGCTTCCGAGCTGGGAAGGTACTGCTATAGTCTTGTTCCCACCTGAGGAGAGAGTGACGTGCCCGATCAAGCGCTGGTGAATTCGGATCTGCAATCTGCCCTGGCCGAGGCCAAGCAGGCCTATGTCGACCGCAATCCCAAGAGCTTCGCCCGCCACCAGGATGCCTGCGTGGCCATGCCCGGCGGCAACACCCGCACGACCCTGCACAATTCGCCGTTCCCGCTCACGGTCGTGCGTGGCGAGGGCTGCCGCCTGTGGGACGCTGACGGCCACGAATATATCGACGTGCTGGGCGAATACACCGCTGGCATCTACGGCCACTCCCATCCGGTGATCCGCGCCGCCATTGATCGCGCGCTGAACCACGGCTGGAACTATGGCGGCCGTAACGAGAACGAGGGCAAGCTCGCCAAGCTGATCGCCGACCGCATGCCGTCGATCGACCTGGTGCGCTTCACCAACTCCGGCACCGAGAGCAACGTGATGGCGCTGGCCGGCGCGCGCGTCTACGCCCAGCGCAAGGGCCGCACCAAGGCCACCAAGGTCATGGTGTTCCACGGCGGTTATCACGGCGGCGTGCTCTATTTCGTGAGCGGCGGCAGCCCCGTGAACATGCCCTACGAATACGTGGTGGCGCCCTACAACGACATCGAGGGCACCAAGGCGCTGCTGGCCAAACATGGCGAGGAACTATTCGCCGTCCTGCTGGAGCCGATGCAGGGCAGCCACGGTTGCCTGCCGGGCGATGTCGAGTTCCTGAAGGCGGTGCGCGAGGAGACGAAGGCGCGCGGCATCACCATGATCTTCGACGAGGTCATGACCTCGCGCCTCTCGCCGGGCGGCCTGCAGGCCAAGCACGGCGTCATTCCCGACATGACGACGCTCGGCAAGTATATCGGCGGCGGCATGTCGTTCGGCGCCTTCGGCGGCAAGCGCGAGATCATGGAGCTGTTCGACCCGACCAAGCCGGACGCGCTGCCCCATGCCGGCACCTTCAACAACAACGCGCTCACCATGGCCGCGGGCGTCGCGGGCTACGGCGAGGTCTACACGGCCGAGGCGGCCAAGACGCTCAACGACCGCGGCGACGCGATCCGCGAGCGGCTGAATGCGATCTGCAAGAGGGCGGGCGTCGCCTTCCAGTTCTCCGGCATCGGCTCGATGATGACGGCGCACGCCACGGCACGGCCGATCAAGACGGCGGCCGACATCGCCTCGTCCAACCAGGACGCCAAGGAGCTGTTCTTCTTCGACATGAGCGCGGCCGGCATCTGGATCGCCCGCCGCGGTTTCGTGGCGCTGAACATCATGATCGGCGACACCGAAGGCGACCGTTTCGTGGCAGCCTTGGAAGAGTTCGTATCGGCGAGAAAGGCCCTTTTGCAGGCGCCGTAACGGCCTACATTGGGGGCATGACCAAGAGCCATGAATTCCCCCAGCCGGTCGCCGGCACCGTGGTGCCCCGCTTCGGCGATGTCGCCACCTTCATGCGCCTGCCGCTGTTCCGTGACCCGGCAGAAGTCGAGATCGGCATGGTCGGCGTGCCCTGGGACGGCGGCACGACCAACCGTCCCGGCGCGCGGCACGGCCCGCGCCAGATGCGCGACCTCTCCACCATGATGCGCCGCATCCACCATGTGACGCGGGTCGCCCCCTATGAATTGGCGAAATGCGGCGATCTCGGCGATGCGCCGGTCAATCCCGCCAGCCTCGACGATTCGCTCGACCGCATCGAGAAGCACTACGCCAAGCTCCATGCCGCCGGCGTGGTGCCGCTATCGGCGGGCGGCGATCATCTGATCACCTTGCCGATCATGCGCGGCATCCGCAAAGGCCTGCCGCCACTCGGCATGGTCCATTTCGACGCCCATAGCGACACCTGGGACACCTATTTCGGCGGCTTCAAGTACACGCACGGCACGCCCTTCCGCCGCGCCGTGGAGGAGGGGCTGCTCGATCCCAAGCGCGTGGTCCAGATCGGCATCCGAGGCTCGCTCTACAAGGCCGACGACAACCAATGGGCCGTCGACCAGGGCATGCGGGTCATCACCATCGAGGAGTATTTCGACCTCGGCGTCGAGAAGGTGATCGAGGAGGCCCGCCGCGTCGTCGGCACCGGCCCAACCTATGTGAGCTTCGACGTCGACGGCCTCGACCCGGCCTACGCGCCCGGCACCGGCACGCCGGAGATCGGCGGCTACACCCCGCACGAGGCCCAGCGCATGCTGCGCGGCCTGCGCGGCCTCGACCTTGTCGGCGGCGACGTCGTCGAGGTCTCGCCGCCCTTCGACATGAGCGGCAACACCGCCCTCGTCGGCGTCACCATGATGTGGGAGATCCTCTGCCTGCTCGCGGAGTCGGTAGCGAAGCGGAAGGGGCGGATTTAGGCCGCCAGCTCCAATATCTCCTTCACCTCAGCGGGAGTCGGGATCGGGCGGGGGTTGCGCGGGACCCAGGGCGTGCCCATCGCCTGTTGGGCGATGCGGTCGAACTGTTCGCGGCCGATCTTCACGTCGGAGAGGGAGCGCGGCATGTCGAGGCCGCGGATGAACCGGTCGAGCACGTCGCCGGCGTCCTGGCCGGGATGGCCCATCGCATTGGCGATCAGTGCCTGGCGGTCGGCGTTGGCGGGTTTGTTCCAGCGCATGACCGAGGGCAGCATGATGCACGAGGTATGGCCGTGCGGGACGTCGAACACGGCGCCCAGCACGTAGCCGATGCCGTGGCTGGCGCCCATCGGGACGCCGGCGGCGATGCCGGCCATCGAGAGCCAGGAGCCGGTCTGGCAATCGAGGCGGGCGGCCATGTCGGAGGGATCAGCCTTCACCCGGGGCAGGCCGCGCGCCAGCAGCGACAGGCCATGCAGCGAAGAGGCGTTGCTGAACTCCGTGGATTCGAGGGAGCAGACGCCCTCGACGCAGTGATCGACGGCGCGGATGCCGGTCGAGAGCAGGAGCCACATCGGCGTGTGGCGGGTCACCTCGGGATCGAGGATGACGGCCTGCGGGATGGTGAGGGGATGGCGGAACATCTCCTTCACCTTGGTCGCCTCGTTGGTGACGCCGGCGATGCCGGAGAACTCACCGGCCGAGAGCGTGGTGGGGATCGAGATCTGCCGCACGGTCGGCGGCTTCACGTCCGCCTGGCCGCGGATCCGGTCCATGTCCTCGGGCGTGCGCACGTCGTTGGCGAGGCAGAGTTGGACCGCCTTGGCCGCATCGGTGATCGAGCCGCCGCCCAGCGTCACGATCAGGTCGGCGCGGGCCTCGCGGGCCTGCTCGGCGGCCGCAACGACCGCGGCGCGAGGCGAATGGGCGGGCATCCTGTCGAAGGTGCCGACGCACTTGTTGCCCAGCGCCCGGCGCAGCTTCTCGATCTCGTCCGTCTCGCGGTTCAGCGTGCCGCTCACCATCAGGAACACGCGGGCTGCGCCCTGGCGCTCGACCAGCTCCGCGACGGCCTCGGCGGCGGGCCGGCCGAAGATGACTTCCTCCATCCTGCTGAAAACGACGCGGCCCGAAGCGGTCATGCTCTTCCCCCTGTAATTTTGCTATCGTGACGGCAGAACCAGGCAAGGAAAAGCATGACCGGCACACGGGATGGCGCGATCGCCCGCGCAGAGAAATACTTCGACGATGGCGGTTTCCTCGAGGAGCTGCAGCGGCGGGTGGCCATCCCCACGACCAGCCAGGAGCAGGGCTCGATGCCCGCCCTTCAGGAATATGTCTCCGGCGAGATGACCGAGTCGCTGCAGAAGCTCGGTTACGACTGCACGGTGCTGCCCAACCCGCGCAGCGAATACGGCCCGTTCCTGATCGCCCGCCGGGTCGAGGATCCGTCCAAGCCGACCGTGCTGACTTACGGCCATGGCGACGTGATCCGGGGCCAGGAGGAGCAATGGCGCGCCGGTCTCTCGCCCTGGAAGATCGTGATCGAGGGCGAGAAGATGTATGGCCGCGGCACGGCTGACAACAAAGGCCAGCACACGATCAACATCGCGGCCCTTGCCTGCGTCATGCAGGAACGGGGCTCGCTGGGCTTCAACTCGACGATCCTGATCGAGACCGGCGAGGAGACGGGCTCGCCCGGCCTCGGCGACTTCTGCAAGGCCAACAAGGACGCGCTCAAGGCCGACGCCCTGATCGGCTCGGATGGGCCGCGGCTCGACCATCGCCGGCCGACCATCTTCGGCGGCACCCGGGGCACGCTGAACTTCAACCTGAAGCTCACGATGCGCGAGGGCGGTCACCATTCGGGTAACTGGGGCGGGCTGCTGGCCAATCCCGGCATCATCATGGCCCATGCGTTGGCGACGATTACCGACGAGCGCGGCCAGATCAAAGTGCCGGAATGGCGGCCCAAGACGCTCACCAACTCGATCCGCGCGGCTTTGGCCGACGCCCATGTCGATGCCGGTGAAGGGGCGCCCGAGATCAACGAGGATTGGGGCGAGAAGTCGCTGACGCCGGTCGAGCGCGTGTTCGGCTGGAACAGCTTCGAGGTGCTGGCCTTCAAGACCGGCAATCCCGACCGGCCGGTCAACGCCATCCCGCCCAGTGCCGTCGCCTACTGCCAACTGCGCTTCGTCGTCGGCACCGACCCGCACGACATCATCCCGGCGCTGCGCCGGCATCTGGAGAAGCATGGCTTCGGCATGATCGAGATCGAACAGGCGCGCGACGTGATCATGAACGCAACGCGCCTCGATCCCGAAAACCCGTGGGCCAGGTTCGCGTCGAACTCGATCGAGAAGACGGCGGGACAGAAGCCCAACATGCTGCCCAATCTCGGCGGTTCGCTGCCGAACGAGGTGTTCACCGACATCCTCGGCCTGCCGACGGTCTGGGTGCCGCATTCCTATGCCGCCTGCTCGCAGCATGCACCGGACGAGCATCTGCTGACGCCGGTCGCGCGGGACGGGCTGCGCCTGATGACGGGCCTGTTCTGGGATTTGGGCGCGCAGGGCCGGCCGGGGTAAGCTCTGCCTGATGCTGTCAGCCGACGAGGCCGCAGACCTGATCGAAGCCATCGCGACCCGTCAGGATCGCGCGGCTTTCGCGACTCTCTTCCGCCACTACGCGCCGCGCCTAAAGGCCTTCATCATGCGCGGCGGCGCCGACGCAGAGTCCGCGCAGGAAGTGGCGCAGGAAGCGCTCATCATGGTGTGGCGCAAGGCCGCCAGCTTCGATCGGACGCGGGCCTCGGCGGCCACCTGGCTCTATACGATCGCCCGCAACAAGCGGATCGACTTCCTGCGGCGTAACAACCGGCCGGCGATCGACACGGAGGATTGGCTCACGGTATTTGCACCCGAAGACGACGATGCCGACAAATCCGTTCTCGCAGGACAGACGTATACGAGGGTGAAGGAGCTGCTCGCGGGATTGTCTGCCGATCAACTGCTGGTGGTCGAGAAGGCGTTCTTCGAGGACAAGACACATACGGTCATCGCCGAGGAGCTGAAGTTGCCCCTCGGGACGGTGAAGTCGCGCATCCGCCTGGCGTTGGCACGCCTGCGGGATGCGCTGGAGAAAGACGAATCATGAGCCGCCATCCGGCGCCCGACGAACTGCTGCTGGACTATGCGGCGGGCACGTTGCCTGCCGGGCCGGCGCTCGCCGTGGCGTTGCATGTTGCACTGGACCCGCAATCTCGGCGCGCCGTCGATCGCCTCAATGCTATTGGCGGCGCACTTATCGAGAACGAAGCGGCTTCGAAATTTGCAGTCGACCTCGACGATGCTGCGCTCGAACGCGCGCTCGCTCGCCTGGATGAAATTCCGGTGGAGCCCCGGCCGGCTCCTGCCGCACGCCGCCATCCGAGCTTCGACTGGGCGCCGGCGCCCTTGTG
Organism: Reyranella sp. GW821-FHT14A01; assembly: GCF_058803965.1. Classification (NCBI taxonomy): domain Bacteria; kingdom Pseudomonadati; phylum Pseudomonadota; class Alphaproteobacteria; order Hyphomicrobiales; family Reyranellaceae; genus Reyranella; species Reyranella sp. GW821-FHT14A01. The sequence goes on from NZ_JBXAPM010000017.1 coordinate 6,572, forward strand.
GCCGCACCTGCGGCCGGGCATGGGCTGGCGGCGCGTGGTGGGCAACTTCGAAGAGATCCGCCTCGACCTGCCGGGGAGTTTCCATCGCGTGTCCCTCCTGCGGCTCGAGCCCGGAAAGGGCCTGCCGCAGCACAAGCACACCGGCTACGAATACACGGTCGTTCTTCAGGGCGGCTATACGGACGAGACCGGCAATTACGGCGTCGGAGATTTTGCCGTCGGCCCCGGCTCGGAACGGCACGAACCGATCGCCGATCCGGGCGAGCCCTGCATCGCGATGATCGTGATCGAAAGGCCCATCGTGCTCACCAATCGATGGCGCCACTTGTTCAATCCCCTGATCCGACGCGGCTGGATCTGAGCGGCCCCACCGAGCGACGTTGACCCCGCAGGGGCTTCCCTTCAGGTTTGCAGCCTGAAAAGAGGACACCAATGCCACGCATTCCGTACTACGAACTCGAAAACGCCACGGGCAAGCACGCCGAATTGCTCGGCAAGCTCGATCCCATGCTCAACATCTACAGGATGCTGGCCAACTCCGAGCAGGGCGCGAAGGGCTTCCTGCGCATGGGCAACGGGCTGCTCTACAAATGCGAATTGAATCCGGTGCTGCGCGAACTGGCCATCATCCGCGTCGGCCGCCTGAGCCGCACCGCCTATGAGGTTTTCCAGCACGAGCGCATCGGCCGCGAGGTCGGCGTGACCGAGGACAAGATCGCCGCCCTGCGCGACGCCACCATCGAGGCGCCGGCCTTCGACGACAACGAGAAGGCCGTGCTGCGCTTCGCCGACGACGTGGTGCGCAACGTCAAGGCGTCGGACAAGACGCTGAAGGCCGTGCAGGCCTTCCTGACGCCGGGCGCGCTGGTCGAGCTGACCCTGACCATCGGCTATTACATGATGGTCTGCCGCTTCCTCGAAACCACGGGTGTCGAGGGCGAAGAGGGCCAGGCAGAATGGCTGAAGACGGCCAAGCTGTAAGTATTGTTTTCCTCCCCCGTCATCGGGGGAGGTGTCGGCGTCTCACGACGACGGAGGGGTCAAGACTTTGCAAAAAAGCATGACCCCTCCGCCCCGATGACGGGGCACCTCCCCATTTGAATGGGGAGGAGGGATGGAAGACTAGGAGTAAGAGATGGCGTACCGCGTCCTGATCGCGCAGTTCATGCATGAGACGAACACCTTCAGCAAACTCAAGACGACGCTGGAGGACTACCGCAAGCGCTGGCTGATCGAGGGCGAGGAGATGGTGCCGCGCTTCACCGGCACAAAGAACGAAGTCGGCGGCTATATCGACTCGGTGAAGAAGTACGGTTGGGAGCCGGTCTGGGCGGCGGCGGCCAATGCTACGCCGTCGGGCAAGCTCACCAAGGAGACCTGGGAGCATATCCGCGACCTGATCCTCGATGCCGCGAAGAAGGCGGGCAAGCTCGACGCGATCTGCCTCTCGCTGCACGGCGCCGCCGTCACCGACACCGAGGACGATGCCGAGGGCGCGTTGCTCGAGGCGTTGCGCGCCATCGTCGGGCCGGACATCCCGGTCGTCGCCACGCTCGACCTGCACGCCAACGCCACGCTCAAGATGGCCCGCAACGCTAATGCGCTGGTGAGCTACCGCACCTATCCGCATATCGACGGCTACGAGCGCGCGGTGCAGGCGGCAGCACTCGTCCAGGAGGCGCTGGAGGGTAAGAAGACGCCGAAGTGCCTGCTGATCCAGCCCGCGATGCTGGAAGGCGCCGATCACGGCAAGACGACCCAGCCCGGCCTGATGCGCGATCTGCTGGCCAAGGCCGACGCCTTCGAGAAGGAGGAGGGCATCAACGTCGTCAGCATCCAGGCGGGCTTCACCTGGGCCGACATTCCCTATACCGGCCCGTCCATCGCGGTGAGCCACGAGCCGGCGGCCGAAAAGCGCGCGAAGGAAGTGGCAGCCGCGATCCTCGACGAGATCTGGAAGCGCCGTGACGAGAATTCGTCGGCCTTCAAGCCGGTCTCCGACGCGATCGCCGCAGCCAAGGCGGGCGTCGGCAAGGAGGGCCCACTGGTCGTGGCCGACGGCACCGACAATCCGGGCGGCGGCGGTTACAACGACACGACGCCGGTGCTGCAGGCGCTGATCTACGCGGACGTCCAGAACGTGGCCTTCGGCACGATCTTCGACCCCGGCACGGTGCAGCAGGCCATCAAGGCCGGCGTCGGCGCGGAGATCGACGTCGTGCTGGGCGGCCACACCGATCCCTCGATGGGCGGGCCGGTGAAGGCGAGGGCCATTGTGAAGATGCTGTCCGACGGCTCGTTCAAGAACGACGGGCCGATGAATGCCGGCGTCGAGACCTCGATGGGGCCGACCGCCGTGCTGCGCATCGGCGGTATCGACGTGGTGACCATCTCCAACCGCATTCAGACGATCGATCTGCAGGTCTTCCTGAGCCAGGGCATCGACCCACGGACCAAGAGCGTGGTGGTGGTGAAGAGCGTGCAACACTTCCGCGCGGCCTATGCACCGATCGCCCGCGAGATCGTGCTGGTCGATTCCGGCGGCATCTGCTCGCCCGACATCAGCCGCCTGAAGTTCACCAAGCTGCGCCGGCCGATCTGGCCGCTCGACGGCGTCAACGATCCTTACGCGGGGCAGCGGGCCTGAACCTTGGCCCGAGCATTGGCATGACACTGGCATGAGGATGGGCATGAACATCACACGCGAGGCGCCTTTTCCCGGCGCATCCTTCGGCGCAACGCTGCGGCTCGAGGGCGATGCCGCGCAGATCGTGGCGGCGGCCGAGGCCGAGCCTGAGGCCCTGCCGGCGGCGCTGGCCGAAGCGAAGGGGCTGCTGCTGATCCAGGGCATGAACGGCATCTCCGAGGATCCCGACCTGCTGATCCGCCTTAGCCGCGTCTTTGGCCCGGAGGTCGAAGATTACCGCCACACGCTCACCAACCTCACGTCGGTGCATGTCTCGGTGCCCGAGATACTGCTGGTGTCGAACATGGCGCCGGTCAGCAAGGCGCCGCCCAAGCGGCCCGAGCCGCCGCTGGCGGCCGACGGGCTGATCCCGACGGAGTATCCCCATCGCATGGGCTGGCACACCGACCAGAGCTATCGCCGGCCGCCGCCGGATATTTCGCTCTTCTATGCGGTGACGCCGGCTGAGAAGAACACCGGCCAGACCCTGTTCGCCAACGGCATTCTCGCCTATGCGGCGCTGCCGCTGGCCTTGAAGGCGAAGGTCGATACCCTGGTCGGGCTGCATGCCCAGCCGGGCAGCGGCCGCTCGCGCGAGGCCGCGCTCTCCGGGCGCACGCCGCGCGTTTTCGCGGCCCATGAACGCTCGCAGCCGCAGCCGGTCGTGCGTACCCATCCAGTGACGGGCGAGAAGTCGCTCTACCTCTGCGAATGGGGCCAGATGGACTGGTTCGAGGGGCCGTTCGTCGGCATGGAGCCCGGCCCGCACGGGGCAGGGGCCGGGCTGCTCGACGAGATCATGGCGCACTACACCGAGCGTCGCTTCTGCTACGCCCATGAATGGACCGAGGGCGATCTCCTGATCTGGGACAATCGCTGCCTCGTCCATGCCGCCACCTGGTTCGACGGCGATCGCGAGGGCCGCCTGATGTGGCGCACGACGGTGCACGGCAATCCCGGCGCCTATTATGCAGGCGAGAAGAAGAGCTGGATTCCCGCGACTGCTGCTTGATGGGGCTGCCTGACGTCGTTCAGCGCTTCTGGCGGAAGAAGGTCGTGAGCACGTAGCGGCGGCCCCGGGTCACGGGGCCGACCTTGTGCAGCAGGCCGCAGGAGAAGACCGCCGCCGCGCCTGCGGGCGGGCTGACCCTCACGCCGGCATATTCGGGAAACACCAGCTCGCCGCCCTCGAAATCGTCGTTGAGGTTCAGCGACACGGCGAAGGCGCGGTCGGCCGTGGTCGGTGCGCCATTGTCGCGATGGGCGGCGAAGAAGTGCCGGCCCTCTTCGCTGTAGGACAGCACGACATGCGCATCGAAGGTGAATTCGCGATCGAAGGCGAAGACCTTGGTGAGCTCGGGGCCGATGCGATAGGCCAGCCGATCCGACACTGCCTTCTGCATCATCGGCTCGACGATCGTGTAGTCCTCGGTCTGCTTCAGCGCCGACATGTCGACATTGCCGTAGCGGCTGGAAACGCCGCCATCCTTGTGATCGCCCTTGCCCCACAGCCGGATGAGCTGGGTGCAGAAATCCGGCTCGAAGACGCGCGGCAGGATCATGACCGGCGCCATGGCGGTGTTCAGGAGCAGGCCGGCGCCGCCGTCGGAGCGTACCGACTGGGCCAGTCCGCCCATTGCCTCGGTGGCGGCCAGCAGGGCGCGCGTGTCAAAGGTGGTCGCGACCCTCTGGTTGGGGTCGAGCACGATGACCCGCTGGCGCATGCCCATGCCCTGGCCGAATGATACCGCACCGGCCTGGGAGAGGAGTGCCGGCAGGAACTGGCCTTTCTCGTCGCAGAGGAGCAGAGGATTTTCGGGGACCGCGCCGAGTTTCTTCCAGAGAGCACCGGCCGCCGCTACGGCATTGCCGGCGACAACGACAAGCTTCGTCGACGCCGCGGTGCAGGCAGCACGCAAGGCCGCGAACTGCTCGCCGTCGAGAGCTGCGAGATCCGCCACGGCGAGCAGCGCGACCGGATCGCCGCCGAACGACCAGATGAACTTCCGGAGTTTTCCGTCGAGGCCCGGCAGCACGAAGTCGGGAAGACGATCACCGGGGCGGAGAGACAGCGCGTTTGTCATCGCTCGACTGTACAGGATACCGGATAACCGCGCTCAACCGGCGGCCTGGGCGGGCGACCGGCGCACCAGAGTCCACCAGCCGGCCAGCCCGACGATGCCGGTCAGGGCGACGCCGATGCCGATGTTCATCTGGGTGTCGTGCGGCACGTAACCGACCAGCAGGGTCAGCACCGCGGCGGTCATCATCTGCACGAAGCCCATCAGCGCCGAGGCCGCGCCGACCCGGTTGGCGGGGACCGAGACCAGCGCGTTCGCCATCGCGTTGGGCATGTTGAGACCGTTGCCCCAGCCCATCAGGACCAGCGGCACGATCAGCGCCAGCGGCGTGACGTAGCCCAGCGCCGCCGTCACGATCATCGCCAGTGCACCCATGGTGAGAATGGATTGTCCCACCGGTATCAGCAGCAGGCTGCTGACCCGGCCCTGCAGGCGGCTGGAGACCAGGCTGCCGACGACGAAGTTGCCCGCCCAGGCGAGCGTGAACCAGCCGAACAGTTCGGCGGCCACGCCCATGACCTGGATCAGCAGGATGGGGCCGCCTGAGAAGAAGACATTGAATCCGGCCGAGGCGCAGGTCGCCGCGATCATGAGACCGATGAAACGGCGCTCGCGCAGCACCGCGCGGAAGCCGTCGACATAGTCGTGCACCACGCCCTTCGTGCGCGGCGCGGCCTTCGGCGCGGTTTCGCCGAGGATGCGCCAGACCAGGATCAGCACCGCGATCCCGCAGGCAGCCGTGAACCAGAAATTGCTTCGCCAGCCGAAGAAGCCGAGCAGCTGGCCGCCGAGCAGCGGCGAGAGTGCCGGCCCGAGGGCCATGGAAGAGGCCATGTAGCCCATCGCCCGGGGGGCTTCGGGACCGGTCCGGCTGTCGCGCACGATGGCACGCCCCAGCACCACGCTGCCGCAGGCGCCGCAGGCCTGGACCAGGCGCGAGGCGATCAGGGTCTCGATCGTCGGGCTCAGCGCGCAGCAGACGCTGCCGATCGTGAACACGACGAGGCTGGCCAGCAGCACCGGCCGGCGGCCCAGACTGTCCGAGAGCGGACCTACGGCCAACTGAGCAAAGGCGAAGGCGAACAGGTAGATCGACAGCGTCAACTGCGCGGTACCGTAGGAGACGCTCAATTCCCTTGCGATGGTCGGCAGGGACGGTAGGAACATGGTCAGCGCCATCTGCGAGGACACTGTGGCGCTCATCAGCAGCCAGATCGGCGGTTTGGTCGTACGCATACGCGGCAATTCACTTGTCCGCGAAAGGCGGAATGGCAGGCTCAATAGCAGCCTTCGGCGCCGACATCACGCGGTCGGCAGGCGTCCCTGAACCGCCAGGCGGCCGTCGGCCATGCGTTGCATCACCACGATCTCGCCGCTGCCAGGAAAGATCTGGCTGACGGCCGATATCACGACCTGGTGCGTTACCAGCACCGTCGGCATCGCGATGTCGAGTTGTCCGATCCACAGCCGCAGCGCCTCGATCTGGCGGGGTTCGCGCGATCGGTCCTGGACGAAGGAATTGAGCAGCGGTTGCTGGCGTATTCCGCCCAGCTGCATCAGGGTCGCGGTCTCGAGGCAGCGGCACCACTGGCTGGAATGGATGTCGGCGGCGGCAAGGCCGTTGGCGCGGAACAGGTCGCCGATGCGGACGGCCTGCGCGCGGCCCTCGGCCGAGAGATTGCGCTGTGTCGCACAGTCGTCGAGACGAAAACCCGGCGGATCGTCGTTTCCCGGCGCCAGGGCATGGCGAATCAGTGCGAAGGAGGCGGGCCGGCGCAACGCTGCCCAGGAATCGCTCTGTGCCGACACGGCGCGCGCGACGAACCCCGTTGTCAGGGTCAACAGCGCACCGATGACGGCACGACGCGATGGGCTTGTTCTTCCGGTTCCATCCAGGCCCGGCAACACGACGTCGGGAAGACGATCACCGGGTCGAAGAGACAGAGTTTTCGTCATCACTCGACCGGTTGGTTGCCGGAAGGTCGCTCACCCGGCACCCTCCTTCTTCTTGAGGGTGATTTTGGCACTGCCAAACCTTGTCGTGTCAACGTTGCTGCGCGCGACGACCGTTACCGTCTTCGTCTCTTCGATTGCGCTCGGAGCACTATACAAGCCGCTGTTCGATATCTGGCCAACCGCCTTGGGCTCGATGGACCAATCCACGCCAGGGCCTGACAACCCCAGAGCCTTGGCCTCGAATTGCAGACTCTCTCCCGGGCCCAGCGCGCCAGCAGCCGGACTCACGGTGACGATCGGCTCGATCTTGACGCTGGCCGTGGCGAACTTCGTCGAATTCGCCATGCTTCGTACCGTAATAGTCACTCCTTTCGTCGGAGGAGACGCGGGAGCGACGTACAATCCATTCTGGGAAATGGTGCCGGCACTGGCATCCGGCGGGTCGAGGGTCCAGAGGCTCTGAGTATTTGAGGTGCCCGATACGCTGGCGGCGAAGTCCATCGAGGTTCCCGGAGGTACGATCGCCGAGGGCGGCGTCACTGTGACGCTGACAGCGTCGCCGCTTGCGGTGGGCGGAGGAGCAGCCGTTGCCGGCCTCAGCTTGTCTACCAAAGCCCGAATCATCAGCAGGATCGGCTCGGATGCGAAGCCGCTTCCAAACCCGAGCACCACGGACTTCAGAGGTGTGTCCGGAAGAATGATGTAGTAGGCGGTGACTGCGATGAGCGGCGCCGTGAACACCTGCATGATTTGAAAGACCAGACTCTCGCGAGCCTCGGCGTTGGTCAGCACGTCTTGCGAGTCCATGGCGCGCCTTTGGTATTCGGGAACCCGGCGTGTCATGCTGACAGCCCCACCAAACAGTGCGAGGACGAGCACGTACAGCGGCACAACCAGTCCGCCATTGATGTGGCCCACGGTCTTGTCCGTCACGAGGCCACCCAGGTTCGCCACCCATTGGCTACCGCTGTATTCGCATAGCACTTCCTTTGGATAGGCGTCTTTGTTAACCGGTTTGACGCATCCCTGCAGAATACCGAGCGGGGCGTCCGACGCTATGTTCTTGCTGGAAAGCGGGTCGAGAAGAGCGAATGGCAATATCGAACCCAGCAAGGCAATTCCGGTGAAGAAATAGCAAAACCTTATGATCTGATTGAGCTTGTTGTTCGTGACCGTCCCTGAAAATACATAAAGTCCTGTAATCACGAGCATGGAAAGAGCGAAATAGGCGATCGGCCAATGCCAAGGACCTTTCCACCACAAAGCCGCGACCAGCCAGATTATTGTTGGAAGAACGCTTACCCATATCAGCAATCCAGGCCACGGCGAGTCGACACTCCAGAAGGTGATTGGCGGAACCCTGGCCGAAACGACTGTGATCCTCGGCACCAATGCGAGATCTCGACTTGCTTTCCACAACTTCGCACGATCCTCCTTCGAGGGTGTGCCAGTCGCGGCGACCTCGCGAGCCGCTTCTATATCGTCGATGATCTGGTCCCGGATCGGGTGTAGCCCTTCCTTGACGAGGAAATCGAGAAGAGCCGAAGCCGCAGCGACATCCTTGGAAAATTGATCTGCTGTCGATGCAGACTGCTTGTCCGCCGACGCTGGATCTGTCCGCCCCCACGGCCAGATCCAAATCCCGATCTTCCTCCAAAGAGGTTCGTCCATCGTCCCCTCCACCGTAGGTCGTCCAACGGGATTCCCACCGGGTCGACAATAATTGTCACGGAGGTTGCTTTAGTCAATTATCAAGCGCGTGGAGCGTGTTCTCCTGAGTGATGCCGAGCAACTTGGACAGAACTCACTGGCGTCGAAGGCTGGGGGCTACCGCTTCGCATCGGGTGCCGGCGGCACCGGCAGAATGATTTCGGAAGCGACCTTCCAGTCCTCCCCGACGCGTAGCCAGTTGATGATCATAAGAAACGGCCTGGCCGTTCCATCCTGTCCCGCATAGGAGACCGTGATGTTCATCGGCACATAGGACTCCGCAACATCGCGCGTCAGGCCGACGACCTTGAGCTTCGAATAGTCCGGCTCAAGTACGACCGGCCCAGAGCTGCCGATGTCGTGCAGTTTCTGGTCGATTGCCTCGTTGCCCCAGAAGCCGGCCCAGTTCCCATCGGACGCGATCGCGCTCTTCGCCACTAACAGAGTCGAGGGCGATTGCCAGAACATCCCATGGAGAGCCTTGAAATCGTGCTTGTTGGCCAATTCCATAAGCCTGTCGAACTGCGATCTGATCGTGTTCAGGCTTGCGGCATCCAGCGGCTCTTCGCTGACGGTGGGAGCAGCCGCGACGACTCTGGCGGAAAGGGCCGTGGCGGCGAGGATGGCAAGAAGTGTCTTGTACATGTCTGGAATTCCTTACTCTGCGCTTTCATCCGCCCAAAACATCGTCGGAAAGTTCAGCTTGTGCATTCGCGGAGCAAGGTCGCGATCTTCGTATCGAGACTGCGGGCAACGGCGAGAGCGTTCTGGTTGCCATACGGGTTGAGAAAGCTCTCCATTTTGTCGTAGCAAACATGGACACCATCGGGTCTCTCATCGACGAGGATCGTGACGGGCGCGTAGGATCCGGCATCGGGAACGTGCTTCACCATTTCTTTCATGATCAGTGGGTTGCCGATCAGGAACCGCATGCTCTCGGGAGTCGCGGCTCCGGTTTCACGGCGCAGGATGGCGCCCAGGTCGAATTCCGCGAAAAGCATGAAGCCTGAACGACCGAGGCCACTTTGGACGATGCGCTCCAGATCAGAGAAGGAATTGGCGGCCCTCGTCGACCTGAAGTACTCGACCATGTCGGGTTGCCCGACGGCCGACTTGAGCTTGGCTACGACGCCGGCGAATGATTTCGAACACGTGAGACTGAAGCGTTCGACCTCGACCTTTGAGATTGTCATTCTGTCCTCCATAGCGGCTCTCCTGTAGTTCGCGGTTACGCTTCCAGGAATGTGCGGACGTGGCTGACGAACAGCGCGGGATACTGAAACGGCGCGCCGTGCCCGGAATCGGGATAGAGAATAAGCTGGGCGTTGCTCAGCGCGTTGAACATCGCGTAGGCGTTGTCCGCCGGCAGCATGGTGTCCTGCTTCCCGCCGACGACCAGGGCGGGCTGGCTGATGGCCCGCAGCGTGGCGTGTCCGGGTTCGGTGGTGGCGCACCACGCAATCAGCGCGGTGGCCTGCGGACCGGTTACGGCGCTGCCATTGTCTGTATCCCGGTCTTCCGTGCGCACCTTCGCCCGGTGCAGGAACGCCACGCCGGCTGCCTGGCTGGCGGCCGACTTCGTGAAGAACAGCGGCAGGCGCGGGTCGGGCGCCTCGGTTTGAGCAAACGCCTCCCGAAGAACCGCCAGCAGGTGTTCCTCTCCACCCTTCGGAGCGGTGCCGACAAGGATGAGCTTGCGGACCAGCCGTCCGTGCTCGGCCGCGATTTGTTGGGCGATGCAGCCGCCAAGGGAAAAGCCCAGCAGGTCGACTTCGGAAAGGCCGAGCAGGTCGATGAACGCGACCGCATCCCGGGCCATCGCCGCGATATTGTCGGGCGTCTGGCCCGTCGAGCGGCCGACCCCTGCGTTGTCGAAGGCAATCACCGGACGATCGGCAGCCAGGGCATTCACGACGGCGGGATCCCAGGCGTCGATGTTACCGGAGAAGTGCTGCAGCAGGATCAGCGGCGTTCCGGTCGACGGGCCGAGAAGGCGATAGGCGAAGCGGATGCCGCTGCCTTCGACGTAACGGGTGGCCGCCGTTTCCAGCCTGTCGGTGGCCTCGCTCGCAGTGTCGGCTTCAGTCATGTCATTCTCCGGATGTGCGGTTCAACTTGATCAGGTCTAAGGCGAGCCTGGGCTCCCGGCACGAATGCGCCGGGAGCCCCGGTCGTCACTTCGCGAGCGCGGCCTTTTCGATGACGTCGGCGACTTCCTTGGCGTGAACGACGAGGGACGCATGGCTGCCGGCGACCTCTGTCGTCTGCGCCTTGATCCTGGCGGCGAACATCTTCTGTGCCTCGGGGGCGATAACCTTGTCCTTCGTGCTGATCACATAGAATGTGGGCTTGGTTCGCCAGGCTGCCGTATCGACAGGGGCCTCGAATGCCACGTGGTTCAGCGGGAGCTGATGGGTTGCCAGGGTTTCGGCGATCTTCGGGGGAAGGTCGGCCGCGACGGCAGACGGAAACACCTTGGGATCGATGTAGAGGTTGCCCTTTGCGTCGGGATGAATGGCCGCGCTGCCCTCGGTTGCCGGACCGCCTTTGGCGAGGCTTGCCAGAGATTCGCCCACGTCGGGCGCGAAGGCGGAGACGTAGACCAGCGCCGAGACCTTGGGATCGCCACCTGCCTGTGTGACGACCACGCCGCCCCAGGAGTGGCCGACGAGAACGGTCCTGCCGTTCTGCTTTTCGAGCGCGCGTTTGGTGGCATCGACATCCGCTGCAAGCGATGTGAGCGGATTTTCGACGAGCGTTACGGTGTAGCCCTTCTTTGAGAGGATATCGGCGACGGGCTTCCAGCTCGTCTCGTCGACGAAAGCGCCATGGACGAGAACGATGTTGTGAGCCGCACCGTTCGGGAGATGAGCCGATTGGGCGAAGACGCCAAACGGGACCCCGGCCAGCAAGGCGGTGGCAGCGGAGAGCAGAAGAGTGCGCATGGGTTGTCCTGTTGAAATGTTCGAGGGGTGGGAAGGGCGCGGTGAGGTGGCGTCTGTTCCATCTGTATTGGCGAAAATGGTTGCCGCACCACACGTCGGCCTGCCGAGACATCACCTAATGCGGGGATCACTCGGACGACAGGACCCAATCGTCCGAATATTGTGTCTGACCGTCCGGCGGCTTAACATCGGAGCATGGATATTCTTGGCGAAGTGCTCGATCGCGTTCGCCTCGGTGGGGCTTTGCTCTTCCACTTCGAGCTCGGGCACCCGTGGAATTTGTCGTTGCCGGCGCGCCCTTACGCCCTGTTCCATTATCTCAGTCGTGGCTCTGCAACCCTCGCGTTTGAAGGGGGACAGGAATTCCATATGGCCGAGGGCGATTTTTTTGTCGTCACGCGCGGCGAGCCTCATGTGATTTATTCGGATCGCGAGGCGAAGCCGCTGCCGCTTTTGGATATCGAACGACTGCCCGGACGTCTCGGTCTCGTTCGCCACGGCGGCAGTGCGCAGCCGCTCTCGACGATGATCTGCGGCAATTTCACGGTGGCGCGGCCCTCGCGGGGCAGCGTTCTGGAATTGCTTCCGCCCGTGCTTCTCCTGAAGCCCACGGAAGACGGTGGATGGCTCGAGGCGATTCTGAAACGCATGGTGAGCGAGGCAGCACTCGAGCGTCCCGGTCAGGGCGTCGCGCTCTCCCGGTTGACGGAAGTGCTTTTTGTCGAGGTCTTGCGGAGCTGGATCAAGTCTCTCGGTCCCGGTGAAGGCGGGTGGCTGGGGGCGATGGCGGACCCGCACATCGGACCGGCGCTTCAGTTGATCCACGAACGACCGGATCAGCCCTGGACCCTTGGCGACCTCGGGCACAATGTCGGGCTCGGTCGCTCGGCGTTTTCGGCTCGCTTCACGAAGCTCGTCGGCCAGTCGATGTATCGTTACCTGATCGCACGCCGCATGTCGGAGGCCGCGTTTCTGCTCGAAACGACCGACGAAGGCATTGCACGGATTGCGACCCGTGTCGGCTACGAGAGCGCGGCCGCGTTTTCGAAACTGTTCCATCGGCATCATGGCGAGTCGCCGGGCCGGTACCGTGCAGTTCGTCGCGCCGACGGTGGCCGTATGCAAGAAGACGCTCTGGAAGCAGAAGCAGCCGATTGATCTCGCGACGCCGCCCCTTCTGCCGCGAATAACGGTAGGCCATCACACGGGACCACTTCCGTGGAAACGATAGGCTTCCGACAGCGTTGCCGGTGAGGAGGCCACCGGCCCTCAGCACATTGCTGCTTGCCGTTAAGATCCTGAAAGACGTTGTAAAGCCAAAGGGAGAGGACGATGCAGACAGCTCAACCGATACACACTCTTCGTGACAAGCTGGAAGCGGCTCGCCTGGAGCTCATTCAAAAGCTCGCTTCAGATGCGACGCTTCCCGCCGAGGTCCTTAGGGAGCTGTCGATCGTTCAAGGGGCGTTGGCTGGGGTCCGTGAGGAAATCGCGTCTCGTGAACCAAAAGTAGGGTTCGGAGCCGAGAAGCCTCTGGAGTAGACGTAGGCGAGGAACCCGTGGGGAAGGAAAACAGCCGCTTCGTGCAGGTTCATGCAGGATGGCGAACGAGGCCCGGCGCTCGGAATGCCGAGAAACCTGACAATTTCCGGAGGGTAGATGGTGGGCGCTGAAGGGATTGAACCTTCGACCCCACCCGTGTGAAGGGTGTGCTCTCCCGCTGAGCTAAGCGCCCGGAAGGGGCGCGTATAGGGCAGGCGGCCGGAATCGTCAACGGGTCATCGGCGCCCCGCCGCGAGCTTGGCCAGCGCCTCGGGGAGGGCGTCGAAACGGTCGATCACGGCGTCGGCGCCCAGCTCGCTCGCGGGCTTGGCCGTGTAGCCCCAGCTCACCAGCACGGCCGGGATGCCGGCGCCGCGGGCGGCCTCGGCGTCGTGCGTCGAATCGCCGATCATGACGGCGCGCCGCGGGTCGCCGCCCATGCGCTCCAGCAGCATCAGGATGTGGCGCGGGTCGGGCTTGCGGACGGGGAAGCTGTCGGCGCCGGCCACGTCGCTGATCGGCGGCATCAGCTTCAGGTGCTCGAGGATCATGCGCGAGGGCTTCTCGAACTTGTTGGTGCAGACGCCCTGCTTCAGGCCGAGACGGGCAAAGGTGGTAACCACGTCGGCCACGCCGGCGAAGGCGGTGGTGTGGCTGATCGGGTCGGCTTCGTAATAGCGCACGAACTCGCGCGTCACGGCGGTCAGGGCCGCGTCGTCCAGCGATTTGCCGTGCTTGGCGAAGGCCTTGCCCATGGTGACCTTGCTGCCCTGGCCCATGAAAATGCGGACATCGTCCTCGGTGACGGGCGGCAGGCCGTGATCGGCCAGGACGTTGCTGACGGCCAGCTGCATGTCCTTGGCACTGTCGATCAGGGTACCGTCGAGGTCGTAGAGGACCGTGTCGAAACGGGAGGTGATGAGTTTTTCGGCATCTGTTTGCATGCCGTTTCCTCTACCACATCCACCTTGCCCGTCCGCCAGCCCCATGGCATCGGACGGGCATGAAATCCCCCATCGCCGTGGTCGTGCTGGCAGCCGGCGCCGGAACCCGCATGAAGTCGGCCCTGCCGAAGGTCCTGCATCCCCTGGCCAACCGGCCCATGGTGGCGCATGTGCTGGCCAATGCAGCGGCGCTGAAACCGGGCCTCATCGTGGGCGTGATCGCGCCCGGCGCCACCGGGGTGGCCAAGGCCTTCGCGCCCCATCCGACGGTGGTGCAGGACAAGCCGCTGGGAACAGGGCATGCCGCCCGCGCGGCTCTCGGTGCGCTCAAGGGCCATGACGGGCCGGTGCTGATCGTGTTCGGCGACGCACCGCTCGTGACGACATCCAGCCTGCGGAAGCTGGTCGCGGCCTGCCAGAAGGCCAAGGCTGCCGTCGGCGTGCTGGGCTTCATCGCCCGCGATCCCACGCCGTATGGCCGCCTGATCGTGCAGGACGGCGAGCTGGTGAAGATCGTCGAGAGCAAGGATGCCGATGCGACGGAGAAGGCGGTCGCTTTCTCCAACTCCGGCGTCATGTGCATCGACGGCAGGCTGATCACCGCGCTGCTGGGCGCCATCCGCGACGACAATGTGAAGCGAGAATTCTATCTCACCGATGCCGTGCGCCTGACGCGCGAGGCCGGCCACAAGGCGATCGCCGTGGCCGGCGAGGAGGCGGAGTTCCAGGGCATCAACTCGCGGGCCGAGCTGGCGGTGGCCGAGCAGGCGCTGCAGCAGCGCCTGCGCCACGCCGCGATGATGGGCGGCGTCACCATGACCGATCCCGGCACGGTCTGGCTGTCGGCCGACACGAAGTTCGGCACCGACGTCACGATCGGTCCCAACGTGCGCTTCGGGCCGGGGGTGAGCGTCGGCTCGGACACCGTCATCAAGGCCTTCTGCGACATCGAGGGCGTACGTATCGGCCGGAGCGTGCTGGTCGGGCCGTTCGCGCGCATCCGCCCGGGCTCGGAGGTCGCCGACGACGTCCATATCGGCAACTTCGTGGAGCTCAAGGCCACGCGGATGGCCAAGGGCGCCAAGGCCAACCACCTGGCCTATCTCGGCGACGCCGATATCGGTGCGGGCAGCAATATCGGCGCCGGCACCATCGCCGTGAACTACGACGGCTACGGCAAGCACCGCACGGTGATCGGCGCCGACGTGTTCATCGGCTCGAACAGCTCCCTAGTGGCGCCGCTCAAGGTCGGCAAGGGCGCCAACGTGACCGCGGGCAGCGTCGTGACGGAAGACGTTCCGGCGGATGCCCTGGCGTTCGGGCGGGCCCGCCAGGTCATAAAGAAGGGGCGGGCGACGGCGCTTCGTGCGAAGCTGCGGGACCGCGCGGTGGCCGCCAAGAAGGCCGCCGGAGAACGGTCCAGCAAGAAATAATCCCCCTCTCTCTCGGTCGAGACAGATCCCATGTGCGGCATCATCGGCATTATCGGCAAAGCGCCCGTCACGCCTCTCCTGGTCGACGCGCTGAAGCGGCTCGAATATCGCGGCTACGATTCGGCGGGCATCGCCACATTGGTGAACGGCCACATCGACCGCCGCCGGGCCGAGGGCAAGCTGGTCAACCTCGAGGCGCGGCTGGCCGCCGAGCCGCTCACCGGCACGATCGGCATCGGCCACACACGCTGGGCCACGCACGGCAAGCCCTCGGAGCGCAACGCCCATCCGATCGCCACCGACCGGGTCGCCGTCGTGCACAACGGCATCATCGAGAACTTCCAGGAGCTGAAGGCCGAGATGGAGGCCGAGGGTCGCCGTTTCGACAGCGACACCGACACCGAGGTCGTGGCCCAGCTCATCACCTCCTACCTCGAGAAGCAGATGTCGCCGCAGGAGGCGATGGGCACGGCGATGGCGCGCCTGCGCGGCGCCTTTGCGCTGGCGGTGCTGTTCAGCGGCCGCCACGACCTGCTGATGGGCGCTCGTCGCGGCAGCTCGCTGGCGGTCGGCTATGGCGACGGCGCGATGTATATCGGCACCGACGCGCTGGCGCTGGCGCCCTTCACCAAGCGGGTCAGTTACCTTGAGGACGAGGACTGGGTCGTGCTCACCCAGGACGGCGCCAAGGTCTATCAGGGCACGAAGGAAGTGACCCGCGAGGTCCGCCAGAGCGGCATTTCGGGCGCGATGATCGGCAAGGGCAACCACCGCCACTTCATGCTCAAGGAGATCTATGAGCAGCCGGCGGTGATCGGTGACACGCTGCACAGCTACCTCGACCCGGCGACGCGCACGGTGACGCTGCCGAAGCTCCCGCTCGACTGGGCCAAGGTCAGCCGCCTCACCATGACGGCCTGCGGCACGGCCTTCTATGCCTGCATGGTCGGGAAATACTGGTTCGAGCAGCTGGCGCGGTTGCCGGTGGAGGTCGAGGTCGCCTCCGAGCTGCGCTATCGCGAGCCGCCGATGCCCGAAGGCGGCGTCTGCATCGCCGTCTCGCAGTCGGGCGAGACGGTCGATACGCTGGCGGCGATCCGTTACGCCAAGGCCAACGGCCAGACCATCCTCTCGGTGGTCAACGTGCCGGAGAGCGCGATCGCCCGCGATTCGCATGCCGTCTTGCCGACCCTGGCCGGGCCCGAGATCGGCGTTGCCTCGACCAAGGCCTTCACGACCCAGCTCACCGTCCTGCTGTGCGCCGCGATCGCCGCGGGCCGCGCGCGCGGCACGCTGAGCGCCGACGACGAGACCAGGATCGGGCATGCCCTGATCGAGCTGCCGGCGCAGGTCAACGAGGCGCTCAACATGGAGGAACAGTACCGCCGGATCTCCGAGGATATCCTGGCCGAGGCGCGCGACGTGCTCTATCTCGGCCGCGGCACCTCGTTCCCGCTGGCGCTCGAGGGCGCGCTGAAGCTGAAGGAAATCTCCTACATCCACGCCGAGGGCTATGCCGCCGGCGAGATGAAGCACGGGCCGATCGCGCTGATCGACGAGCTGGTGCCGGTCGTGGTGGTGGCGCCGTCCGATTCCATCTTCGAGAAGACCGCCTCGAACTTCGAACAGGTCAAGGCGCGCGGCGGCAAGCTGGTGTTGATGAGCGATGCCGCCGGCGTCGCCAGGCTGGGGTCGCAGGCGGCGGCGTCCATAACCCTGCCGACGGTCGATCCCGTGGTAGCGCCCATCCTCTACACCGTGCCGGTGCAGCTGCTGGCCTATTACACGGCCGTCGCCAAGGGCACCGATGTCGACCAGCCGCGCAATCTCGCCAAGAGCGTCACCGTCGAATAGCGTTGCCGGGCGGGCATGAAAAAGCCGCGGACCTTTCAGGCCGCGGCTTTTTTGAGTCCTGGAGAGGTCCTTCTACCGCGTGCCCTGCGGCAGGCCGGGCAGCGGACCCGCGGGCTGCGGCGCCGGGGCGGGCTGACCGCCGCGCGGCTGCGGCTGGGCGGGACGGGGCTGCGCCGGCTGGGCCGGCATCAGCGTCTGGACGATGGCGCGGATCTTGGCGGCTTCGGCCTCCTGCGCCTTCTTGAACTCTTCCTCGCTGATGAAGCGGTCCTTATTGAGGTCCATCTCGCCGAACTGCTTCAGCGCATAACCCGTCAGCTCGACGCGGTCGATCTGGCCGTCCTTGTTGGTGTCGATCTCGGCGAACTTGCGCATGGCGATATTCTTGCGCATGTCGAACGGCATCAGGTTCTTGGCCTGCGGCCCGTCGGCGGGGCCGGCCAGGACCAGATATTCCTGCCCGCTGATCTTGGTGTCCTTGTTCTTGTCGAGTTCGTCGCCCTGCCGCAGCTGCATGTCCATGAACTCGTTCAGGGTCATCATGCCTTGGCGGCGGCGCTGCTCGACCTGCTGGCGTTCGGCTGCCTCGCGCTGCATCACGCGCTGGATGATCAGGCGAACCTCGGGCTCGGTGATCTTGTTGTCGCGGTCGGTGTCGTAGTTGTTGAACTCCGAATGGACCAGCGCCTCGGCCTCGCCGCGCTCGATGAAGCCGTCGCGGTTGGTGTCGAGGTTCTGGAACTCGGCGCGGGCGTTCCGGCGGCGCTCCTCGAGCGGGGGCAGGCCGGGCGAATCGGCCGGGGTGATCGGCGGTTCGACGACCTTGATGAACTCCTCGACGGACATCTTGTTGTCCTTGTTGGTGTCGAGCGTGTCGAACGACTTCATGCGGTACTTCAGGAAGTCGGCGCGGGTGACCTCGCCCTTCTTGTCGACGTCGATGTCGGTGAACCACTGCGGCAGCGGGATCGCTCCTCCCGGGGCAGGGGCCGGGGCGGCAGCGGTGCCAGGAGCCATCGGGCTGGCAGCCGGCGGCGCCGCGGGCTGGGCGGGCTGTGCCGGTGCGGGCGGAGCGGCCTGGGCCGGCGGCCGGTTCTGGGGCCAGGCCTGGGTCGGGGGAGTCTGGGCCATCGCCGGAATGGCGAGGCAGGCAGCAGTAGCAGCGGTGAGGAAGAGGGTCGGGCGGAACATGCGATTCATTGCGGTGGAGCCCGCTTTTGTAAGGGGAGTTTTCGTATCGGTTGCAAAGAGCGGCATGTCAATGTCCGCCCACCATAGCGAACCTGCGGCGCAATCGCGCCGAAAGCATGGCGTTGTTCCATTTGAGTTGCACGTCCGCGCGGGATGGGCCATCGTAATTCGAGTGCAGACTCCGAAGAAGGGTCGCAAGTACTTGGGAGGACAGGGTAATTTCGCCACGTTGGCGCGTGTAATGCGCTGGCCGGCGGAATCAGCATTCGCATGGCAGGACCATCTACATCCCGCGGCTCGCCGCTGCTCAGCGTGCGCGACGTCTCCGTCCGGTTCGGCGGCATCGTTGCCCTCGATGGCGTAACCTTCGATGTCTTTGCCGGCCAGATCGCCGGCCTGATCGGCCCCAATGGCGCCGGCAAGACGACCCTTTTCAATTGCCTCAGCCGGCTCTACACGCCCAACAGCGGCGACGTGCAGTTCGAGGGCAGGACGATCCTCGACCGGCCGCGGCACGCCATTCCCCAGATCGGCATCGGCCGCACGTTCCAGAACGTCGCGCTGTTCGACAAGATGTCGGTCCTCGACAACGTCAAGGTCGGTTGCCACAGCGTCAGCTCGACCAGCTTCTTCGAGAACGCGCTGCGGGTCCCCAAGGTCAAGGTCGAGGAGGCGGCGATCACCAGGCGCTCGCTCGAGCTGATCGAGTTCATGGACCTCGTGCCCTTCACCCATGCCATGGCCGGGCCTCTGCCGTTCCCGATCCGCAAGAGGGTCGAGCTTGCCCGGGCGCTGGCGTCGAGCCCCAAGCTGCTGCTGCTCGATGAGCCGGCCGCCGGCCTGAACCACGACGAGATCGAGGTGCTGAAGGGCCAGATCAAGCGGGTCCGCGATACCCAGCACGTCACGGTGCTGCTGGTCGAGCATCACATGAGCCTCGTGATGTCGGTGTCGGACAAGGTCGTCGCGATCGACTTCGGCAAGAAGATCGCCGACGGCACGCCGGCGGAAGTGCAGCGCGATCCGGAAGTGATCCGCGCCTACCTGGGGACCTCCTGATGGCTGCGCTTCTCGAGGTCAGCGGACTGAAGGCCTTCTACGGCCAGACCCAGTCCCTCTACGATGTCGGCTTCGAAATCCCGACGGGCGGCATCACGACCCTGCTGGGCGCCAACGGCGCGGGCAAGACGACGACCTTGCGGGCGATCTGCAACATGGTCCGCACCGACGGCACGATCCGCTTCGACGGCAAGAACATCCGCGGCATGGCGACGGAAGAGATCGTCCGCCAGCGCATCGCCCACGTGCCCGAGGGCCGCGGCACCTTCACGACGCTCACGGTCGACGAGAACCTGCGCATCGCGGCCTATACCCGCAAGGACAAGCAGGCGGTCAAGGACGAGCTGGAGCGCGTGTTCGTCTACTTCCCGCGGCTGAAGGAGCGCATCCAGCAGCAGGCCGGCACCCTGTCGGGCGGCGAGCAGCAGATGCTGGCGATCGCGCGGGCGCTGATGCTGAACCCGCGCCTGATGCTGCTCGACGAGCCCTCGTTTGGCCTCGCGCCGCTGATCGTGCTGGAGATCTTCCGCATCCTGCGGCGCATCAACGAGGAGGAGAAGGTGAGTATCCTGCTGGTCGAGCAGAACGCCGCCCTGGCCCTCGACCTCGCCACGCACGCCTACGTGCTCGAAACCGGCAAGGTCGTCATGTCGGGTCCCTCGGACGTCGTGAAGAACGACGAGAACGTCCGCAAATCCTACCTCGGGTACTGAGGCAGCAATGGAACAGTTTCTCCAGCAGATCGCCTCCGGCCTCGCCAACGGCGCCATCTATGCCTGCGTGGCCCTGGCGCTGGTCATGATCTACGTGTCGACCGACCACATCAATTTCGCCCAGGGCGAAATGGCGATGTTCAGCACCTACATCGCCTGGCAACTGATGTCGTGGGGCATGAGCTACTGGGTCGCCTTCATCCTCACCGTGATGATCTCCTTCGTCATGGGGGTGCTCATCGAACGGCTGATCCTGAGACCGCTGCACAATGCGCCGGTGCTGTCGATCATCGTGGTGTTCATCGGCCTGCTGGCGATCTTCAACTCGATGGCCGGCGCCTTCTGGAGCTATCTGATCAAGGAGTTCCCGTCGCCGTTCCCCAAGAGCAGCTTCGGCATCGCAGGCGTGATCGGGCCGCACCAGCTCGGGGTCGTCGTGATCACGCTGATCGTGCTCGGCCTCCTGTTCGTGTTCTTCCGCTACACGCCGCTCGGCCTTGCCATGCGCGCGGCCGCGCAGAACCCGCAGATGGCGCGGCTGGTCGGCGTCCGGGTCGACTGGATGCTGGCCCTGGGCTGGGGCCTCGCCGCCTCGGTCGGCGCGGTGGCCGGCATCATGGTCGCCCATATCGTCTATCTCGAGCCCAACATGATGGGCGGCATCCTGCTCTATGCCTTCGCCAGCGCCCTGGTCGGCGGCATCTCCAATCCCGCGGGCGCGGTGGCCGGGGGCTTCATCGTCGGCATCCTCGAGAACATGGTGGCCTATGCCGGCAACCAGATCGAGAAGGCGACCGGCGTCTACATCATCGGCAACGGCGAGAAGCTCACGGTGGCGCTGATCATCGTCATCTTCGTGCTGACCGTTAAACCCGCCGGCCTGTTCGGGCGGGTCGTCGTGAGGAGGGTCTGATCATGGCCGCCTCGTCGAAGAAGTGGGTCCTGGGCGTCATCGCGCTCGCGGTGCTCGTCCCGCTGCTGCAGCCGGTCATGCCGGATGTCGTCTCCGATTATCGCCTGTTCCTGGTCAGCACCATGATCATCGCCTCGATCGCGGTGCTGGGCCTCAACCTGCTGACGGGCTTCAACGGCCAGTTCTCGCTGGGCCACGGCGCCTTCTATGCGGTCGGCGCCTACACCGCCGCCATCCTGATGGACAAGCTGAACGTGCCCTATTGGGCGACGATCCCGGCGGCGGCCATCGTGTGCTTCATCGTCGGCTACCTGTTCGGCCTGCCGGCGCTCAAGCTCGAAGGGCATTACCTCGCGCTGGCGACGTTTGCGCTGGCCCTCGCGGTGCCGCAGATCCTGAAATACAAGTGGCTTGAAGGCCTGACCGGCGGCGTGCAGGGCATCGTCCTGTTGAAGCCGGAGGTGCCGTTCGGCCTGCCGCTCAGCGAAGACCAGTGGCTCTACTATTTCTGCCTCCTGGTCATGATCGTGCTGTTCTGGGGCGCGGCGAACATGCTGAACAGCCGCAGCGGCCGCGCCATGATGGCGATCCGCGACCAGTACCTGGCGGCCGACACGATGGGTATCGACACGTCCCTCTACAAGACGGTGACCTTCGGCATCAGCGCGGCCTATACCGGCATCGCCGGCGCGCTCTCGGCCTCGGCCATCGCCTTCGTGGCTCCCGACAGTTTCGGCATCTTCCTGTCGATCAAGTTCCTGATCGGCCTCGTCGTGGGCGGTATCGGCTCGCTGTTCGGCTCGGTGCTCGGCGGCATCTTCTACGTGCTGGTCGACAATTCCGCGCAGTCGCTGACCCAGTTCATCCGCAACGACCTCGGCCTGCCGTTCGACCTGTCAGCCTACACGGTCTTCGGCGTGCTGCTGATCGCGATCATCTACCTGATGCCGATGGGCATCGCCGGCGGGCTCTACATGGCCTACCGCAAGCTGCGGGGTGCGCGGGCCTAACCTGGACCCTCTTCGTCGGAAAGTCGCCGGAAGGCGGCCTTCTTTCTGGCCGGAATCGATAGGAGGCTCCGGCAGGCTCTAGTCACTTGGGAGGATAAAAATGGGTACAAGCAGGCGTGGTTTCGTGGCGGGCGCTTCGGCGTTCGCGGTGCTGGGCGCGAACTCGGCCTTCGCGCAGAAGAAGTACGACGACGGCGCGACGGACACCGAGATCAAGATCGGCCATACCGGCCCCTATAGCGGCCCGGCCTCGTCCTACGGCCAGATCGGCAAGACGATCGAGGCCTTCTTCAAGTCGGTGAACGAGGCCGGCGGCGTCAACGGCCGCAAGATCAACTTCATCACCCGCGACGACGGCTACTCGCCGCCGAAGATGGTCGAGCTGGTGCGCCAGCTCGTCGAGCAGGACAAGGTCCTCTGCCTGTTCAATACGCTGGGCACGCCGACCAACACGGCGATCCATCGCTACATGAACCAGAAGAAGGTGCCGCAGCTCTACGTCGCCACCGGCGCCTCGAAGTGGGGCAAGCCCAAGGAGTTCCCGTGGACGATGGGCTTCCAGCCCGACTACCACACCGAGGGTGTCGTCTACGCCAAGCACATCCTGTCGAACGTCAAGGACGCCAAGATCGGCGTGCTGATGCAGAACGACGACTACGGCAAGGATTACTACGAGGGCTTCCGCGAGGGCCTCGGCAAGGAGACCGGCAAGATCGTCAAGCACGTGACCTTCGAGGTCACCGATCCGACGGTCGACAGCCAGATCATCCAGCTGAAGGACTCCGGCGCCAACGTCTTCTTCAACATCGCGACGCCCAAGGCCGCCGCGCAGGCGATCCGCAAGGCGGCCGATATCGGCTGGAAGCCGGCGCAGTATCTCAACAACGTGTCCGCCTCGGTGGGCTCGGTGATGAAGCCGGCCGGCCTCGACAACAGCCAGGGCATCATCACGGCGCAGTATCTCAAGGACCCCACGGACAAGCAGTGGGAGAACACCGACGACTTCAAGGCCTGGGTCGCCTGGATGGACAAGTGGATGCCGGGGGCCAACAAGGCGGATGCCAATCATGTGTTCGGCTTCGCGGTCTCCAACCTGATGCTGGAGACGCTCAAGAAGTGCGGCGACACGCTGACCCGCGAGAACGTCATGAAGCAGGCCGCCAACTACCAGAAGTTCAAGCTGCCGCTGCTGCTGCCGGGCATCACCATCAACACCAGCCCGACCGATTACTATCCGATCCAGTCGGTGCAGCTCGCCCGCTTCAAGGGCGAGACGTGGGATCTGTTCGGCGACGTCATGTCGGCCGAGGGCTCCTGAGCCTCGGACTCGTTGCAGTGAGAATGAAGGCCGCCGGCATCCCGGCGGCCTTTTTCTTTGGCATTTTGGGTCTTTCCAAGCCGCCTCTTTGGCGAGAGGCTTCCTCCATTAATTCTAACAAGGGAGGAAGCGTTGATTACCAACAGGCGTGGTTTCATCGGCGGCGCGTCGGCCGCAGCTTTGCTTTCCGGTTCCCGTTCTGCGTCTGCGCAGAAGAAGTACGACGACGGCGCGACCGACAAGGAGATCAAGGTCGGTCACTTCTGCCCCTATAGCGGTCCGGCCTCCGCCTATGGCGTGATCGGCAAGGCGCACGAGGCCTACTGGAAGAGCGTCAACGATGCGGGCGGCATCAACGGCCGCCGGATCGTCTTCGTCAGTCGCGACGACGGCTA
The DNA here is from genome assembly GCF_058803965.1 of Reyranella sp. GW821-FHT14A01. Taxonomy (NCBI): domain Bacteria; kingdom Pseudomonadati; phylum Pseudomonadota; class Alphaproteobacteria; order Hyphomicrobiales; family Reyranellaceae; genus Reyranella; species Reyranella sp. GW821-FHT14A01. The sequence goes on from NZ_JBXAPM010000017.1 coordinate 30,322, forward strand.
CAATCCGTCGAAGTCCGTCGAGGTGACGCGCGAGCTGATCGAGCAGGAGAAGGTGCTCTGCCTGTTCAATACGCTGGGCACGCCGACCAACTCGGCGATCCACAAGTACGTGAACCAGAAGAAGGTGCCGCATCTCTTCGTGTCCACCGGCGCGTCGAAGTGGGGCAAGCCCAAGGAGTTCCCGTGGACGATGGGCTTCCAGCCCGATTACCACACGGAGGGCGTGATCTACGCCAAACACGCCCTGGCCAACGTGAAGGATCCGAAGATCGCCGTGCTGATGCAGAACGACGATTACGGCAAGGATTACTGGGAAGGGTTCAAGGAGGGTTTGGGCAAGGACGCGAACAAGGTCGTGAAGCACGTGACCTACGAGGTCACCGACCCGACGGTCGACAGCCAGGTGATCCAGATGAAGGATTCCGGTGCCAACGTCTTCTTCAACATTTCGACGCCGAAGTTCGCCGCCCAGGCGATCCGCAAGGCGACCGACGTCGGCTGGAAGCCGGCGCAGTACCTCAACAACGTGTCGGCGTCCGTCGCCGCGGTCATGAAGCCGGCCGGCTTCGAGAACAGCCAGGGCATCATCACCGCGGCCTATCTCAAGGACCCGACCGACAAGCAGTGGGACGCCGACGAGGAGATGAAGGCGTGGCGCGAATGGATGACGAAATACATGCCGGGCGCCAACCAGGCGGACGCCAACTACATCTTCGCCTACGCCGTCTCCACGATGCTGCGCGAGACGCTGAAGAAGTGCGGCGACAATCTCACGCGCGAAAACGTCATGAAGCAGGCCGCCAACTTCCAGAAAGCCCGCATCCCGCTGCTGCTGCCCGGCATCTTGGTCAGCACCAGCCCGACCGACTTCTACCCGATCCAGGCCGTCCAGCTTTCGCGCTTCAAGGACGATAGCTGGGAACTGTTCGGCGACGTCATGGCCGCCGAGAGCACCTGACGGCTGCTCCCGCGAAGCTCCCCCGCGAATCGTATCGCGGGGGAGGGCGTCTCAATGGAGCGCGCCACTCCAGTGGCGCTCAGACATCGTCGATGCGCAAGAGATAAGCGCCACTGGAGTGGCGCGCTCCATTGAGGGATTGCCTCTACCGCTCGGCGGGCCTGCGCTGCAGCGCCTGGCGGCACTCGGCCGTGTCGATGCGGCCGTTCTTGTCGACGTCGCAGCGCGTGAAGTTGCGATCGGCGCCCGCCATGAACTCCGTCAGGGTGACGACCCCGTCCTTGTCGGTATCGAGCAGCAGGAAGTAGCTGGACTGCTGGCTGGCCTGGCGGTCCGTCGGGAGAACGCTGTTGCCGACGGCGGGTGTGCGGGCAAACAGCTCGTCCTGGCTGAGCTTGCCGTCATTGTTGGTGTCGAGGCGCTTGAAGCGCGCCTGCTGGCCGGCCTTCCATTCCTCGATCGTGACCGCGCCGTCCTTGTTCGCATCGTAGCGCATGACACCGCCGTCGACCCTTGCCGGGCGGGCCATGGAGGCGGAGGGAGCTGTCTGCGGAGCAGGCGCGTCGCCGGGAGCGGCGAGGGCCGGGGCTGTCATGAGCAGGAAGGCGGTCGTGATCAGGGAAAATCTCGGCATTGGCATGTCCTATAGGTTGTGTCAGGAGACAGCAATGCACGCGCCATTTCCCTTACCGGCCCGTCTAGGCCCCGATATAGTCTGCCCGGCGACCGAATTATGGCCGCGTTGAGGTTTTGTTCTCTCTGGGGATAACCCATGGCGTATGATTACAATCTCTTTGTCATCGGCGCCGGCTCGGGCGGCGTGCGCGCCTCGCGCATCGCGGCGACCCACGGCGCGCGCGTCGGCATCTGCGAGGATTACCGCGTCGGCGGGACCTGCGTGATCCGCGGCTGCGTGCCGAAGAAGCTGCTGATGTACGGCTCCAAGTTCGCGCACGAGTTCGAGGACGCGGCAGCCTACGGCTGGATCGTGCAGCCGCCGACCCATGCCTGGGCAACCCTGCGGGACAACGTGAACCGGGAAGTCGACCGGCTGAACGCGGTCTACCTGCGCCTGCTCGACGGCGCCGGTGTGAAGCTGCATATGGGCCGGGGCCGCCTGATGGACCGTCATACGATCCAGGTCGGCGAGGAGACGATCACCGCCGAGAAGATCCTGATCGCGACTGGCGGCCATCCGGTGATCCCCTCGATCCCGGGCTGCGAGCTGGCAATCACCTCGAGCGATGCCTTCCATCTGCCCGAGCTGCCCAAGCGCATCACCATCGTCGGCGCGGGCTACATCGCCGTCGAGTTCGCCGGCATCTTCCACGGGCTCGGCGCCAAGGTCGATCTGGTGCTGCGCCGCGACCGCGTGCTGCGCGGCTTCGACGAGGAGTGCCGCACCTTCGTCCATGAGGCGCTGAAGGACAGCGGCATCCGCATGCGCACCGAGACCGAGATCGGCCGCATCGTCGCCAAGGGCGCCGACGGCAAGAGCGGCCCGTTCGAACTTCACACGCCGCACGGCGGCATGATCGAAACCGACTGCATCATGTATGCGACCGGCCGCGCGCCCAATACCTCGGGCATCGGGCTGGAGAAGGCGGGCGTACAGCTCAACAAGGCAGGCGCCATCGCGGTCGACGAATGGTCGAAGACCACGGCCGACAATATCTGGGCGGTGGGCGACGTCACCGACCGCATCAATCTGACGCCGGTCGCGCTCATGGAGGGCCACTGCTTCGCCGACACCGAGTTCGGCAATAAGCCGCGCAAGGCCAACCATCACGACGTGCCGTCGGCGGTCTTCTGCCAGCCCGAGATGGCCAATGTCGGCCTGAGCGAGGAGCAGGCCAGGCTGCAGCTCGGCGACATCCGCATCTACACGGCGGCGTTCCGGCCGATGAAGTACACGATCTCCGGCCGCCACCAGCGCACCTTCATGAAGATGATCGTGGAAGACGCGACCGACCGGGTGGTCGGCATCCACATGGTGGGCGACGACGCGGCCGAGCTGATCCAGGGCCTGGCCGTCGCCATGAAGGCCGGCGCCACCAAGGCCCATTTCGACGCCACGGTCGGCATCCATCCGACCGCCGGCGAGGAGTTCGTAACCATGCGCACGGCGCGGGCGGATTCGACCCCGACCCGGGCAGCCGCGGAGTAGAACAAGGCCGGCCTCGCGGCTGGCCTTTTATCCACAGCACGTATAGGTTCACCCACCCCGCCGGCCCCTTTGGCCCGCGGGTCGAGGAGGAGTCGATGACCGCGATCCAGGGCCAGTCCAGGGCCGATTCGCGCAGCCCCGCAAAGGGCCAGTCCCGCAGCTCGAGCGCACCCGACTGGTCGCTGACCAGCTGGCGCAGCCGGCCGGCCCTGCAGATGCCGGTCTATCCGGACGCCGCCACCTTGGCGGGCGCCGAGGCCCGCCTGCGCCGCTATCCGCCGCTGGTCTTTGCCGGCGAGGCGCGCAAGCTCAAGGCGTCGCTGGCCAAGGTCGCCAATGGCGAAGCCTTCCTGCTGCAGGGCGGCGATTGCGCCGAGAGCTTCGCCGACTTCACCGCCAACAACATCCGCGACACGTTCCGCGTGCTGCTGCAGATGGCCGTCGTGCTGACCTACGGCGCCGGCGTGCCGGTCGTTAAGGTCGGCCGCATGGCCGGCCAGTTCGCCAAGCCGCGCTCCTCGAATGTCGAGAAGATCGGCGACGTCGAGCTGCCGTCCTATCGCGGCGACAACGTCAACGGCTTCGAGTTCACTGCCGCCGCGCGCCTGCCCGATCCGGAGCGCATGGTGCAGGCCTACAACCAGTCGGCCGCGACGCTGAACCTGCTGCGCGCCTTCGCCCAGGGCGGCTATGCCGACCTGCATGAGGTCAACCGCTGGAACCTCGACTTCGTGCGCAACTCGCCGGCCTCGGCGCGCTACCAGGACCTGGCCGCGCGCCTCGACGAGACGCTGAACTTCATGGCCGCCTGCGGGCTCAGCTCGGCGACGACGCCGCAGATCGCCGAGACCGACTTCTTCACCAGCCACGAAGCGCTGCTGCTGCAGTACGAGGAGGCGCTGACCCGCGTCGATTCGACCTCGGGCGACTGGTACGACTGCTCGGCCCACATGCTGTGGATCGGCGACCGCACCCGCCAGCCCGACGGCGCGCATGTCGAGTTCCTGCGCGGCGTCCGCAACCCGATCGGCTTCAAGTGCGGCCCGTCGCTCTCGACCGACGACACGCTGCGCCTGATCGATACGCTGAACCCGGCGAACGAGCCCGGTCGCATCGTGCTGATCGTCCGCATGGGCGCGGAGAAGGTGGCCGAGAAGCTGCCGCCGCTGGTGCGCGCGGTCGAGCGCGCCGGCAAGTCCGTCGTCTGGTCGTGCGACCCGATGCACGGCAACACCATCACGGCGAACAACGGCCGCAAGACCCGCCACTTCGATTCGATCCTGAACGAGGTGAAGGCGTTCTTCGCCGTGCATCGCGCCGAGGGCACCCATCCGGGTGGCGTGCATTTCGAGATGACCGGCCAGGAAGTCACGGAGTGCATCGGCGGCTCGACCGACATCACCGTCGACAACCTCAACGAACGCTACGAGACGCAGTGCGACCCGCGGCTCAACGCCAGCCAGGTGCTGGAACTCGCCTTCCTGCTCGCCGAGCAGCTCAAGGCGGAGCGCCTGTCGGTCGCAAGGGCGCGCCCGGCCGTCTGACCGACGCGAGGCCTGACGCGCTAGAGGCCGGGGAGGGCCGATGACGCATCCAGAGAATGGCGAGATCGAACGCTACACCGATCACTACTTCAATCGCTCGAAGCAGGTGATCGGCAAGTTCGGCGACTGCACGGTCACCTACGCGATCTTCATGCGGCGTCCCGTGGTGTTCGCCCCGCGGCTGGCGCTCGAATGGCTGGAGGAGACCGGCCGCGCGCGCAACACCAAGCTCGACCTCGATATGCGTTATCGCGAGGGCAAGTGGGTCGGCGCCGGCGAGCCGATGATGTACATCACCGGCTCCTTCTTCCACCTGGTCGACCTCGAGACGATCTTCCTGCAGAAGCTCGGGCCCGCCTGCGTGGCGGCCTACAATGCCTGGACCATGTGCGCGGACATGCCGAAGTCGGCCTTCCTCGCCATGGACGCACGTCACTGTGCGGGCCGCGAGATGGCCGAGATGATGGCCTATGCAGCCTCGGTCGGCTCGGCGCGCGCCAAGCGCAAGGTCGGCGCCGTCGGCTTCATCGGCAACGCCACCCATGCCACGGCGCATTACTTCGGCCGCGAATACGGCCTCGGCACCATGCCGCACGCGCTGATCGGCTATGCCGGCTCGACCTTGCGTGCCGCCGAGATGTTCCACGAGACCTTCCCGACGGAAGGAATGACCGTGCTGGTCGACTACTTTGCGCGCGAGATCTCCGACTCGCTGGAAGTCTGCCGGCGCTTTCCCGAACTCGCTGCGGCGGGGAACCTGTCGCTGCGTCTCGATACGACGGGCGGCCGTTACATCGAGGGCCTCGATCCCGCCTCGTCCTATGCGGTGCTGGAGCGCTTCTCCCCGGAATCGATCCGCGGCTACCGCAGCGAGGAGGAGCTGCGCTTCCTCGTCGGCACCGGCGTGTCGGCGGCGGCGATCTTCCACCTGCGCGCCGAGCTCGACCGCAACGGCTTCGACAAGGTGAAGATCGTGGCCTCGTCGGGCTTCGGTCCGGCCAAGTGCCGTGTCATGGCCGAGGCCAAGGCGCCGATCGACGTGGTCGGCTCGGGCTCGTTCCTGCCGTCGAACTGGTCGGAGACCTACGCCACCGCCGACATCGTCGAATATGACGGCGAGAAGCGCGTGAAGATCGGCCGCGAATTCCTCCACCGCAACCGCCCGGCCGACGCCACCAAGCCGCTCTAACCCTCCCGAGGCCCACATGCTCAAGCTCTATTTCGCACCGGGCGCCTGCTCGACCGCATCGCATATCGGTATCGAGGAGAGCGGGGCGACGTATGACTCGCAGGCGCTGTCCTTTGCCAAGGCCGAGCAGCGGACGCCCGAATATCTGAAGGTCAATCCGCGCGGCCGCGTGCCGGCGCTGGTGGTGGACGAGGGGACGATCGTCGAGAACACCGCGATCCTCGACTACATCGCCACCAAGTACGCGCCGCACCTGATGCCGAAGGATCCGGTGGCGCGGGCCCGCGCGATCTCGCTGATGGCCTGGTTCTCCAACGCCGTGCACCCGAACTTCACCCATATCGGCCGTCCCGAGCGCTTCGCCACGGACACCGCCGTGTTCGACCATCTCAAGGCCGTCGGCCGCGAGAACTTCTTCGCCAATCTCAAGGAGATCGACGGTCTCCTGGCGGGCAAGACCTGGATCCTGGGCGACGAGTTCTCCGTCGTCGACGGCTATGCGCTGGTCTTCTACGGCTGGGGCAAGCGCATCGGCCTGCCGGTGGCGGAACTCAAGAACTACACGGAATGGAAGGACCGCATGCTGGCGCGGCCGGCCGTGATGCGTGTGCTGGAGCGCGAGCAGAGCGTCCTGCTCGCGGCCTGACGCCTTCCGTGCCGGTTCACTGGAAGATCGATTCGCGAAAGCGCCTGCTCGCCGTCGTCGCCGAGGGCGACGTCATGCGCAGCGAAGCCGATGCCTTCCTGGACGTTCTGGGAAGCGGCGACCTGCTCTCATATCGCAAGCTGTTCGACGTGATGCACTGCATGACATCCATGACGGCCGAGGATCTCATGGCGATCGGCGTCAGGATCAGGGCAGGGCACGAGGCGGGCCCCGTGGGAGCGCTGGCCGTGGCGCTCTCCGCAGAGCGGGCCCAGCCCATGTCGCGCCTGCTGGGGATCATGGCATCGGCTCCGCGGCCGATGCGTATTTTCGACAATGTCGAGGATGCCCGGCGGTGGATCACGCGCCAGCCTCTGTAGTCCGGCCGCGTGAGGCCGGCCTCAGCCGACCACGAAGCTCTGGTACATGAACTGGAGGTCGGCGCTCTCCTGCGGCGTGATCTCGCCGTCCAGCACGCGGCCTTCCCAGGCGCGCAGCTTGCGCTTGATGTCGACCGGCGTGCGCGGGCTCAGCAGCACCATGAAGAACTGCTCGTGCGGCGACAGTTCGCGTTCGCGGCGATAGCCGAACGGGCCGGTGCCGGGCGAGCGGGCGGGGACGGCCTCTTGCGCCGACGAGGGCGCGGCGGTCCGCGGCAGGACCGTTGTATCGATCACGTCATCCCAGGTGAGGCCCGCTTCGCGTATCATGGCCGAGGCAAGCTTGGCGGCCGCCAGCGCCTCCTGGGCGTGGCTGCTGTCGAGGATCTCGAGGACCTTGACCAGGGTGTTGCGATTGAAGGTCGACACGGGCATTGCGCCTTTGACTATTGCATGAGCAACGGGCACTAAGTGCTTACAAGATATAGATGGATGTGCCTTGGATCAAGGCAAGCCCCCTGTGAATGCCTTCCCCGCCTACCTGGCGGGCCTCGCCAGCTGGTTCGTGCCTCTCGGCATCCAGATGGTGCTGTTCCCATGGCTGGTCGCCGTGGTGCTGCACATGGACGCCTTTGCGGTGGGGGTCGCGCAGGCAGCCGTCATGGCGCCGTCGCTGCTGTTCCTGCCGCTGGGCGGGCTGGTCGCCGACCGCGGCAATGCCCGTGCGCTCCTGCTGCGCTATCACCTGCTCTATGCCCTGCCGCCGCTCGCGCTGGCGCTCGTCCTGTGGTCGGGCGGCCTCAGTTACCCGCTGCTGATCGCCTACGGCATCGCCGCCGGCGCCATCGGTGCCTTCGCCATCCCGACCCGCGATGCCCTGCTGCCGGTCGTGGCGCCCAAGGGCGGCCTGCCGAAAGCCGTGGCGCTGGCGACGGCGTTGCAGTTCGTCGGCCAGCTGGTCGGCATCGCCTGCGCCTCGACCGCCGACTGGTTCGGCCCCCTGCCGCTTCTGGCGCTGCATTCGGCCATGGTGCTGGCGGGTGCCCTCTTCGTGCGCCGGCTGCCCGACCCACCGCCGCATCCGAAGGCCGAGCATCCCGGCTTCTGGCGCAGCGTCGGCGACGGCGTCTCGGCTGCCGCGAAATCGGACCAGATCTGGCCGGTCCTGCTGCTGAACTTCGGCGTCGGCATCTTCTATGTCGGGCCGTTCATGGCGGTGCTGCCGCTGGCGATCCGCGATCACTATGCCGGCGGCGCCGCCGAGCTTTCCTACATGAACCTGGCCTTCTGGGCCGCGACGATCATCGCCAGCATGTCGCTGGTTGCCCTTGCGCGGCGGCTGACCCTTCGCGGACGCCTGATCGGCAGCGCCGTGCTGGTCGGCGCCATGGTGCTGCTGTCGCTCTCGCAACTGCCGCCGTTCCCGGTGTTCCTGGCGCTGGTCTTCGTCTGGGGCCTCGGCGCCGGCATCACCATGACGCAGAGCCGCACGGTGGTTCAGATCGTGGCGCCGGCCACCCATCGCGCGCGCCTGATGTCGCTGTTCCAGCTCGGCCTGAGCGGCGGCGGCCCGATCGGCGCCTTCCTCACCGGCACGATCTGCTCGGTCTGGGGCCTCAAGGCCGCGCTGCTGATCCCGGCGCTCGCGATGCTCTTGATGATCGCGATCGTCCTGCTGCGCTCGCGCCTGTGGTCGATGCGGACGGTGGAGTAGCGAAGTTACTCCGCAGCGACGCGGGAGCCGAGGCCCAGCGTCTGCCAGACATCCTGCAGGGCAGCGACCAGCCGCGCGATCTCGTCGTCGCCGTGCAGTGGCGTCGGCGTAAGGCGCAGGCGTTCGGTGCCGCGCGGCACGGTGGGATAGTTGATCGGCTGCACGTAGATCGCGTGGCGCTCCAGCAGCAGGTCGCTGGCCTGCTTGCACAGCGCGGCATCGCCCACGAAGACCGGCACGATGTGGGTCGTCGAGGGCATGACCGGCAGGCCGGCGCCGGCAAGACGGCGCTTCAGGGTGGTGGCACGTTCCTGGTGGCGGGTGCGCAGCTCCGGCTGGCTGCTGACGAGGCGCACGCTGGCCAGCGCCGCGGCGGCGATCGCCGGCGGCAGCGAGGTCGTGAAGATGAAGCCCGAGCCGCAGGAGCGCACGAAATCGACCGTCGCTGCTGTCGAGGCGATGTAGCCGCCGACCACGCCGAAGGCCTTGGCGAGCGTCGCCTGGACGATGTCGACCTTGTCGAGCACGCCGTCGCGCTCGGCCACGCCCGCGCCGCGCGCGCCGTACATGCCGACGGCATGGACCTCGTCGAGATAGGTGAGGGCGCCGTGGCGATGCGCGACGTCGCAGATCTCGGCGATCGGCGAGATGTCGCCGTCCATCGAATAGACCGATTCGAAGGCCACGACCTTGGGCGTCGCGGGATCGGAAGCCGACAGCAGGTCTTCGAGATGGCGCGGATCGTTGTGCCGGAAGATGCGGCGCGTCGCGCCGGAATGGCGGATGCCCGCAATCATCGAGGCGTGGTTGAAGGCGTCGGAATAGAGCTCGCAGCCCGGCAGCATGGCGCCCAGCGTCTGCAGGGTCGTCTCGTTGGCGACATAGCCCGAGGTGAAGACGAGGGCGGCTTCCTTGCCGTGAAGAGCGGCCAGCTCGCGCTCCAGCGCGGCATGCAGCGTGTTGGTGCCGGAGATGTTGCGCGTGCCGCCGGCCCCCGAACCCTGGGCGCCGATCGCGGCCTGCATCGCCTCGACGACAGCTGGATGCTGGCCCATGGCGAGATAGTCGTTGCTGCACCAGACGGTGACGTCGCGCGGCGCTTCGCCCTCGCGATGCAGGCGGGCGCGCGGAAAGGCGCCGACGATGCGTTCCAGTTCGGCGAAGACGCGATAGCGTCCCTCGTCACGAAGGCGGCCGAGATGGCCGTTGAAGAAGGCTTCGTAATCCATTTCGGCGCTTGTCTCCCGCGCGCCGATTTTAGTCGCAACAGGATTCTCCCAAGCGACACAATTGGTCGCGGGAGTGTGACGGCAACTAAGAATGGTTCGCAGGTTTGCGGAGATCGTCAGCGCAGCAGCAGCGGCACGATGAGCGCGATGCTGAGGAAGAGCGAGACCGAGAGAAGGGGCAGGGAACCCAGCCAGCGGGTCTGCCCCGGCAGGCCGTCCCAGTAACGCAAGGTCGGGACGGCGGCCCACAGGGCAAACAAAAACCCCAGCGCCCAGAAGAGGAGGGCGAGGGGCATCGCGACGTTCACCTGGTCGTCGGTGGCCGTCGAGATGCCGAGACCCACGACGGCCGGCGGGATCGCGGCGGTGAACAGCGACACCGCCCAGATCGCGCGGGTGCGGATGCGCTGGCTCGTCCCGAAGGGCGGCGTGCGGACGGAGTCCGCGCCGCCGCCTTCGGAGCCAGCGCTCACGATCAGCCCTTGAACAGGCCTTCCGACTTGAGGTCGGCGAGGGCTGCGTCGAACGACTGGTGCAGGCGTCCGAACAGGTCGTCGAGCTCGGTCTCGTTGATGACCAGCGGCGGGCAGATCGCGACGCGGTCGCCCATGTTGCGGATGAACAGGCCGCGCGCCACGGCGTGGTTGTAGACGCGCATGCCGGCGCCGACCGCGACGAGGTCGAACGGCGTCTTGGTCTTCTTGTCGGCGACGATCTCGATGGCGCCCATCATGCCGACGCTCATCGCCTCGCCGACCAGCGGATGGTCGGCGAACGACTGCACGTGCTTGGTGAAGATCGGGCTCATGCGCTTGGCGTGACCGAACAGGTCGGTCTCGTCGTAGATCTTCTGCGCCTCGAGCGCGACGGCGGCGGCGACCGGATGGCCGGAGTAGGTGAAGCCGTGGCCCCAGGTGCCGACCTTGTCGCTCTCGCTCATCAGCGCCTGGTAGACCTTCTCGTTCACCATCACCGCCGAGATCGGCAGGAACGACGCCGACAGCGCCTTGGCGCAGGTCAGGATGTCCGGCTTGATGTTCATCGTCTGGCTGCCCCAGACATTGCCGGTGCGTCCGAAGCCGCAGATCACCTCGTCGGCGATGAACAGCATGTCGTACTTGGTGCAGACCGCCTGGATCTTCTCATAGTAGCCCTTGGGCGGGACGATGACGCCGCCGGCACCCATGACCGGCTCGCAGATCATCGCGGCCACCTGGTCGGCGCCGCCTTCCTTGATGATCAGCGCCTCGAGTTCCTCGGCGCAGCGCGTGGCGAACTGCTCCTCGGTCTCGCCCTCGACGCCGAAGCGGTAGAAGTGCGGGCAGGTCGTGTGGAGCACGCCCTGGATCGGCAAGTCGAACGAGCGGTGGTTGACCGGCAGGCCGGTGAGGCTGGCCGAGGCGACAGTGACGCCGTGATAGCCCTTGGTGCGCGAGACGATCTTCTTCTTCTGCGGACGGCCCAGCGCATTGTTCATGTACCACACCATCTTCACGACGGTGTCGTTGGCCTCGGAACCGGAGTTGGCGAAGAACACCTTCGACATCTCGACCGGCGCCATCGACTTCAGCTTCTCCGCGAGGTTGATCGCGGGCTCATGGGAGCGCTGGTTGAAGGCGTGATAGAATGGCAGCTGCTTCATCTGCTCGTAGGCGACGGTCGCCAGCCGCTCGTTGCTGAAGCCCAGGGCGGCCGACCAGAGGCCCGCCATGCCCTCGATATATTCCTTGCCGTCGTCGTCCATGACGTAGACGCCGCGACCGCGGACGATGGTCAGCGGACCGGTCTGCTCGTGCTTCTTGAAGTTGGTGTAGGGGTGGAGATGATGGGCAATGTCCCGCGAAGCGTTGGAATTGCCGCGGAAGCTGCGAGAGACGTCGTTCATGCCGGTACCCCTGGAACAATGGTGGCGCGCACGATAGCCCGCCCGAGGCCGAAGTACACTGTATCTGGCCATGCAAATTTTTTGTGCAATTGACGCGGTCGGCGGTCGGGTGCAACTAGGGTGAGATATGCGCGGACGCAGGGCCGGCGGCCGGGGAGGCTCACCTGCGTCAGCCAACGGGGACCATTCGAAGGGGTAGATCCATGCACTTCAATCTGCGGCATTCAGTGGCGCTGACGGCGCTTGCCTGCGCGACGTTCGCAATGGCGCCGGCGGCCGACGCCAAGACCTTCAAGTGGGCCAATTCGGGCGACGTCAGCTCGATGGACCCCTATGCCCGCCAGGAGACCTTCCTCCTGACCTTCACCGCGAACATCTACGACCCGCTGGTCCGCCGCGACAAGGACCTGAAGCTCGAGCGGGCGCTCGCGACCAAGTGGGGCCAGACCAGCCCGACCACCTGGTTCTTCGACCTGCGCGAGGGCGTGAAGTTCAGCGACGGCACCCCGTTCACGGCCGACGACGTCATCTTCTCGATCAACCGCGCCAACGGCCCGGGCTCGAACGTCAACGGCAACTTCTCCTCGATGAAGGAAATCAAGAAGATCAACGACCACCGCGTCGAGGTGACGACCAGCGTTCCCGACCCGCTGCTCGCCGACAAGTGGGCGTCGATCTCGATCATGTCGAAGGCCTGGGCCGAGAAGAACAACGCCGCCCAGCCCGCGGACATGATCAAGAACGAGGAGAACTTCGCGACCCGCAACGCCATGGGCACCGGCCCCTTCATGCTGAAGGAGCGCCGCGCCGGCGAGAAGACGGTGCTCGTGCCGAATCCGACCTGGTGGGACAAGCCGGTCCACAACCTCACCGAGGTGGTGTTCACGCCGGTGCCGAATGCCGCGACCCGCATCGCCGCGCTCAAGGCCGGCGACATCGACATGACCTACGAGGTCCCGCCGGCCGACACCGACAACCTCAAGAAGGACGCCAACATCAAGGTCCTGGAAGGGCCGGAGACGCGCGTCGTGTTCCTCGGCTTCGACCAGGAGCGCGACGAGCTGGTCGAGTCGAACGTCAAGGGCAAGAACCCCTTCAAGGACAAGCGCGTCCGTGAGGCGATGCACCGTTCGATCGACGTCGACGCGATCAAGCGCACCGTGATGCGCGGCCAGTCGTTCCCGACGAACCTGATGGTCGCTCCGGGCATCAACGGCTACACCAAGGACCTCGACAAGCGCCCGGCGCTGCTGAAGCCCGAGGAAGCCAAGAAGATGCTGGCCGATGCCGGCTATCCGAACGGCTTCGAGACCGGCATGGACTGCCCGAACGATCGCTACGTCAACGACGAGAAGATCTGCCAGGCCGTCGTGGCGATGCTGGCCAAGATCGGCATCAAGGTGAATCTGCGCGCCCAGACGCGCAATCTGTACTTCGCCAAGATCCTGCGCAGCACCTCGGACGGCAAGCCGAGCAACACCAGCTTCTACATGCTGGGCTGGTCGCCGGCGACGACCTACGACGTGCATAACGTGTTCGAGCAGATCATCCAGACGCCGGACGCGAAGGCCAAGAAGGGCCTCTATAACGCCGGCGGCTACTCGAACAAGAAGTTCGACGATCTGTCGGCCAAGGTCGAGGTCGAGACCGACAAGGCCAAGCGCGACGCCATGATCGCCGAGGCCACCAAGCTCTATGTCGACGACTTCGCGTACATCCCGCTGCACCAGCAGGCGCTGGTCTGGGCGACGCGCAAGAACGTCGAGCTGGTCCAGCCGGCCGACAACAGCTTCCCGCTGCGCTTCGTCAACCTGAAGTAGCTTCGGCAACCGACGACCGGCCCCGGCGCAGGCACACTGCGACCGGGGCCGGTTCCGTTCTGGCGTCATTCCTGCTAGGGCTGCGCCAGGCCAAGAACAGCAAATGCTCGCCTTTATCCTCAGAAGACTTCTTCAATCGATCGCCGTCCTGCTGACGGTCGGTCTGGTGGCCTTTTCACTCTTTCGCTACGTCGGCGACCCGATCAACTCGATGGTCGGCCAGGACACGCCGGCGAGTGAGCGCGAGGCGCTGCGCGAGCGGCTCGGCCTGAACGACGCGCCGCCGATCCAGTTCCTGCGTTTCATCGGCAATGCGGCGCAGGGCAAGTTCGGGTTGAGCTACCGCACCTCCGAGCCGGTCGGCCGGATGATCGTGGAGCGTATGCCGGCGACCCTGGAACTTTCGTTTTGCGCCGCCGTCTTCGCGCTGTTCGTGGGCGTTCCCATGGGCGTCTATACCGGCCTCTATCCCAAACACTGGTCGAGCCGGCTGATGCAGGCGGTGTCGCTCATAGGCATCTCGTTGCCGACCTTCGTGATCGGCATCCTGCTGATCCTCGTCTTTGCGGTCTGGCTGCATTGGCTGCCGTCCTTCGGGCGCGGCGAGACGGTCATGCTGTTCGGCTGGTGGCCGACCAATTTCCTCACGATCAAGGGCCTGCAGGCGCTGATCCTGCCGTCGATCACCCTGGGTCTCTTCCAACTGACGCTCCTGATGCGCCTGGTGCGCTCGGAGATGCTGGAAGTCATGCGCACCGACTACATCAAGTTCGCGCGGGCGAGGGGCCTCACCAACCGCGCCATCAACTTCGGCCATGCGTTGAAGAACACGCTGGTGCCGGTCATCACCGTCACCGGCCTGCAGCTCGGCGCCCTGATCGCCTTCGCCATCGTCACCGAGACGGTGTTCGCCTGGCCGGGTGTCGGCCAGCTCTTCATCCAGTCGGTGCAATTCTCCGACATCCCGGTGATGGCGGCCTACCTGATGCTGATCGGTCTTCTGTTCGTGCTGATCAACCTCACGGTCGATCTTCTGTATTTCGTCGTCGATCCGCGCCTGCGCAGCCAGGGCGGGGCGGCGCGCGTGGCGGGACATTGAGATGAGCGACCGTTCGACCACGACGCCCAACGCCACGGCTGGCTGGCTGCACCGCCTCACCGACAGCGACATCTGGTGGAGCTTCAAGTCCTCCAAGCTCACGGTCGTGGCCGCCGTGGGAACGATCCTGATCGTCCTGATCGCGTTCCTCTCGCCGGTGCTGGCGCCGCACACGCCGTTCGATCCGGCGACCCTCAGCCTCAGCGACGGGCTGAAGCCGCCGGTGCTACTGTCTCCCGACGGTGACTGGGCTTTCCCGCTTGGCACCGACGACCAGGGCAGGGACATCCTGTCCTCGATCATGTACGGCACGCGGCTGTCGCTGGTGGTGGGTTTCGCCTCGGTCGTGGTTGCCATGACCATCGGCATCGCGCTCGGCCTGGTCAGCGGCTATTTCGGTGGCGCCATCGACGCGCTGATCATGCGCATCGCCGACGTGCAGCTCACTTTCCCGGCGATCCTGGTGGCGCTGCTGATCGACGGCATCGTGCGCAGCGTGATCTCGGTGCAGCGGCACGACGAGATCGCCGTCTTCGTCATCGTGGGCGCCATCGGCCTCAGCTTCTGGGTCCAGTATGCGCGCACGGTGCGCGGCTCGGTGATGGTCGAGAAGAACAAGGAATATGTGCAGGCGGCGCGGGTGATCGGCCTGTCGCCGCTGCTGATCATGGTGCGCCATGTGCTGCCCAACGTGACCGGGCCGGTGCTTGTCATCGCCACCATCAACCTGGGCCTCGCCATCATCACCGAGGCGACCCTGTCGTTCCTCGGCGTCGGCCTGCCCTCGACCGAGCCGTCGCTCGGCACGTTGATCCGCCTCGGCAACGACGTGCTGCAGTCGGGCGATTGGTGGATCACCGTCTTCCCGGGCGTGACGCTCGCGGCGCTGGTTCTGGCCGTCAACCTGCTGGGCGACTGGCTGCGCGACGCCCTCAATCCGAAGCTGCGATAGGGGTCACGCAAGATGGCCGCCGCATCGAACAACCAGCCGCTCCTCGAAGTCCGCAATCTCCGGGTCGAGTTCCCGACGCGCCGCGGCACCTTGCTGGCGGTCGACGACGTTTCCTTCGACATCGCGCCCGGCGAGGTGCTGGGCGTGGTGGGCGAGTCCGGCGCCGGCAAGTCGCTGACCGGTAACGCCATCATCGGTCTGCTGGAGCCGCCGGGCCGCATCGCCGGCGGCGAAATCCGCCTCGAAGGAAGGCGCATCGACAACCTGCCCTACGAGGAGATGCGCCGGATCCGCGGCGCGCAGATCGGCGCGATCTTCCAGGACCCGCTGACCAGCCTCAATCCGCTCTATTCGGTGGGCCGCCAGCTCATCGAGACGATCCAGACGCACATGCCGCTGTCGGCCGGGCAGGCGAAGGCGCGGGCGATTGAGCTCCTCAAGGAAGTGGGCATTCCCGGCGCCGAGATGCGCATCGACCATTATCCGCACCAGTTCTCCGGCGGCATGCGCCAGAGGGTCGTGATCGCGCTGGCACTCTGCGCCGGCCCGCGCCTCATCGTGGCCGACGAGCCCACGACGGCGCTCGACGTCTCGATCCAAGCGCAGATCATCGCGCTCCTGAAGCGGCTGTGCCGCGAGCACGGCACGGCGGTGATGCTGGTCACCCACGACATGGGGGTGATCGCCGAGACCGCCGACCGCGTGGCGGTGATGTATGCCGGCAGGGTCGCCGAGATCGGCCCGGTGCGCGAGGTCGTGAAGCACGCCAAGCACCCCTACACCAAGGGCCTGATGGGCTCGATCCCGAGCCTCGGCGTGCGCAGCGAGAGACTGACGCAGATCGACGGCGCCATGCCGCGCCTCACGGAAATCCCGCCGGGCTGCGCCTTCAATCCGCGCTGCACGTTCAAGGGCCAGCGCTGCCTCGTCGAGCGGCCGAACCTGATGCCGGCCGGCGCCGCACGGGCGGCCTGCTGGCTGCACGATCGCGGCGGCGTCGGCGCGCCCATCCTCAAGGAGACGGTCGATGCCTGACGGCGGCGCCGATTTTGTCCGCATCGAAGGGCTGAAGCGTCACTTCGATGTCTCCGCGCCCTGGCTGGTGCGCAAGCTGGAAGGCCGGCCGCGTCAGGTCGTGCAGGCGGTCGACGGGATCGATATCGAGATCGCCAAGGGCGAGACCTTCTCGCTGGTGGGCGAGTCGGGCTGCGGCAAGTCGACGGTGGCCCGCCTCGTGGTCGGGCTCTATCCGCCGACGGCCGGCCGCATCGAGTTCGACGGCAACGACATGGCGGGGCGCCACAGCCGGTCGGACATGGCAGCACTTCGCCGGCGCATGCAGATGATCTTCCAGGACCCGTTCGCCAGCCTCAATCCGCGCTGGCGCGTGTTCGACATCATCGCCGAGCCGATCCGCGCCTTCGGCCTCTCCACCGGCAAGGCCGACCTCGAGGCCCGAGTCGCGGCGCTGCTGCGGCAGGTGAAGCTGAACCCGGCGGACGGCCGCAAGTACCCGCACGAATTCTCGGGCGGCCAGCGCCAGCGCATCTCGATCGCGCGCGCGCTCGCCAGCGAGCCGGAATTCCTGGTGTGCGACGAGCCGACGTCGGCGTTGGACGTCTCGGTGCAGGCGCAGATCCTGAACCTGATGGTCGACCTGCAGCGGCGCCTGCGGCTCACCTACCTGTTCATCTCGCACAACCTGGCGGTCGTCTATCATATCTCCACGCGGGTGGGCGTGATGTATCTCGGCCGCCTGGTCGAGGTGGCGCCGACCGAGACGCTGTTCCGGAGGCCGAAGCACCCCTACACGCGGATGCTGCTCGACACGATCCCCGACCTCGACATGACCGGCCGCCAGCGCAGCCCGGTCGGCGGCGAGGTGCCGAGCCCGATCAACCCGCCCTCGGGCTGCTCCTTCCATCCGCGCTGCCCGTTCGCCAACGAACGCTGCAAGATCGAGCGCCCCAAGGCGCTGCCGATCGAAGGCGGCACCGTGGCTTGCCACGCGATCGAAGAGGGCCGGCTGCCGATCGAGGACCGGACCTACGCGTAAGCGGAAGGTCCCCCACTTCGTTCGAAGTTTTGGCGATCAAACGAAACAACCGAAATAAACGAATCAAACGAATCGGAGTCGGCGGCCCCTGAATCATGCCCAGAGGCCCCCAAACTTCCCGCACGAGGCATGATGTGCGTGGGCGCATGCCGAGCGTGCTTGATCTGTGGCGGGGCTCGCTTACGATCCGGCGCAACAATTTCAACGGAGATCCAAGGATGCCGGTCATCAACCGCATTGCCTCGTTCCACAAGGATATGACCGCGTGGCGCCATGACATTCACAGCCACCCGGAGACGGCCTTCGAGGAAGTGCGCACGGCCGACGTCGTTGCAGAGAAGCTGAAGAGCTTCGGCCTCGAGGTCCATCGCGGCCTGGCCAAGACCGGCGTTGTGGGCGTGCTTCGGTCCGGCAAGTCCGGCCGCGCGATCGGCCTGCGCGCCGACATGGATGCGCTCGACGTCCACGAGACCAACGAGTTCGACCACAAGTCGACGATCCCTGGCAAGATGCACGCCTGCGGCCATGACGGCCACACGGTGATGCTGCTGGGCGCCGCCAAGTATCTCGCCGAGACCAAGAACTTCGACGGCACCGTCTACTTCATCTTCCAGCCGGCCGAGGAAAACGAGGGCGGCGGCCGAGTGATGGTCGAAGAGGGCTTGTTCGAGAAGTTCCCGGTCGAGGGCGTCTACGGCATGCACAACATCCCGGGCATCCCGGTCGGCAAGTTCGCCGTCCGTCCCGGTCCGATGATGGCCGCCTACGACATCTTCGAGGTGGTGCTGAAGGGCGTCGGCGGCCACGGCGCGATGCCGCAGTACACGATCGACCCGGTCGTGGTCGGCGCGCACATCGTGACGGCGCTGCAGTCGATCGTGGCGCGCAACGTCGATCCGATGGACACCGCCGTCGTCTCGACGACGCAGATCCATGCCGGCGACGCCTGGAACGTGATCCCGCAGGAATGCGTGCTGCGCGGCACCGTCCGCACCTTCAAGAAGCCGGTGCAGGACCTGATCGAGAAGAACATCGAGAAGATCTCGCGCAACGTCGCGGCGGGCTTCGGCGCCGAGGTCGTGAAGTGGCGCTACGAGAAGCGCTACCCCGCGACGGTGAACAGCACGCAGGAGACCGAGTTCGCGGCCCACGCCGCCTCGGCGCTGGTCGGGCTGGAGAACGTCAACCGCAATCCGACTCCGGCCATGGGCAGCGAGGATTTCGCCTGGATGCTTCTCGCGAAGCCCGGCTGCTACATCTGGATCGGCAACGGCGATGGCGCCGGCAGCTGCATGGTCCACAACCCGGGCTACGACTTCAACGACGATATCCTGCCGCTCGGCGCCTCCTACTGGGCGACCCTGGTCGAGCAGCAGCTCGCGCGCGAGGCCCTGCCGCAGGCGGCGGAGTAGCCGTCATCGATACCCTGGCGGCGCCTCGCATCGTCTCTTCCACCGGACATCCCTATGCGGGCCAACGCATAGGGTTGGCGACGATGCATGAGAAGGAGCGGGCGCTCGGGCCCGCCTTCCAGCGCGTGCTCGGCGCTGAAGTCGTTGCCGTCCCGGAACTGGACACCGATACGCTCGGCACCTTCTCCGGCGAGGTGCCGCGGCCGGATGCGCTGGTGGAGACGTCTCTGCTCAAGGCCGAGCTGGCCTTCCGGACGATGGACGTCGATTGCGCGGTGGCGAGCGAGGGCAGCTACGGACCGATCGATCGCGTGCCGCTGGTCTCGAGCGGTGTCGAGATCCTGGCCTTCATCGACCGCAAGCGCGGCCTGCGCCTGGTCGA
Organism: Reyranella sp. GW821-FHT14A01; assembly: GCF_058803965.1. Taxonomy (NCBI): domain Bacteria; kingdom Pseudomonadati; phylum Pseudomonadota; class Alphaproteobacteria; order Hyphomicrobiales; family Reyranellaceae; genus Reyranella; species Reyranella sp. GW821-FHT14A01. The sequence goes on from NZ_JBXAPM010000017.1 coordinate 49,755, forward strand.
TACCTACCCGACGCATCATACGAGCTGGCGGCTGTCGCGCTTCCGCGCCGGCGACCCGGCCCGCCTCGCCGTGCTGCGCGCCATGGGTTTCCCGCGCTACGGCGTCTTCGTCGCCTGCAGCAGCGACATGGACCATCCGGTGAAGGGCCTCGCCACCGAGGAAGAGGTGATCGCGACCATGGATCGCGAGGCCGAGCGATCCACCGAAGGCCTGGCGGTCCTCTATTCGGACATGCGCGCGCACCGCAATCCGACCCGCATGAAGGTGCTGCGCGCGGCCGGCTGGCAGCTCGCCAAGCGTCTGCAGTGTCTTTGCCCGAAGTGCGACGCGCCGGGATTTGGTCTTATCCAGTCGCGCCGCGGCCTGCCGTGCGAGGCCTGCAGCGCGCCGACCCACTGGATCGATTTCGAGATCGACGGCTGCACCGTCTGCGGCCACGCCGAGACCCGCCCGCGCAAGGACGGTCGGCGGACGGCCCCGAAGCTCTCCTGCAAGAGCTGTCGTGAAGCTCAAGTAACTCCCGTCGTCCTGAGCGAAACGCCGTAGGCGCGCAGTCGAAGGACGACGGGCTTTTCCTAAACCTTCAAATCCGTCGCGAGATGGAAGAGGCAGTCGCCGCGTTCGCAGCGGGCCGGGACGCGCTTGCAGAGGACGAGGCCGGCGCGCTTGAATTTCACGACTTCCGGCTCGCGCCACGGCGTGTGATGGAAGTGGATGCGGGCGGCCGGCTGGTCGGCCGTCACCTCGTCGCCCAGTTCGACCAACGGCTCGAACAGGCCGCCGTCTGATGCGTAGACGTAGTAGTCGTCGCCGCCGATCTCGGTGAAGCGGGTCTTGGTCGGCGCCGGCACGGGGCCCTGCAGCAGGCCGACATGGGCCAGCACGCGGCGCATGCCGTCCTCGGCCACCTTGAGGGAGGCCGGCGTCACGAGCCCGCCGCCGCCCAGCTCGGTGCCCATGCCGACGACGCGTTGGCGGAACGAGGCCGAGGTGAAGGTGCGGCCGCCGCCCTGAGGTGCTGCCGAGATGTAGCTCACCGGCGCGCCGAAGGCCTTCAGTAGGCCAATAACCTTCTCCATGCGGGCGGCGTCCTGGTGGCGCGGCGCCAGCGCGCTCGGGATGTAGGTCAGCGAGCTGCCGCCGGAATGGAAGTCGAAGGCATAGTCGAAGCCCGGCAGCAGCGCGTGCTCGATCCAGTAGGCGATCTGCTGCGTGATCGTGCCCTCGGCGTCCCCGGGGAACAAGCGGTTGAGGTTGCCGCCGTCGATCGGCGAGGTGCGGCGGCCCTCCATCGCGGCCGGGAAATTGGCCGAGGGCAGGATCACCAGCCGGCCCTTGATGTCCTTGGGTTCGATCGAGCGGATCAGGTTGCCGAGGCCGATCTGGCCTTCCCATTCGTCGCCATGGTTGCCGGCCTGCATCAGCACGTTGGGCCCGTCCCCGTTCTTGATGCGTACGATGGGGATCGGGATCCAGCCATAGGCCGAACGATGCACCGAGTGCGGCACGCGCACGAAGCCGGTGGCCTTGCCTTCTTCATTGATGTCGATGTCCGGCGTCAGCCGGCTCATCGCGGTGAATTCGGTGGACTTGAGCGTTGCATCGGTCATGTCAGCGTCTCTCGCTTCTGGGGTCGAGGGCGTCCTGCAGTCCATCGCCCAGGAAATTGAAGGCGATCACGGTCAGGAAGATCAGCAGGCCGGGCCACGTCGCCAGGAGGGGCGCCTGCTGCAGCAGTTCCTGCGCGCCGGTCAGCATATTGCCCCAGCTTGCGGCCGGCGGCTGGATGCCGAGGCCGAGGAACGACAGGGTCGATTCGACCAGGATCAGCGTGCCCATCGACATGGTGGTGGCCACGACCACGGTGCCGGCCGTGTTGGGCAGGATATGGCGGAACATGATCCGCTGCGGCCGGGCGCCGAGGGCCACGGCGGCGCGCGTGAAGTCGCGGGCCTTGAGCGACAGCGTTTCGGCCCGCACCAGCCGGGCCATGGTGGTCCAGCCGGTCAAGGAGACGATCGCGACGATGCGGTAGAGCGAGAACATCTCCGACTGCGCGACCTCGGCGGGGATGCCGATCTTCCGGGGATCAATCGCGGCCAGCACGATCATCAGCGGCAGTAGGGGCAATGCGATGACGCCGTCGGCGAAGCGCATCAGGAAGGCGTCGAGCCGCCCGCCGACGTAGCCGGAGACGACGCCGATGAAGGCGCCCACCACCATCGACAGCAGCGCGCCGGCCAGGCCGACCATGAGCGAGACCCGGCCGCCGTCGAGCAGGCGCTGGAACAGGTCGCGTCCGAGATCGTCGGTTCCCAGCCAGTGCTCGGCCGAGGGCGGCTCGAAGCGGCGGAAGAGATCGGCCTGCGCCGGGTCGATGCCGCGCCAGTCGGCGATCAGCGGGGCGGCGAGCGACAGGGTCAGTATGACCGTCAGGAAGGCGAGCGAGATCCAGGCCGGCTTGTGGCGCAGCATGCGGCGCCACGTGTCGGATTGGAGCGTGACGGCCGTCATGGTGCGCTGCTCGCCAGCGAAACGCGGGGGTCGACCCAGGCGTAGGCGAGGTCGGCGAGGAAGTTGCCGGCCATGGTGGCGGCCGTTGCCACCAGCAAACCGACCAGGGCAAGGTTGTAGTCGTTCTCCAGGACGGCCTGGTAGATCGCCTTGCCCATGCCGGGCCACGAGAACATCGTCTCGGTGATCAGCGCGCCCGAGACCAGGCCGCCGAAGGAGAGGGCGAGGATCGTGAGCACCGGCGCCAGCGCGTTGGCAAAGGCGTGGTGCCACAGGACGATGCGCTGCGAGGCACCCTTCGCGCGGGCCGTTCGCACATAGTCCTGGCGCAGGGTCTCGATCATCGCCCCTCGCATGAAGCGGATGTGTCCGCCGACCTGGACGAGGGTCAGCGTCACCACAGGCAGGATGAGGTGGCGTATCTGCTCGATGGCCGCCCTGCCCCAGGGCGTGCCGGGCCGGATGTCGGGCATGCCGCCGGCCGGCAGCCAGCCGAGCGTCACGGCGAACAGGCTGATCAGCATCAGCGCCAGCCAGAAGGGCGGGAGCGAGATGCCGCCAAAGCACAGGAGATTGATCAGGTAGTCGGCCCGGGTGCGCGGATGGGCGGCAGCCCACATGCCGAGCGGCAGGGCGATCGACACCGACAGGACGAACGCGATACCAGCGAGCAGCAGCGTGTTCTGGAGGCGTGGCCACAGCACCGACAGAACGGGCTGGCCGTAGGTGCGCGAGTAGCCGAAGTTGCCCTGAACGGCCTGCGAGAGCCAGGCGAGGTAGCGTTCGAGCAGGGGCTTGTCGAGACCATAGGCGGCGCGCAGGCGGGCGGCATCGGCGCTGGTCATGGTCGGGTCGCCGGAGATCATCATGTCGATCGGATCGCCCGGCATCAGGCCGATCAGCAGATAGACGACGAAGCTCATCAGGACGAGCGTGACGACGGTCTGGACGGCACGCGCGACGAAATAGCGGCTCACTGGTTCTCCCAGCGCCATTGCTCGACCCACAGGGTCGAGCTGTTGAGCGTGCCGGTCGGCGTCACGCCCTTGAGCGGCTTGGGAATCACGAAGGGATCGACGCGGAAGAACAGCGGCAGGGAGGGCAGGTCGTCGGCCGCCAGTTTCTGGATCTCGGCGAACAGGGCCCGACGCTTGACGGCGTCAAGCTCGCGTTCGGCGGCATCCAGGACCTTGTCCATCTCGGGATTGGCGTAGCCCGGGTAGTTCTGCCCGCTCCAGCCGTTGGTCGCCGACGGGATTTCCTGGGAATGCAGCGAGGAGCGCGGCACGCCTTCCGGCCGCTGGACCCAGGCATACATGCCCAGCCCGCTATAGGTCCGCTTGCCCATGGCGTCGAAGAAGATGCGCGGCGGCTCGGCCTTGAGGCGCACCTCGATGCCGACCTGGCGGAGCTGGCTCTGGATCACCTGCGCCACCAGCTCGCGCACGCGATTTCCGGCGGTCGTGCCCAACTCGATCGACAGTTTCTCGCCGGCGGCGTTCTGCCGGACATTGTTGCGGATGGTCGAGAAGCCCGCCTCGTCGAGCAGCTTGCGGGCCGCCGAGGCGTCGTAGCCGTACTGGCGCGCCGCCGGGCTGAACATCGGATCGAGCTCGCTGATGCCGCCATGGGCGATCGGCTGCTTGCCCTCGAACAGCTTCTCCGAGATGGCCTTGCGGTCGATGGCCAGCAGCATGGCCTGGCGCACGCGCTTGTCGGCCAGCAGCTTGTTGTCGAGGTTGACGTCGATATGCTCCCAGATCAGCGCCGGCTTGTAGACGACGTTGTACTTGTCCTTGTGGCGTTTCTCGAAGGCGATCGCCTGGTCGAGCGACAGGCCGAGCTCGCCCAGCACATAGTCGACGCTGCCCGACAGGAGATTGGCCTCGAGCGCCGCCGTGTTCTCGATGATCCGCACGGTGATGCGCTTGAAGTAGGGCTTCTGTCCCGTCCAGGTCGGGTTCTGCTCCAGCACGACCCGGCTGCCGGGCACGATCTCGGTCAGGCGATAGGGGCCGAAGCCGAGGCCAGGATTGGTCGACTGGGTGTCGTAGGCGGTCTTGTTGCGATACTCGGCCGGGTTTGCGTCAAAGATCGGCTTTTCGATATGGGCCGGGAGTAACAAGAGGCCGATGCTGTTGTAGTCGAAGGTGACGCGGTCGATCGTCATGGTGAAGCGGCGGTCGTCCTTCACGTCGAGCTTGATGATCCGCTTGTAACCCTCTGAAGAGGCGACGCCTGACAGCGGATGCTTGCCGACCTCCAGGGTGAAGGCCACGTCCCTGGCGGTGACCGGCATGCCGTCGCCCCAGCGCATGTCGCGCAGTTCGACGTCGATCTCCATGCCCTTCTTGCCATCGGGAAGATCGATCACCCGCGCCTTGCCGTTCTCGATGGTGGGTAATTCGGTGCAGACGAGGCAAACCAGCTTCCAGTCGGCGTCATAGGCCGTTACCGGCCGCGCCGTCATGTTGGCGATCAGCGACTTGGCCAGCATGGAGCTGATGACCGGGTTCCAGGTCCCCGGCATCTGCGTCATGGCGACGACGAGTTCGTCCTTGGCCTGCGCCAGGACGGAGGCAGGAGCGGCGAGGGCGCCGAGCGCCAGGATGGTGGAGAGGAGACGGCGGATCATGTCCGCCGCACCGTAGCAAAGAGCCGGCTAGCGGCCCAGCGGACGCGGTGCCGGCGGACGGCCGCCGTGGCTGGCCGACCACTTCTCGGGCGCCTCGAGAAAGGCGCGGGTCTCGGTGAGACCCTTCTCGTCGAAATACTTGTGCTTTTCGGCCGCTTCCAGCGCATCCCACCAGGTCGCCAGCGCATGCAGCTTCACGCCGGCCGCGGCCAGCATTTCGATGCTCTGTGGGAAGATGCCGTAGTGGAAGACCACGAAGCAGTCCGTGACCTTGGCCTCGGCCTTCTTCAGTGCCTCGATGAAGACCAGCTTGCTGCCGCCGTCGGTCGCGAGATCCTCGACCAGCAGGACGCGCTTGCCGGGCTTCAGTTCACCCTCGATCTGCGCCATGCGGCCAAATCCCTTGGGCTGCTTGCGCACGTAGATCATCGGCTTCTTGGAAAGCGCTGCCAGGAAGGCGGCGAAGGGGATGCCCGCGGTCTCGCCACCGGCCACCACGTCGATCTTGTTCCAGCCGATGGTCTTCTCGATCATCTTATGGGCGTGGGCCATGATCTTGGCGCGCGCTTCGGGGAACGAGATGATCTTGCGGCAGTCGATATAGACCGGGCTCGCCCGGCCTGAGGTGAAGATGTACGGGTTCTCCGGCCGGCAATGGATGGCCTCGATCTCCAGCAGGAGACGGGCGGTGTCCCGCGCCTCCGGCGTCCCGCTCACGCGGTCCGAATTCGCTTTGCCGTTCAGCTTGTTAGCGCCCTTATCTGCGGATGCAGTTTCAGACGTTTTAGCTTTCTTCTTCGTCGCCATGCTGCCTTTTCCCCCGCCGCTTGCGACAAAATGACGGGCGTGTGTTTAGCGTTCATCCAGAATACCGGCAAGGGCACGGCGGCGATTCTGACAGAATGAAGGCGCTAATTTTGGTCGGTATTGTCATAAAACTTATGTTTTGCGACGGCAACGGGCAGGTGCCATCCCCGGTAGATCGACATGAGCCTCAGAAAGAGACAGATCGCGGCTCCGGCAAGCGCCACCGGATGACGGGGAAGATCGAGCCAGAAGCCCACGGCCACCGTTCCCGCGCCCGCGAGGGCTGCGACCGCGTAGAGTTCGGAGCGCAGCACGGTCGGGATCTGGCGGGTGAGGAGGTCGCGGGCCACGCCGCCGCCGATGCACGTCACCATGCCCAGCATCGCCGCCATCAGGGGGCTCAGCCCATAGGCCAGCGCCTTCTGGGTGCCGGTGACGGCGAACAGGCAGAGACCGGCGGCATCGAACAGCAGGACCGGGGTCCGCAGCCGGGCGATCGGGTCGGCGGCGAAGAAGCCCACGAGGCCGGCCGCGACCGCCGCGGCGAGGTAACGCCAGTCGGCGATGGCGGCCGGCGGGACGGCGCCGATCATCAGGTCGCGGGCCAGACCGCCGGCGACCGCGGCCACCCAGGCGACCACCAGCACCCCGAACAGGTCGAATTGCTTGCGCACGCCTTGCGTGGCGCCGCTGATGGCGAATACGAAGGTCGCCACAAGATCCATCGCGTCGAAGATCATCGAGGCGACACTACCGCGATTGTCGCCCGCCGCCGAGATGGCAGAGTGCAACCCATGGGACCCGCATGACCGAGACCACTGCCCCGCCCCGCGGTTTTCGCCGCTTCGTCCATGCGCGCACGCGATTGCTGATCGCCCTGGCCGCGGGCTTTATCCTGTTCCTGGTGCTGCCGCAGGACATGCGGTTCGCGACGCGGTGTCTGCTGGGCTGGGACCTGATGGCTCTGCTCTACATCGTGATGACCCTGCGCATGATCGCCAAGTCGACGGTCGATACCTGCTACGCGCGGGCGGCCTACTACGACGAAGGCGACTGGGTGATCCTGCTGGTGGTCATCGTGAGCGCCAGTGCTAGCTTCGCGACGATCTTCTCAGAGCTGGCCGTGCTGAACACGCCGCACGGGCCGTTGTGGCATGCGCTCGTGCTGACCGGTGCAACCGTGGCGTTGTCGTGGACGTTCACGCACCTCGTGTTCACCCTTCATTACGCCAACATCTACTACCGGCCCGACGATGACGGACCGGGCGGCCTGGAATTTCCCGGCGATCGCCCGCCGGACTATCGCGACTTCCTCTACTATGCGTTCGTGATCGGGTGCGCGGCCCAGACCGGCGATGTCGGTACCGTTTCGCCAGCGATGCGCCGCATCACCCTCGTTCACGGCATCGTTTCCTTCATCTTCAACACCGCGATCCTGGCGCTCACCATCAATGTCGGCGCAAGTCTCGTCTAGACGGCCCGGGCTCGGCCCGGCCAAGGACATCCTGGCGCTCGTGCTGTTCGTAGGCTTGTGCCTCGGCATCGGCGCGCTGGGCGCTTCGGTGACCGCGACCAGCGTCTCGACCTGGTATCCGACACTCGCCAAGCCGTCGTTCAATCCCCCCAACGCGGTATTCGGCCCGGTCTGGACCGCGCTCTATGTGCTGATGGCCGTTGCGGCGTGGCGCGTCTGGCGGAGGACCGACCGGGACACGGCGAGGGGGCCGCTGGCGGTCTTTGCGCTCCAGCTCGCGGTCAATCTCGGCTGGAGCGTGGCCTTCTTCGGCTTGCGCGAGATCGGCCCCGCCGTCGCCGTCATCCTCGCGCTCGATCTGCTCGTGCTCGCGACGGCGCTGCTCTTTCGTCGCATCGACCGGTGGGCGGCGCTCCTGCTGGTGCCCTATCTCGCCTGGATCGCCTTCGCCACCGTGCTGAACATCGCCATCTGGCGCCTCAATTAATTACTTTTCCGGCTCGTGATGGGGCGGCTTGTTGCTGATGTCATCGCCGTCATCGGCCTTCAGCTCCATGAAGACGGCTGACGATACGATTGTCATGACGCCCAGGATCAGGAAGGCCTGCTGCACGCCGTAGATCATCGCGCCGGCATGGGAATGCATCTCGGCGGGCACGAACATGGCGGCGATCATTGACGCACCGGCCACGCCGAAGCTGATGGAGAGCTGCTGGCCGGTGGCGGCGATCGTGCTGGCGCCGCTGGTCTGGGAGCCGGAGACATCGGCATAAACCAGCGTGTTCATGCTGGTGTACTGCATGGACGTGAACAGGCCCAGCGCGAAGGCCTGCACGATGATGCGCCAGATCGGGGTCTCCGCGCCCACGGTGGCGAACGACATGATGAGCAGGCCGACGATGATCGTGTTGAAGACGAGGACGTTGCGATAGCCGAGGCGCGCCAGGATCGCCGGCATGAAGGTTTTCAGACCGATCGAGGCGATGGCCTGCGGCAGGACCAGCAATCCCGACTGGATTGGCGAGAAGCCGAGGCCGATCTGGTAGAGCAGCGGAAACAGGAAGGGGATGCCGCCGAGGCCCAGCCGGGTGAAGAACCCGCCGTTCACGGAAGCCCGGAAGGTGCGGATCTTGAACAGGCCGAGGTTGAGCAGGGGGAAGGCCGTCAGCGAGGCGCGTATGCCGTACCCGGCGAGCAGCACCGTCGCGATCACCAGCAGGACGATCACCTCCTCGCCGGAGAGCGTGTTGTCGCCGAATACCTCCAGCACATAGGACAGCAGCGCGATGCCGCCGCCGAACAGGACCAGGCCCAGCACGTCGAGCGGATGGGTGGTCTGTTCGCGGTAATCCGGCAGGTAGCGGCCCACGAAGTAGAAGCCGACGATGCCCACGGGAATGTTGACGAAGAACACGACGCTCCAGTGCAGCCAGTGGACGATCGCGCCGCCGGCCACCGGACCGATCATCGGTCCGATCAGGCTCGGGATGGCGACGAAGCTCATGGCTTTCACGAGATCGGCCTTGCCGAAGGTCCGGGCCAAGGTCATGCGGCCGACCGGCATCATCATGGCGCCGCCGGCGCCCTGCAGGACGCGGCAGGCGACCAGCATCTCGATGCTGGTCGACAGGCCGCAGAGCAGAGACCCCAGGCAGAACAGGCCGATCGCGGTGACGAAGACGCGGCGCGTGCCGAAGCGGTCGGCCATCCACCCGCTCACCGGAATGAAGACCGCGAGGCTCAGCGTATAGCTCGCCAGCACCGACTTCACGTCGAGCGGCGTCACGTCCATCGCCTGGGCGATGGCAGGCACGGCGGTATTCAGGATGGTCGTGTCGAGCGACTGCATGAAGAACGCCACGGCCACCAGCCAGGGCAGCAGGCGCTTGATGCTCTCGTCGGGCAGGGGAGTCGAAGGCGTACTCATGTCGAGATCATTTCGCAGTCTGGCCTCGGACCGGCAGCGGACGCAATCCGCCGGTTGGTTTAGGGTTGGGCAGGAGCCCCGCATGTACCGAACATTCGTTGCACTAATTTTTTCCCTGTTGGCAATGGGCGCCGTTGCCCAGACGCCGCCGTCGCCGCAGCTCGCCAACCCGGCCTCGGTCAACTGCACGCAGCAGGGCGGCACCCTGACCCTCGAACGGCGGCCCGATGGCGGCCAGTTCGGCGTCTGCACCTTCACGGACAACTATCAATGCGAGGAGTGGGCGCTGTTCCGTGGCGAATGCCCGAAGACTGGCCTGCGCGTGACCGGCTATGCGACGCCGGCGGGCCGCTATTGCGCGATCACCGGCGGGCGATATTCGGTCGCGTCGCCTCCCGGTGTGACGCCGGAACTCGGAGGTTGTTCATTTCCGAACGGCAAGGCGTGCGAGGCCGAGGCCTACTATGCCGGGACCTGTACCGGCCGATAGGTCATGCCAGGGCGTGCAGCAGGGCGGTATTCAGGTCTTCGAGACTGTAGGGCTTGTGCAGGACCTGCGTCCCGACAAGGCCCGGCGGCAGGACGGACACGCCATAGCCGGTGGCGAAGAAGAAAGGCACGCCGCGGCTCTTCAGGGCCTCGGCCACAGGGAAGCTCTTCTGGCCGGAGAGGTTGATGTCGAGCACGGCCACGTCGCAGGCCAGCGTGCGCGCCGTCGCCATGGCTTCCTCGAGCCGCGCGCACGAGGCGGCGACCTCGTGGCCCAGTTCGGCCAGCATGTCCTCGAGCTGCATGGCGACCAATGCCTCGTCTTCGACGATGAGGATGCGCCGTCTGACCGGGGGCGAATTCATGCAACATCTTTAGCGCAACGTCGCTGCGGGCGCGACCGTTGAGGCCCCATCATGCGCATCCAGGTCGTGCACTGCCATCCACTTGAAGACAGTTTCAACCACGCTCTTTTCCTCGCGACGGTGGAGACGCTGCGGAAAACCGGTCACGAGGTGGTGGCGACCGATCTCTATCGCGAAGGTTTCCAGCCGGCGATGACGGAAAGCGAGCGGCGGACCTACATGGGCAACGGCTACGACGATTCGGCGGTGGCGGGATATGTCGAGACGCTGCGAGGCGTGGAGGGCATCATCTTCTGCTATCCGCACTGGTGGTTCTCGATGCCCGCGGTCCTCAAGGGCTATGTCGACCGTGTCTGGGGGCCCCGGACGGCCTTCGTCTACGACGCCAAGGACAACCATCTCGAACCCAACCTGAAGCAAATCAGGCTGTTCGGCGTCGTGACGACCTTCGGCTCACCCTGGTGGGTGGTGCGGTTGTTCGCGGGCGATCCCGGGCGCAAGGTGATGATGCGCGGCATGAAGCCGATGTGCGCCAAGGGCGTCGCGAGCTTCTGGCTGGCGCACTACGACATGGATCATTCCACGCCACATTCGCGCGAAGCCTATCTGGAAAAAGTAAGGGCGCGGCTCGCCACCATCCGGTGACGGCCGCGCCCTGACGTGGAGCCGCTTTAACGGGTCGGGGTCGTGTAGGTCGTGGTGGTCGTCGTCGCGGCCGGCGCGTACGGATCGGTCGAGACGGTGGTTGTGCGCTGGGTCGTGGCGGGGGCGGGCGTCTCGACGACACGTTCCGAGCGCACCGAGCAGGCGGCCACGCTGGCGCCAACCAGGACAACGAGAACGATGGACTTGATCATGGACCTCTCCTGTTTCTGCAATTGATGGGGGCCCAACGGAACCAGGGGAGCGCCGGTTGCGCTTATGGCCTGGCCATCGCTGTGCGGTGGTGATGCGTTGCAGATCGGCCACACCCGCGGCTAGGCTCCCGCCATGACCTCCGAAAAAAGCCCCGATTTCGACGCGATCATCATCGGCGCCGGCATGTCCGGCCTCTTCCAGCTTCACCGTCTGCGCGAGCTTGGCCTCAGGGTCCGGGTGTTCGAATCGGGGTCGGGGGTGGGCGGGACCTGGTACTGGAACCGCTACCCCGGCGCGCGCTTCGATTCCGAGAGCTATTCCTACGGCTATTCCTTCTCAAAGGAGCTGCTGGAGGAATGGGACTGGACCGAGCATTTCTCGCCCCAGCCCGAGACGCTGCGTTACCTCAACAAGGTCGCCGACAAGTTCGACCTGCGCCGCGACATCCTGTTTCACAGCAAGGTCACAGCGGCACACTGGAACGAAGAGGGGCGGCGCTGGCAGGTCACGCTCGAGGATGGCAGCCGCAACACCGCGCGCTTCCTGATCACCGCCATCGGGCCACTCTCGGCCTTCACCATGCCGCGCATCGAGGGTGTCGACAGCTTCAAGGGCCAGAGCTGCCACACCGCGCGCTGGCCGCACGAGCCGGTCAGCTTCGAGGGCAAGCGCGTGGCGGTGGTCGGCACCGGCGCGACCGGCGTCCAGACCATCCAGGAAGTGTCGAAGACCGCCAAGCAGCTCACCGTGTTCCAGCGCACGCCCAACTGGTGCGCGCCGCTGCACAACGGCAAGATCGAGCCCGACGAGATGGCGCGCATCCGCGCCGACTATCCCGAGATCTTCCGGCGCTGCCAGGAGACCTTCGCCTGCTTCCTGCACACCGCCGATCCGCGCGGCACCTTCGAGGTGACGCCGGAGGAGCGCGAGGCCTTCTTCGAGAAGCTCTACGGCGAGCGCGGCTTCGGCATCTGGGTCGGCAACTTCAACGACATACTGACCAACAAGGACGCCAACGCGCTGATCTCCGACTTTGTGGCGCGCAAGATCCGGAGCCGGGTGAAGGATCCCGCGGTCGCCGAAAAGCTCATCCCGAAGAACCACGGCTTCGGCACCCGCCGCGTGCCGCTCGAGACGCGCTACTACGAGGTCTATAACCAACCCAACGTCGAACTGGTCGATCTTACCGAGACGCCGATCGAGCGGGTGACGCCGACCGGCATCAAGACCAGTGCGCGCGACTACGAGTTCGACATGATCATCTACGCGACCGGCTTCGACGCGCTGACCGGCGCCTTCGACCGCATCGACTTCCGCGGCGTCGATGGCCGCAAGCTGAAGGACGAGTGGTCGGGCGGCGCCGAGACTTTCGTGGGCATGTCGGTCGAGGGCTTTCCCAATATGCTGATGCTGCTGGGCCCGCACACGGCGCTGGGCAATATCCCCCGCAGCATCGAATACAATGTCGAATGGGTGACCGACCTGATGCGCTTCATGCGCGACAAGGGCCTGACCCGCATCGATGCCCGGCCCGAAGGGGTGAAGGCCTGGATGCAGACGGTGCAGGAGGCCTCGGTCGGCCTGCTGTCCAATGACGTGAACTCATGGTTCACCGGCATCAACACCAATGTCGAGGGCAAGCAGACCCGCCGCATCTCGCGCTACAGCGGCAGCGCCCCGGCCTACCGCACCCGCTGCGACGAGGTCGCCGCGCAAGGCTATAGAGAGATGGAGCTGAGTTAGTCGGAGAGGATGATTTGAGCTCTACCGCCCGAACCAGCCGGCCACGATGGCCCTGATGCGGGGCGAGGTGAACGGCAGCACCAGCCAGGCCAGGAGCAGGAATTCGAGGTGCATGTCCGGCCGAAAGAACGGGATCAGGCCGAGCCCGATGAGGCCCATCACCAGGTGACGATGAATCCTGCGGCGCGGTGACCATGGCGCCAGCACCCGGTTCACTTCTTCCAGTCGTTCCTTGTCCATCGGCCCCCGCTCGTCCGGCGTGAGGTTGGCATCTAAGTCGCCGCGCGCCTAGTAGGGCGCATAAACGAAATAATCGAAACAAGCGAAATAAACGAATCGAAAAACGGCGACTCTTGAATCCAACCTATTTTAGCAGCTTGCTAGCCCTCCAGGGTTGCAGCAGCAGCGCCCCGGCGATCGTGCCGCCATAGGTGATGAGGCCGGCGGCGATCGCCACGAAGACCCCATCGAGACCCCAATTCAGCTTCTCGATGACGAGCCAGCCGCCGGACACGGCCACGACCATGCGACCGACGCCAGCCCAGAATGGGACCGACATGCGGCCTGCACCTTGGCTGGCGAAGTAGAGCGTCAGGCCCAATCCGAACAGGCAGTAAAAAGGCGCAACACGGACGATGTAGGCGGCACTGGCGGCAATGACTTCCGGGTCGGTGGTGAACAGGCGCGACCAGCCTTCCGGAAGCAGGGTCACCGTACCGCCGACGACACCGAAAATGCCGAACGAGATCATTCCGCCGATCCAGGCGACCCGCGCCGCGCGCTTCCAGTCGCCCGCGCCCGAGGCCACGCCGACCAGGGTCGTCAATCCGGTGCCGATGCCGAAGGCCAGAGGTGCCAGCATGAATTCCAGGCGCACGCCGACGCCGTAGCCCGCGAGGGCTGCCGCGCCGAACCGCCCGACCAGACCCGTCATCACCAGTGCTGTGACGTTGGAGATGATGGTCGCGAAGGAACCGACAAGGCCGACGCGCAGGATTTGCCCGAACAGCCGTCCCTCGAGGCGGATGCCGGACAGGATCGGCACAAACCCCAGCCGGCCGTGCCCGAGCGCCCGTGCCAGCATCAGCACCGAGCCGGTGGTGACGAGGATCGAGGCGATGGCCGGGCCGATGATGCCGAAGCCCGGCCAATTGCCGAGGCCGAGCGCCGCCACGAAGGCCAGCGGTACATAGATCACGGACGTCACGACCAGGATGCGGGCGGGTGTGGCGGCGTCGCCGGCGCCGCGCAGCAGGGCCGACAGGAATGCACTGAGCCAGATGACGATCGCGCCGCTGTACCAGACGTGGCTGAAGGCGAGGGCCTGCTCCAATGCCTCCCCGCTGCCGCCCAGCAGGCGGTAGAGCGGGGCCGCTGCCGTCCAGGCAAGAGTCGTGAAGAGCAGGCCGCAGATCCCGGCAAGGACCAACGCATGCACGACAAGCGCGTTTGCGTCCTCGCGCCGTCCCGCGCCCAGGGCACGCGCGAGGGCCGAGGCCACGGCACCGCCCATCCCGCCATTGGCGTTGTTCACCATCAGCGCCATCACCGGGAAGACGAGGGCAATGGCCGCGAGCGAGTCGGTCCCGAGCCGCGCGACGATCCAGACATCGGCCATCGCGACGAGGATCTGCAGCGCCATGACGGCCGTCGTCGGACCGGCGAGGCGCAGGAGGGCCGGCCCGATGGGCGCGATGAGCAGGGGATGGGACACGAGGACTCCGGATAGCAGCGCTTGCGCACGGCGTTGCCGTGCCTGCTCCCGTCGCGGGACGGGAGAACGATCGATCGTTGGGGTTAGCGCTGATCCAAGTGGGCGTTCCTCGAAGCGAACGGCACTGTGGCGAGCCGCTCGCCTGATGGCAAGGCCGCACCACGGTGCAGAAGGGCCGGCTTGACCGTGCTTCGACCCGCTTCCTAGCCTCGCCGCATAAAGAAGTGGGAAGGAAACGTCGGATGAAGCTGTCGAGACGCGCCGTGGGCGCGGGTCTCCTGTTTGCTGTCGCCTCCGTTGGCGCTGTGTCGAATGCCCGGGCGCAGGCCTATCCCTCCAAGCCGATCCGCATCGTCGTTCCGACCGGCGCGGGCGGCATCACCGACATCGTGGCCCGCATCGTGGGCGCGCGCCTCTCCGAGCGCGTCGGCCAGCCGGTGATGATCGACAATCGCACCGGCGCGAGCGGCATCATCGGCACCGAGGTCGCGGCCCGCGCAGCGCCGGACGGCTACACGCTGCTGATGGTCTATCCCAGCCATCCGGTGAACCCGACGCTGAAGAAGCAGCTTCCCTACGACACGCTGCGCGACTTCACCGGCGTCACGACTCTCACCACCGTGTCACTGGTGCTGCTGGTGCCGCCGTCGCTGCCGGTCAAGACCGTGAAGGATCTGATCGAGCTTGCGAAGAAGGAGCGCGTCACCTTCGCCTCGGTCGGCGCCGGCAGCCTCGCGCATCTCGGCGCCGAACTGTTCCGCTCCAAGACCGGCATCGAGATGACGCAGGTTCCCTATCGCAGCGCACCGGCGGCGCAGCAGGCGCTGATGGGCGGCGAGGTCATGGTGTTCTTCGACACGCCCATCACCGCGGTGCCGCTGGTGAAGGATGGCCGCCTGCGTGCGCTGGGCGTCAGCACCCTCATGCGATCGCCGCTGCTACCCGACGTGCCGACCATCGCGGAGGCCGGCGTGCCGGGCTACGAGGTGCTGGGCTGGAACGGCATCCTCGTGCCGTCCGCGACACCGATGCCGATCGTTCAGAAGCTGAACACTGAGCTGCGTGCCGTCCTGGCCGAGCCGGAGGTCCGCGCGAAGCTCGAGCAGCAGGGCGCCGATCCTGCGCCCATGGAGCAGGCGGCCTTCGCCAAGTTGATCCGCGACGACGTCAACAAATGGGGCGAGCTGATCCGCGCCGCCGGCATCCAGCCCGAGTAGGAGCGAGAGATGCCGCGCGCCAAAATCACCCCCGATCTCGATATGCACTATCGCGACGAATGCTTCGCCGATTCCTGGTCGCAGCCGCAGGCCATGCTGCTGCTGCACGGCAATGCCGAGAGCGGCGAGGCGTGGAACGGATTGATGCCGGTTCTCGGTCGCCGCTTCCGGGTCGTGCGGCCCGACATGCGCGGCTTCGGCCAGTCGACACCGATGGCGCTCGACTACAAATGGTCGGTCGACCGCCTGATCAACGATTTCATCGCGCTCGCCGATTCGCTGGGCCTGGCATCGTTCCACATCGGTGCGGCCAAGGTGGCCTGTCCGCTGGCGCTGCGCCTCGCCGCCCGCCATCCCGGCCGCGTGCGCTCGCTCGCCGTGCTGGGCGGCATCGTGTCGGGCGAGATCTCCGTGGGTCCGCGGGCCGCTTCCTGGCTCGAGCATATCGAGCAGAAGGGCGTCGAGAGCTGGGCGCGCTGGACGATGCCGGGGCGTCTCGGCAGCACATGCGATCCGGCGATGATGGAAGGCTGGGCGAAGCTGATGGGCAAGACGCCGCTCTCGACCCAACTCGGCTTCATCCGCTCGGTGCCTGCCATCGACGTGCGGTCCGATCTCCCCTCGATCGCCTGCCCGACTCTCGTCGTGACCACCGACGGCAGCGGCCTGGGCTCGGTCGAGGCGGTTCGCGAATGGCAGCAGATGATCCCGAAATCGGAATTCATGGTGGTGCCGGGCGATTCGTATCACGTGGCGGCGACCCATCCGAACGTCTGTGCGAAATCGATGCTGGATTTCATCGACCGGCGCACCTGAAGCGCCACCAAGGAGGACGGCCATGCAGCAAGTCGCCACCGGCTACGGCCTGATCGAAGGTCCTGTCTGGGACCCCGCCCATGGTCTCTATTTCAGCGACGTGCTGAATGGCGGTGTCTTCCTGCTCGATCGCGCCGGCAAGGTCTCGCCGGTCGTCCCGAAGCGGCGCGGCATCGGCGGCATGGCGCTGCACGAGAAGGGCGGGCTGATCGTGGGCGGACGCGACATCGCCCACGTCTCGTTCGACGGAGCCACTCCGGAAACGCTGCTGGCGCTCGACGCCATTTCCGGTGCCACCGGCTTCAACGATCTCACGACCGACCAAGCCGGACGCATCTATGTCGGCTCGCTCGCCTTCAAGGTATTCGGTGGCGAGGCGCCGAAGCCCGGCTTCCTGCACGTCATCGATCTCGACGGCTCGATGCGTACCCTGTCCGACGGCGTGCTGCTGACCAACGGGCTGGGCTTCTCGCCCGACGGCAAGCGCCTCTATCACAGCGACGCCCGCGCCGGCATCGTGCGCGTCTACGATACTGCGTCGGACGGTAGCGTGGGCCCATGGCGGCAGTTCGCCTCGCTCGGCGCCGGTGGTGTGCCCGACGGGTTGAAGGTGGCAAGCGACGGATCGGTGTGGGTGGCCGATGCGCATGGAGGGCGGGTGGCCGTCTTCAATGCCGATGGCACACACCGCATGAACCTCGCCGTGCCGCTGCCGATGGTCACCAGCGTCTGCTTCGGGGGCGACGATCTGCGCGATCTCTACGTCGTCACCGGCTCGCGCGGCGGCCCGAGCGAGAATTGCGGCAGCATCTTCCACATGAGGGTCGATGCGCCCGGCCTCGCTTTGCCGCCGGCACGGGTGCGCCTCTAATCGACGAAATATGACTGCAGCGACAATGTAGAATAGGAGATGCGAAGCAACATGGTGTAAAATTACCGGAAGCCTGCTTCGACCGATCGCCGGCTCACGGGAAGGGATAGAGATCGTGAACGCTCTTCGCTCGCTTGTTTTGGCCCTGTCGCTGTTCATCGGCTTGGGTGTATCGGCGCAGGCTCAGGCACCGGGGGCAGCGCCCGCCGGCATGTCGCAACAGCAGTTCGATGCGTTGGTCGATGCGATCAGCAATTCGGTCTCGGAGAAGCTGAAAGCCGAGGGTGCCGCCGCACCGTCGTCGCCCGCGCCGGCCCCTGCCGCGGCGCCCGCCCCGGCGGCATCGGATTCGAAATCCAAGTCCAAGGCGCCGCCGCCGCCCAAGATCGTCCATGTCGAGCCGAAGTCGGGTCCCGACCCGTTCGTCGCCTTCATCGAGGGCACGAAGCGGGTGGTGCATGCGCTGCCGGATCTCGGCACCCATCTCGGCCGGATCGCGACACTGTTGGACCAGCGGGCCGAGGGAGGTCGCGGCACGTCCGCCTTCCTGCTGCTCCTGTGCGCCGTCGTCGTCGTGGCGGTCGCGGCCGAGGCGATCCTGCGCCTGATGCTGCACCGGCTGCGGGCCAGGTTTGCCGCGAGCGCCGTGCCTGAAAATGGCACGCGATCGATTCTCTTCCTGGGAGGTCTCGCCGTCCTGGACGGGCTGGGCGTGCTGGTCGTCTGGCTGATCTGCAATGCCGCTACGGGTCTGTGGTTCACGGGCACGACGGGTCAGGACAAGCTCGCGGCCGCCGTGCTGGCCGGCATATTCTCGTGGCGCCTCTACATGCTGCTGTTCCGCGTCGTGCTCCAGCCCGAGCTGCCGGCAGCCCGTCTTTGCGCAGCGGGCAATCACGAGGCGAAGACCTTCTACCTGCGCATCGCCGCGGTGATGCTGACGATCGTCCTCCTGCGCATCCTGGGTCAGGTCCTCATGGCCATCGGCACGCCGCCGGATGCAGTCGCCACGTTCCAGGTGATCGGCGGACTGATCTATCTCGCGACCTTCCTGTGGCTGGCGTTCCGCTCGCGCGTGGCCGCCCAGCAATGGTTCGGCGGTCTCAGCGAATTGGCGCCCCTGATCGGCGGCGTCGGGCGCAAATGGATTCCGATTGCACCGCTGTTCTTCGCCGCTCTCGGCGTGACCCTGATCTACGGCGCCGTCTCCGGCTACAGGTACATCGCCTCGGCGATGATCGTCACCCTGAACCTGGTGGTCGGCGTGCTGATCTTCGAGACGCTGATGCAGGCATTGGTGCGCCGCCTCGACTCGAAGCTTGCCAGCGGGACACCGGCCGGCAACACGCCCAAGCTGCCCGACGTCGTCGCGCGCTGCATCCGCGTCGCCGTGCTGATTGGCGTGGCCGTGGTGATCGCGGAAAGCTGGGTCGTCGAGGTCCTCGGCCTGGTGAACGGCAGCGAGTGGGAGCAGCTCACGCGCTCCTCGCGTACCGCCGGCGTGACGCTGTTCGTGGCCTATGTCCTCTGGGAGCTCGTCAAGTACATGACCGAGCCCTACATGAAGCCCAAGACCAAGGATGCCGCCCAGGCGATCGCCGATGGCGACGCGAATGCGGCTCCGGCCTCGCGGCTCAGCACGATGATGCCGCTGATGCGCGGCACTGCCGCGGCCCTGATCCTGCTGGTCGCCGTCATGATCGCGCTGGAAGATTTCGGCATCAACATCACGCCCCTGATCGCCGGCGCCTCGGTGTTCGGCATCGCCATCTCGTTCGGCAGCCAGACCTTGGTGAAGGACATCGTGTCGGGCCTGTTCTACCTCTCGGACGACGCCTTCCGCGTCGGCGAGTACATCGACTGCGGCAAGGCCAAGGGCACGGTCGAGGGCTTCACCCTGCGCTCGATCAAGCTGCGCCACCAGAACGGCCAGGTGCACACGATCCCGTTCGGCCAGCTCGGCCAGATCACGAACTTCAGCCGCGACTGGATCACCGTGAAGTTCAACCTGCGCTTCGCCCGCGACACCGACGTCGAGAAGCTGCGCAAGGCGTCCAAGAAGATCGGCGCCGACATGATGGAAATGCCGGCCATCGCCGAACAGGTCCTGGCGCCCTTCAAGATGCAGGGCGTGGCCGACATCGCCGGCAACGCCATCGTGGTCCGCTTCAAGTTCACCGCCCGGCCCGGCAATCCGTCGGCGATCCAGCGCGAGGCGCTGAAGCGGATGTTCAGCACCTTCCCGGCGATGGGCTTCGAATTCGCCACCGAGGGCGCCAACGTCTTCGTTCACACCGGCCCGGCTTCGCACGACGCCTCGAACGATGGGGCGGAAGGAATGCCGACGCCGCCCGCACCGGCCCCGGCCAACGTCCCGGTGGCCGCCAGCTGACGCCATAATTTCGTCATTGCACACGGGTTGCAATTCGCGACCTGATTGGTGCAAAAGCGCTCCCCGACCCAACCATCGAGGAGCCGCCATGACGACCAAAGCGCATTCCGAGACCGTCCGCGACCCGCGCGGCCTGCGGCCGATCCCGCGCTTCATCTTCGCGTCACGCTGGCTCCAGCTTCCGCTCTACCTCGGGCTGATCGTGGCGCAGGTCGTCTACGTCTTCCTGTTCCTGAAGGAACTGGTGCATCTCGTGAAGGAGAGCCCCAGCGTCACCGAGCAGCAGGCGATGCTGATCGTGTTGGGCCTGATCGACGTGGTGATGATCTCCAACCTGCTGATCATGGTCATCGTCGGCGGCTACGAGACCTTCGTGTCGCGCATGGAGCTGAACCGCCATCCCGACCAGCCGGAGTGGCTGAGCCACGTCAACGCCAGCGTCCTCAAGATCAAGCTCGCGATGGCGATCATCGGCATCTCGTCGATCCACCTGCTGCGGACCTTCATCGAGGCCGGTACGCTCGGCAAAGAGGGTTCGACCTACACCGAAGCCGCCATCATGTGGCAGTCGATCATCCACGGCCTGTTCATCCTCTCGGCCATCGGTATCGCCATCGTCGACCGTATTTCGACGCCGCCTGTCCAGCATCACTAGGAGGCTGGACCGCTCCGTTCCCGACTGTTTATGTAGTCCCGGGAATACTACCGGGACGGGAAGTGGCGGTCATGTTCATGACGGAGTGGTGGTAGGTGTGGGACCTCATCATCGGGATGGTCGCCCTCGTCGTGGTGATCGTCGGTATCTTCTTCCTCGCCGCGGTCCTGCAGCGCGGCCAGTACACGCCGCCGTCGGAGGGGCCCTACCTGCCGGACTGCGCGCTGGGCAAGTCGTCGGCCGATCCGCGGGCCTGCGATCCGCAGAGATAGATCACTTGGGACGCGGCTCTTCGAGGTCCGCGTCTGCCGCGACGAACTTTCCCCGGCGCTTGAGCTTCACGGCGTCGAGAAGCGTCCGGGCCGCATTCCGTGTCTCCTCCTGGAAGGCGCGATCCCCATCCAGGGCGACATGGTTGTCGGCGTAGCTCTCATAGTAGCCGACATAGCGATCGATGACGGCCTGGTGGCCGGCATCGACCAGTCCCATGTCGCCCAGCCAGTCGCTGAGCGAGCGACGCAGGTTTTCCGTCCCGGCCGTGTCGCCGTGCACGACCACGGAGAAGAGGCGGCCCGCAAGATGGCGCGGGAAGTGCCAGCCCTTGCGCTCGATCGCCTTGGCCTTGTCGGGATCCTTCCCCTGGGTCGAGGTCGGATCGGGGTTGCCGCCGTCGGCGCACACCAGCCTGTCGATCATCGACTTCAACACGGTCGGCGCCTGGTACCAGTGGACCGGCGTCACGATCATGATGCCGTGCGCGGCGACCCACATCGGATAGATCTCGTTCATCCAGTCGTTGATCTGGTCGTAGGAATGGTTGGGATAGCAGGAGCAGGGCCAGTGGCAGAGCGGCATCGCCGTCGAGACGCAGGCCTTGCAGGGATGGATGTGCAGGCTGCGCTCGGCGGTGATGCGGCTGAGGTCGAGCACCTCGACCTCGATCCCACGCGACTCTTCGAAGACATCTTGGGCGATCTTCACGAGGCGCCAGGTCTTCGACACCTCGCCGGGGCAGGTCTGGTCGCTGCGGGGCGAGCCGTTGATCAGCAGGATGCGCGGTTTTGCCGTGGCGGCGCTGTGCCGGCGCTCGGCGCGGCGGATCGCGTCGCGCGCCGCCAGCCATTCGACGGAAAGCTCGTAGTCGGGATCGGCGAAGCCCGCACCGGCGCGGCGGGTGACAGGCGACTTGCGGCTGTCGCGATAGGCCTCCCAGGCGACGGCCAGGATCTCTTCGATGTCGTTCCCAAGGGGGCCGAAGGCGGGATCGTAGTAGCGTTGCCGCAGGCGCTGCTCGAACTCCGCCTTGTCGAGCGCCGTGCTGGGTGAGCCCTTGCGGGCCTTGGTCCTGGCCATGAGTTTCACCCCCGCTACCGGACGATAACGCAGCGGGCCTGGACAGGTTCACTCCCGCCGATATCACTTCGGCGGGAGAAGCTGCTGCGACTACTGGGCGGCGCCGCCCGCCCAGGGCGACATGACCTCGTTCATGCCGGTCAGTTCGCCCGTCTTGGGATCGCGCACGATGCAGGACGGGTTGGCGAAGCCCAGCGGCGAGACCGGATTGTCGACTTCGACCATCGGCAGCTTGGCGGCGATCGCCTTTTTCACCTCGTCGGGCAGGTCGCGGTTCACCCGGATCGGGCCGACGCCGGAAATGTCGACCCGGGGCTGATGGAAGGCCGCTTCCACGTCCATGCCGCGGTCGATCATCATCAGCGAGAGCTGGGAGACGGCCGGCACGATACGCCGCCCGCCCGAGGCGCCGATGCAGAACCACGGCTTGCCGTCCTTCGTGACGACGACCGGGCAGATGTTGCAAAGCGGCTTCTTGCCCGGCGCGATCGAGTTGGGACGGTTGGGCTCGGGATCGAACCACAGCATGCCGTTGTTCATGGTGATGCCGGTCTTGGGCAGCATCACGCAGGAGCCGAACAGGCTCATCAGCGTCTGGGTCAGCGCCACCATGTTGCCTTCGGAGTCGGCTGCGCAGAAATGCGTGGTGCAGGTCTCGGTGGGCTTGTCGCCCAGCGTCTTCAGGCGCTCCTCGTAGGCCTTGTGCATGCCCTCGGCGATGGCGGCGAAGAAATCGGCGCCGGGCGCACCCTTGCCCTTGGTCGCGGCGCCCGCCAGCTCGATGGCGCGGCGCAGGGTGGGGCCGGCGGTGAGGCCGCCCGCGACGTTGATGGTGACGCCGTTATGCTCGAAGGCGAGGGGATCGAGGATCTTCGCCTCGTAGCTCGCGAGGTCCTCGTAGGAGATCTTGGAGCCGCCGGCCTGCAGGTCGGCGGCGATGTCGCGCGCCAGGCTGCCTTCGTAGTATTCGCGCGGGCCGCCTTCGGCCAGCCGCCGCATCGTCTCGCCCAGATTGCCGAGCTTGATGTAGCGGCGGGTGCCGGCCCAGTCGTTGGCCGGGACGCGGCCATCGTCGCACAGATAGTTGGCCTTGGAGGCGGGGAACTTCTCGAGATGCTTCGCCCCGTTGGCGATCATCACCTGCATGTACCAGTCGAGCTCCATGCCGCGCTGGGCGATCTCGACGCCGGGCTGCAGCACGTCCTTCCAGGCGACCGTGCCGAAGCGCTCCAGTGCCTTGGCGAGGCCTGCGACCATGCCGGGCACCGCGATCGAGTGATAGCCGACCTCGTTGCGCTGCTCCTTGATGTCGGGCCAGGCGAAGGGATTGGCCGGGCCGGGGCCGACGATCTCGTAGACCGACGGATCGAGCTTCTTGGCCGAGACGGGGCCGTAATCGACCGTCCAGGCGCGGCCTTCCTTGGCGCTCCAGATGGTCATGAAGCCGACGCCGCCGATGCCGCTCATCCAGGGCTCGAGGGCGCCGATCGCCATGCCGGTGGCGACGGCCGCATCGATGGCATTGCCGCCCTTGCGCAGGATCGAGGCGCCGACCTCGGCCGCCTTCACGTTCTGGGCGACGACCACGCCCTTGCCGCGGACTGCATGCTTGGTGAATTTCAATTGCCGTGTCAGCGACTCGCTCATCAATGCTCCTCAAATGGTAAGGAGACTGTAGCGGGGCCTCTTTTGGCCACAAAGCCTGTTAAACTGCAGGGCGGACCGGCAGAAAGATCGTGGCGTGGCTGAACTGAACCAGATCGATCTGCAGGCACTCATTAAGGGCAACAAACGCACATGGGATGCGTTCGTCGTTGCCGCTGCACCATTGATCAATGCCGTCGTGCGCCGGACCCTCAGCTCCTACCGGCTGAGCGAGGACGATGTGATGGACGCCGCCCAGGATGTGTTCGTGCGCCTGTGCGCCCAGGATTTCAGGCTGTTGAAAACCTACGACCCGGCCCGCGCCGGATTGCCGACCTGGCTGTCCGTGGTGTCGCGATCCTGTGCCATCGACCATGTGCGGCGACGGCGACAGGGCACCGAGCCCATCGACGACGTGCCGGAGGCCTTCCTTGGCGTGGAGGACCGACATGTCGAAAAACTCAAGATTCCCGAAGGACTCCTGACGGCCCGGCAGATCCTGATCCTGAAATACCTCTACGACGAGGAGCGGGATGTCATGGAAGTTGCACGGCTCCTGTCCGTGGATGCCCAGACCATCCGGAGCACCCACCACAAGGCTTTGCAGAGGCTGCGTGCGCATTTCCGCGAGGACGACCCCGCCGGTGGGGGATGAACCGGGATGTTTTGGCGTACTATGGGCAGGAGCGACCCATGACCATCGAGCGGACCCCGAGGAGCGACAAGGAGCTGTGGCGAAGCCTCGCCAGCCAGCCCCTGGTTGCGCCTGTCTCCGCGCCTGCCGCGGTAAGCGAGATGGATCTCGCCGCCTGGCTCGAAGGCCGCCTGTCCGAGGAGGCCGCTGCCCCCATCGAGACGGCTGTCGCGGCGGATCCGGCCCTGCGCCGCGCCGCGCTCGAACTGGCCGATATCCTGGGCAAGCCCCTGCCGGCCGCGCCCGAGCGGATGATGGTGCGCGCCCGCGCGCTGGTCGGGTTCGAGACCGGGCGTGCGACCCGGTCGGGCGGTTGGCTCAGCGGGTGGCTGTTCGGCGGCCCGCGCCATGCACTCCAGCAGGGCGTGATGGCGGCGGCTGCCCTGGTGATCGCGACGGGCGGCTTCGTGGTCGGCGGCGGGTTGGGCGAATCGCTCGCCCAGCAGCGCGAGGGCTATTCCACCACCGAGGCCGCCAACATCACGACGGTTTCGGCAACGACATCGAACGAGGTCAGCGAGTTCTTCGCCGGCGACGGGATCTGACATGAACTCGCGCCTGTTGCAGGTCCTCCTCGGCCTCTCGCTGCTGCTGAACACGTTCGTCCTGGTGGGCTTCGTCTATCGCAGCTGGATTGCGCCACCGTTCGAGATGCACCGGCCGCCGCCGCCACGCAGTCAGTCCGGGCAACCAGGACAGCCGGCCGGTCCGCGCTTCAACCCCGTCGAGATGGTGGCTCACGATCTCGACCTCGACGCCGAGCAGCGCAAGGTCCTGCAGGGGCTGTTCGATCAATATGCGAAGGCGCGCCGGGAACGGCTTCAGGCGATCCAGCAACTGCGCGAGCAGACGGGACTGGAAATACGCCGACAGCCGCCCGACATGACGAAGATCGACGAGCTGGTCGATCAGGTCAGCCAGCTTCGGGCCGAACAGCAGAAGGAGACGCTGCGGACGTTCACGCAGCTCGAGCCAAGCCTGCGACCCGAGCAGCGTGAGCGCATGCAGAAGCTGCTCGTTGAGCGGATCATCTCGCCGCCGCTGCCGTCTCGTCCGCCGGCCGGAGGCCCGCCGCGCCCGCCACAATAGGAGGCCTGTCATGAGTACACGCCTTGGTCGTCGCGGCTTCATGGAGGGCGCTGCGGCATTTTCAGCCGGTCTTTCCACCAATCTGTGGTCGGCCGTGCCGGCGCGCGCGGCTTCGGCGATGGGCTTCGACGACGCGCGGCATCTGCTGTCGCGGACCTCCTTCGGCGTGACGCCGGCCGAAATCCGCTCCCTGGAAGCCGTCGACTATTCGGTCGCGGTCGACCGGCTGCTCGCCAACCCGCGGCGCGAGGCGATGACACCCGCGCCGGAGTGGATCGGTCTCGGCCCGGCCGAGGTACAGCGCCGCCAGCAAGCGGCGGAAGCCGAGCGCAAGAAAGGCGTCGATGGCAAGACTCTCGCCATCGTCCGTCCGGTACAGGAGCAGGGCCGCGAGCTGAAGAACTGGTGGGTCGAGGAAATGCTCGTCACCGACCAGCCGCTGGTCGAGCGCATGACCCTGTTCTGGCACGGCCACTTCACCTCCTCGCTGATGAAGGTGCGCTATCCGGCGTCGCTGTTCCGCCAGAACGCGCTGTTCCGGCGCGAGGCGCTCGGCAACTACGCCACTCTTCTGAGGGCCGTGGTGCGCGATCCGGCGATGCTCATCTATCTCGACGGCAGGGGATCGGTGGCGCGGCAGCCCAACGAGAATTTCGCCCGCGAGCTGCTTGAGCTCTTCACCCTGGGCGAGGGCAACTATGGCGAAGCCGACATCAAGGCGGCGGCGCGCGCCTTCACGGGCTGGAGCGTCGACCGCGAGTCCGGGCAGTTCATCGAGCATCCCCGCCAGCACGACGATGGCCAGAAGACGTTTCTCGGCAAGGCCGGCCGCTTCGGCGGCGACGAGATCCTGACGATCCTGCTGGCCCAGCCCCGTACGGCGGAGATGATCGTCGAGAAACTGTGGCGCGAATTCGTGTCCTTGAGCCCCGATCCCGCCGAAGTGAAGCGACTCGCGGTCGGATTCCGCCAGGGCGGCTACGAGATCAAGCCGCTGATGCGCGCGCTCTTCCTGTCGGCCGCCTTCCGCGACCCCGCCAATCGCGGCGCCCTCATCAAGTCGCCGGTCGATCTCATCGTCGGTTCGGTCCATGTGCTGGGCCTTCCCGTGCCGGAGAAGACGGGCCTGGTGCGCATGCTGCAGGGCTTGGGGCAGGTGCCGTTCGATCCGCCGAACGTGAAGGGCTGGGCCGGCGGCGAGAGCTGGATCTCGACCTACACGCTGCTGCTGCGCCAGCAGTTCCTGCGGCGCATGATCGAGGCGACCGCCGTGGCGCCGATAGAAAGCGGCATGCGGATGGCCGACCGCCCGAACCGGCGGGCCGACCGCCGCGAGCAGCTTCCTGCCGCCGAAACCATGCAGATGATGGAACCGCCGCGTCCCGTCGAGGGCCGCAGCCTGCGCAATGCCGGCACCGAGGTGCGCCTCGGCTCGACCCTGGCCGGCGTCGACGGGGCGGCGCTGCTGCGCACGCTCCTGCCGCGCCAGCCGGTCGACGGCGTCGACACGAACGGAACCGCCGGTGCGGTGGTGGCGTCGGCGATGCTCGACACGGCCTATCAACTGAAGTGAGGAGAGGGCAATGGGCCGTATTCTCCTGCTGGTCGAACTGAAGGGCGGCAATGACGGGCTGAACACGCTCGTGCCCTATGCCGATCCGAAGTATCGCGAGCTGCGCGCCGGCATCGGCGTGCCGCGCGAGCGGGTCGTTCAGCTCGACGAGAAGGTGGGACTGCACGAAAAGCTCACGCCGCTGATGGAGACGTGGAAGGCGGGCGACCTCGCGATCGTGCAGGGTGTCGGCTATCCCTATCCAAACCGCTCGCACTTCCGGTCGATCGAGATCTGGGACACCGCCTCGGCTTCGTCCCAGACGCTGAGCGAGGGCTGGGTCGCCCAGGCGTTCAACGGCGCCAAGCTCGCCAAGGGCGTCGGCGTCGACTGCATCGTGGCCGACACAAATGCGCTTCCGTCGACCGGCCCCTCGCTGCGGACCATCGTGATGCAGGATGCCGAGAATTTCCTGCGCCAGGCCAATGCCATCGGCGCGGCGTCGGCCATGGCCGGCGGCGGCAATCCGGCGCTGCGCCACCTGCTGGCGGTACGGCAGGAGATCAATGCCGCGGCGGCTGGCCTGCGCGACCGGCTGCGCGATTCACCTGCCCCGGCAGAGGCCTATCCGCAGGACGTCCTGCTCGGCCGCCAGCTCGACCTCGCCACACGAATCATCTCGGCCAGGATCCCGGTCGTGGCGATCAAGGTGGCGCTGGGCGGTTTCGACACGCACGCGAACCAGGCGCCGACGCACGAGCGTCTTCTGGCGTCCCTGGCGTCGAACCTCGCGATCCTGCGCCGGAACCTGATCGCCGCCGACCTGTGGAAGGACGTGGTGGTGATGACCTATTCGGAGTTCGGCCGCCGCGCCCGGCAGAACGCCAGCGGTGGCACCGACCATGGCACGTCGGCGCCGCAGTTCGTCATGGGCGGCAACGTGAAGGGCGGCCTGCACGGCGTGTACCCGTCGCTCTCGGACCTGCCGGACGGCGACCTCCGGCACACGGTGGACTTCCGCAGCGTCTTCGCCACGCTGGCCCAGGGATGCTGGGGCCAGCAATGCGATTTCGGCCTGCGCCAGCCGCAGAGGCTGGGCTTCCTCGCCTAGTGAAGCGTGGCGGCGCGCCGCCCGAGGATCTCGTCGCGCACCGAGCCGCGGTCGGCTTCGACGCGGATGTACCAGATGAGCAGCGCCGCGATGATCTTGATGACCACCGGAATGGCGATATAGACGAAGACCAGCGCGGAGGCGCTGTAGAGACCCATGGACGGATTAAAGCCGAGCAGGGCTGCCACCGGCAGCGAGCCAGCCGCCCCGATGGCCGTGGCCAGCTTTGTCGAGAGCGCCCACAGGCCGAAATAGGCGCCGGTGTCGCCCTTGGTGTCCTTGCCTTCGTCGGAGTTGATGATGTCGGCCAGAACCGAGGGCGGCAGGCCGTAGTCGGCGCCGATACCCAGGCCGGTGACGATGGCGATGGGCATGAACCAGATGAAGTCGCCGGCGCCGAGGAACACGGCGAGCGACATCGACGCCGCCGTCATGACCATGGCGACGAACCAGGCGGCGGTCTTGCTGAGGCGGCGCGACAGCAGCAGCCACAGCGGCACGCTGGCGGCGGCAGCGCCGAAATAGACCAGCAGGATGATGCCGGCCTGCAGCTTGTTCCCCTTCAGCACGTGCTCGACGTAGAACAGCATCACCGACACCGCGACGCCCAGCGCCGCGCCGTTGACGATGAACACCAGCAGCAGGCGGCGGAAGAGCTTGTTCTTCAGCGGCGCGAAGAACGGGATCAGGGTCTTGAGCGTGAAGTTCCGCTCCATGTTCTGCGTCGGCCGGGCGAGCCACGGCATCATGCCGGTCAGCCAGTCGCGGAAATAACGGACATGGATCTCGGGATTCTCACGCACGACCGGCGGATGCACCGAGGGTGGCGACCAGAGGAGCGTCGGCAGGGCGAACAGGACGGCGATCGGGATGAAGAACAATCCCATATAGACGTAGCCTGCATGGTCGCCGAACTGGGCCGTGAAGTAGGTCGGCAGCACGACCGCCAGGGTCATGCCGATCAGGCCGAAGACCTCGCGGCCGACGGTGACCCTCGTTCGCTCGTTGTAGTCGTCGGTCAGCTCCGCGCCGTGGGCGTGATAGCTGATCGACACGCCGGCATAGCCGAGATGGACCACGAACAGGGCGACGAACAGCCAGGTCGCCAGCAGCACCGGCTGGGTGAACAGCGACTGCGGCGGATGGAACAGCATGTAGAAGCCGCCGATCAGCAGCGGCAGCATCAGCGCGACGAAGGTGAGGCGCCCGCGCGGACCCCGATGGGTGAACTTGTCACTGATCAGGCCGATGACCGGATCCTGCACCGCGTCGATCACACGGGTCGTGATGAAGATCAGGCCCATGATGCCCAGCGGCACCTTGAGGATCTCGCCATAGAAATGGCTGACGTTCAGCACCACCGGCAGGGCCGCCATGTTGAGCGGAAGCTGGTTGGTGGAGTAGGCGATCAGACGGTCGAAACGCAGCCTTATGGACGTCGACGAGCCGAGGCCGGACTTTGGCGCATGCACGCGGATTTTGCCTTCCTGTTCGGCTCACCTTGGACCGGCGGCCTCTTGATTGCCGACAGTTATATATGCCGAAAGTGTGCCTGCAAAACGTCCGTGCGGCGCGTCGAAAAGCCTGCGGCACAATAGGCAAGGTAATATCGCCACATGCGGCGGAAACGCTCGTCGAAGCCCATGCGGCCGACCTGGTCGGCAACCTTGTCGAAGCGGCCCAGCCAGGTTTCCAGGGTCCGCGCATAGTCCAGTCCGAAACTGTAGAGCTCGGCCACCTTGAGGCCGGCCTGCCGGCACTGCTCGCGCAGACTGGCGGGGGACAGCAGCATGCCGCCCGGAAAGACGTAGGTCTGGATGAAGTCCGGATGGGTCCGGTAGCGCTCGAAGAAGTCGTCGGCAATGACGATGGCCTGCACGACGGCCGAGCCGCCGGGCACGACATGACGCTTCAGGGTCGCAAAATAGTCGGGCCAGTAGCGCTCGCCCACCGCCTCGATCATCTCGATCGACACGATATGGTCGTAACGCCCCTCGATGTCGCGATAGTCGCGGAACTGCAGGTCGACCCGGTCGGCCAGCCCGGCGCGCTGCAGGCGGGCCTGGGCATAGGCGAGCTGCTCCTTGGAGATGGTCACGCCGGTGACCCGCATGCCCCGGCGGGCGGCGACCTCGGCGAAGCCGCCCCAGCCGCAGCCGATCTCCAGGATGCTGTCGCCCTGCCGGGCGCCGAGCTGGGTCAGGATGCGTTCGTACTTGGCGGTCTGGGCGGCCTCCAGCGGCTTCTCGGCCTCTCCGGCGTAGAGGGCCGAGGAGTAGGTCATCGAAGGGTCGAGCCACAGGCCGTAGAACTCGTTGCCCAGGTCGTAATGGGCATGGATGTTCTTCTTCGACCCCTCGCGCGTATTGTCGTGCCGCCGATGCAGGAACTTCAGCAGCAGCCCGTGGAAGAAATTCGTCCGGGTGATCTTGCCCAGCGCCTTCTCGTTGGCGAGGAGCAGGCGGATCAGGCTGGGCAGGTCGGGCGAATCGCAGAAGCCTTCCATGTAGGCCTCGGCGAAGCCCATGTCGCCATCGAGCAGGACGCGGCGGAAGAAGCGCCAGTCGGTGACGTCGATCTCGGCGTACGGCGTCGCGTCGGCCTGGCCGAAGCTGCGCACATGCCCATCGGGAAGCCGGACGGTCATCCGGCCGACGGTCAGTCGTTCCAGGGATTTCAGGACAAACCGGGCGGCGAGGTGCATGCGGTCCGAAGTGAAGTCAGCGGGTCACGAGCTCCGACGGCGGTGCTGGCTTGCCGTAAAATCTCGCCCGCTTCCGCCACAGATGCAAGGCCTGCCAATGGATTCGGGCGACGACGCCGAGTGTCATGGTGGGATTGCCCAGGAAGTGCCGGAGCACGCTGCGGTCGTCGAGCGCCTCGCGGCGGCCGCCGACCGAGGTCGCCAGCATCAGCCCCTCGGCATCGTGATAATTCACGTCGACATGGGCGTGCCCGTCATCGAGGCGGAAGCGGAAGCGATAGCTGCCTTCGACCGGCAGGAAGGGCGAGACGTGGAAGACCTTGCGGCCTTCGAGCCACTGCTCGGGTCGGATCGGAGCCCTGTCCGCGTGATGGACGAGGTAGCAATGGCTCTCGCCGAACGTGTTGTTGACCTCGCAAAGCACCGCTCGAAGCGCACCGCCCCCGTCGTGGCAGAACCAGAAGCTTACCGGGTTGAAGACGTAGCCCAGCATCCGCGGCAGGGTCATCAGGACCACCTTGCCGCCGCAGAGGTCCCCCAGCCCGTGCTGCCGCAGGATGCCGTTCAGCCAGGCCCTGAGGTCGGAACCATCGCGTGCGCCGTGATCGGCCCGCCGGAAGGAGACGAGGCCGCGCCGGTCGAGCTTCAGCCATCGGCCCGCGGCGCTCTCCAGCGCATCGAGGTCGAGACAGAGATAGCCGACCTTGTAGCGAAACGCGTTCTCGCGCGGCCTGAGCCGCCGATGCATGACGCTGGCGGCAACGATCGAATGAGGCGAGGGGGTCACGTCGGTTCCGTTGCGACGCGCGCCGCCACCGGGACCGGCAGGATTGTCGGCCGGTCGGCCACGACGCGGGGTGGATCACCGATCCGGCGGTGCTCGTTGGGCCGCGCCCAGGGCCGGTGGACGCCGAGCTGCTCGGCGACGTCGAGGCCGGCCGACAGCGCATCCTCGTGGAAGCCGTAACCGCAATAGCTGCCGCAGAAATAGGTGCCGCGCAGACCCTGGATACGGTGCAGCTCGCGTTGCGCCCGGATGGCGGCCGCGTCGTACATCGGATGCTCGAAGGTGAATCGCGCATGGGCGGTCGCCGGCGAGGGTGTGCGCCCGGGATTCACCGAGACGAAGAGCGGCGCGCTGTCGGGCAGGTTCTGCAGGCGGTTCATCCAGTAGGTGACGCTCACAGTGCTGTCTCGGCTCCTTGTGTCGGCCACGTAGTTCCAGCTTGCCCAGACATTGCGGCGCCGGGGCATCAGGCTCTCGTCGCCGTGCAGCCAGACCTCGTTGGAAGAATAGGCGAAGCGGCCGAGCAGGTCGCGCTCCTGCTGGTCGGCGTCGGTCAGCAGGCCGAGCGCCTGGTCGGCATGACAGGCCATCACGACCCGATCGAAGTGATCCCAGTGGCCGGCGGCATCGCGCACCTCAGCGCCGCCTTGCGTGCGGCGCACCGCGCTGGCCGGTGTGGCGAGCCTCGCGCGGGCGCGCAGCGGCGCCACGATGCGCTCGACATAGGACCGGCTGCCGCCGCTCACGGTGCGCCACTGGAGCTGCGGGCCGACCGTGAGGAGGCCGTGATTGTTGAAGAAGCGCACGAAGGTCTGCGCCGGATAATCGAGCATGCGGCCAAGTGGCGTCGACCAGATGCAGGCCGCCATCGGCACGAGATAGCGGTCGCGGAAGGCCGCCCCGAAACCGGCGCTGGCGACGAAATCGCCGATCGTGAAGTCGAGATCCTCGCATCTGTCCAGGAGCATCGGCGCGAGGCGGTTGAAGCGCAGGATATCGTGCGTCATGCGCAGGAAAGACGGGCGGGCGATATTGCAGCGCTGGGCGAAGTAGCCGGCGAAAGAGCTGCCGTATTCGAACCGGCCTTCGTCGAGGCTGACGGCGAATGACATGTCCGACGGTTCGGTCGGCACGCCGAGATGGTCGAACAGGGAAACGAGGTTGGGGTAGTTGCGCTCATTGAAGACGATGAAACCGACATCGACCGGCGTGCGGCCCTGCGGCGTCGGCGCTTCGACGGTGCAGGAATGTCCGCCGAAGCGGTTCTCGCGTTCGTAGACGACCACGTCGTGGCGGCGGCTGAGGAGCCAGGCGGCTCCCAGGCCGGAGACGCCGGCGCCGATGACGGCGATTTTCATTTATAGAGGCTCCCTCGAGACTTCTTGTGCGGACTTCTTGAGACTGCGGAAGGCTGTCAGCGCCCGGTCGCGGGCGGCTCCGTGGTCGACGATGCGCTCGGGATAGATGTCGGGCGATGGCGGAACCGGCGCCGTCCAGGGCTGATGGATGGCTGCATCGGGGATGTCTGCAAGCTCGGGCACCCAGCGTCGGACATAGTCCCCCTTGGGATCGAATTTTTCGCCCTGGAGCACCGGGTTGAAGACGCGAAAGAAGGGCGATGCGTCGGCGCCCGAACCGGCGACCCATTGCCAGCCGGTTGCGTTGTTGGCGGGGTCGGCATCGACCAGCGTGTCCCAGAACCAGCGTTCGCCGGCACGCCAGTCGATCAGCAGGTCCTTGGTCAGGAAGGACGCCACGATCATGCGCACGCGATTGTGCATCCAGCCAGTGGTCCAAAGTTCGCGCATGCCGGCATCGACGATGGGATAGCCGGTCCGCCCGCGCCGCCACGCGTCGAGCGTGGCGTCGGGATCGATCCAGGGAAAGGCATCGAACTCCGGCCGGAAATTGCGTTGAGCAAGATCGCCGTGGTGGAAGAGCAAATTGTACGCGAACTCGCGCCAGCCTACTTCGGCGAGGAACTTTTCGGTGGCGGCCGAGACGCCACGCGTCGTCGCGGCGCGCCAGATCTGTCGCGGGCCGATCTCCCCGAAGGCCAGATGCGGCGAAAGGTGCGATGTTCCTTCGACCGCCGGTAGATCGCGGCTGCGGCGGTAGTCCTCCAGCGTTTCGCCCAGGAAGTGCGTCAGCCGCTCCTTGGCGCCGTCCTCGCCGGGCATCCAGGTGGCGCGCAGCCCGCCCGCCCAATCGGGCGACGCCGGCAGCAGCTTCCAATCGGGGAGGGTATCGCTGGCTGGCCACACCTCGGGCGCCGGTAGCGTTTCTGGCGCAGGCAGGGGGTTACCGGGAGGCGGCAAGGACCGGCAGGCGCGCCAGAAGGGGGTGAACACCTTGAAGGGGGCGCCGCCCTGCGTTTTGACTTCCCAGGGCTCGAACAGAAGGTTGGCCTTGAAGCTCTCGACGGCTACGCCTTGTTCGGCGAACACCTTCTTCAGTCGCGTATCACGATCGCGCGAGCCCTGGTCGTAGATGCGATTCCAGAAGATCGACGCGGCGCTGCATTCGGCCGCGAGTGTGGCGAGTGCTTGTTCGGTCGATCCGCGGCGCAGGACGAGGCGCGATCCCAGTTTCCGCAGCGACCCGTCGAGGGATTCCAGACTGTGATGAAGCCACCAGCGCGCCGCGGCGCCGCGCGGCCTTATCCCATCGGTTTCCTGATCCAGCACGAACACGGGCAGGACGGCACGCCCGGACTCCAGGGCCGCGACGAGGGCTGGATTGTCAGAGAGGCGGAGGTCGTTGCGAAACCAGACGATCGAAACCGACATGTCCGGCATACGCACAAGGCGGCCGGACGGATGATGGGGTGAGGCCCGGAGTCAGGATCGCGGGCAGTTCGGCACGGGCCGCATTTCCAGGGCCTGGAGATCGGCGGTGACAGTGACCAGGCCGGTCTCGACGGTCAGCCGGTCGAGCACGCCGTTCTCGTAGACCTGCGCCGTCACCGTGAACATCGGACGCTGCGCCTGCTGGCGGCCGCGCGTGAAGTTCATGACCACCGGCCACGATTTGCCCTTCGGCGTGGCGACAGGTTTGTCCGTCGGCCGGGCGCCTCGCAAACGATCGTCGTCCAGTTGCGTCACGTCGATCAGGAAGACGTCGCCCATCACTTCGGGGTCGAACATCAGCGCCGGAAAGGACGCCGCATTGGCCCGGAGCCGTTCGATCAGATGGTCGATGGCGGCGACGGGCATCAGTGTCGCGAGCGGCAGGGTGAATTGGGATGGCGGCGCGCCGGCCTGCACGATCTCGGCTCGCAGTTCGCCGCCGGTCTTTTGGAGTCGCCCCTTGGTCTCGCGCGTATTGCCGTTCTGAACCTGCACAGTGCGATAGCGAAAGTTGTTGCCGCTGCGGGATTCCTCGGCATCGAGCTTGGACGAGAGGCTCATCTTCCACGAGGCCGTCAGCGCGATCTCCGTGGCGATGTCGCGCTTCAGATGCCAGCCCGCGCAATCCTGCGTCAGGTCCTGTACGGCCGTCCCGATGCGCGGCGCGTTGGCCGCTGCTCCCAGTCGCAGCACATACTCTGCGCGATGCGGCTGCATCTGCGCAAAGGCCAACTGCGGGCCGCACAGGAGCGCGGCGACGGCGAAACACACAAGGCGATGCATCGAGTCACCTTGCGCACGGCCCTGCATCGGGTCAATCGTGCCTCACATGAAATTGCGAGAGATCGTGGCAGGATTCTGGCGGGCTTATCGTCCGATCCGTGCATGAACAGGCTCGAATTCGTTTGCGCGGGCGAGCCCCTAGAAGCCTTGCCGATGGGTGCCTTGTACTGGCCGGCGGAGCGATTGCTGGCGGTGGCCGATCTCCATCTGGAGAAGGGCTCGTCCTATGCCGTCAATGCCCGCAAGCTGTTGCCGCGCTACGACACGCGGCAGACGCTCGGCCTGCTGGCGACGCTGCTCGATGCCGTAGAGCCGCGCACGATCGTCTGTCTCGGCGATTCGTTCCATGACCGTGCGGCCGTCGAGCGCCTGCCCGAGGCGGAGCGCCTCGAGATCGAGCGGCTGACGGCACGGACACGCTTCGTGTGGATTGCCGGCAACCACGATCCCGCACCGCCGCCCGAGGGCTGGGGCGAGGTCGCGGAAGAGATCAAGGCGGGGCCGCTGGTCTTCCGGCACGAGGCGCTGTTCGGGCCGGCCGACGGCGAGGTCTCCGGC
Source organism: Reyranella sp. GW821-FHT14A01 (assembly GCF_058803965.1). Taxonomy (NCBI): domain Bacteria; kingdom Pseudomonadati; phylum Pseudomonadota; class Alphaproteobacteria; order Hyphomicrobiales; family Reyranellaceae; genus Reyranella; species Reyranella sp. GW821-FHT14A01. The sequence goes on from NZ_JBXAPM010000017.1 coordinate 85,357, forward strand.
CACTATCATCCGGTGGCGGCCTTGACGGTGAGGGGACGTGGCCTGAGGCGGCGCTGCTTCCTGACCGACGGAAGGCGACTCATCCTGCCGGCCTTCGGCGCCTATGCCGGAGGTCTCAACGCGCTCGACCCGGCGATCGCGCAGCTCTTCCCCGACGACTACGACGCGCTCGTCGTCGGGAAGGATGCGGTGCGCCGCCTGTCGTGGCGGCAGCTTCGGCCGGACGCGACCTTCGCGTAGGTCGGAGCGACGTTGGATGCGGCGCACCCAAGCCCACCATGGAGCGCGCAACTCCAGTTGCGCTCAAGCTTCGTTGACCAGCAAGGCATGAGCGCCACTGGAGTGGCGCGCTCCATTGCGAGCTTTCTGCGGGATTACTTCGGTAGCTCGTACTTCAGGGTCACTTCGCCCAGGCCTTCGATCTTGCCGGTGGCGGTGCTGCCGGGCGGCACGAACTGGCAGGCGACCATGCTGCCGGTCGAGACGAACATGCCCTTCTTCAGGCGCTTGCCGTGGTCGCCGAGCTTGTTCACGAGCCAGGCCAGCGAATTGTAGCAATGGCCCAGCACGTCGCCCGAATGGCCCTCGCGCACGACCTTGCCGTCGAAGGAGATCGTGCCGTTCAGGTTGCCGAGATCGAGCTTCGACCAGTCCTTGTTGGGCTTGGCGAACAGCGAGCCGCCGTTCCAGCCGGCATCCATGATCAGCGGATTGACCGCGAGGCGGCTGTAATCCGCGCCGCGATCCTCGATCAGCTCGAAGCCGGCGCGCGCATCGCCGACATATTGAGCGATCGACTCCTTGTCGTAGGGCGTGCCCTTCGGCGCCGGCACGTCGGCATTCACGGTCAGGATGATCTCGAGCTCGACGCCCAGGCGCGTCCAGCGATCGGCGCGGACGGAGGCCTTGTGCTCGAAGACGCGCTTCTTGCGGACCGGCCCGTAGGCGGGGCCCTTGAGCCCGGTCTGCGCCAGGATCTGCGGCGAGGTCAGCGCGATCTTGTAGCCGACCAGCGGGCCCTGCTTGACCACCTGCTTCTTCAGGAAGGCGTCCTGGACCTTGTAGGCGAGGCGCTCGTCGTCGGTCGCGAACTGTTCCGGCCACCAGCCGACCACGGCGCGCGCCTTGTCGACCTGGTGCAGCCACTTGGCGACCTTGGCGATGCTGAACGTCATTGGAGGCTCCCCCTTGCTTGATTTCATCGTCGCCGCATAGTGCCATCATGGCGGCGAAAGCGTTGCAAAATTTCGGACCGGTCCGCAGCGGCGCGGTCGTGGGCGTGGTGCTCGCGGGCGGCGAGGGACGGCGCATGGGGCCGGGCGCGCTGAAGCCGCTGCGCCTGCTGGCCGGCCGGCCGATGGTGGCGCATGTCGTGGAGCGGCTGCGGCCCCAGGTCATGGATCTCGTGATCGTCGCCAACGATCCAGCCCCGGAATTCCGCGCCCTCGATGTGCCGGTGATCCCCGATCCCGCCGATATCGAGGAAGCCGCCCGGCGGGAGGGACGGCGGCTCGGCCCCCTGGCGGGCATCCTCGCGGGCATGGAATGGGCCCGCCGGCATCATCCCCATTCCGGCTGGATCCTGACGGCTCCCGCCGACGTGCCGTTTCTGCCGCTCGACCTCACCGTCCGGCTGTGCGGGCTGATGCATGTGCCGGAGCCCGACGTGCTGATGGTCCGTCACGGCAAGCGGCGCGAGCACACCATCGCCATCTGGTCGGTGAAGCTCGCCGGCGATCTCCGGCGCGCGATCCTCGAGGAGGGGATGCGGCGGGTCGAGACCTTCGCCCAGCGCTATGTCTTCGAGGAGCTTGTCTGGCCGGGCAACGCCGCGCCGTTCCTCAACGTCAACACGCCGACCGAGCTCAGCGAGGCGATGCGTCGTCTGGAACGAGTTCGATCACATTCCCGTCGATGACGACCTTGCCGGCATTCTCGAAATTGACCGTGATGCGGTGGCCGATCATCGACTGGATCTGGCCCAACCCCCAATCCGGCCGGTCGGGATGGCGGACGAAGTCGCCGGGGCTGAAGAGCCCATTGCCGGGCTTGTCGAACAAGTTTTCGTTACTCCCGTCGAAGGGTACGATAGGCACGCCTGACGTCCTGCCGCCTCAATCTGGCGTATAGACTGGGCGTCGTCACGTAATGGAGGACACATGAACACGACCCGCCTCGCCATCGCCTCGGCCCTTGCTGCCGCGCTCGTGCTGCCGGCCGCCACCAGCCAGGCGCAGGGCAATATGGAGAAGTGCTACGGTATCGCGAAGGCCGGCAAGAACGACTGCCAGACCGCGAAGTCGTCCTGCGCCGGCACCTCGAAGACGGACGCGCAACCCGACGCCTGGGTCTCGGTTCCCAAGGGCGCCTGCGAGAAGATCATCGGCGGCAAGCTGACCGCCAGCTGACCATGCGACCGGTCGCCGGCATCGGGCTGCGCTCGCCGCATCTGGCGGAGATCGCGCGCGACCGGCCGGCGACCGGCTTTCTCGAGATCCACGCCGAGAACTATCTCGCGGGATCGCCGGCGCTGCAGGCCGTCGAACGTCTGCGCCAGGATTACGATTTCTCCGTCCATGCGGTCGGCCTGTCGCTCGGCTCGGTCGACGGTCTCGACGAAGCCCATCTGGATCGCGTCGCGGCGCTGGTCGAGCGCCTCCAGCCGGCCCTCGTTTCCGACCATCTGTCCTGGAGCGTTGCAGGCGGGCGTTACTTCAACGATCTGCTGCCGTTGCCCTACACCGAGGAAGCGCTTGAGGCCGTCGCGTGCAATGTCGACCGGCTGCAGGAGCGGCTGGGCCGGCAGGTGCTGGTCGAGAATCCCTCCTGCTATCTGGCCTTCGCGCATTCGACCTTGTCGGAGCCCGAGTTCCTCGCGGAGCTGGTCGGCCGCACTGGCTGCGGGCTGTTGCTCGACGCCAACAACATCGTCGTCACGGCGCACAATCTGCGGCTCGATCCCGCGGCGTGGCTGGACGGGCTACCGGCATCTTCCATCGGTGAGTATCACCTGGCCGGTCATGCCGTGAACGACGCGGACGGCGAGCCGATCCTGATCGACGATCACGGCAGCCGGGTTGGCGAGGACGTATGGACCCTGTTCGAGAAGATCGTGCGCCGCTACGGGCCGCGTCCGACGCTGGTCGAATGGGACACCGATCTGCCGGCCCTCGACGTCCTGCTCGACGAAGCGGGCCGGGCGGCACGGGCGCTTGCGGGAGAGGCGATGGCCGATGCTCGCGCTGCGTGACCTGCAGGCGGCTTTCACCGCGCATCTGAAGGGCGAGGATCGGTCCGACCTGGCCGCCGCCATCGTCGGCGACACGATCTCCGCGTCTGCGCGTCTGCGTGTCCATCGCCATCACGTGGTGGAGAGCCTGGCGACGGCCCTCGCGGCCACGTTTCCGACTGTCGAGGCGATCGTCGGCGAGGCGTTCTTCCGGGCCGTGGCCAAGGCCTTCATCGGACGGGACCTGCCACGGCAGCCGGTGCTGGCCGAGTACGGGGTGGATTTTCCGGCTTTCGTCGCGGAGCACGAGCCGGCGGCGTCGCTGCCCTATCTGCCCGACATGGCGCGGCTCGACTGGGCCCTGAACCTGGCTTTCCAGGCGCCCGAGGAGGAGAGGCTCGCGGCCTCCGATCTCGCCGGCTGGGCGCCCGAGCGCCTGCTTGGGCTGAGGCTGGTGTTGGCGGCGGGCTCTGCCGTGATCCAGTCGCCTTATCCCATCGACCGGATCTGGCGCGCGTCCCAGCCCGGCGCGACGGAGGGCGTTTCGTTGGAGGAGGGGCCGGCGGCGGTGATCGTCCTGCGCCGCTCCGGGGATGCGGTTTTCGAGAGGTTGAGCTTGCCGGAAGCGGCCTTCGTGATGGCGCTGGACGGCCGCGCTACTCTGGAGGAGGGGGCGGAGGCTGCGTACGCGGTCGAACCTGCCTTCGACGTGAGTACAACCTTTGCGCAGCTGCTTGCTTTGCGGGCATTTGCTGCGTTGCAATAAGACCCGTGGCCCGAGGGCTAAAAAACCCTCGTATTTTGGGAATTATTACAGCCGCTGTAATTGTTGCAGCGCACGGCTGAATCGGCGTCCGGACCCTAAACCTTCTTGCTCCGCAAGGGCCCGTCCCTATACTCCGCGCGCTTCGAAAAGGGTCCGCCTTCCCCTGGTGGACCATCGATGCTGCGAGTGGAGTTGCCGACGATGTCGATTACGTTGCCGCAGAATTATCGGCCGACAGACCGTGAATCGTTCATGAATCCGATGCAGCAGGAGTACTTCCGCCAGAAGTTGCTGAAGTGGAAGGGCGAGCTGATCGACGAATCCAACCAGACGTTGCAGAACATGCAGGAGGAGAGCCTGGCGCAGCCCGATCTCGCCGATCGCGCGACCGCCGAAACCGATCGCTCGCTGGAGTTGCGGACCCGGGACCGCTTCCGCAAGCTGATCTCCAAGATCGACCAGGCCATGAAGTCGATCGACGAAGGCACCTACGGCTACTGCGAAGAGACCGGCGAGCCGATCTCGCTGAAGCGTCTGGAGGCTCGTCCGATCGCGACCCTGTCGGTCGAGGCGCAGGAGCGTCACGAACGCATGGAACGCACCCGCCGCGACGAAGGCAACGACTGAGGAATAAAAAGGCCCGCTTGAATGCGGGACTTTTCTTTTGCGGTCGTCGCGTCGATCAGGCCCTGGCTTCGTCCTGCATGGCCTGGCGATTGAGCGCGCGGCCGGCCTGGCCGCCGCCGGGCTTGCCGTTGCGCCACGCGATGGCGCCGTTGCACAGGACCGTATCGATGCCCGTGGCCGGTGCGATCGGCTTCTCGAAGGTCGCGGTATCGATCACCGTCTCCGGGTCGAAGATGCAGATGTCGGCATAGAAGCCAAGCTTCACCTCGCCGCGCTTGGCCAGATGAAAGCGCTGCGCCGAGTAGGAGGTCATGCGGCGCACGGCGTCCTCCAGCGGAAACAGCTTGAGGTCGCGCGAGTAGTGGCCGAGCACCCTCGGGAAGGTGCCCCACAGGCGCGGATGCGGATGGGCGTCGAACGGGATGCCGTCCGAACCGATCATGGCGCCGGGATGGGACATCGCGGCCTGCACGTCCTTCTCGTCCATCATGAAGTAGATGGCGCCGGCCGGCTGGATGCGGTCGGCGGCTTCCCTCATCGAGCAGCCCATCTCCTCGGCGATCTCCTTGAGGTCGCGGCCGCTCATGCCCGGCACCTTGTCGGACCAGGTGATCAGCACCTTGTCGGCGCGCTCCAGCATGTCACTCCGCAGGATCGTGGAGCCCGCGACGTACGGGTAGACGTCGAAGGAGATCTGCTGCTTCTTCATCGCCTCGTTGAAGTGCGGCAGCGTCTCCTTCATGCGGCCGAAGTTCGAGCGGCCCGAGCACTTGTGGTGCGAGACGATGATCTCGGCGCCGACGCGGCGACCGATCTCGAACGTCTCGTCCATCGCCTTCAGGATGTGGTCGCCCTCGTCGCGCATGTGGGCGGTGTAGACGCCGCCCCACTTGCCGAGCGGCGCAGCGACTTCGGCCACCTCGTCGGTCGAGGCATGGCTCGACACGGCATAGAAGAGACCGCTCGACATGCCGATCGCGCCCTGTTCGAGGCTCTGGTCGAGCAGCTCGCGCATCTGCTTGATCTCGCCGGCCGTGGCGACGCGATTCAGGTCGTCGCCCATCGTGTTGATGCGCAGGGTGCCGTGGCCGATCAGGAAGGCGCCGTTGATGGCGGGCTTGGCGGCCTCCACCTTGCCGGCGAAGTCGGCGAAGCTCTTGGAGAGATTCTCCTTCTTCTTGATGATCAGCGACATCCAGTGGCCGACGTCGGGCCGGACATACGGCGCGGCCGAGACGCCGCAATTGCCGCACACCACCGTCGTGACGCCCTGGCTCGCTTTCATCGCCATGGTCGGATTGTCGATCAGGGCCGTGTCATCGTGCGTGTGCACGTCGATGAAGCCCGGCGCCACGACCTTGCCCGCGGCGTCGATCTCGTTGTCGCCCTTCAAGGTGCCCGGCGCCTCGATGGCGACGATGCGGTCGCCCTTCACCGCCACGTCGGCGGCGAACAGCTTCTTGCCCGTTCCGTCGGCCACCTGGCCGTTGCGGATGACGATGTCGTAAGTGGCCATGGGGACTCCTAGGCTTCGTTGCGGCCGAGCCGCATGTCGAGGTCGAACGGGTAGAGCGGACGCTTCACGCGCTCGTACTTGAAGAGCTTGAGGTCGGAGGCGGTGCAGCCGTCGCCGTCGCACATCACGATGTGCTTGGCGATGGGCTCGAAGCCGGCACGGAAATGCTGGCGCGACTTGATGAGCACGTACTTCTTGCGACGCGGATCGATGCCGCAATGGGTGAAGACGCCGAGGTCGTAGGGCTCGGCGCGCTTCTCCGACACGACGATCTGCATCTTGCCGGTGTCGAGCACGGCGGTGCGGCCCATGCGGACGGTCGTGCCGGTGGCCATCGGTCCCGTGACGGTGAACTGGCCGTCGGTGATCGCCTTCACCTTGCCGGTGATCTTGAGCGGCTTGCCCTTCAGGCCCATCGCCGGCATGTCGATCTTGCCGCCCAGTTCGAGAGTCACTTCGGCGCCGACGCCCGCCTTGATCATCTGCTCGACGCAGGCCGGGTCGCAGATCGGGCCGGCGCAGGCATCCTCGAGCTCCTGCTTCAGGGCTTCCTCGATGACGCTCATCACGTCCTGGGTGCCGCCCGAGGCGGTGTTGTCGCCATGGTCGGCCATGACGACCGGATAGTCGGTGTAGCCCTTGGCGCGCCCGACCTGGACCGACAGCGGCTCGGGATGGAACAGGAAGCCCTCGCGCTTTTCCCAGGCCGTATCGAGGATACGATTCAGCAGGATCTCGCCCTCGGCCGTGCGCTTGTCGCAGACGATGACGGAGGAGAGGGCGAGGTGGGGGATGTCGGCCTGCGGGAAGCCGCCGAACACCGAGGCGTTCAGCACCTCGCCGGTGTCCTCGGCCTGGTTGGCCATGCCCATCAGCGTCTTCATCGGCTCGCGCGACGGGGTGTGGACCAGCGAGCTGCTCATGATCGGGCGGTTGCCCCAGACCATCTTCGGCTGGACCTCGCCGGCCAGGGTCCGCATCAGCGTCCGGCCGGCGCGGCGGGCCGTGTCGGCCATGTCGATATGGGGATAGGTGCGGTAGCCCGTCATGATCGTGGCGCCGTTCACCATGGCGTTGGTCATCTGGGTGTGGAAATCGAGCGCCACGGCGATCGGCACGTCGGGGGCAATCGCGCGAATACGATTGAGCAACTCACCTTCGCCGTCATCGTAGTGCTCGGCAACCATGGCGCCGTGCAGGGCCAGCAGGACGGCGTCGCAGCCCTTCTTCACCTCGTCGACGATGGCGGTCGTCATCTGCTCGTAGGCCGCCTTGGTGACCAGGCCGGACGGATGGGCAGAAGCGGCCATCGGAACGGTGAATTCGGCGCCAGCGTTGCGGGCCACCTCGATGAAGCCGCCGAGGGAGGTGTTGGTCCCCTCGGACTCCTTGATGGCGGCGGGGCCGTTCAGGGCGCCCTGGCCGCCGCCGCGGGTGAAAGACTCGATGGGGGTGGGCAGGGGTGAGAACGTATTGGTCTCATGCATCATCATCGCGACTACGAACTTCTTGGCCAACAACCCCTCCATCCAGGACTTAAGTCTTTGAACACCCTATAGAAATCGCACACCTCGCGCGTTTGCTGAAGCAATGCATTTGATGCAAAGCTGCATCGCACTATTCTTGTGCGTTGCAAAAACAACACACCCACCCTCAGACATCAACGAACGCTAAATATGTGAATTCAGGGCTCTTTTTCGCTCTTGCTTTCTCTTCGCAGGTGCACCATTCTGAGTGGGCAGCAAACGCTACCTCGGTAGCCTCTTTGTTTGCTGTATGCCCGTCTTGGGCGTTTCCTCCCTAAACTCGGGCCGTGCTTGTCACGGCCCCTTTTTTTGCCCGAACCGAACGGCCAGATCAGCCAGGTCAGTGGGTTTATTCGGCGGCCAAGGGCCGCGGCGGCTGCAGGATTTCCTGGGCCTCCTGGCCCATCTCTTCCAGCAAGCCGGCGATCATGCGGGCGAAGACGCTCGCGGTTGGAAGCTTCTCGTGCCGGGCCTCGTCCATGTAGAGCGCCCGGTTGATCTCGATCTGCAGCGTGTGGCGGGCCAATGCCGGCCGGCCGTAGCGCTGGGTCGTGAAGCCTCCGGCATAGGGCTGGTTGCGCAGGACTCGCAGGCCACGTGCGCGAAACCAGCGCTCGGCGGCGGCGGTGAATCCCGGCGCGCAAGCCTCGCCGTGATTGTCGCCCAGCACGATATCGACCCGCAGGTCGCGGTCGCGCGTTCCGAGGTTGGAGGCCGAGGAGGGCATCGAATGGGCATCGATCAGCAGGGCGCCGCCGAACATGCTGTAGGTATGCTCGACCAGTTGGGACAGGGTCAGGTGATAGGGCCGCCAGCAGGTTTCCAGCCGGTGCTCGATCGTGTCGGAGGGGACGCGACCGCGGTAGATCGCCTCGCCGTTGGCGGCGACCCGGGGGATCATGCCGAGGCCGGCGGCCACCCGGGTGGTGCGATGGTTCAGCGGCCGCGGCAGCGGGCCCTCGAACATGCCGGGATCGAGCTCGTAAGGCTCGCGGTTGGCATCGACATAGGAGCGGGGGAAGCGGGCGGCCAGGAACGGGATGCCGAGGGAGGGCGCGGCGGCAAACAGCTCGTCGACGAAGGCATCTTCCGCCCGGCGGAGCGCGGAGAGCGGAACGACCGCTTGTTCGAGGAAGGCGGCGGGATAGATCGAGCCGCTGTGCGGCGAAGCCACGACCACCGGGACCGTCTGGCGCGCCGGCAGCCGGCAATCCAGGGCCTCGTGGTCGGTCAGGACCGTGAATGACTCCATAATACGGTCATAACCCGCGGAACCGGGCGCGTCACCCTTCGCGCTCTTGCCAATCCGTTTGCGGCAATGTAGACGACCGGGCTTCCGCGTTACCGGTTGGTTTTGGACCCCGGCAACAGCAGGTGATGGGCGCGTAGCTCAGCGGTAGAGCACTGTCTTGACATGGCAGTGGCCACAGGTTCGATCCCTGTCGCGCCCACCATCGCCTTCTCTCCACCAGCCCTTGATTGGAAACCAGTGCCGGGGCACCAGTAGAGGATGGCTGGAGTCCCGATGTCCGATTTCTTTTCGCTCTATTCCCATGAGTTCGTGCGTGTGGCCTGCTGCGTGCCGCGCACCCGCGTGGCCGACGCGGCCTACAATCTTGCCGAGACGCTGAAGCTCGCGGCCCAGGGCGACAAGGCGCGGGCGGCCGTCATTGTCTTTCCCGAGCTGGGCCTGTCTTCCTACGCCATTGAGGACCTGCTCCTGCAGGACGCGCTGCTCGACGAGGTCGAGCGGTCGATCGCGAAGGTCGTCGAGGCATCGCGCGACCTCTTCCCGGTCCTGATCGTCGGCGCGCCGCTGCGCGTCTCGAGCCGCCTCTACAACACCGCCGTCGTGGTCCATCGCGGCAAGGTGCTGGGCGTCGTCCCCAAGACCTACCTGCCGAACTATCGCGAGTTCTACGAAAAGCGCCATTTCATCTCCGGTGCCAACGTGATCACCAGGGAGATCGAGCTGGTCGGCCAGACGGTGCCGTTCGGCACCGATCTTCTCTTCAAGGCGACCGGCATCGACCTCACTTTCCATGTCGAGATCTGCGAGGACGTCTGGGTGCCGATCCCGCCGTCGAGCCACGCGGCGCTCGCGGGCGCCGAGCTGCTGGTGAACCTGTCGGCCAGCAACATCACCATCGGCAAGGCCGAGGCGCGGCGGCTGCTGTGCGGCAGCCAGTCGATGCGCGCCGTCGCGGCCTACGCCTATTCGGCGTCGGGTCCGGGTGAATCGACGACCGATCTCGCCTGGGACGGCCATGCCGCGATCTACGAGCTGGGCGACCAGCTGGTCGAATCGTCGCGCTTCGAGAAGGACTCGACGATGATCCAGGCCGACGTCGATGTCGGCCGCATCCGCCAGGAGCGCCTGCGCTACAACGGCTTCGCCGATTGCGCCCAGCAGGAGCAGGAGCGGGTCGCGCGGTTCCGGACGCTGCCGTTTGCCTTCGATCCGCCGAAGGACAGCGTCGCGCTGGACCGCGCCATCGAGCGCTTCCCCTACGTGCCGTCGGATCCCGCCAAGCTGCGCGACAATTGCTACGAGGCCTACAACATCCAGGTCCAGGGGCTGGCGCAGCGGCTGCATTCGAGCCGCACCGAGAATGCCGTCATCGGCGTTTCGGGGGGCCTCGATTCGACGCATGCGCTGATCGTGATCTGCCGGGCGATGGACCAGCTCGGCCTCAGCCGCAAGAACGTCTTCGCCTACACGATGCCGGGCTTCGGCACCTCGGACAAAACCCACAAGAACGCCTGGCGGCTGATGAAGGCGCTGGGCGTCACGGCGGCGGAGATCGACATCAAGCCCGCGGCGACGCAGATGCTGGCCGATATCGGCCATCCGTTCGGCCGGGGCGAGAAGGTCTACGACGTCACCTTCGAGAACGTGCAGGCGGGTCTGCGCACCGATTACCTGTTCCGGCTGGCCAACCAGCAGCGCGGCCTGGTGGTCGGCACCGGCGACCTGTCCGAGCTCGGTCTCGGCTGGTGCACCTACGGCGTGGGCGATCACATGTCCCACTACAATCCCAACGGCTCGGTCTCCAAGACGCTGATCCAGCACCTGATCCGCTTCGTCGCCGCGTCGGGCGACGTCAGCAGCGAAACGGCCGAGATCCTGCACGACATCCTGAACACCGAGATCTCGCCCGAGCTGATCCCAGCCGGCGAAAAGGGCGTGGTGCAGGCGACCGAGAGCTTCGTGGGTCCCTATGCGCTGCAGGATTTCAATCTCTTCTACCTGACGCGCCTCGGCTACCGGCCGTCGAAGATCGCCTTCATGGCCTGGAACGCCTGGCACGATATCGGGAAGGGTGCGTGGCCGGCCAATCTCGAGGACAGCGCGCGGCGTGCCTACTCGCTGGAAGAGATCCGGAGCTGGCTGGCGCTCTTCCTGCGCCGCTTCTTCACCAACCAGTTCAAGCGCTCGGCGCTGCCCAACGGTCCGAAGATCTCGTCCGGCGGTTCGCTGTCGCCGCGCGGCGACTGGCGTGCGCCGTCGGACGGCAGTCCCGACATCTGGCTCGAGGAAATGAAGGCCATTCCCGAGGCCGACAAGAAATAGCCGCCGCGATTTTCACGCGGCGGTTTGACCGTCGTTTGCGCGCTCAAGACAAAGTGGTACCAAGGCCCGAACGCACCGCGCAGGGAGGGTTCGATGCCGCTCGAGATCAAGAAGACGGTCCAGCAGATGGTCGACGAGGCCAACAGCCAGATCGAGACACTGTCGCTCGCCGACGCGATGAAGATCCATGGCCAGCCCGGCGTCACCTTCATCGACATCCGCGATCCGCGCGAACTGTGGCGTGACGGCACGATCCCCGGCGCGATCAACGTGACGCGCGGCATGCTGGAAATGTGGATCGATCCGAAGAGCCCCTACGCCAAGGATTATTTCCAGACCGGCAACAAGTTCGTGTTCTTCTGCGCGGGCGCCTGGCGCTCGGCGCTGTCGACCAAGACCGCGCAGGACATGGGCCTCACGCCGGTCGCGCATTTCGAGGGCGGCTTCGGCGCCTGGAAGAAGGCCGGTGGTCCGGTGGAGACGGTCGAGCCGAAGAAGTAGGCCGCGGCTTATGAGCCCCGACCAGCCAATCGTTCCGCAGCCGGTCATCGACGACATTCCTGACTTCACGTCGATCCCGGCCCTGGTCGCGCGGCATGCGCAGACCCATCCGGACAAGCCGGCGGTGAAGTGCGACGGGGTGGTGCGGAGCTGGAAGGCGTTCGACGGGCGCATCAACCGGATCGCCCGTCGGCTTTCCGAGATGGGGCTGGGGAGGGGCGACAAGATCGCCATCCTCGCCGCCAACTCGATCGAATATCTCGAGACCTTCATGGGCGGCTTGCGCGCCGGCGTCTGCGTCGTGCCGCTCTCGACCATGGCGGCGGCGGATGCGCTCGAGAAGATGCTCGACGATTGCGACGCCAAGGTTCTGTTCCTGTCGGACCAGTACCGCGCCCTGGTCGAACCCTATGAAGGGCGGCTGGGCAAGCTCGTGGCCGGCGGCCGCATCGCTTACGATTTCGCGCGGCCGGGCTGGCAGGACTTCGAGGCCTGGCTCGCGCCGACGAGCGATGCGCCCTTCGAGACGGAGATCGGTCCGCTCGACGATTTCAACATCATCTACAGTTCCGGCACGACCGGCCTGCCCAAGGGCATCCTCCACTCGCACGCGCTGCGCAGCCAGCTTCCTGTCCGGTTTCCCGCCTTCGATTACGGACCCGACACGGTCTCGCTGGTCTCGACGCCGCTCTATTCCAACACGACGCTGGTCGCCCTTCTGGCGACCGTGGGTGTCGGCGGCACGTCGATCCTGATGCGCAGGTCCGACGTCGTGAAGTTCCTGGAACTCGCCCAGGCGGAGAAGGTGACCCACGCGATGCTCGTACCGGTCCAGTACCAGCGCATCCTCGCGCATCCCGATTTCGACAGATACGACCTCAGCGCCTTCAAGACGAAGCTCTCGACCAGCGCGCCGCTGCGGGCGCAGGTGAAGGAAGACTGCGTCAAGCGCTGGCCCGGCCGCCTGATCGAGATCTACGGCCTGACCGAGGGCGGCGGCAGCTGCATGCTCGAAGCCAACCTGCATCCGAACAAGCTCCACACGGTCGGCACGCCGGGCTTCGGCGTCGAGCTCAGGATCCTCGACGAACAGGGCAGGGAACTGCCTCGGGGCGAGGTCGGCGAGATCGCCGGCCGCGCCGAGATGATGATGAAGGGCTACTACAAGCAGGACGACAAGACGCGCGAGCTGTTCTGGCACGACGAGAAGGGACGTCTGTTCTTCAAGTCCGGCGACATGGGCAAGCTCGACGAGGACGGATTCCTGATCCTGCTCGATCGCAAGAAGGACATGATCATCTCCGGCGGCTTCAACGTCTATGCCGCCGACATCGAGGTCCTGCTGCTGAAGCATCCCGACGTGATCGATGCCGCGGTGATCGGCGTGCCGAGCGACCAGTGGGGCGAGTCGCCGATGGCGCTGTGCGTGCGCCGCGACGGTGCCACGGTGACGGAAGAGTCGGTGCGCGAATGGGCCAACGGCCAGCTCAGCAAGACGCAGCGTCTCGTCGCCGTCGAATTCCGGGACTCGCTTCCGCGCAGCACCATTGGCAAGATCATGAAGCGCGAACTCCGCGCGCCCTATTGGGAAGGCCGGACGGCCAAGATTTGAGGAACAGTATGACCGGTCCCACCCTGCGTTCAGCCCATCTCTTCACATTGGCTCTCCAGGTCGATCCGAACTTCACGGATGTCGGCGAGACGCCCTATGGACGTCGCCGCATCGCGACGGTCACGGGCGGCACGTTCGAGGGCGAAGAACTGCGCGGCACGGTGCTGCCGACGCCGGCCGGCGATTGGCTGCTGCAGCGACGCGACGGCATCCTGATGCTCGACGTGCGGCTGACGCTCAAGACCGACGACGGCCATCTCGTCTACATGAGCTATCGCGGCATGCGGCACGGGCCGGCCTGGGTGATCGAGCAGCTCAACAAGGGCGAGAAGGTCGATCCCAGCCAGTATTACTTCCGCGCCACGCCGTACTTCGAGACCGCATCGGAGAAGTACCGCTTCCTCAACCGCATCGTCTGCGTCTCGACCGGCCGGCGAGATCCGACCGGACCCGTCTACGAAGTGTTCCAGATCCTCTGATGATCGACCTTGCCACCCTTGCGCTCTTCGCTACCGCGAGCCTGGCGCTCACGATGACGCCCGGCCCCGACATGCTGCTGATCGCCTCGCGCAGCGCGAGCCAGGGGAAGGCGGCGGGCTTCGCGACCCTGGCCGGCATCCAGGTCGGCACCTATTGCCATGCTCTGGCAGCCGCGTTTGGTCTGTCGCAACTCTTCCTGATCGTGCCCGTTGCCTACGACGCCGTGCGTTACGCGGGCGCGGCCTATCTGCTCTATCTCGCCTGGAAGACGGTACGATCCGGCGCTGTGACGCTCACGCCGGAAGCCGGTGCGAGCCGGCACGCCATCGGCACGATGTTCCGGCAGGGGCTGCTCACCAACCTGCTGAACCCTAAGATGGCGCTGTTCGTCCTGGCGCTTTTCCCGCAGTTCGTTCAGCCGGAAGCGGGCTCCGTCGCGCTGCAGATCATGGTGCTGGCGACCGTGCTCAATGCGATTGGCCTGGTGGTCAACGGCGCGGTCATCCTGGGCGCAAGCCGCCTCGGCCGCATCTTCTCCGGCCAGGGCCGCTTCCGCCGCCTGCCGCAATATTTCCTCGGCGCCGTCTTCGCCGGCCTCGCGACGCGATTGGCGTTCGACTCGAGGCACTGACAACGGAGCGCGCAACTCCAGTTGCGCTCTGGCTTCGTCGATCAGCAAGACATGAGCGCAACTGGAGTTGCGCGCTCCAATGACCGCTAACTTTTTGCCGCCGCGATCTTCTCCAGCACCGGCAGGATGTACTCCCGGAACTTCGCCGGGTTCTCGCTCATCGGGAAGTGGCCCAGCTCCTTCATGACCTGCACCTCGACACCCGGAATCTGCGCCGCCGTGCGCAGCGTGTCCTCGGCGGTGCAGGAGAAGTCGTACTCGCCGGTCAGCAGGTAGAGCGGGCAGACTCCGGTATCGATCGTCTTCACCTTCTCGCGCAGGTCGCCGTCGACCCGGTAGAAATAGAGATCGCCTTTGAAGATGCCGGGGCCGCCCTGCATGTACATCCAAAGCGTCTCGTGGCGGCTGACCGGCGGGCTCTGCGGCGCGATCAGGCCCGAGATCAGCGCGGCGCAGACTTCGCCGCCATGGACGTCGGGACGATGCAGCCACGCCGTGTCGTACCAGGGCTGCTGGAAGTCGGCGGCTTCCAGCGCGACCAGCGCCCGGAACTCGGCGGCGTGGGCGATGGCGAGGTTGAGCACGATGCGACCGCCGATCGAGCAGCCTATGACGACCGGCCTGTCGAGCTCCATTGCCCGGCAGAAGGCGCGGATGGCGGCGGTGTAGGACGCCGTCGTCAGCCGGTACTCGGTCTTCTCCCAGCCGTCCGGCGGCGTCGACTTGCCGTGCCAGGGCATGTCGAAGGCCAACACGCGATAGCGCTTCGTGATCTCGGGATCGGCGAGGAGGTGGCGGAACTGCCGGTTGTCGGCACCGGCCGTGTGCAAGCAGACCAGCGGGATGCCCTGTCCCGCCTCTTCGAAATAGAGGCGCTGCGGTGTGCCATCGATGTCGAGCCGCACGTAGCGGCCAACCATGGGATCGAGAACCGGGGCCATGTCAGTGCTCCTCCGGCAGTCGACGGGGCAGGGCCAGCAGGTCCTTGAAGTATTGCAGGTTCTGCAGCAGCGGCCGCAGGTCACCTTCCAACGAGGCGGCGCCACGCTTGGTCAGCGAGAACAGGTCGTGCCAGCCGGGCTCGGGCATCTTTCGCCAATGATGGCGCCATGCTTCATCCGTGCCGCGCACCGTGAAGGCGGTCGAGCGCATCAGCTTCGGGCCGCGATCAAGCGAGGCGAGGGTGCCGTCCTTCAAGGTCAGGTGGAAGGGCTCGCTGCCGATGTCGATCCTGCACTCGACGGTCAGCCAGCGGCCGCGTCGCACAAGGTCAGGATCGTCGGCGAGGAGATCGGGCAGCTTCGTGAAACAATCGGCAGGGTTCATTCCTGCAGTATGTACTCGATTGTCGATCCGTCGGGAGCCTTGAATGCGCCTTTCACCCAGCGGCCGCGGTCGTCGAACCACTGGTCCATCTGGACGTCGCCGGAATAGGAGTAGCGGGTCGCCTCGATGGTTTTGCCGCTGGCGGTCTTGATGGTCTCGCGACCCTTCGGCGTGACCTGGACCTTGGCTAGGTCGCCGTTCTGGGTGTTGAGCATGGCCGACTGCTTCACCTGGTTCAGGTTCCAGTGCGTCGTCGGCAAGGTGCTGGCCGGCATGGTGAGCTGCTGGGGGGCCGCCTGCTGGAAGCCCATGTCGTTGCTCGCGATTTTCGGCCCGACGCCGCCTTCCCGGACGACCGACACGCCGTTCGGCTCGTGTTTGGCTCTCAGCGTGTATTTGGTGCCGTTGTCGTCGGTCTGGGTGGCGATCGATTCGAACGTGTTGCCGTTCCAGATTTCCTGGCCGCGATGATTGTAGCGATACATGACCATCCCGAGCGCCTTCACCGAGAAGTCGATCGAGGTGGTGACGGTGCGCTTGTCGCCGTTCTGCTGGAAGCTGAGCGTATGCGTGCCGATCCGCTCGCCGTTGCGGAAGGCGGCGAAGACGTGGCTGGGTCCGTAGGGGAAATCCGAGGTCGCTTGGGCAGCGGCCGAACCGCAACCCATGATCGTCAGTGCGAGAATCAGACGACGCATCATCCAGGGGCTCCTGGTCTCTTATACGCCCTTTTGACCCATTGGATCAGCCGCCTCAGACGACCCGATCGGCTTTGAGCTTGGCGATAACGGCGGGTTCATAGCCGAGTTCCTGCAAGATCTGTTCCGTGTGCTCGCCCAGGGTCGGTGCCCGTCGGCGGATGGTGAGGGGGGTGCGGGAGAGCTTCACCGGCTCCTGCAGCACCGGCACGCCCATCTTGGCGCCGGGATAGTCCATCTGGTGGAAGAAGCCGGCTTCCTGCACGTGCCTGTCGTCGAGCGTCTGCTGCGGCGTGTAGACGGGGCCGGCCGGAATGCGGTTGGCCTCGAGCGCAGACAGTGCTTCTGCAACGGTGCGGGTATCGCACCACTTCTGCATGATCGCCGACAGGGCCTCGCCATTGTCGCCGCGGGCCAGGTCGTCCTTGAAGCGCGGATCGGTGGCCAGGCTGTCGTCGCCCATCAGCTTGCACCAGCGCACGAACAGCGGCTGGCCGATGGTCATGGCGTAGATCCAGCCGTCCTTGCACTTGAAGGTGTCGGAGGGGCCCGCCGTGAAGCCGCGGTTGAGCGTGGCCATGCGGTTGAGGTTGAGCATCGCCTGCTCGATCAGATGGCCGTTGGTGATGTTGATGGCGGTGCGCAGCAGGGCGGTCTCGACCTTCTGGCCCTTGCCGCTCTTGGCGCGGTCCATCAGAGCGGCCAGCACGCCGACCGTGTTGAGCAGCGCGGTGCCGAAATCCACGAAGGGAGCGTTCATGCGGGTCGGCGTCTCGCCGTCGCCCGAGAGGTGCATGGCGCCCGACATGGCCTGGCCGATCGTGTCGAAGCCGACGCGGGTCTTGTAGGGGCCTTCGGAGCCGAAGGTCGAGGTGGTGGCGAGGATGATGCGGGGATTGAGGGCGGACAGGCTCTCGTAATCGATGCCCATCTTCTGCAGGTCTTCGTAGGGCAGGTTGGCGATCACCACGTCGGAGGTCGCCACCAGCTTCTTCACGATCTCCCGGCCCTCGGGCTTCATCGGGTTGAGCGTCAGGCCGAGCTTGTTGCGGCCCATCTGGAGGAACATGGAGCCTTCGCCGCCCTCGACGACCGGGGTCACCCAGCGATCCTCGCTGCCCTCCAGTTTCTCGACGCGGATCACCTCGGCGCCGAGATCGGCCAGCATCGTGCCGCAGAACGGACCGGCGATGTAACGGCCGAAATCGAGTACGCGGATGCCTTCCAGAACGCCTGACATGTGCCTCTGCCTCCCTAGCGCCCGCCTCGACAGGGCGGGCTGCGACGGAGCATTAGCAGAGGTCGGGGAGCGGTTCTAATCGAAGAAGGTGTTGGGCTTCAGGAAGACCGCCAGCATGAGGCAGCCCTCGTCGGTCCATGCATCGTGGCGGCTGCCGGCGCGCCGCCAGACATAGTTGCCGGCCGTGCAGACGCCGGCATGATCGGCGAACGATCCCTCGAGCACGTAGGTCTGCTCGATCGCGACATGCTCGTGTGCCGGCAGGCGGGCGCCCGGCGCCCAGCGCATCAGCACGGTCGAGAGGCCGGTTTCCTTCTGCTCCATCAGGATCTTCCACTCGACCCCGGGGAAGCGCGTCGGCTGCCAGGGCACGCTGGCGACATCGACGTAGGTCGAGTCCGGAACGAGGCCGGCCAGAGTTTCGACGTTCATGCCGCCACCTTGCGGCGCGCCGCCTTCAATGTGCCGCCGCGCATCACGTGGCCGGGCAGGGGACGGCCGACGATCTCCTCGGCCAGCTTGGCGACCTCGATCAGGCGCTCGATGTCGAGGCCGGTTTCCACACCCATCTCCTCGCACATGAAGGCGAAGTCCTCGGTGCAGATGTTGCCGGCCGCGCCGTCGGTCGCGGCGAAGGGACAGCCGCCCAGGCCCGCGACCGAGGCGTCGAACTTGGTGACGCCCATGCGCAGGCCGGCATAGGCCGCCGCGGCGCCGGTGCCGCGCGTGTCATGGAGGTGCAGCGCGATCTCGAGGTCTGGCCACTTCGAGCGCACGGCGCCGATCAGCCGTTCGACGGAGGCGGGGGTGGCCCAGCCCATCGCGTCGGTGAGCTTGATGCCTTTCAGCCTGAAGCCCGCCAGCTCGGCCTCGTCGAGCGCCAGCTGCACGCGCTGCAGGATCAGCTCGGTCGACAGCTCGCCTTCATAGTTGCAGCCGAAGGCGCCCAGGATGACGCCCCATTCGACCGGCATGCCGCGGTCCTTGAAGGTCTTGAGCGACATGCGCTGCTCGACCATGGCGTCGGGCACCGACTTGCCGATGTTCTTGCGCGAGAAGGTGTCGGAAGCCGTGACGCGAACGCCGCCGTCGACATGCAAAGGGCCCCGAAGCGCGCGCTCGAGGCCCTGCTGGTTCAGCCACAGCGCGCTGTACTGCACGCCGGGCTTGAGATCGATCCTGGAGGCCACTTCCTCGGCGTCGGCCATGGTCGGCACGCGCTTCGGGTTGACGTAGGAAACGCAGGCGATGCGCTTCAACCCGGTGTCCGCAAGCGCCTCGATGAGACGGACCTTGTCGGCCACCGGGATCATCTTCTTCTCGGACTGGAAGCCCTCGCGAGGACCCTCCTCGTCGATCGTCACGCGCTTGGGCAGGTCCGACATGGTCTTCCTCCGGATTTCTTGGAGGAGGGCGTCAGCCCTCCTCTTCCACGAACGCTTCCTTGCGCGCCCTCTTGAAGCTTGGCAAGGCCATCAGGATCAGCAGCAGCGCCGTCGTGATGAGCAGGCCGAGGCTGATGGGACGCTGCAGGAAGACCATGGCGTCGCCGCGCGAGAGCAGCATGGCACGCCGGAAATATTCCTCCATCTGCGGTCCCAGCACCAGGCCCAGCAGGAACGGGGCGCCTTCGCAGCCGAGGCGGACGAAGATGTAGCCCAGCACGCCGAAGACGGCGACCTGCATCACATGGAACGTACTGTTTTGCAGACTGTACGCGCCGATGCAGCAGAACAGCAGGATGGCCGGTGCCAGGAAGCGGTAGGGCACGGTCAGCAGCTTCACCCAGATGCCGATCATCGGCAGGTTGATGATGACCAGCATAGCGTTGCCGATCCACATCGAGGCGATCATGCCCCAGAACAGGTCGGGCTTCTTGGTCATGACCTCGGGGCCCGGCTGGATGCCCTGGATGATCATGGCGCCGACCATCAGCGCCATGACGGCGTTGGACGGGATGCCGAGCGTCAGCATCGGGATGAACGAGGTCTGGGCGGCCGCATTGTTGGCCGCCTCGGGCGCCGCGACGCCCGCGACCGCACCCTTGCCGAAGTCCTGGGGCCGCTTGGAGATCTTCTTCTCGAGCGTATAGGCCGAGAAGGCGCCCAGCGTCGGACCGCCGCCCGGCAGCACGCCGAGTGCCGCGCCGAGGAACGTGCCGCGCAGGGCGGCTGGAACCGCCTGCCGCACCTCGTCCATGGTCGGCCACAAGGTGGTGACCTTGATGGTTCCCCCTGTGCGGCTCATATGCCGTTCGAGGTTGACCACGATCTCGGCGATGCCGAACAGGCCCATGGCGATCGGCGCGAAGTCGATGCCGTCGCTCAGCTCCGGAATGTCGAAGGTGAAGCGCTGGGCGCCGGTGTTCACGTCGGTGCCGACCAGGCCGAACAGCAGGCCGAGGAAGATCATCGCGATCGCCTTGGTCACCGATCCGCTGGCCAGGATGACGGCGGCCACGAGGCCGAGCGCCATCAGCGAGCAGTAGTCGGCGGGGCCGAACTTCTGCGCCATGCGCGTCAGCGGCTCCGCAAAGAGCACGATGATCGCGGTGCCGACGGTGCCGGCGAAGAACGAGCCGACGGCCGAGATCGAGAGGGCGGCACCCGCGCGACCCTTGCGGGCCATCTGGTAGCCGTCGAGACAGGTCACGACCGAGGCCGCTTCACCCGGCAGGTTCACCAGGATCGACGTTGTCGAACCGCCATAGGCCGCGCCGTAATAGATGCCGGCCAGCATGATCAGCGAGGCGGTGGGCGGCAGATGGAAGGTGATCGGCAGCAGCATGGCGATGGTCGCCACGGGGCCGATGCCGGGCAGAACGCCGATCAGCGTGCCGAGCAGACAGCCCAGCAGCGCGTAGGTCAGGTTCTGGAAGGAGAAGGCGACGCTGAAGCCCAGCGCGAGATTGTCGAGCAGATCCATCTCACCAGACTCCGCGCAGGATATAAATATTCATTCCCAATCCGACCTTGAAGACGAGCGTGCAGAGGACGGAGAGGACAATGATGTTGCCGATCACCTCGGTGAGCTTGAATTCCTCACCGGCCAGCGACGCGATCATGATCAGAACGACCAGCGCCGGGATCAGGCCCGCCCGCTCGAACAGCAGCGCGAAGCAGACGATGCCGAGTGTGACCAGCGTGATCGGCTTCCACTTCGGCCGTTCGACCGGCTCGCTGCCGCTCACGACAGCGACGATGCAAACCAGCACGCCGAGCGCCAGCAGCGTGAGTGAAAGCATGCGCGGCACGTAGCCGGGTCCCATCCGGACCGGCGTGCCGAGTGCGAGTTTCTGCCCGAAATAAAGTGCGAGCAGTCCGAAGCCAATGAACATCAGCCCGGACAAGAAGTCCTTGCTTAGGAATCGATTCAACGATGCCTCCCCAGAAACGCGTCGTCTTCAAATGTTGCTGTTGGGCCCTAACCCCTGGACCGATGACAGCTAAACACAATTCGGCCGCTTTGCCCAAGTGCCAAGTGCATTACAAGTGATAACTGCATCAGCGCAGAATCAGACGGGCTGCGATTAGGGCCAGGCAAATCGCAAACAATCGCCGCAGCAAAGCGACGGGCGCTTGTGTCGACCATCGCGCCGCCAGCGGCGCGACAAAGAGCGCGGGGAGTGAGAGGGTCGCAACGCAAAACAAGGCAACGTCGCCCAGCGCGTCCGCCGGCCGACCTGCGGCGTGCCGATCCATCATCAAAAAGACGAGGGTGGCCGGCACGGCGATCACCAGATTGAACAGCGCGCCCGCGCCGATCGCCCGCTTGATGGAAAATGAGAACAGCGTCAGGACGGGCGTGCTCAAAGTGCCGCCACCGACGCCGACAGCGGCAGCCAAACCGCCGACCAGGGCTGGCGGCAGGTAGAAGAGCGCGCCTTGCGGCTGCCGATGCCCAAAAATGAGGCGGTCACCCAACGCCATCTTGAGGGCGAGCGCGGCGGCGACCAGCGCGAAAAGGCCGGTGAGCACGCGTGCCGGCGCCAGCGGACCGACAGCCAGCCCGACGATGGCGCCCGCCATCAGCGCCGGCAGCCAGGACCGGACGAGCTCGCGGTCGATCGTGCCGGCCCGCCAGTGGGCCGCGGCGGCGGTGGTCGAGGCGACGAGGATGCTGGCCTGTGCCGTACCGACCGCCAGCGACACGGCCAATGGCTCGCCGATGCCCATGAATTCGAAGATTTCCAGCAGGACCGGGACGGCCACGATGCCTCCGCCGACCCCCAGCAGGCCGGCCAGCAGTCCGATCAGGACGCCTGTTGCCAGCAGCGCCATCCAGGCAGCCGGTGGATAGGCCGAAAGCAGCGTTTCCACGCGTCAATGTCCCCGTTGGTCGATATTGCATGCGCACCACCGGGCGAGCAAACTCCCGGCCAATGTGAATGGTCGTTCAGGAGGCTTTTGGTGTCACGGAGAGGCGAGGACTACATCGGTACGATGGCGGTGCAGGAGAAGCATCGATTCGACGAGCAGTCGCTCGGCCGGTTCATGGCCGCCAACGTCGAAGGCTTCGTGCCGTCGGTTCGCGTCGAGCAGTTCAAGGGCGGCCAGTCCAACCCGACCTACCGGCTGACCGACGGCGCCGGCCGGCGCTATGTCCTGCGCCGCAAGCCGCCCGGCAAGCTGCTGCCCTCGGCCCACGCGGTCGATCGCGAATTCCGGGTGATCTCGGCCCTGAACCGTACCGACGTGCCGACCCCGCGGGCCTATGCGCTCAGTGAGGATGAGAGCGTCGTGGGCACACCTTTCTATATCATGGAATATTGCGACGGCCGGGTTCTGTGGGACCCGCTGCTGCCCGACGTGCCGAAGGAGGGCCGGCTGGCCATCTATCGCGCCAAGTTCGAGGCGCTGGCCCGGCTGCACCGGGTCGACTATGCCGCTTTGGGTTTGGCCGACTTCGGCCGCCCCGGCAGCTACGTCGCCCGCCAGATCTCCCGTTGGGGAAAACAGTACAAGGCCTCGGAGACCGAGAAGATCGAGTCGATGGACCGGCTGTTCGACTGGCTCCCAGCCAACCTGCCGACGAACGACGAGACGGTGCTGGTCCATGGCGACTACCGCCTCGACAACATGATCTTCCATCCCGTCGAGCCGCGCGTGCTGGGCATCATCGACTGGGAGATCTCGACCCTGGGCGATCCCCTGGCCGAGCTTTCCTATCTCTGCATGCTGTGGCGCACGCCCAAGGATTGGGGCGGCCTGCTGGGCCACGATCTCGGCGCCCTGGGCCTGCCCACGGAAGCGGAGATGGTGAGCTACTACAGCAGCCTGTCCAAGCGGGCGGTGCCCGAGCCCGCGCTCTGGGAATTCTACATGGCCTACAATCTGTTCCGCGTGTCCTGCATCCGTCAGGGCGTCTACGCCCGGTCGCTCGACGGCACGGCCGCCAACATGCGGGCGGCCGATTCCGGCAAGCTGGTGAAACCCGCAGCCGACCTCGCCTGGTCGATCGTCAGCAACATGTCCGGAGCCTCGCGATGAGCAAGCGCAAGACGGTCAACGTCGTCGACGAGCCGCCGGCGGTCGTCGCGGAGCGCGAGGCGCGTCCGCCGGTCGAGGCGATCCGCGCCGCGGCCTTCGCCCAGTTCGCCGAGCGCGGTTATCCGGTCGTCACGGTGCGCGACATCATGAAGGCCTGCGGCCTCACGCAGGGCGCGCTCTACAATCACTTCAAGTCGAAGGACGAGCTGCTCCACGACATCATCGCCTCGACCCAGGGCGAGCTGGAGCGGCTCTGCCAGCAGGCGGTCGGCGGGGCGGGCGGCGATCCGCGCGCCGAGCTCGCGGCTTTCGTGCGGGTCTATGTCATCCGCCATTGCCGGCTGCGCATCGAAGCGCTGGTCGCCAATCGCGAGATCGGCTGGCTGGACACGGCGCGCGTCGCCGACATCCGCCGCAGCCGGCGCGCCATCCGTGACATCGTCGTGGCCATCCTCAAGCACGGAATCGAACGCGGCGTGTTCGATCCGCCGAGAGTCGAGGGAAAGCACGATCTCAAGGCGATTGCCATGGCGCTGCTCGACCAGTGCACCCATGTCTCGATGTGGTACGGTCCGGGCGGCGATCTCACCGAGGAGCAGATGGCGAAGCTCTACACCGACATGGCATTGCGCGTCGTCGGGGCCACGCCGCAGGCTTGAGGCAAACAGTTGGAGCGCAAGGCATGTTGATTCGCGTCGTTGCCCTGGTCGCGTTGCTGGCGTCGCTCGTCGGCTGCACGTCCGACTCCGACGCGGCACCGCCTTCCGGCCGCAACCCCTCGATCGCAGCTGCGCCGGGCGACGTGCCGGCGGCGCGCTGGCACGCCGTGCTGATCGCCGGCGACAATAACAGCCCGTCCTTCGACAACGGCATCGATGCGCTGCGCGACAAGCTGGTGGCGCGCGGCGTGCGGGACATCCGCATCCTCACCTCCGATCCGGGGCGCAATCCATCGGCGGAAGTCGCCACCGCGGCCAACGTCTCGAACGCCTTGCGGAATGCCGGCGGCGCCGGGGCATGCCTCGCCTTCGTCACCAGCCACGGCAACGAGACCGGCTTCGTGCTGCGCCAGGCCAACGGCGTCATACGGCCCGGCACGCTCGACAGCGCCCTGGATGCGGGCTGCGGCACGCTGCCGACCGTCGTGGTCGTCTCGGCCTGCCACAGCGGCGTCTTCCTGACGCCGGCCATGCGCCAGCCCAACCGGGTGGTGCTGACGGCGGCGGCGGCAGATCGAGTCAGCTTCGGCTGCGGCGCCGGTGACCGCTACACCTATTACGACCAGTGCCTGCTGCAGCAGTTCGACGCCGCCTCGACCTGGAGCCAGTTGGCGCAGTCCACTCGGACGTGCGTGCAGAACCTCGAAAAGAGCATGGGCATCCGCACGCCCTCGCAGCCGCAGATCTTCGTGGGATCCGCGGTCACCAACCTCAAGATTCCCGGTCGTTAGAGAGAGCCGCTAGCCACCGATCACGGCGGTGAAGTCGCACGTCACCTGGTGCGGACTGTCGCCCGAGAGCTGAAGCGTGTGGCGCGCCGGGCGCGATGCCTCGTCGGGAAACATCTTCACCCATTCGTCATTCAGCGCGGCGCGGCCGGTTGACGGCTGCTTCATCCAGAAATTGATCTTGATGATGTCGTCGGGCGTGCCGCCGGCGGCTTCGACGCAGAGCTTGATGTGCTTGAAGATGTTGGTGACCTGCGCGCCGAGATCGGGCGGGATGGTGCGCGTGCCGGGCTCGGTACCGTTCATGATGCTCGACATCACGATATTGCCGATGCGGCTGGCATTCGGAATCGGGTTCTGGTGGCTGTAGCCCGGGTAGTTGACGCTTTTGCGTTTGGTCATCGTTTCTCTCCCTTGGAAGGCTGCGAGCATTGCATTTCCACTCGCCGGGGCAAATGCTCTCCCAAGGAGGAACGATGACCCAAAGCCAGACAAGCACGCTCGTCGAGTACGAGCGCGAGGGCGAGATCGTCACCCTGACGCTCAATCGCCCGGACAAGCTGAACGCCTTCAACGACGAGCTGGTTGGCGCACTGTCCGACGCGCTGCATCGGTTCGACATGGAAGACGAGGCGCAGATCGCGATCATCACGGGCCGCGGCCGCGCCTTCTCGAGCGGCGCCGACGTGAAGCAGCGCCAGCTGCGAAGCCGCGAGGAGTTCCTGCGGCTCGGCGGGCCGCAGGGGCGGAGGACGCACTCGGCCGACCTGCTGACCAAGTCGGTGAACTGGAAGCCGGTCATTGCCGCACCGCACGGCTACGTGCTCGGCCTCTCGGTCGGCATCGTGCTGGAATGCGATCTCGTCGTCGCCGAGGAGGGGACGCGCTTCCAGATCACCGAGACGTCGCGCGGCCTGGGCGCCGGCCGCTACTGGGGCATCATGCAATTCCGGGGCGGCGGCGCCTTCGCGATGGAGGCGGCTCTTGCCGGGCGCTTCTTCACGGCCGAGGAAGCCTTCGCGGCGAACCTGATCAATCGCGTTGCGCCGAAGGGCAAGTATCTCGAGATGGCGCGGGACTTGGCGCGCGACGTCGTGAAGAACCCGCCGCTCAGCGTGCGCTCCACGGTGCGGACACGGCGCTGGTACATGGACCGCATGACGCGCGAGATCATGCACCAGACCGCACCCGAGCGGCTCTATCTCTCGGAGGATTTCCAGGAAGCCGCGCGCGCCTTCACGGAGAAGCGCAAGCCCGCGAAGTTCAAGGGCCGCTAAAGCCGCTCCAGCGCCATGTCGCGCAGGCGGGTGCGCTGGATCTTGAAGCCGTTGGGCGAGGGCGTCTTGGGGAAATCGTCGATGGCGAAGACGCGCATCGGTACCTTGTAGTTGGCGAGGCCGTGGCGGCAGTGCGCGATGGCGGCGGCCTCGTCGAGCGATGCGCCGGGCGCCAGGATCACGAAGGCGACGGCACGCACGCCATCGGGACGAGGCACGGCGATGGCCTGGCAGCCGGCAATGCCCGGCAGCTTCTGCAGATGGGTCTCGATCTCCAGCGGATTCACCAGGAAGCCCGAGAGCCGCAGCACGTCGCCCATGCGGCTGAGGAAGGTGAAGCCGCCATGGCCGTCGAGTTCGGCGAGATCGCCGGTGCGGACATAGCCGTCCGCGGTCACCGTCTCGGCGGTGGCCGTTTCGTTGCCGTAGTAGCCGACCATCAGCGAGGGACCGGCGCATTCGAGCGCACCGGGCTGGCCGGTGCCCAGCAACTCGCCGGTCTCGGGATCGCGGACGCGGACATGGCCGAGCGGAGAGACGGGAATGCCGCCACCCTTCTTGCGGCGCGCCACCTCGGAGTCGATCGGCTGCATCGCATAGAGCGCCTGGACCTCGCTCATGCCGTAGAGGCCGCACAGGCGCAGGCCGCGCCGTTCCGCCGTCTCGGCGATGTCGTCGAGCGAGGCGTTGAAGGCGGCATAGCCGGCCCACTTCACCGAGGGAAAGGGATGGTCGCCGGGCACGGCGTCGAGCAGGCGCGCATACATGTCGTCGCTGCCGAACATCGTGGTCGGGCGATGGCGCTCGATCAGACGCGCGATCTCGTCGATCTCGTAGGATTCGACCAGCACGCAGGGCTTGCCGGCCGCCAGGGTCGCCATCGTCTGGTCGAAGCCGTAGACGCCGCATAAAGGCAGGATCGAGAGCGACAGCGTGTCGGGCGCGGTGAAGCCGAAGGCCCGCGCGATCTGCTGGGCGTGGCTGGCGATCGCGCCCTGCCGGTGCAGCACGAACTTAGGGGAGCTGGTCGTGCCGGAGGTGGTGAAGATGTTGCAGGGCGCGCTGGCCCTTGCGTTGTTCAGGCCGAGCCGCGGCCGCGACAGTAGGCGTTCGTAGGGCACGCGGCGCAGCCGTTCGATGGCGGACGGAATGGCGGCCGGTTCGTCGCCGACGGTGACGATGGCCGCGAGTCTGTCGAGCGCATCCGGTTCGATGTCGGCCAGGATCGACAGGA
Source organism: Reyranella sp. GW821-FHT14A01 (assembly GCF_058803965.1). Lineage (NCBI taxonomy): Bacteria > Pseudomonadati > Pseudomonadota > Alphaproteobacteria > Hyphomicrobiales > Reyranellaceae > Reyranella > Reyranella sp. GW821-FHT14A01. The sequence continues at coordinate 112,530 of NZ_JBXAPM010000017.1, forward strand.
AGTCGATGCGCCGGAAGCCCGGTGCGCAGGCCAGCACCTTGGCGCCGGAGCGGCCGACGATGTCGGCGACCTCCACGGCGCGATAGCGGGTGTTCACGGCGACGGCGATGGCGCCGAGGCGGATGCAGGCGAGATAGAGGATCGGATAGGCCGGCACGTTGGGCAGCCACAGCGCCACGCGATCGCCCGGGCCGATGCCCAGGTCCGCGAGGCCCTGGGCTGCGCGTCGGGCGCTCTCGCTCAGCTCGAGGAAGGAAATCGCCCGGTCACCGTGCAGGAAGGCCGGTGCGTCGGGCGTCTGCTCGGCGATGTCGGCGACCATCGTCCAGACATCGGCGGCGGGTTGGGCAAGAGGCATGCGCGCGGAGACTAGCCGAAGACCGTTCCATCTCAAGCGCGGCGCCTTGACCCGGCACGAGGCTTGCCTAAGGCTCGCCATTGGGGATTGGGGGTCGTGATGTTCCGTCGAAGCCTGCTTGCCGCTCCGTTCGTCCTTGCCGCCGCGTCGGCACGCGCCCAGCAGTGGGTGCCGAAACAGCCGATCAAGATTCTCGTGGGTTACGCGCCGGGCGGCACCGCCGACATCGTGGCCCGAATCGCGGCGGAAACGATCCAGCGCCAGCACGGCTACACCGTGGTCGTCGACAACAAGACCGGCGCCGGCGGCTTCATCGCGCTGAAGGCCGTGGCCCAGGCGCCGGCCGATGGTTACACGGTGGGCATCGGCATCATGGGCCAGCTCGCCGTCGGTCCCGTGGTGCCGGGCTCGCAGATCCCGCTCGACCTCGACAAGGAGCTGACACCGATCTGCAATCTGGTCGGCGTGCCGATGGCGCTGATCGTGCGCATCGATGCGCCGTTCAAGACCATTCCGGAGTTCGTTGCCTATGCAAAGGAGAACCCGGGCAAGGTGAGCTACGCCTCGACCGGCCTGGGCTCGACCAACCAGCTCGGCGCGGAGTTCCTTGCCGCGGAAGCAGGCGGCCTCAAGCTGAACCACATTCCCTATCGCGGCGGCGCGCCCGCGATCGCCGATGTGGCGGCCGGCAATGTCGACATGTTCTTCGGCAACGTGTCGGAGTTGATCGGCCAGGCGCGCGGCGGCAAGGTCCGCGTGCTGGCGCTCGCCTCCACGAAGCCGACGGCGCTGGCGCCCGAACTGCCGCTGCTCACCAAGGACATCCCGGCGCTCGACATCAACAACTGGTTCGGCCTGATGGGACCTGCCGCCTTGCCGCCAGACATCAAGGGCGCGCTCGCCAAGCTGTTCATGGACGCGATCGCCGACCCCAAGAATGCCGAAACGCTGGCGAAGCAGGGGCTTGAGCCGATCGGCCAGGGGCCCGATGCTTTCGCCGCCTACATCGTCAAGGATCGTGAGCGCTGGGCGAAGGTCGCCAAGCAGGGCAATGTGAAGGCCGAATAGCAAAGGACGTGTAATGAGTGCGCCGCTGTCCCTCGGAATCGACATCGGGGGAACCTTCACCGACCTCGTCATCCACGATCCGCGCACCGGGCGGGCCGTCATCTGGAAGGAAAGCACGACACCGGACGATCCGGCCCGCGGTGCCCTAGAAGGCACACGCCGCGTGCTGGAGAAGGCGGGCGCGAAGCCGCAGGAGATCGGCCGCGTCGTCCATGCCACGACGCTGTTCACCAACGCGCTGATCGAGCGCAAGGGCGCGAAGACCGGCCTGCTCACCACGGCGGGTTTCGGCGACGTGCTGGAGATCGCGCGCGAGCGCAAATACGAGCTCTACGATCTCTTCATCGAGATGCCGAAGCCGCTGGTGCAGCGCGCCTGGCGTCGCGAGGCGAAGGAGCGGCTGGGGCCGGACGGCAGCGTCGAGATCGCGCTCGACGTCGATGCGGCGCTGGCCGAGGTGGCCGACCTCGTGGAGCAGGGCGTCGAAAGCCTCGCCATCTGCTTCCTGCATTCCTACGCCAATGCCGCGCACGAACGAAAGATCGGCGCGGCGGTAGCCGAGCGCTTCCAGAACCTGTCGATCTCGCTGTCGTCCGACATCGCGCCGGAGATCCGCGAGTACCTGCGCGCCAGCACGACGGTGGCCAATGCCTATGTCCGGCCGCTGGCGGAAATCTATCTCGAACGCCTGGAGCAGGCGCTGCGGACCGAGGGGATTCCGGGTGGCCTGTTCCTAATGCTTTCAAATGGAGGCCTCACCCATGTGAGCGAGGCCAAGCGCGCGCCTGTCCAATTGTTGGAGAGCGGGCCCGCCGCCGGAGCGCTGGCCGGTGCCTGGTTCGGGCGCAATGCCGGGCTGGAGCGCGTGCTGGCCTTCGACATGGGCGGCACGACGGCCAAGCTGGCGCTGGTCGACGATGGCGAGCCGCTCGTGGCCTGGGGCTTCGAGGCGGCGCGCGAGAAGCGCTTCCTGCGCGGGTCGGGCCTGCCAATCCAGATCGCTACGGTCGAGCTGATCGAGATCGGCGCCGGTGGCGGCTCGATCGCGCACAAGAGCGACCTCGGCACGTTGAACGTGGGGCCGGAGAGCAGCGGCGCGCAGCCGGGGCCTGCATGCTATGGCCGCGGCGGCACCGAGGCGACGGTCACCGACGCCGACCTGACCCTGGGTTATCTCAACGCCGACTTCTTCCTGGGCGGCGCGATGAAGATCGACGCCGTGGCGACCAACGCCGCCTTCGGCAAGCTGGCCGGCGCGCTGGGCGTCGAAGCCGGTCGTGCCGCCTTCGGTGTGCACGACGTGGTGAACGAGAACATGGCCGGCGCTGCGCGCGTGGCTATCGCCGAGCGTGGCCGCGTGCCGTCGGAATATGCGCTGCTGGCGACCGGCGGTGCTGGCCCTGTCCATGCATGGCATGTGGCGCGCAAGCTGGGGGTCAGCCGCGTCGTCTGTCCGCCGGGCGCGGGGGCGGGCAGCACCATCGGCATGCTGATGGCGCCCGCGCGCGTCGATCGCGTCGCGAGCTTCACGACGCCGCTGGCGGGCGCCGATCTCGCCGCCGCCGGGCGCATCTTCGCCGGCCTCGAAAAGGAATCTCTCGAGGTGTTGCGCCTGACCGGCGCCGACATCGAGGGCCGCACCGTCCGTCACCTCGCCGACATGCGTTACATCGGGCAGGGCAGCGAGATCACCGTCGTGCTGCCTCAGCCTTTGACCGAAGCGGCCGTGAAGGTGGCCTTCGAGGCCGCGTACAAGGCCCTGTTTGCCCGCACGCCGCCGGGTGCCGCGATCCAGCTCGTGGCCTTACGCCTCTCGGTCAGCGCACCGATGCCCGGCACCGGCGGCAAGCTCGAACTGCCGCGCCACGCTTCGGCCGCCGCGCTCAAGGGCACGCGGCCCGTCTTCTTTCCCGACGAGGGCAAGACGCTCCCAACACAAGTCTGGGACCGCTACGCGCTCGAACCCGGCGTGAGTATCGACGGTCCCGCCGTGTTCGAGGAAAACGAAAGCACTTTCATCGTCGGCCCGAACGCCAAGGCGCGGCTGCTGGCCGACGGCTCCATCCTGGCGGAGGCGAACTGATGTCTTTGCCGGGAGCGCGCCACTCCAGTGGCGCATTTTCTTCTGCTGCAAACTCCTTTGAGCGCCACTTGAGTGGCGCGCTCCCAGCCATGAGGTCCTTCCCATGAGCCGCACCTTCGATGCCATCGAACTGGAACTCCTCTGGCGGCGGCTGATCTCGCTGGTCGACGAGGCGGCGGCGGCCATGGTGCGCACGTCGTTCTCGACCCTGGTGCGCGAGAGCTACGACTTCTCCTGCGTCGTCACCGATGCGGCGGGCCAGTCGCTGGTCCAGGCGAGCGAGAGCATCCCGAGCTTCATCGGGACCCTGCCCGAGACGGTGAAGCACTTCCTGCGATTCTTCCCGGAGGACCAGCTCGCGCCGGGCGACGTGCTGATCACCAACGACATCTGGCTCGGCACCGGCCATCTGCCCGACGTGACCCTGGCCAAGCCGATCTTCCGCAACGGCAAGCTGATCGCCTTCAGCGCCACGACGGCGCACGTGCCCGACATCGGCGGCAAGATCCGCAGTCCCGAGCCGCGCGAGGTTTTCGAGGAGGGGCTGCAGATCCCGCCGATGAAGATGATGGCGGCCGGCAAGACCGACGAGACGCTGGTGGCGCTGATCCGCAAGAACGTGCGCACGCCCGACCAGACGATGGGCGATCTCTACGCCCAGATCGTGGCGCTCGACCTGATGGAAGATCGTCTGCTGGTCCTGATGGAGAATTACGGCCTGCCCGATCTCACCGACCTTGCGCGCGAGATCCAGGGCCGCTGCGAGGCGGCGATGCGCGCCGCCATCCTCGAACTGCCCGACGGCACCTACCATAGCGAGCTCAAGACCGACGGCATCATGGACAAGCCCATCACCATCAAGATGGCGCTCACCATCAAGGGCGACGAGATTCTGATCGATTTCGCCGGCACCGATGCCCAGGTCGATCGCGCGATCAACTGCGCCATGTGCTACACGAACGCGATGTGCATGTATGGGGTGAAGGTCTGCACCAACTCCAACCTGCCCAACAACGAAGGCGCGTGGCGGCCGATCACGCTCACCGCGCCGCCGGGCTGCATCGTCAATCCGCAATTCCCCGCGCCGGGCGGCTCGCGCATGCTGATCGGCCACTACATTCCGATGCTGGTGTTCGGCTGCCTGGGCCAGATCGTGCCGGAACGCGTGATGGCGGCCTGCGGCTCGCCGATGTGGGGCATGAACCAGTCCGGCGTTCGTGAAGGCGGCAAGCCCTACGCCAACATGTTCTTCTACAATGGCGGCATGGGCGGCAACACGCAGCGTGACGGCGTCACCTGCCTCTCCTGGCCGTCCAACGTCAGCTCGACCTCGATCGAGATCAGCGAGCACATCGCGCCACTGCGCTTCCATCACAAGAAGCTGCGTCCCGATTCGGGCGGCGCCGGCCGTCATCGCGGCGGGCTCGGGCAGGAGATCCTGATCGAGAGCCGCAGCGAGACGCCGATCGCCGTCTCGTTCCTCGCGGAGCGGACTCTCTTTCCGGCCTTCGGCATCGAGGGCGGCAAGGACGGTGCACCCGGTGAGCTGCGCATCAACGGCGAGAAGACCGATCCCAAGAAGCAGTACGTCTTGAACAAGGGCGATACCGTCTCGCTGGGAACGCCAGGCGGCGGCGGACATGGCGATCCGAAGCTTCGCTCGGCGGCGGCACTCGCGGCAGACATCGCGGCGGGATACGTGACGGCGCAGTCAGCGTATCAGGGCGACGATTAACACAGCGATTGAACCTCCGGGCAGCGGTCGTTACGCTCGCTGCAAATAAGAGTAATCGGAGGAAACAATGAAGCTGTTCGCTGCCGCATCCGCGGCTCTCTGCGCTATCGCTTTGGCCGCTGCTTCTCCGGTCAACGCGCAATCCGCCGGCGGGGCCAAGCTCTGCGCCAATCCGAAGCAGATGGAAGGCTTCAAGACCTGCGCCGACGTGGCGAAGGCCGAAGCCGAGGGCGCCTTCACCCTCTACTCGACCGATCCGGAAGCCGGTCAGGTGAAGCTGCTGGCCGCCTTCAACAAGATGTTCCCCAAGATCAAGACGAGCTACGTCCGTCTGCAGGCCGGCGCGCTCTACGCCAAGGTGCTCTCCGAGCGCCAAGCCAAGTCCTACCTGGTCGACGTCATCCAGATCTCCGACATGGGCATGATCCTGGATTTCCAGCGCAAGGGCGGTTTCCGCCAGTACGTCTCGCCCGAGATGCAGTTCTTCCCGAAGGAGGCGAAGAGCGAGCCGGAGGGCTTCTGGACCTGGGGCTCGGTCATCATGGCCGGCATTGCCTATAACCCCAACCAGGTGCCGGTCGCCGACGCGCCCAAGAAGTGGGAAGACCTGCTCAATCCGAAATTCAAGGACAGCATCAACGTCAAGGTGTCGAACTCGGGCCTGCAGCACGGCGTCTGGTACATGCTGATGCCGATCCTCGGCGCGGATTATTTCAAGAAATTCGGTGAGCAGAAGCCGCGCGCCTTCGACTCCTACGTCCAGCAGTACGGCCGTTTGGTCGATGGCCAGGACAAGGTCATCATGGGCGCTCAGTATTCCGGCTACATCGAGTTCAAGGCCAAGGGTGCGCCGCTCGCCTTCGTCTTCCCGGAAACCGGCGTGCCGGCCGTGCCCGAGACCTACGGCATCGTCGACCAGGCGCCGCATCCCAATGCCGCCGAGCTGTTCATGGACTGGTTCCTCTCGCCGGTCGGCCAGGTGGCGCTGGCCGAGGCGCTGCTGCTCCATTCGCCGCGCTCCGACGTGCCGCCGCCGGGCGGTGCCGACACCGTGCCGCTCAGCAAGATGAAGCTGCTGTCGCCGGCCGACTGGAACGCCTTCGAGAAGGATCGCCCGGCTTTCGCCAAGGAATGGAACCGCATCGTCGGCACCGGGCGCTAGGTCTTGGCTGAAAGTCCCAAGGCGTTTGGCGTGGGGGGCGTCCTGCGCCCCCGCGTAAACGGGCAGGCCCTGACGACGCTCGCGGTCCTCGGGATCGTGGGCTTCCTGGTCCTGCTCCCGATGGTCTTCCTGGTCGAGGAGTCGTTGAACGTCGGCGATCCGATGGCGTTTCCGCCCGTCGAGTTCGGCATCGCCAACTACGTCTCGATCTTCCAGGAGGACCTCAAGACCGTCTGGAACACGCTGATCATCGCGGTGATGGCCACCGTGATGGCGATCTTCATCGGCTTCACCCTGGCCTGGATCCTGACGCGCACCAACGTGCCGGGCCGCGAGAAGCTCGAGCGGCTGATGGAGCTGCCTTACTACATGACGCCTCTGGTGGGCGCGCTCGCCTGGGCGGTGATCGCCGGGCCCAAGAGCGGCTTCATCAACCAGCTGTGGAAGGCGGTGGGCGGCACCGGCGACATCGCCGACATCTACACCCATTTCGGCATCGCCTGGGTGATGGCGCTGTTCGAGGGCACGGTCGCCTTCGTCATGATCTCGGCCTCCATGAAGTCGATGGACCCGGCGCTAGAGGAATCCGCCCGCGTCATGGGCGCCTCCAAGCTGCGCACCATGCTCACCGTGACCCTGCCGCTGGTGATGCCGGGCGTGCTGGGCGCCATGCTGTTCGTCTTCGCCGAGATGCTTGGCTCGTTTGCCGCGGCCCTCGTGCTCGGCATTCCCGGGCGCATCTACGTCATCACCACGGCGATCTGGGATTCGACGCTCTCCTATCCGCCCGACTACGGCCGCGCCTCGGCGATGGGCCTGTCGCTGTTCGTCGTGATGTTCCTGATGCTGTCCTTCTACCGGCGCATGATCCGCCGCGGGACCTTCACCACCATCAGCGGCAAGGCTTTCCGGCCTCGGCCGATGGATATGGGCCGGCTCGCCTGGGTGTTGTTCAGCGTCTGCGTGCTGTACGTGGCGCTGGCGGTGGTCTTCCCGATCGCGGCGCTCCTCATGACCTCGCTGCAGCGCTTCGCCACCGTGCTCCTGGACCAGGCGCAGTGGACGCTGGCCAATTACGAGACGGCGCTGTCCCTCGGTCCCGTGCGCACGGCGCTGTTCAACAGCATCATGCTGGGCCTGGGCGTCGCCACGGTCGGCGTGGTGATCATGGCGCTGCTGGTCTGGATCATCTACCGCTCGCAACTGCGCGGCCGCGGCGCCATCGAATATCTCGTCATGTTTCCGCAGGCCGTGCCGCGCCTCGTGTTCGGCCTGGCGCTGTTGTGGGCCTGGCTCAATATCCCGATCGGCATCTACGGCACCCTGTGGCTGCTGGCGCTGGCCTATTTCACCGTCATGCTGCCGCTCGGCGTGCGTACCCTGGCGGGCGTGGTGCTCCAGATCGACAAGAGCCTGGAGGAGTGCGCCCGCGTCTGTGGTGCCTCCTGGGGCTATCAGATGCGCACCGTCACCTTGCCGCTGCTCAAGCCCGGCATCCTGGCGGCGTGGCTGCTGATCTTCATGGCCTGCGTGCGTGAGCTGGGCGCCTCGGCCTTCCTGATGGGCCCCAATGCCAAGGTGATCGCGCCGTCGATCGTCAGCGCCTTCGCCACCAGCGGCACGGAGCTGACGGCGGCGATGGCCCTGATCCAGACCTTCACCGTGATCGTGGCGCTGGTCATCCTGTTCCGCGTGGCGCGCGGCATGACCAAGGAGTTGCAGTGAGCGAGACGCGTATCGAAGTAAAGGATCTGGTCGTGCGCTACGGCGACCAGGTGGCGGTGAACGGGGTGAGCTTCACGGTGGGGCGTGGCGAACATCTCACCCTGCTGGGGCCTTCGGGCTGCGGCAAGACCACGACCTTGCGCGCCATCGCCGGCCTCGAGCATCCGTCGGGCGGCCGCATCAGCATCGAGGGCCGCGCGGTCTACGATGCCGCGACGCGCACCAACGTGCAGACCGAGCAGCGCGGCGTGTCGATGGTGTTCCAGTCCTACGCCATCTGGCCGCATATGAGCGTGTTCGACAACGTCGCCTACGGGTTGCGGGTGCGCAAGCAGAGCCAGGCCGACATCAAGAGCAACGTCGAGCGCGCGCTCGACCTGGTGCAGATGCGTCACCTCGCCGAGCGCGGCGCGTCGAAACTGTCGGGCGGGCAGCAACAGCGCGTCGCGCTGGCCCGCGCCATCGCCTTCTCGCCGACCGTCGTCCTGTTCGACGAACCACTGTCCAACCTCGACGCCAAGCTGCGCGCCGAGATGCGGGTCGAACTGCGCGAGCTGCAGCGGCGGCTGGGCATCACCTCGGTCTACGTCACCCACGACCAGGAGGAGGCGCTGGCCATCTCCGATCGCGTGATCGTCATGAATGTCGGCGTGATCGAGCAGATCAGCACGCCGGAGGAGATCTACAACAAGCCGCGCAGCCGCTTCGTGGCGGACTTCGTGGGCTCGGCCAACCTGATCAAGGGCAAGCCCGCGGGCGACGGTACGTTCGTGACTGAAGGCGGCGCGGTGCTGAAGGTCATGGCGCCGCACAAGCCGCACGGGAAGGAAACGGAAGTCGCCGTCCGCACCGCCTATATCGGGCTGGAGCCGCAGGCCGGCGAGAACCACGTGCCGGGCAAGGTCCGCCAGCGCCTGTTCCACGGCGATTTCGTGCAGTACGTCGTCGATAGCCCGGTCGGCGCGATGATCGTCCGCCGTCCGCCGACCAACCTGTTGCCGGAAGGCGCCGACGTAACGCTGTCCTTCTCGCCGGAGCATTGCGTGCTGCTCGAAGCCTGAGCAATGGAGCGCGATCCCGTTCCGTTGAGAATCAAACTCTTCCCCTTTGCGGAGTCCGCAAAGGGGAAGTGCCCTCGTCTTACG
>NZ_JBXAPM010000018.1:0-118267 GCF_058803965.1 Reyranella sp. GW821-FHT14A01
CCGGATGGCCATCCGGGCCCACACGCTTCTTGCGAAGCGCTCAAAACCTACCGGATTTTGCTAAGACGAGGATGACACCTGTTTTGTGATTCAACGCACTGCGCCCATTCCAAAACCGGTGTCATCCTGAGCGCAGCGAAGGACCTTTACTCAGATGAACGACACCGCACGCCCCCTCGCCCCGCCCCTCGTGGTCGAGCGCTGGTTCAACACAGATCAGCCGATCACGCTCGAAAGCCTGCGCGGACGCATCGTCGTGTTGCATGCTTTCCAGATGCTGTGCCCCGGCTGCGTTTCCACGGCGGTTCCGCAGGCGCGCAAGCTGAATGAGATCGCCCAGTCGATCGACGATCTCGTCGTGCTCGGCATCCACACGGTCTTCGAGCATCACGCGGCGATGACGCCGGTGTCGCTCGAAGCCTTCCTGCACGAATACAAGATCACCTTCCCGGTCGGGGTCGATCGCGCCTCGTCCGACGGACCGATCCCGCAGACCATGGCGTCCTACGGTTTCCGCGGCACGCCCTCGACCGTGATCATCGATCGCGAAGGCCGGATCGCACGCCACAGTTTCGGGGCCGAGGATGATCTCGCGCTCGGCCTGATCCTCGGCAACCTGCTCAGCGCGAGACCTTGATCTTGTTCCGGGTCGGGCGCTCCCACACGATGCCGGGAAAGCCCTTCAGGGGAACGAGCTTTTCGCCGCGATAGGTCCAGTCCTGCAACTCGCCGATGGCGACGTGATAGCGCGGCTCCCGGCCGGTGCGGCCGGCGAACAGCGCGCGCGGGACGTTGACCATGTGCGCCGAGCGCGCCCGCTCGTAGAGGATCGGCGTGCCGCAGGTGGCGCAGAAACTGCGCGTCGTGCCCGTCGTCTCGTCCTTGAATCGCGTGATGCAGTCGGCACCTTCGGTCACGCGAAACCGGCGCCGCCAGCTCCCGACATAGGTCGCGTAGGCGGCACCATGGGCCCGCCGCGTCGCAGTGGAGTGATCGTGCCAGGCCCAGCGGGCTGGCATTTCGATCTCGACCTCTACTGCGCCGCAGAGACATCGGCCCGAGGCGGTCCCGTCAGGGTCCGCGCTCGGCTTCGTCACTCTCGCTTTGCTCACTTGATCTCCTTGAGCGCCTCCTCCCACGCGCCGATCGTGTGATCGATGTCGGCCTGGGTGTGCGCCACGCTGACGTAGTACTTGCTCTCGCCCTTCATGATGCCGCGGGCACGCAGGGCCTGGTTGAAGCGCTTCAGGATCGCGGTGTCGGCCTTCAGCGTGTCGCGATAGTCCTTGATCGGCTGGTCGGTGAAGACGATGTCGAACAGCGGCGGCTCGCCCAGCACCTGCGCCTTGAAGCCGTGCTTCTTCAGGAGCTCCGACAGCGTGTCCATCAGCTTGCGGCCGGTGGCGAAGACGCCTTCGTACGTGCCGGGACGCTTCAGCACCTCGAGCGTGGCGAGGCCCGCGACCGCTGCGACCGGATTGCCCGAGAGCGTGCCGACTTGGAAGATGAAGTCGTCGTCGTTCATCGTCAGGCGATCGAAGTGCTTCATGATGTCAGCACGGCCCGCGATGGCCGCCAGCGCAAACCCGCCGCCCACGATCTTGCCCAGGGTGCAGAGATCGGGCGTGACGCCGTAATATTCCTGGGCACCGCCATAGGCGAAGCGGAAGCCGGTCACGACCTCGTCGAAGATCAGCGGGATGCCGTGCTCGGCCGTCACCTCACGCAGTGCCTGCAGGAAGCCGGGCTTGGGCGGGATCAGGCGCTGGAACGGCTCGACGATGACGCCGGCCAGCTCGTCCTTCTGCTCCTCGATCAGACTCCTGACCATGTCGATGTCGTTGAAGGCCGCGACCACCATCTCGTCGGCCACCGACTTCGGGATGCCCGCCGAATCGATGGACCCGCGCGGAAAATTGCCGGGAGCCTTGGGCGCCAGCGACACCAGTGCATAGTCGCTCATGCCGTGATAGCCGCCCTCGAACTTCAGGATCTTGTCGCGCTTGCGGAAGGCGCGCGCAGCCCGCATCGCATAGAGGTCGGCCTCGGTGCCGGAGCAGACGAAGCGCACCTGCTCGGCGCAGGGCACGGCGTCGACGATCGCCTCGGCGAGTGCGATGCCGTGGCGGTTGTTGCCGAAGAAGGTCGTGCCCAGCGGCACTTGCGACTGCACCGCCGCCGTGACCTCGGGATGGGCATGCCCGATGAACATCGGGCCGGAGCCCAGCAGGAAGTCGACATATTCCTTGCCGGCCTCGTCGACGATCCGGCCGCCTTTGCCCTCCTTGAGGATCACCTCGGCCGGCATGTTGCCGAAGGTGCCGCCCGGCAGGACGCGGCGCGCCTGCTCGACGAGGTCGTTGGTCGGATCGACGGGAGTCTGGATGTTCATGGATGCCTCTCTACGCTTGGAACTCTTTGCCCAACGATGACTATTCGATGGGAACGAAGATCGAGTGACGGAGCTGGCCGTTGATCGCCTTGGAAAAATGGCCCTTGCCGTGCGTGTCCTCGACCAGGATGACCTCGCCGGCGCCGATGATGCGGGTCTCGCCGTCGCTGGCCTGGATGGAGACGCCGGCGTCGAGATTGATGATGTACTGCCGGCGCGGCGCCGGATGCCATTCATAATCGTAGGTGCCGGGCGTCTCGCGGAAGATGATGCCGGTCGCCGGCAGCGTCGCGGACGTCTTGCCGCCGCGGCCCTCGTTCTTCCACTCGACCTCGATGTCGCGGAAGTGGGTCTCGCCGTCGGCATCGACATACAGATTATGGATACGCATGAATTTTTCTCTCCCTTGCTCTCTGCGGCCCACAGCTTAGAACGAGAGCATGAGTGGCGTCACATCCTATCCCCTGGTGTGACGTTTCGGCTTGTCCCGTTGGGTTTCGCGCCGGACAGCATGACGGCTGGTATTAGCTAATTTCGGCTGATGCCCGCTAGTCCGGTGCCAATTCGGGTGCCAAAGTTTTCCCCTCCGAGCAACGAGCTCGGGCCGCCAAGCCTCCTCAGGACGAAACACCATGGCGTTTGAGCTCAAATCCTTGGTCAAAGACCTTGTGGCGCGGTCGACGGTCGGATTCGTGGCAGACCGGACGCAGACGCCTTGCTGTTCCCGGACACCGCCGGCGGGCTGCGACGCCCCACCACCCTGTCGCACGACTGGCGAGATGCTGGGGTGGCAGATGTCCGGTTTCACGATTTGAGGCACAGCCATGTCAGCTTTCTGATCGATGCCGGCCTTGACCCGGTGACGATCGCGAAGCGGATCGGGCACAAGAATGCCAAGGTGACGCTGACGACTTACGCGCACCTGTACCAGAAAGACGACGGCCGGGCCGCCGCGGTGATCAATGCGACTCTGGCCGGTCTCGGCACTTGAGGGGAGAGAACGGATGAGCGCCCGGGGATCGGACATCGTGCGGCGCAGCTTCGAGCAATCGATCGAGGAACAGACGCCGGCCGGCGCCATCGCGATGCTGCGCAACCTGTACGGCACCAGCAGCACGGCGGATATCGCTCGCGTGGTCGAGGAAGTAGCGCTCAGGTACGAACGCGCCGCACCCAATGGGCAGGTGAACTAGCCTCGGTGCCAACCCGGTGCCAAAAAGCGGCTGAAAACGCCGTAGTTATTGAAGCGAGAAGGCTTAGAACGAAAGCATGCTCAGGAAACCTGTTGAAGCCGTTCTTTTTGACATGGACGGTCTGCTGATCGACACCGAGGCCGTCTACATCGACGCTTTGCAGGATGCGGCCCGCGATCTCGAAGTCGAGATGTCGATCGAGTTCTGCCATTCGATGATCGGCATCTCCGGTCGCGAGTGCGACGTCATGATCCAGAATTTCTATGGGTCCGGCTTCCGCATCGACCAGTTCCGCGAGCGCTTCTCGGGCCATGCCAAGCGGCGGCTGGAGAGCCATCTGCCGGTCAAGCCCGGCGTCGTCGAGATGCTCGACTTTCTCGCAGGCCGCGGCCTGCGCCTCGCCGTCGCCACCGGTTCCGGCCGGATCACGGCCGATCGCCATCTCAGCCGCGCCGGCCTGATCGACCGCTTCGCCGCCGTCGCCACGCGCGACGATGTCGAGAACGCCAAGCCCGCGCCCGACGTCTATCTCGAAGCCGCGCGTCGGTTGGGCGTGGCGCCCGAGCGCTGCATCGCCTTCGAGGATTCCAACGTCGGCCTCACCGCCGCCCATGCCGCCGGCACGATGGCCTTCATGGTGCCGGACATCCTGCCGCCGCTCCCCGAGGTCCGCGCCAAGTGCCTGCGCGTGTTCGACGACCTGCACGAAGCGCGGCGGCTGCTCGAGGAATTTCTTTAAATTCACATCGACTGATCTGGCGATCCGTGGGGCGCGTAGAGGAGCGTCAACAGCGGAGTTGCCTGTGCGCTTGCGTCGTCTCCTCATTGCCTGCCTCGCATTCGTCACGCTGCAAGCAGCAACAGCTTATGCCCAGCCCACGAGCATCGGCAGCGAACCCGCAGGCCCGCCGCCGAAGGACTGGACGTTCGACATCGGACCGGGCGTGGTGATCGCCCCGTGGTTCGAAGGCAGTGCGAACTATCGCGTGTTGCCGATTCCGAACCTCGACCTGCGCTACCAGCGCGACAAGGTCTTCATCTCGGCGCGCGACGGCGTCGGCGCGACTCTGTTCGATGCCTCAGGCTTCAAGGCTGGCCCGATCCTTCGCTATCGCTTCCCGCGCAATCAGGGAGACGGCGGCTATCTCTACGGCACGGGGAACGTGCCGTTCACCGTCGAAGGCGGCGCGTTCCTGCGCTACGAGCAGCCCTACTTCGCGGCCAAGGTCGAGTTGCGACGCGGCATCGGCGGCAGCAACGGCCTGATCTTCGATGCGCTGATCGACGGCAAATTGCGCGTGAGCGACAGCGTGTTCCTGTCCGGTGGTCCGAGACTCTCGGTAACGGACGGCACCTTCAACCAGGCCTATTTCGGCATCAATTCCTTGCAGTCGATCAACTCGGGCTACGCGCAATATTACCCGGGCGCAGGTTTGCGCAGCGTCGGCGCCGGTGCGAGTGCGCTATGGCGCATCCACGACAGGCTGAGCTTCGTCGCCTTCGGCAGCTACAACTATCTGGCCGACGTTGCCGCCAACTCGCCGATCGTCACCGGCCCCGGCGGATCGCGGAACCAGTTCGTGGCCGGCGGCGCGCTCACCTGGCGGTTCTCCTGGTAGCGCGCCGACCGCTTTAGAACTTCTCGACCCACGGCCGCACCTCGACCTCCCAGCTCCAGGCGCTGCGGTGCTGGTGGAGCACGTGCCAGTAGGTCTCGGCGATGGCGTCGGGATCGAGCAGGCTGTCGGGCTTGTCGTCGGGCACCGGGCGCGCGGCGCTGCGGATGCCGCCGTCGATCACGAAGTGGGCGACATGGATGCCCTTGGGCGAGAGTTCGCGGGCCATGGACTGCGCCAGCCCACGCAACGCGAACTTGCCCATCGCGAAGGTGGCCGAGAGCGCGAAGCCCTTCACGCCGGCCGTCGCGCCCGACAGCAAGACCGCGCCCTCGCCCCTGGGCAGCATGCGCTTCACCGCCTGCTGCGAGACCAGGAAGGCGCCGAAGGCGCTGATCTCGATGGCCCGCTTCACGTCGTCCGGGGCCAGGTCGACCAGCGCGCCGCGCGCCCGGTTGCTGGCGTTGTAGACCACGACATCCGGTGTGCGACCGGCGGCGTCGAGCGCCTCGAACAGCGCTGCAACATCCTTGGGCTCGGCGGCGTTGCAGGCATGAACGAACGCCCCGGTTTCCTTCGCAAGTGCAGCGAGCTTGTCGGTCTGGCGGGCGGCCAGGGCGACCGACAGGCCGTTCTTCGCGAACAGGCGGGCCAGTGAGGCGCTGAGGCCGGGGCCGGTCCCGACGATCAGGGCAGAGCGGTATTTCGGCATGTGCAGGGGTCCTCTCGTTGCCGGAGATTCCCGGCAGGTATAGGCTTCCAGTCAATAGGGAAGGAAATAAACCATGGACCAGGTTCAACCGACCGGCCGAATCGACGTCATCTCCGACGTGATCTGCCCCTGGTGCTACATCGGCAAGCGCCAGCTCGAACGCGCCCTCGATCTTCTCGCCACACAGCACTGCAGGGTCGCCGTCGCCTGGCATCCCTTCCAGCTCAATCCCGAGATGCCCGCCGAAGGCGTCGAGCGCACCAGCTATCGCATCGCCAAGTTCGGCAGCCTGGAGCGGTCCAAGCAGATGGACCAGCGCATCACCGAGACCGCCGCGACGGTCGGGCTCGAATTCCATCTCGACCGCATCGTGCGCACTCCTAACACGGTGAACGCCCATCGCCTGATCCGCTTCGCCGGCCAGCGCGGCGTGCAGGACGCGCTCGTCGAGGAGCTGTTCGAGAGCTATTTCTGCAAGGGTGCCGATATCGGCGATTCCAGGATCCTGGCCGACGTGGCGGCCGAGGCCGGAATGGACCGTGCCGACGTGCTGGCGATGCTGGCCAGCGACGAAGGCCGCCGCGAAGTGCTGGCCGGCGACCAGATGGCGCGCAATGCCGGCATCCAGGGTGTGCCGAGCTTCGCGTTGCAGGGCCATGTGCTCTTCTCCGGCGCCGTGCCCGCCGAGGAGATGGCGCAGACCTTCCGCCGCGCCTGGGAAATCCTGAAGAACCGGGCGGCTTAAAAACCCGACGAGCCGAGAGCCGTCTAAATGGAGCGCGCCACTCCAGTGGCGCTCATATCTGCCGACGAAGTTTGAGCGCCACTGGAGTGGCGCGCTCCATTGATGGGTTCGTTATCTGCCCTTGATGCTCATCGTCGGCGCGGCGACAGGCCCGGTCACCGTCATCACATAGTCGGTCGCACCGTTCGAGCCGGCATCGAGCGCGATGGTGGTCTCGGTCGTCGCGGCGGTCAGGCTGGTGCGGCTGTTGATCCGGGCCGTTGCGTTGGGCCCCTTCAGCGCATGGTTCTGCAGGTTGATCTCGCCGTTCGACAGCGTGATGTCGCCCTCGATCGTGCTCTGCGCATTGATGAAGCCCGAGATGACCGCTGACCCGAAGCCCATCTCGGTGCTGAAGATGCTTCCCAGCCCCGTTGCGAACGAAGCGAAGCCCAGCGAACCGCCGGCGACCGAGGGATAGATCACGCCCGAGAGATGACCATTGCCGGTCAGCGAATCGCGGATCTGCTCGGGCGAGTTGCCCCGTCCCTGCAGGGCGATCCGCATGACGTTGATCTTGCCGTCGACCGCCACCATCAGGTGCTCGTTGCCGAAGACGTTCTGCCCGGCCGCGCCGCGCAGCATCTCGCCGACATAGATGCCCTGCAGCGTGCCGGCCACGTCGACCGTCATCGTGTCCTTCGAGGCGTCGATGGTGCCGCCGAAGTCGACGGCGCCACTGTAGAACTGGCCGGTAAGCTTGGACACCTTGAAGACGCCGTTGCGCAGGGTCGCGTCCATGTCGGCGTAGCCCACCTTGAGGGACGCGAACTCGATCGCGCTGGTCTCGAGGTTCAACGTGGCGTCGAAGGCGCGCAGGGCTGAAAGGTCGATCTGCTTCCCGGCCGTCGCGCGCGGCCCCTTGCTGGGCAGCGGCACGGCTTCGGCATTAGCCCCGCCCGGCGCCGCCGGGATCGCCGGCGTGGGAACGCCCTGTGCAGGCCCATCGGTGACGCCCAGCCAGTCGTCGAGGTCGAGCGTGCCCGGGATGCGCAGGTTGGCGTTGAAGTTCGGCCGCGCGCCAAGCGTCGCGTCGATGCGGCCGTTCATCTGCGTGCCCATGGCCGTCAGGCTGCCGTCGAACGCCGCCCGCTGGTCGTTGCCCTTGAACGAGCCTTCGGCGGCCATGCCGCCCAGACCCGCCTGCGCGCGTCCGGTGGCCACCGACACCAGCCGGCTCGCATCCTGCGTCTGGACGCTGAAGTTCGACAGATCGAAGGAGAATTTGTCGCCCAGCACCAGCGTGCCGGTAGCCTTCGCCGTCGCGCCGGCCGCCGTGACCGAGGCGTTGCGCAGGGTGAGCTGCTCCATCGTGCCGGCGACGCTGCCACCCGCCGTCGAGGCGCCGAGCTTGCCGTTCAGGAACTTCGGCATGCCGGCATAGACCAGCAGCTTGTCCGTGTCGGGCATGTTCGCGTTGAAGGTGACGTCGAAGCGCGGCGCCCTGCCGAAGTCCGCGACCTGGCCCTTGAAGTCGAACTTGGCGCCCAGGACGTCGGCAAGCTTGAGGCCGTTCACCTTCAGGAGATTGCCCTGCGCGGAAAGGTCCGCGTCGATGCCGTTCAACGTCTCGCCGCGGAACACAAGCTTGGCGACCTTGGCCTTGAGTCCCAGCACGGGGAGGTTCTTGTCCGGTGCCGCGGCTGCAGGAGGCGGCGTGGCAGGAGGCGCAACGGGAGCCGGTGCGGGCGTTGCCGCCGTGGCCACCGCCGGGACGACGGCCGGCGAAGACGATGGCTCGCCGGGCTTCGGGAGGTAGGCGTCGAGGTCGAAGCGGTCGAGCTGCACCGAGGTCGCCACCGTCACAGGCATGCCGAAGGTTATGCTGCCGGTTCCGGTCGCGCGCTGGCCGTCGAGATCCATCGCGAGGTCGGAGACCTGCAGGCTGTTCGCCGTCGCCGCGACCTTGCCCTTGACCGACAGGGCCTGGAGCTTGCCGGCGGGCACGCCCGATGTGTCGATCTCCATCCACGCCAGCGTCTCACGCAAGCGGGGCCCCACGAGGCTGAACTCGCCGGCTGACTGGACCGGGTTGCCCGGGGGCTTCGCCGCAGGAGCAGCAGGCGCCGCCGCGGCGGTATTGGCTTGCAGGACCATGTCACCCGGCAGGATGGCATTGAGCCGCGGCACGGTGATCACGCCCTTCCGGATCTCCACGCCAAGCGCCACGTCGCGCACCGTGCCCTTGCGGTAGAGGACTTCCTTGGCGTCGATCGACACCACGACGGTCAAGGCCGGCGGGAAGGGCGACAGCGAGGGTGCGGCCGGGGCAGTCGCCGCAGGAGCCGCCGGCTTCCCCGCAACCGGAGTCGTGGCGGGTGGCTTGGCGGGTGCTGCAGGCGCGGCCGGCTTTGCATCGGCGGGCTTGGCGGCGGCAGGCTGGGCCCCTGCAGGCTTGGGCTTGAAGATGTCGGGATTGGAGAGCAGCGCATCCCACTTCTGGGCATCGAGCCTGGGCAGCGACAGATGGCTTTCCACCGACGGATTGGCGCCGCCGGTCAGGACGACGTCGCCCGAGACGGTCTCGTTGCCCATCGACATCTTGAAGTTGGTGAGAGCGAGCTTCTCGGGCGTGCGCTCGATGTCGCCGTCGAACGAGAACTGGCCGATCACCGAGGCGTCGAAGGCCGGCGGTTCCTGACCACCGGCCCGGATCAGGGTCTCGACGAAGTCCGTGAGGCCGCCGGTCGTAAGGGCGACCCTGCCCTTCACGTCGGCATCGACGTCGATGCGGCTGACATGGCCGTCGAAGTTCAGCGTGCCGCTCCGCACATTGAGCTTGAAGGAGATATCGTTACCCTTGTCCGTCGGCGCGCCCACGGCCGCCACCAGCGACAGCGGCACGCCGTTCACTGTCGCCGTCCCGTCCAGGCTGAACGGGCCCTGGAAGGAGCCGACCGACGCCAGCAGCTCGACGTTCTCGGCCTTCAGGGTCTGGTTGGTCCTGGGATTGGTATAGCTGAGCGTCCCCTCGCGGATCTTGAGGGTGCCGATCGCCAGGTGAAGGCCGCTGCTGGGCGCGCCGTCCGGCTGGTTGGCACCGGCGCCGGGATTGAACTCCCAGTTCGGCACGCCGTCGGCATCGGTCTCGAGGACGAGGGTCGGCCGGAAGAGCGTGAGCCGTCCGACCTCGATCTTGCCGCGCAGCAGCGCCTCCAGGGACGGCGAGACACCGATCCAGCGCACGTCGACCATCTGTGCGCCCTTGCCGCCCAGGGCATTGGCGAAACGAACCTGCCGCGCACTGATGCGCGGGGTTGGGAAGAAGGTGAGCTTTAGCGGTCCGTCGATCACCAGCTCCCGGCCTGTCGCCTCCTTCACGGCAGCGATCATGGCCGGCTTGTACTGCTCGACGTTCAGAAGGGTCGGCGCGGCAACGACGGCGAGCGTCAGCAGGGCGACAAACGCCCCGACAGCCGCTCCGATCCGGATCCAGGTTCGCTTCCGCATGGCCCAAGGGTCTCGTGAAACACGCTCCGGCGTATGAACGTCGGGCGCCACCGCAGGATGCCTGCAGTCTAGTTGAGACCCTGCATTGGGGCTATTCCAAGGTGGCGCCGGTCTCCTTCACGGCCTTGGCCCACTTCGCGCCTTCGGTATCCATCAACCGCCCGAAATCGGCCGGGCTGCCGGCTGCCATCAGGGTGCCCAGCGCCAGGAAGAAGCGCTCGATCTCGGGATCGGCGAGGGCGAGGTTGATCTCGCGGTTGAGCTTGTCGACGATCTCAGGTGGCGTGCCCTTGGGAACGCCGACGCCGTAGAAGGAGATGGCCTCGTAGCCCGGCACGGTGTCGGCCACCGGCGGCACGTCGGGCAGCAGCAGCAGCCGATCCTTCGTCGTGGTCGCGATGGCGCGGATCTTCCCCGCCCTGATGTGCTCCAGCGAGGTGGCAACATTGTCGAAGATCACCTGCACCTGGCCAGAGATGAGATCGGCCATGGCCGGCGCCGTGCCGCGATAGGGCACGTGGGTCATCTTGGTACCGGTCATCGACTGGAAGATCTCGCCGGCCAGGTGATTGCCCGTCCCGAGGCCGGCCGAGGCCATGTTCACCTTGCCCGGATTGACCTTGAGGTAGGCGATGAACTCGGTCGTCGTCTTGGCCGGTACCGCCGGATTGACGACGATGAGCTGCGGCATGCGCACCAGCCCGGCCACGGGGAGAATGTCGCGGCGGAAGTCGAAGGGCAGCGTCTTGTAGAGCGACGTGTTGATCACGTTGGCCGTGCTGATGAACAGCAGCGTGTAGCCGTCGGGCGGGGCGTTCGCGACGATCTCGGTGCCGATGTTCGAGCCGGCGCCGGTCTTGTTGTCGATCACGAACTGCTGGCCGAGCCGCTCGCCCAGCCGCTTGCCGATCACCCGGGCGGCCGCGTCGGTAAAAGCGCCCGCCGGATAGGGCACGACCCAGCGGACGGGCTTGGAGGGATAGGGCTCCGCCGCCCCGGCCATCCGGCCGGAACCGGCCGCCGCGAGACTGCCCGCCACGAACACGCGCCGCTTCATGTGCTGATCCTCCCAGATCGCTCTTCTTATGCCGGGAGCCTGAAAGTGGCCCGCAAGATTGTAAACAATAATTTCCCTTTCGAAGGGCAATACAGGCGCTATCCTGAGCGGAATGGCGCCGGACTTCCTGGAATTGTCGACAATAAATCGCCAAGCACGCGACAGCTCGTTGGGCGACCGTGTGCGCCGTCAGCTCGAGCGGATGATCCTCGATGGCACCCTGGCACCCGGCACCCAGCTCAACGAAGTCGCCCTGGCGACTCGGCTCGGCGTCAGCCGCGGGCCGATCCGCGAGGCCGCGCGGGCGCTCGAACGGGCGGGCCTGGTCAACGTCATCCGCAACCGCGGCGCCTTCGTGCGCATCGTGCCGCTCGACGAGGCATTGGAGAGCTACATCCTGAACGGGCTGCTGTTCGCCTTCGGCGCATCACAGCTTGCGCTGGGTATACGCGCCGAGCAGGCGCTGCACCTGCGCCGGCTGCTCGACGACATGGAGGCCGCCGCCACGGCCGGTGACGGCGCCCGCTACTTTGCGCGGAACGTCGAGTTCCACGAATGCATCGTGGGTTATGCCGGCAACCGCCAGATCGAGGCGATCTATCTCGACCAGACGCGCAAGCTGCAGCTCTCGCGCCGCCGCGCCTTCGACCGCAATGCCAGCATGGCCGAGTCCAATGCCGAGCATCGCGCGATCCTCGACGCCATCCTGTCTGGCGAACCCGGTCTCGCGCGCGAACGCGCCGAGGCCCATTCACGCGCCGGGCGCGGCCGCTTCCTGAAATCGATCGAGCGTCAGGACGCCAGTTCGTAGCGGCGGATCAGCCGGTAGAGCAGCGCGATCGGCACCAAGGTCACGACGATGAGGGTCGAGGCCGCCGCCGTGGCGATTCCGCCACCGCCGCCTTCCAGCGCCTGGAACATCACCACGGTGAGCGTGCGCCACTGGCCGCTGTAGAGCACGACCGTGGCGCTGAGCTCGGAGGCGATCGTCACCCAGGTCAGCACGAAGCCGCTCATGATCCCGCCCAGCATCAGGGGCACCAGGATGCGCCCAAAGGTCTGCAGCGGCGAGCGGCCGAGGCTGATCGAGGCTTCCTCCAGCGAGGGATCGATCTGGTGCAGGATACCGCTGGAGGAGCGCACCGCGAACGGGATTTTGCGCACGGTGTAGGCCAGCACCATGATGAACGGCCCGCCGGTCAGGATCAGCCAGCCGCTGTTGAACGACACGACGAAGCCGATCGCCAGCACGGTGCCCGCCACGGCAAACGGCAAGGTGGCGATCACATCGAGTACCGCCGCCAGCCCCGAGCGTAGCCGCGTCACGACGTAGGCGATCGGCACACCGATCAGCGTGGTGCCGATGGCCGCCAGGGTGGCGAACATCAGCGTGTTGAGCAGCGGCCGCGTCGAGCGCTCGAACAGCGCCGTGAAGTTCGCCGTGCTGAAATTGGGATGGAGCACCGGGCCGCGGAATTCCATGAAGGACAGCACGACGATGGCGAAGAACGGCACCAGCGCCAGCAGGACGACCGCCCAGCAATAGACCGTCGCGGCGATCCTGAGGCCGAGGCCGACCCTCAGGATCGGCGGCGCCGCGCGGGCGCCGGTGGCGAAGCGGCGGTTGGCCAAGAAGCGGCGCTGGATCAGCAGCACCAGCGAGGTCATCAGGATCAGCAGCACCCCCAGCACGCCGGCCGACGAGGGATTGGGCGCGGTCTCGCCCACGAACAGCTTGAAGGC
Organism: Reyranella sp. GW821-FHT14A01; assembly: GCF_058803965.1. Taxonomy (NCBI): domain Bacteria; kingdom Pseudomonadati; phylum Pseudomonadota; class Alphaproteobacteria; order Hyphomicrobiales; family Reyranellaceae; genus Reyranella; species Reyranella sp. GW821-FHT14A01. The sequence goes on from NZ_JBXAPM010000018.1 coordinate 12,948, forward strand.
CTCGGCGGCGAAGATCGGCATGTCCTCGGCCAGCACGAACGGCACGCCGAAATTCTCCAGCGTCTCGATGAAGACGAGGAGCCCGCCGGCCAGGATCGAGGGCACGACGATGGGGAGCGTCACCGTCCAGAGCGTGCGGCGTGGCGAGGAACCGAGGCTTTGCGCGGCCTCCTCGATCGAGACATCGACCGCCTTGAAGCCCGCCATGGTCGGCAGCAGCACGTAGGGATAGAGGGTCAGCGTGTAGACCAGCACGATGCCGCCGGCGCCGTAGATCGAGCCGAAACCGATGCCCCAGGAATTGAGCCACTGTGTCACGACGCCGGCTCGGCCCAGCAGCAGGACGATGGCGTAGGCGCTGACGAAGGACGGCAGCACCAGCGGCATGGCGGCGAGCGCGATGATCGCGGCCTTGCCCGGCACCGGTAGGCGCGCCAGCGCGAAGGCGAACGGCACCGACACGATGATGGTGGTGAACGTGGCGGCGATGCCGATCATCAAGGTGTTGGCGACGGCGCCGCGATAGAAGGGCCGGCCCAGGATCTTGACGTAATTGGCGAAGGTGAACTTCTCGCCCTCGCCGTCCAGCACGCTCGCGCTGAAGACGTTGAACAGCGGATAGAGCAGGAATAGGCCCAGGAACAGGAAGCCCAGCGCGGCGATCGCCAACGGTAGGCGTTGCTGGTGCGGAATCGAGAGCGTCACGGCAGCACGGTTACGCGCGCAGCGTCATAGGCCAGCGTCACCTGGGCGCCGGTCGCCAGCGTACGATGCGGCTCGTCGAGCGACGCGACGCGGATCAGCGCGCCATCACCGAGCCGCACGTCGAAGCGCGTGATCGGCCCCAGGATCTCGACATGCGCGACGGTGCCGGAAAGGCGCGGCCATCCCGCGGGCGCCTCCGCATCGAGACGCAGCGCCTCGGGCCGCAGCGAAACCATGCCGGCGCCGGAAAGTCCCAGCGCCTTCGGCTCGAGCAGATTGGTCGTGCCCATGAACTCGGCCGCGAAGCGCGATGCGGGTTGACGGTAGATCTCGGCCGGCGCGCCAACCTGTTCGAGCTTGCCGCTCTGCATCAGGGCGATGCGGTCGGAGACCGACATCGCCTCTTCCTGGTCGTGAGTCACATAGATCGCGGTGATGCCCAGCGACTTCTGCAGTTCACGGATCTCGGCGCGCATGCTCACGCGCAACCGCGCATCGAGGTTGCTGAGCGGCTCGTCGAACAGCAGGACCTGCGGCCGGATCACCAGCGCACGCGCGATGGCGACGCGCTGCAACTGTCCACCCGAAAGCTGATGCGGCCAGCGCTCGCCGTAGCCGCCGAGCTGGACCAGCGACAAGGCTTCCTCGACCCGCCGCGCCACGTCGGCGGCCGGTACCTTCCGCGCCTTCAAGCCGTAGGCAACGTTGCCCGCGACCGTGAGGTTGGGAAACACCGCATAGTTCTGGAACACCATGCCGATGTCGCGCACATGCGCCGGCAGCTTGTCGATGCGCTTCGTGCCGAAACGGATCGAGCCGCCGTCGAGATCGCAGAAACCCGCGATCATGCGCAGCAAGGTGGTCTTGCCGCAGCCCGAGGGCCCCAGCAGGGTGAAGAACTCGCCTTCGCCGACGGTGAGATTTACACCGTCGACCGCGCGCACCGTCCCGAAGGTCCGGGTTACGCTTTCAATGACAATGCCGGTCACGCTCAGCGGGACTCCTGTAGCAGGTCCTTGATGCGCTCCATCGTTTCCTTGCGCTTGTCGGTCCAGGCATCCTCGTCGTACTTCACGATCTTGAGGTTGCTCATCGGCGGCAGACCGCCCGGCAGGCTCGACAGATCGAGGTCGCTGCGCGTCGGCCGGCGGAAGGTGGCCTTCAGGATCATCTCGCGCACGTCCTTGCGGTTCACGAAATCGACGAAGGCCTTGGCCTCCGCCGGATCGGGACCGTTCTTGATGATGGCGACGCCTTCCATAGTGGCGAGCGTGCCGTCGGCCGGATAGATCGTCTTCACCGGCGCACCGCCCGAGGCCCACATCGGGCCGGCATATTCCAGCGAGATACCCAGCGGATACTCGCCGTTGCCGACGCCCTGGAACACGAGCGACGAACGGTTCAGCACCTTGAGGTTCCTGAACAGCTGCCCGACCTTCTTCCAGCCGGCATCGCCGCCGCCCCACAGGTCGACCAGCATGGTGACCGTCGTATAGGCCGAGCCCGAATTGGCCGGATCGGTGAAGGCGATCTTGCCCTTCCACTTCGGGTCCAGCAGGTCGTTCCAGCCCTTCGGCCCCTGGTCGGCCGGCAGGATCTTGGTGTTCTGCAGGATCACCAGCAGGTGGAGATTGTTGCCGACCCACAGGTCGGTCGGATCGCGATACTCGACCGGCGTCGCATCCTTGTTCTTCGAGGCATAGGGCGCGAACAGCGCCTTGTTGGTCTGCAGCAGCGAGCGGCTGATGCCCCAGACGATGTCGCCGAGCGGCCGTTCCTTCTCGGCCTGCAGGCGGCGGATCACCACGCCGGAGCCGGCGACGACCGGCTCGACGGCGATGCCGGTTTCCTTGGTGAAGGCGCCGAACACGAGGTCGTTCAACGTGCTCTCGTTGGACGTGTAGACCACGACCTTCTTCTGCTGCGCCTGCGCCGCCACCGGCAGCATCGCCACGAACGCCAGCCCCAGTGCTGCAACGCAGCGTCTCGTCGTCGATCCGATCCGGCCCATCCAGCCCCTCCCCATGAACGTCCCGGCTTTATATAGTCAGGGACAACGAAGAGGAAACGACGATGGGTGACATTGCGTTCGGATTCCAGGCGGCCCCGGCCAGCGACGTCCACAAGTCGGACCAGGCGCTCTATCGTGAAGTAATGGCCGATTGCGCGCTCGGCCAGAGACTGGGCTACGACGCCGCCTGGCTGCTCGAACATCATTTCAGCGACTACTACCCGACGCCGAGCCCGCTCCTGTTCATGGCGCATATCGCGGCGGCCTTTCCCGACCTGTCGCTCGGCACCTCGGTGCTGGTGCTGCCCTGGTATCATCCGCTGCGGCTCGCGGAAGAGATCGCCATGCTGAACGGCATGACGAACGGCACCTTGCATCTCGGCATCGGCCGCGGCACCGCAAAGATGGAGTACGAAGCCTACAACATCGACATGAACGAGGCGCGCGCCCGCTTCGCCGAATGCTATCGCATCGTCGAGAAGGGCCTTACCGGCGAGCCCTTCACCCATGACGGGCCGTTCTGGACGATCGACAAGCCGATCCGGCTGCGGCCCGATCCCACCACGAAGAAGGTCCGCTTCTACGGCGCCATCGGCAGCCCGGCGAGCGCCGAGGTGATGGGCGATCTCGGCGTCGCGCCGATCTGCCTCTCGACCTTTCCCGACAAGCTGCTGGCGAAGATCCTCGAACGCTGGCGCGGCCGCGCAGGCGCCGCCGCGAAGGACGCGATCCTGCCGATCTCGGTCAAGATGTTCATTGCCGACACCGACGAGGAAGCGCGCGACCTCGGCCGCCGATTCTATCCGCCCTACTTCGACCTGCAGTGCACGCACTACGAGTCCGACGCCAATCCGTGGGCCGACATACCGGAGTACCAGGATTTCAGTCGCATGTTCGCCAACCTGCGCAAGCTCACCGATCCGGCGGAGCTCGGTCCGTTCATGGATTCGAACCTGGTCGGCAGTCCCGAGACGATCTGCCGGCGCATCGACCAGCTTGCGGCCCTCGGCTTCAACTACTTCATGGTCTCGTCGGCGACGCCTGGAACGCCGCTGGAACTGCGGCAGCGCATGATGACGCGCTTCGCCCAGGAAGTTTGCCCGCGTTATTCCAGCGCAATGCGAACCGTTCGCGCCGCCTGAATTGTAAGGCTTGTATCTTCGGACACGCTGTTCGCTTCCCGTCGAACGCCGACCGGCCCTAATGTTGCAGGAATGAAACTTTCGTCCGCCCCTCGACGCTGTAAGCTTTGAAAGAAGCTGCGGCCGAAGGGCCCGGTACCGCGTTGAAGGTTTTTGCGAATGCGTACGAGGTTGCTGATCGGCTCCCTGGCCTTGCTGCTGTGCTGGTGCGACGTCGCACTCGCCCAGCGCAACGGTGGGGTGCTGCGCATCTTCCATCGCGACAATCCGACCAACGCTTCGATCCTCGAGGAGACCAATGCCTCGACCGTCGTGGCGTTCATGCCGATCTTCAACAACCTCGTCATGTTCGATCCGGCGGTGGCGCAGAACACCGATGAGTCGATCGTTCCCGACCTCGCCGAATCCTGGTCATGGAACGACGACAAGACCGAGCTGTCCTTCAAGCTGCGGCCTGGCGTGAAGTGGCATGACGGCATGCCGTTCACCTCGAGCGACGTCGAGTGCACCTTCAACCTGCTGACCAACCGGAGCCGCAGCCGGCTGCGCACCAATCCGCGCAATGCCTGGTTCGGCAACATCAACTTCATCCAGGCGCCCAGCGACTACGAGGTCACGATCCATCTCAACCGGCCGCAGCCGTCGCTGCTGCCCATGCTGGCGTCTGGCCTCACGCCGATCTATCCCTGCCACGTGCCGCTGGCGCAGATGCGGGTGAAGCCGGTCGGCACCGGGCCGTTCAAGCTCGAAAGCTTCAACCAGTTCGACCGCATCCGGCTCGTGCGCAATCCCGACTACTGGAAGTCCGGCCGTCCCTATCTCGATGCCATCGAGTTCTCGGTGGTGGCCAGCCGCTCGACGGCGCTGCTGAGCTTCGTCGCCGGCCGCTACGACATGACCTTCCCGAACGACGTCTCGATGACGCAGCTTCGCGACGTCAAGCGCCAGTCGCCCCGCGTGATGTGCGAGATGACGGCGATGAACAACAACACAAACCTGCTGCTCAATCGCGACGCGCCACCGTTCGACAATCCCGACATTCGCCGCGCCCTCGTGCTGGCGCTCGATCGCCAGGCCTTCATGGATTCCCTCGAAGGCGGCGGCATGATCGGCGGCCATCTGCAGCCGCCACCCGAGGGACGCTGGGGCATGGCGTCCGAGGCGCTGGCCGGAATGCCCGGCTTCAATGGAAACATCGAGAAGAACCGCGAGGAAGCGCGCGAGCTCATGAGCAAGGCCGGCTACGGGCCGGGCAAGCCGCTGCCGCTCAAGATCTTCACCCGTGCCGTCTCGCTGTATCGCAGCCCGGCCGCCGTGCTGGCCACCCAGCTCCAGGAAATCTACATCGAGCCGACGCTCGACATCGTCGAGACGGTGCACTGGTTCACCCGCCTGCAGCGCCGCGACTATGCGCTGGCGATCGAGACGACCGGCAACGCCGTCGACGATCCCGATCAGGTCTTCTACGAGACCTTCTCCTGCCGGTCGGAGCGCAACTACAACCACTACTGCAATCCCGAGATCGAGCGCCTGTTCGAGGCGCAGTCCTCGGAACTCGACGTCGAGAAGCGCCGCCGCCTCGCCTGGGACATCGACGCCAAGCTGCTGGCCGACAGCGCCCGCCCGCCCCTGATGTGGAACCGCGCCGCGACCTGCTGGCAGCCCTATGTGCAGGGCTACGTCCCTCAGACCAACAGCTCCTACAACGGCTTCCGCTTCGAGGACGTCTGGCTCGACCGCCGTTAGGAGCGACGACGCCGGATCTTCTGGATCGTCTCGTCGAGCGCCGAGAGGAAGCGCGAGCGGTCGCGTGCCGCCATGGGCTTCGGTCCGCCCGTCACCTCGCCCATCGCCCGCAGGTTGGACATCAGCTCGCGGCTCGCCATGGCCATGCCGATCGATGAGGTCGTGAACGGCACGCCGGTCGAACCGATCACCGAAGCGCCCTTCTTCAGGCTGCGATCGGCCAGCGGGATATCCGAGGTGATCACGATATCGTCGGGCCCGGCCCGCTCGGCGATCCAGTCGTCGGCCGCATCGAAGCCGTCGCTCACGACGACCCGTTCGATGCGCGAATCGCGCGGTACGTTGATGTAGGAATTGGCCACGACGAAGACCTTGAGCCCGTAGCGCTCCGCCACGCGATAGACCTCCGCCTTCACCGGGCAGGCATCGGCGTCGATATAGATATCGATTGTTCGCTCCCTGAAACCACGTCATCGCCGGCGCTTGTCGACCCCCGGCCCTTCCCCTCATATCAGCCCGTGTGAGGAACAGGAAAATGCGAAACTTTGTGAGACTGGCCGTTGCGACAATTCTGTCGCTGACGGTCGCCGTGCCGAGCGCCTGGTCGCAGGCCTGGCCCAGCAAGCCGATCAAGCTGATCAACGGTTTCCCACCGGGAGGCGGCGCCGACATTCTGGCCCGCCTGGTCGCCGAACGGCTGAGCGCGGCACTCGGCCAACAGATGCTGGTCGAGAATCGCACCGGCGCGACCGGCATGATCGCCGCTCAGGCGGTCGCAGCATCCCCGCCCGACGGCTACACGATCCTGCTCTACACGATGAACATGGCCTGCACGTCGCCGATCATGCCGGGCAACAAGGTCAACATCGATCCGGACAAGGATCTGGTGCCGATCGTGATCATCGCCGGTCTCGACAACCTGCTCTACGTCTCGCCGAAAACGGACTTCAAGACGGTCGAGGATGTGATCAAGGCCGCGAAGGCCAATCCCGGCAAGCTCACTTATGCCTCGTCGGGAGTCGGCGGCTCCTATCACCTGTGGGCCGCGCAGTTCACCTACATGGCGAACATCGACATGCTGCACGTGCCGTTTCGCGGCGGACCGCCGGCCATCGCCGAGATCGTCGCGGGACGCGTGGACATGATGTTCGGCAATCTCGCGGAAATCCTGCCGCACATAAATTCGGGTGCGGTCCGGGCGGTCGCCTTTACAAGCGTTCCGCCGTCACCGGTCCTGCCCGGCGTGCCGACGATCGCGCAGTCGGGCCTGCCCGATTATCGAGCCGACAACTGGTTCGGCCTCGGCGCACCGGCCGGCACCCCGCAGGAGGTGGTCGACCGGCTGAACGCCGAGGTGAACAAGCTGGTGAAGGATCCGGCCTTTGCCGAGAAGCTGATCTCGCTCGGCTTCCAGCCGACCGGCGGGAGTATCGACGAGATGAAGGCCACCATTCTGCGCGATCGCACCAAGTGGAAGACCGTCATCGACGCCAACAACATCCGCGCCGAGTAGCGTTCTTACCTGGCCGGCCCCGGCTGATCGCCCGGCTGGCGGACCCAGTCGTTGCGGCCGATCAGCGGACGGCCGTAGGGATCGCGCGGCTCACCGGCCACCGACGGGCTGCTCGCCATCGGAGCCGGTGCAGCGGCCATATCCGGAGTCATCGGGGCTGACGCCATCGGCGCCGGCCGCGACGATTGCTGACCCATGGGCTGCTGGCCCATGCCTGATTTCACACCCGGCTGGTCGCCCGGCTGACGGACCCAGTCCTCGCGACCGATCAACGGACGGCCATAGGGATCGGCCGGCTCGCCCTGCGCATAGGCAGCACCGGCGGAAGCGATCAGGGCGAGTGTGAACAGCGTACGCTTGATCATCGGGACCTCCTCTTGAATTGGGATGTCCCAGCAACGCCGCCCGTTCCGGAGGAGTTGCGCCCTGAAGCCCGCCGATCTCAGCTCAGGACGGCAACTTTCTTGCGCTCGATCAGTGCGAAATCAATGGCCGCGCCGAGCCCCGGGCCGCTGGGCACCCGGACCATGCCGTCACGGCCGACGGTGATGTCCTTCTCGAGGCCGTACTTCTGCGCGCCATCGGGCAGCAGCACCTCGAAGAACTCGGTGTTGCGGATCGCGGCGATGACATGGAGGTTCGCGACGTTGTTCAGCGAGTTGCCGCCGTGATGGACCTCGTAGTTCATGCGGAAGGCTTCGGCGAGATGCGCGGTCTTCACCAGCGTGGTGATGCCGCCCTTCACGGCCACGTCGCCGCGCAGATAGTCGGTGGCCTGCTGCAGGATCCAGGGCTGGTACGAATCGAGGCCGGTCTGCGGGTACTCGGTCGCCATGATCGGGATCGAGAGCTGTTGCTTCAGCTTGGTGTAGTTGTAGATGTCCTGGTCGGCGAGCGGGTCCTCGTACCAGTAGAAGCCCATCTCCTGGACGGCGCGGCCGACGCGGATGGCGGCCGGATAGTCGTAGCTCCAGGTCGAATCGAGCATGATCGTGTAGTCGCCGACGGCGCGGCGCACCGCCTCGCAGACCTTGATGTCTTCGCGCCAGCGCGTCGGCGGATGGATCTTGTAGGCGGCCCACCCGTACTCCTTGAAGCGCATCGCCTCCTCGGCGTACTCCGTGGGCGAGGCGAGAACAGCGGAGCTGGCATAGGCCGGCACGGTCTCGCGATAGGTGCCGAGCAGGCGGTGGATCGGCTGGCCCATCGCCTTGCCGACCAGGTCCCACAGCGCCACGTCGACCGCGCCGATGGCGCGCACGCCGGCCGAACGCTGGCGCTTCCATATCTCCTGGTTGATGTGCTCGCGCTGGAACGGGTCCTTGCCGATCAGCACCGGCTTGATATGCGAGATCAGCCCCTGTCCGTCCGTCGTCGCGGGATTCATCGCCGAGCCCAGGAAGGCATGGCCTTCGAGCCCTTCGTCGGTGACGATGCGCAGCAGGCCGAGCGCGCTCTTGCCCGAGAAGCGGCCGGTATGCGCGCCGTAGGTCGTGGGCGGGATGTCGTCCCAGGCGAACAGCGTCAGCGTGACGTCGGTGATCTTCATTACTTTGTCTCCCAGACCCGCCGCTCCGTGCCCTGCGGGTCGATGTCGAGGTGGCATACCGTGTCGAAAATCATGGTGGCGCGCATGGCCGCCGTATAGGCGGGCCATACCGGCAGGCCAGGATGCTCGGGATTGCCGTTCCTGGCGAAGGCGATCCACGCCCGGCTCATCGTCTCGCCGAGCGACAGGCGCTCGGGATCGTCACCGGTCAGCTCGGCCGTTTCGAGGTTGGAGAAGACGAAGGGAATCTCGAGCGTGTGGCAGGAGCGCAGCCGGCCGCCCAGCACCGGCGTCTCCCAGGCGAAGAGATAGACGAAGACCGGGGCGGCTTCCTGCGCCAGCTTGCGCTCCGCCATCAGGAGCGACGGGACGCGGACGCCCTGGTCGGAGACGATGGCGATGGCGATCTCGTCGGGCCGCAGCTTCGGCTGCGCCTTGCGATAGGTGGCGACGATTTCGGCGGCCCGAGCCCCGAGATACGGCGTCAGCGATTCAGGCAAGCTCTCGAAGGTAGCGTCGGCAACCCACGGCATGTGGCCGAGGAACAGGGTCATCTCGTCCTTGTTGCTGCCGATCATCAGCGGGACGTTGGTCGAGGTCAGCGGCGCATGCGGCGCGAAGGGCCCGCCCGGAAACAGCGTGCCGTCGATCACCGGGTTGAAGCCGAGCCGTCGCCGGTCGGCGAAGGCGGCGCGACTGACGCCCGCCAGCACCTTGACCTGGGCTTCGAGCAGTTTCGCCGCCGGCATGTGTCGCAACTCGCCCGCCTTGCTGACGTCGAGACCGAGATGCTCCAGCATCTCGCGCGCCGTCCTGGTGCCGTCGGCGCGGTTGGCCATCTGCACGGCCGGCCCGCTCTGGATGATGGCCCTGTGGAACAGGCCCCGGGCCGGCGGCATGGCCATCAGCACGCTCACCTTCGCGCCGCCTCCCGATTCGCCGAAGATCGTGACATTGTGCGGATCGCCGCCGAAGCGGGCGATGTTGTCGCGCACCCATTCGAGCGCGGCCACGATGTCGAGCACGCCTGCAAGACCCGACCGCTCGAAGCCCTCGGCAATGTCCTCGAGATGCAGGTAGCCCAGCGCGCCCAGGCGATGATTGAACGAGACGACCACGACATCGTCGAGCCGGCAAAGATTGGCGCCGTCGGACCAGGGCGACGAGCCCGAGCCGGTGATGAAGGCGCCGCCATGGCACCAGAACAGCACAGGCCTGTCCGCTCCCTCGCGCCCTGAGGTCCAGACGTTGAGATAAAGACAGTCCTCGTCGAGCTTCTGCTTGCCGGCGAGCGTGAAGATGCGCAGCAGGTCGTCGGGCAACGCAAAGACGTTCTGGCTCTGCACGGCCATGTTGCTGTAGTCGAGCGTGTCGCGGACTCCTGTCCAGGGCTTGGGCTTGCGCGGCGGCCGGAAGCGCAGGTCGCCGAGCGGCGGTTCGGCATAGGGAATGCCCTTGAAGATCTCGACGCCACGATCGCTCGTGCCGCGGATCTTGCCGGCGGTGGTCTCGACGATGATTTCTGCTGTCATGATCTCAAGTCTACCCCGAACGGGCGAGCCGGCGCTGCGATTGGACGGTATCAATTTCGCCTAGCTGCGCCGCAAGCTTCTTCGGGGCGATGAGCCGGTAGCTGCGCTGCACAATCGCTGCGACCTCGGTCCAATCGGGCCTGGCGTCGAGCCGCATGCCGATCCAGCCTTTCGCTCCGACATAGGGTGGCACGAAGAAGAGTACGGGATCGGCGCCCACCAGGATCGCCTGGCTGCCGGGCGCGGCCTTGCACCAGACCGACACGCGGCCATCGCCGCGTTTCTCCATGGCGAAAATCCTGTCGCGCACCCGGAAGGTCGGGTCGCCCCAGGCCTCCTTCTCGGTGGCCTCGGGCAGCGCGAGGCAGATCGACCGGAGGCGGGCGGTGAGCTCCTTGGACATGCTCATCAACCTACCATCCGGCGCCGGTTGGCCATAGACTGCGGCCATGACCGATAAAGCCCGAGCCCAACTTGCCCCCACCGGTGTCCTGCGCGCCGGTATCAACCTCTCCAACTTCCTGCTGGTCACCGGCCGCAGCGAAAAGTCCGAACCGGTCGGTGTCGCGCCCGACATGGCCCGCGAGATCGCGGCCGCGTTGGGCGTGCCCGTGCACTACGTCCCCTTCAAGACGCCGGGCGAGCTGGGCGACCAGGTCGGCAAGGACGTGTGGGACATCGGCCTGATCGGCGCCGAGCCGCAGCGCGCCGAGAAGATCCAGTTCACCGCCGCCTATGTCGAGATCGAGGCGACCTACATGGTGCCCGAGGGCTCGCCGATCAAATCGATCGCCGACGTCGACAAGAAGGGCGTGCGCATCGCCGTGTCGGCCCGCTCGGCCTACGACCTGTGGCTGGTGAACAACATCAAGAACGCCACGCTGGTGCAGGTGGCCGGCCTTGATGCCGCCTATGAGAAGTTCATGTCCGACAAGCTCGAGGTGCTGGCGGGTCTCCGCCCCGGCCTCCTCAAGGATGTCGAGAAGGCGCCAGGCCTCAAGATCCTCGACGGCAAGTTCACGGCGGTCCAGCAGGCCGTCGGCACGGCCAAGGCCAATGTCGAGGGCGCGGCCTTCCTCGCCGATTTCGTCGAGAAGGCGAAGAAGTCCGGCATGGTCCAGAGCTTCATCGATCGCCACAATGTCAAGGGCCTGTCCGTCGCGCCGCCCGCCTGACGTTCATGGAACTAAACGTCAAGACGCTCTACCTGATCGGCGGCATCGTTACGGTCGCCGGTGCCGGTGCTGCGCTCCTGACCTGGTACTACCATCGCGAGGCGCCGGGGCTGCGCGCTTGGGCAACCGCCCTGCTCCTGACCAGCTTCGGCGCCCTCATCCTGCGCTTCCGCGGTTCGCAGGCTGATATCGCCCTGACCCTCGCCGCCGACATGGTGATCGTCGCGGGCTTTGCCGGCATGTGGCTGAGCCTGCGCTTCGCCAATCAGCGCCGCAAAAACCTGAGCCGGCTGGTCGTCGCCTCCGTTACGGTCAGCGTCTCGTTTCTCGCCCTGTTCATCGTGCTGCGCGCGCTCGGCGCGGGCTTGCAGGCGGCGTCGATTCCCTTTTCCCTGTTCCTCGGCCTGCTGGGCCTCGCTTCGGCCGGGGAGATCTGGCAGGGCCGCCACACGGACAATCTGCGCAGCCGCCTGCCCGCGGCACTTGCCTTCGTCGGCCTCGGCGTCGCGCGCGTCGTCCGCGCCGGCGTACTGGGCCTGGAAGTGATCCACGTCCTGCCCGAGGGCGCGGCGGCGGCAACGCATCCCTACACGCTCTACGCCACGATCGTGTTCACCCTGGTGGTGACCTACGGTCTGGTGATGATGGCCAACGAACAGGCCGGCCGCCGCGAGGCGATGCAGTTCACCGGGCAGTGACGCCTAAAGTTCGCTGCCGACGAACTGCCTGAACTCAGCAGTCTTCGGGTCGGCGAACAGTTCGGCCGTGGGACCGATCTCCCAGACCCTGCCGCGATGCATGAACACGACGAGATCGGCCACGCGGCGGGCGAAGCCCATTTCGTGCGTGACGGTGATCATCGTCATGCCGCGCCGGGCGAGATCCTCCATCACCGCCAGCACCTCGGCGGTGAGTTCGGGGTCGAGCGCCGAGGTCACTTCGTCGAACAGCATCACCTGCGGCTTCAGCGCCAGCGAGCGCGCGATGGCGACGCGCTGCTGCTGCCCGCCCGAGAGCTGCTCGGGATAGGCCAGCAGCTTGTCGGTGAGGCCGACCAGGCCCAGCACCTCCGCGGCGATCCTCTTTGCCTCTTCCTTCGGCTGCTTCTTCACCAGGGTCAGCGCCAGGGTGATGTTCCGCTCGACCGTGAGATGCGGGAAGAGATTGTAGCTCTGGAACACCATGCCGACGTCACGCCGCAACTGGGCACGCGCCTCGCTGCCCGGCCGGCCGACCGCATGGCCGCAGACCTCGATGGCGCCGCCCTGGATCGACTCCAGTCCGGCGATGCAGCGCAGCAGCGTGCTCTTGCCCGAACCGCTTCGGCCGACGATCGCCACGGTCTGCCCACGCGACACGTCGAAGCCGACGCCGTCGAGCACGCGCAAAGGGCCGAATTCCTTCACCACGTCATTGACGCGGATCACGGCGTCAGCTTCTCCCGGCATGGGCCTTCCTCTCGAGATGGCGGCTCGCCAGCGACAGCGGATAGCAGATGGCGAAATAGATCGCGCCGACGATGGCGAAGATCGCGAACGGCTCGAAGGTCGAGTTGTTGACGATCTGTCCGGCCCGCGCCAGTTCGACGAAGCCGATCACCGAGGCGAGCGAGGTATTCTTCACGATCTGCACCATGAAGCCCACGGTGGGCGGCGTGGCGATGCGTATGGCCTGCGGCAGGATCACGTAGGCATATTGCTGGAAAGCGTTCAGGCCCAGGCAGTCCGACGCCTCCCACTGGGTCTTCGGCACCGCCTCGATGCAGCCGCGCCAGATCTCCGCGAGGAAGGCCGCGGCGTAAATCGTGAGGGAGAGGCCGGCGGCGACCAGCGGGTCGAGCTTGAAGCCCACGATGCCGAGGCCGAAGTAGGACAGGAACAGCACGATCAGCAGCGGCGTGCCCTGGACGATCTGGATGTAGATGCTGGCGAGGCCGCGCAGAAGGCGTGACCGGGCCACGCGCATCAGGGCCAGCGGCAACCCGACCAGCGCACCGCCCACGAAGGCGATCAGCGACAGCAGGATCGTCCAACGCGCCGCTTCGACGAGATAGAGGATATGGTTGGCGCTGAGCTGGATCACAGCGGCGTGCCCAGCCGACGGCGGCGCTCGAAGAGCACCAGACCGATCGCCCACAGCGCGAGCCGGTAAAGGGCCGACAAAGCGAGATAGACCACCGCCACGATCATGTAGACCTCGAAGCTGCGGTAGGTGTCGGACTGGACGAGATTCGCGGTCGCCGTCAGCTCCTCGGCCGAGATCTGCGAGGTGATGGACGAAGCCAGCATCAGCAGGACGAACTGACTGGAGAGTGCTGGATAGACGCGCTCCATCGCCGGCAGCAGCACGACATGAAGGATTGTCTGCAGCTTCGTGAGGCCCAGGCAATCGGCGGCTTCGAGCTGCGTGCGCTGGATCGACTGGATGCCGGCCCGCATGATCTCTGTCGTATAGGCGCCCATGTTGACCGTGAGCGCCACGATGGCGGAGACCTCGGCGCTGAGCTTCAGGCCGAGGCTCGACAGGCCGAAATAGACGATGAAGATCTGGATCAGCAGCGGCGTGTTGCGGATCGTCTCGACATAGATGCCGACCAGCCGCCGCAGCACCGGCCCGCCATAGACGCGGGCCAGCGCACAGACCGTGCCCACCACGAAGCCCAGCGCGATCGACGCCACGGTGAGCTGGATGGTGAGCCAGGCCCCAGCCACGAAGTCGGGCCACCTGTCGGCCAGGAAGGCGAAATCGAACTTGTACGACATGGCTTAGGTGCCTGCCGCCCTTCTCGCCGGCTACTTCTGGTTCAGGATCACTTCCGGCAGGCCGTTGCCGTGGAACTTCTTGTAGATCTCGTCGAGCTTGCCGTTCTTGAGGTTGGCCAGGATCCACTTGTTGACCTCCTCGACCAGCCGCGTCTCGTCCTTCTTGACGCCGACGGCGAGCTTGAAGGTGTCGAGCACGAACTTGACCTCGACCTGGCGGGCCGGGTTCTTCTTGTCGATCGGCGCGACCAGAAGCTCGGCCGTCGAGAAGATGTCGACCTGGCCGCTCAGGAACGCCTGCGCCTCGGTGGCGTCGTCCTCGTAGCGCACCAGCTTCATGCCCTTGGGGCCTTCCTTGGTGAGCTGGGTGTCATGCGTCGTGCCGCGCACGGTGCCGACGGTCTTGCCGTCCAGGTCGGCGAGGCTCTTCACGTTCACGCTCCTGGGCGCGGCAATGACGGTGCGCAGGACGGCATAGCCCAGCGAGAAGTCGATGACCTTGGCGCGCTCCGGCGTGATCGACAGGGTCGAGATCACGAGATCGGCCTTGCCGGTCTGCAGCGAGGGAATGCGCGAGGCGCCGGTGGTCGGCACATGCTCGAACTGCAGGCCCCAGTCCTTGGCGAGCAGCTTGGCGGTCTCGATGTCCGAGCCGGTCGGCTGCATTTTGTCGTCGGTCATGCCGTAGGGCGGCACGCCGAGATCGACGGCGATGCGGATCTTGCCCGACTTCTTGATATCGTCGAGCGCATCGGCGTGTGCCATCTGGGCGACGCCCATCATTGCCACCGCCGCAATCGCGACGGCCGTCATTATCTTTTTCATCGTTTCCTCCGTTTTCGTTTTGTCGTTTTCCGGACTCTAGCGGCCCGCATCCATCTCCGCGAGCTTTGCCACGCGCCGGCGGAACTCCTCCGCCGTCGAGAACTTGGCGTCGAGGTAGGCCGCGATCAGGTCCTTGGCGAGCCAGGGACCGACGATCTGCGCGCCGATGCACATGACGTTCACATCGTCATGCTCGACGCACTGGTGCGCCGAATGCACGTCGTGGCACACCGCGGCGCGGATGCCCTTCATCTTGTTGGCGCCGATCGAGGCGCCGACGCCGGTGCCGCAGACCATCAGGCCGCGCTCGGCAGTCCCTGAGGTGATCGCCGCGGCGACCTTGCGCGCGACGTCGGGGAAGTCGACCGGGTTGGGATCGTAGGAGCCGACATCCTCGACCTCGTGCCTGCGCTCGCGCAGGAAAGCGAGCAGCTCGGCCTTCATCGGGAAGCCTGCGTGATCCGATCCGACGACGATCTTCATGGGTTCGTGCCCTGTGTTTGGTAGGTTGAGATCAGGTTGTTGCGACGCAGCCCGTCGCCAATCTCGAAATGCGCGCGCAGCCGCCGTTCGGCCTCGTCGGGATTGCGCTCCGCCAGCGCCAGGAAAACCTGGCGATGGGCATCGACGAGGCCCGAGGTGATGGCGGGCTCGCGGAACGTGTCGCGCCGGCGCTCGACATGGCTGCGCATCAGCAGGGGCGAGATCGCCTCGTAGATCTTCATCAGCGCGCCGCTGCCGCTCGCCCGCACGATGGCCAGGTGGAACGCGTAGTCGGCACCGCCGCCGCGCTCCGGATCGTCGAGCGAGTCGACCAGCGTATCGAGCAGGGCCGCGATGGCCTGCAGGTCGCGTTCGCTGGCTCTGAGGCAGGCCAAGCGGATGGCCTGGCATTCGATGGCGATGCGGGCCTGCAGGACGTCGTCGAGGATGTTGGGCTCGGGCGCCAGACAGAGGGTCAGCGCCTGGCCCAGGACCGAGGCGTCGGCCGAACGGACATAGGCGCCGCGCCCGTGGCGGATGTCGAGCAGGCCCAGCATGGCGAGCGACCGCAGTGCCTCGCGCAGCACCGGCCGGCTGACCCCAAGCGCCAGCGCCAGCTCGCGCTCGCCCAGCAGCCGGTCGCCCGCCTTCAGCTCACCCGACAGAAGCCGGTCGCGGAAGAAGGTGAAGACGCGGTCTGCGCCGCTTGGCGTTTCCTCATTATCTTGCCGGACGATATGGAGCATCTGAGCCTTGGTCAGTCCGTGGTCTGACCACACTTTAGGCCTACTTCGAAAGTCCATGCAACCCGGCGCGACGAGCGGCGTTGTCTTCCGTTGCGGGAGGTCTGACCGCGGGCGGAACGGGTTCCAAAAGAACTGAAAAAAATCCGCACGCCATGCTCCCATACGAGGGGGCTTACTGCATGACTGCTGACGCCGGCTCTTCGCTAGCCATTGGACCAACCGCCGCGACCCCTCCTTCCCCACGCCGCGGCCTGCCGCCCTCGACCGATCTTCGCGACTTGCTGGGGGTGCTCGAAGCCCTGCGCAGCGGAGACTTCTCGGCCCGCCTGACCGGCGACCATGACGGAACCCTGGGCAAGATCGCGGCTGTCGTGAACGACATCGCCGCCGGCAACGAAAGTATGGCCCGGCAGCTTGAGCGCATCGGCAAGGCGGTCGGCGAGCAGGGCCGCACCCGCCAGAGGATGAAGTTCGGCCTGTCGGCCGGCGCCTGGGGCGAGATGGAAGGCTCGGTCAACACGCTGATCGACGACCTGGTCTGGCCGACCACGGAGGTCACCCGCGTGATCGGCGCCGTGGCGCAGGGCGACCTGCTGCAGACGGTGCGCCTCGACGTCGACGGCCGCCCCCTGAAGGGCGAGTTCCTGCGCGCCGCCACCATCGTCAACACCATGATCAAGCAGCTCTCGGTGTTCACCTCCGAGGTGACGCGCGTGGCGCGCGAGGTCGGCACCGAGGGCAAGCTGGGCGGCCAGGCCAAGGTCAGCGAAGTCACGGGCGTGTGGCGCGAGCTGACCGAGAGCGTCAACTCGATGGCCAACAACCTGACGGCCCAGATGCGCAACATCGCCGACGTGACCATCGCGGTGGCCAACGGCGACCTGTCGCGCAAGATCACCGTCGACGTGCGCGGCGAGATCCTGCAGCTCAAGGAAGCCATCAACACGATGGTCGACCAGCTGCGCTCCTTCGCCTCGGAAGTGACGCGCGTGGCGCGCGAGGTCGGCACCGAAGGAAAGCTCGGCGGCCAGGCGATCGTGCCGGGCGTCGCCGGCACCTGGAAGGACCTCACCGACTCGGTGAACGCCATGTGCGGCAACCTGACCGACCAGGTGCGCAACATCGCCGACGTGACCACCGCCGTGGCGCGCGGCGATCTTTCCAAGAAGATCACCGTCGACGTGCGCGGCGAGATCCTGCAGCTGAAGGACACCATCAACACGATGGTCGACCAGCTCAATGGCTTCGCCGGCGAGGTCACCCGCGTGGCGCGCGAGGTCGGCACCGAAGGCAAGCTCGGCGGCCAGGCCCAGGTGCCGGGCGTCGCCGGCACTTGGAAGGACCTCACCGACAACGTCAACTCGATGGCGACCAATCTCACCGCCCAGGTGCGCAACATCGCCGAGGTGACCACCGCCGTCGCGACCGGCGACCTGTCGAAGAAGATCACCGTCGATGTGCGCGGCGAGATCCTGCAGCTCAAGGAGACCATCAACACGATGGTCGATCAGCTCAACGGCTTCGCCGGCGAAGTGACCCGCGTCGCGCGCGAGGTCGGCACCGAAGGAAAGCTCGGCGGCCAGGCCCAGGTGCCCGGCGTTGCCGGCACCTGGAAGGATCTCACCGACAACGTCAATCTGCTGGCCGCCAACCTCACGACCCAGGTGCGCAACATCGCCGACGTCACCATCGCGGTGGCAGGTGGCGATCTGTCCAAAAAGATAACCGTCGATGCCTCGGGCGAGATCCTGCGCCTGAAGGAGACCATCAACACGATGGTCGATCAGCTCAACTCCTTCGCGGGCGAAGTGACCCGCGTCGCGCGCGAGGTCGGCACCGAGGGCAAGCTCGGCGGCCAGGCCCAGGTGCCCGGCGTCGCCGGCACCTGGAAGGACCTTACCGACAACGTCAACTTCATGGCCACCAACCTCACCGGCCAGGTACGCAACATCGCCGAGGTGACGACGGCCGTCGCCAACGGCGACCTGTCGAAGAAGATCACCGTCGACGTGCGCGGTGAGATCCTGCAGCTCAAGGACACCATCAACACGATGGTCGACCAGCTGAACGGCTTCGCCGGCGAAGTGACGCGCGTCGCGCGCGAGGTCGGCACCGAGGGCAAGCTCGGCGGACAGGCCCAGGTGCCCGGCGTCGCCGGCACCTGGAAGGACCTCACCGACAACGTCAACCTGCTGGCCGCCAACCTCACGACCCAGGTCCGCAACATCGCCGACGTGACCACCGCCGTCGCGACCGGCGACCTGTCGAAGAAGATCACCGTCGACGTGCGTGGCGAGATCCTGCAGCTCAAGGACACCATCAACACGATGGTCGACCAGCTGAACGGCTTCGCCGGCGAAGTGACCCGCGTCGCGCGCGAGGTCGGCACCGAGGGCAAGCTCGGCGGACAGGCGCAGGTGCCGGGCGTCGCCGGCATCTGGAAGGACCTCACCGATAACGTCAACCTGCTGGCCGCCAACCTCACGACCCAGGTGCGCAATATCGCCGAGGTGACCACCGCCGTCGCGACGGGCGACCTTTCCAAGAAGATCACCGTCGATGTGCGCGGCGAGATCCTGCAGCTCAAGGAGACCATCAACACGATGGTCGATCAGCTCAATGGCTTCGCCGGCGAGGTCACCCGCGTGGCGCGCGAGGTCGGCACCGAAGGAAAGCTCGGCGGCCAGGCGCAGGTGCCGGGCGTCGCCGGCACATGGCAGGACCTGACCGGCAACGTGAACATGCTGGCGGCCAACCTCACCACCCAGGTGCGTGCCATCGCCGAGGTGGCGACCGCGGTCACCAAGGGCGACCTGACGCGCTCCATCCAGGTCGATGCGCTGGGCGAAGTCGCCGAGCTCAAGGACAAGCTCAACACCATGATCGACAACCTCCGTCTCACGACGGAGCGCAACACCGAGCAGGACTGGCTGAAGACCAACCTCGCCAAGTTCACCAACATGCTGCAGGGCCAGCGGGACCTCGGCACGGTCGGCCGCTTGATCCTGAGCGAGCTGACCCCGCTCGTGGAAGCCCATCAGGCGGTGATCTACCAGACCCAGGACGACGGCTCGCAACGCCTGCTGCGTCTTCTTTCGGTCTATGCCGATGCCGTGGGCGACGGCCATCCCGAGATCGTGGGCGTCGGCGAAGGCCTGATCGGCCAGTGCGCCGCCGATGGACGGCCGATCCACATTTCGACCATGCCGGAAGCGGCACGGCCTATCACCTCGGGCCTGTTCCGCGCCGTGCCGAAGAGCCTTGTCGTGCTGCCGGTGCTGTTCGAAGGCCAGGTCAAGGCGGTGATCGAGCTGGCCTCGCTCAACACCTTCACCGAACTGCAGATCGCCTTCCTCGAACAGCTCACCGCCTCGATCGGCATCGTGCTGAACTCGATCGAGGCCACGATGCAGACCGAGAGCCTGCTGCAGCAGTCGCAAAAGCTCGCCGGCGAGCTGCAGAGCCAACAGGGCGAATTGCAGCAGACCAACGACCAGCTCGAACAGAAGGCCGCGCAGCTCGCCGAACGCAACGCCGAGGTCGAGCGCGCCAACCAGGAGATCGAGCAGGCCCGCCGCGCCGTCGAGGAGAAGGCCTCGGAGCTGGCACTGACCTCACGTTACAAGTCGGAGTTCCTGGCCAATATGAGCCACGAGCTGCGCACGCCGCTCAACTCGATCCTGATCCTGGGCCAGCAGCTCGCCGATAATCCCGACGGCAACCTGCGCGCCAAGCAGGTCGAGTTCGCCCGCACCATCCACGGCGCCGGCACCGACCTGCTCAACCTGATCAGCGACATCCTCGATCTCTCCAAGATCGAATCCGGCACCGTCACCGTCGATGCCGAGGAGATCTATTTCGCCAACGTGCTGGAGACGGTGGCCCGCCCGTTCCGCCACCAGGCGGAGTCGCAGGGCCTCACCTTCGAGGTCCAGGCCGATCCGCATCTCGGCCGGTCCATCGTCACCGATTCCAAGCGCCTGCAGCAGATCCTGAAGAACCTGCTGTCCAACGCCATGAAGTTCACCGCCGAGGGCAGCGTTCGGCTGCGCGCCGTACCGATGACCGCGGGCTGGCGGCCCGACAATGCCGCGCTCAACCAGGCGAGTTCGGTCGTGGCATTCGAGGTGACCGATACCGGCGTCGGCATCCCGATGGAGAAACAGAAGATCGTGTTCGAGGCCTTCCAGCAGGCCGATGCCAGCACCAGCCGCAAGTATGGCGGCACCGGTCTCGGCCTCGCGATCAGCCGCGAGCTGGCGAGCCTGCTGGGCGGCGAACTCACCCTGCGCAGCACGCCGGGAGTCGGCAGCACCTTCACGCTCTTCCTGCCGATGATGTACACCGGCCCGCGCACCGCCCTGCGCCAGCCGACGCAGGGACAGGGCTCGCAGCCGCTGCCGATGGTGGCGCTGCCCGAGCATCTCGCCGACCAGTTCCCCGATGACCGCCATGAGCTGCAGATGGGCGACCGCACCCTGCTGATCGTCGAGGACGATGCCAACTATGCCGGCATCATGGTCGATGCGGCGCACGCCGCGGGGCTGAAGGCCGTGGTGACGGCACGCGGCGCCGAGGCGCTCGACCTCGCGCTGCAGTACAAGCCGGTCGCCATGTCGCTCGACGTGTTCCTGCCCGACATGCTGGGCTGGAACGTGCTCAGCCAGTTCAAGCGAACACTCGAGACGCGCCACATCCCGGTTCAGATCCTCACCATGGACGAGGACCGCCAGCAGGGTCTTTCACGCGGCGCCTTCTCCTATTTGAGCAAGCCCACCACCACCGAGGGCTTGAGCGCCGCTCTGGCGCGCATCAACGATTACGTCCAGCCGCGCCGCAAGCGGTTGCTGATCGCCGAGGATGACGAGGGTGAGCGCCTGAGCGTCGCCACCCTGCTCGATCATCCCGACGTCGAGATCACGACGGTGGGCACGGGGCAGGAAGCCCTGGAACTTCTGCGCACCGAACGGCACGACTGCATGGTGCTCGACCTGCGCCTGCCCGACATGTCGGGCTTCGAGGTGCTGGAGGCCATCCAGTCCAACCCGACGCTGGCCGACCTGCCGGTCGTGGTCTTCACCGGACGCGACCTCACCGCGGAGGAAGAAGGCCGGCTGCATTCGATGGCGCGCAGCATCGTGGTCAAGGGTGCGGCCTCGCCCGAGCGGCTGTTCGACGAGACCTCCTTGTTCCTGCATCACGCGGCGGCCGCACTTGCGCCCGAGAAGCAGCGCATGCTGGAGCGCCTGCACGGCTCCGACGAGGTCTTGGCCGGGCGCACCGTGCTGGTAGTCGACGACGACGCCCGCAACATCTTCGCTTTGTCGAGCGCGCTGGAGCGGCGCGGCATGCGGGTGCTGACGGCGACGACCGGCCACGAAGCCATCTCGATCCTGGAGAAATCCTCCGACGTATCGATCGTGCTGATGGACATCATGATGCCCGAGATGGACGGCTACGAGACCATGGCGCTGATCCGCAGCAAGCCGGCGCTGCGCCGCCTGCCCATCATCGCGCTGACCGCCAAGGCGATGAAGGGCGACCGCGAGAAGTGCCTGGAGGCCGGCGCGTCCGACTATCTCGCCAAGCCGGTCAACACCGAACAGCTCTTCTCGGCCCTGCGCCTCTGGCTGCACCGCTGACCTTGACCCGCGCATCGGCTCCCATGGACAAGGTCAATATCCTGCTGATCGACGATCAGCCGGCCAAGCTGCTGAGCTACGAGGTCATCCTCGGCGAGCTCGGCGAGAACCTCGTGAAGGCCAACTCGCCGCACGAGGCGCTGGGCCTGCTGCTCAAGCTGGAGGACGTCGCGGTCGTGCTGATCGACGTCGTGATGCCGCAGATCGACGGCTTCCAGCTCGCCGCCATGATCCGCGAGCACCCGCGCTTCCAGAAGCTCGCCATCATCTTCGTCTCGGCGGTGCAGATCGCCGAGACCGACCATCTGCGCGGCTACGAGATCGGCGCCGTCGACTATGTGGCGGTCCCCGTTGTCCCGGAGGTGCTGCGCGCAAAAGTCCGCGTCTTCATCGAGCTCTACCGCAAGACCCGCCAGCTCGAGGCGATGAACGAGGAGCTGGAGAAGCGCGTCGCCGAGCGCACCGCCGAGCTGGAGGCCCAGACCGAGCAGCTCCGCCGCAGCGAGGAGCGCCGCTCGATCGCGCTCAGCGCCGGCGACATGGGATCGTGGGAGGTCGACGTCGCCACCGGCCGGATCGAGTGGGACGACGGCGCCTACCGCATCTTCGACGTCGACCGCGCCACCTTCGAGCCCACGGTCGAGCGCGTCGAGGCGATGATGCACCCGGAGGACCGCGAGAAGATCGCGGTCGCCGCCATCGCCGCCTCAGGCGAAAGCCGGTTCCAGGTCGAGTTCCGCATCGTCCGCCCGAGCGGCGAGATCCGCTGGTGCTACGGCGCCGGCGTCATCTCGCGCGATGGCAACGGCAAGGCCACGCAGATGAACGGTGTCACCGTCGACATCACCGAGCGCAAGCGCGCCGAGGAACGCCAGCTCGTGCTGGCACGCGAGGTCGACCATCGCGCCAAGAACATGCTGGCCGTCGTGCTGTCGGTGCTGCGCCTCACCAAGGCCAAGAGCACGCCGGAATTCGTGTCGACGGTCGAGGGCCGCATCCATGCGCTGGCCGCCACGCACAATCTCCTGTCGGCAGCGCGCTGGCAGGGCGCGAACCTCAGTCAGATCGTCGACGAGGAACTGGCACCCTACCGCACCGACCACCGCCAGCGTATCGAAGCCAGCGGCCCGCCGGCCATGCTGCTGCCAGCGACCGCGCAGGCGGTGGCGCTCGCCCTGCACGAACTCGCCACCAACGCCGCCAAGTACGGTGCGCTCTCCACCGACACCGGCCACCTCCGCCTCGTCTGGACGATCGACGACCAAGCCCTTGTCGTCGACTGGACCGAGACCGGTGGGCCGCCCGCCGCCGAGCCCAAATCGCTGGGCTTCGGCCTGTCGATCGTGCGCTCCTCGATCGAGGCGCAATTTCGCGGCGGCGTTCTCTACGAATGGCGACCCGAGGGCCTGCATTGCCGGCTCTCCATTCCGCGCGCCCAGATCGTCGGCCCGACACCGACGCCGAAGCCGGCGACGGAAGGCCCGCGCGCGATGCCGGACCGCCGGCCGCGCAGCCTTGCGGGCCGGCGGCTGCTGATGGTCGAGGACGAGGTGCTGGTCGGCATGATGGCCAAGCGCATCCTGGAAGAGCTGGGCGCCACGGTACTCGGCCCCTATGGCGGGCTGGCCGACGGCCTGGCGGCAGCGCGCAGCGAACGCTTCGACGGCGCGCTGCTCGACTTCAATCTCGCCGGCGAGCTGGCCGATCCGCTGGCAGACCTGCTGATCGCGCGCGGCGTGCCGTTCATCTTCATCACCGGCTATCAACGCGACAGCATCGACCGGCGCTACGCCAACATCCCCGTGCTGCCCAAGCCGCTCGAAGCCGAGACCCTGGAGCGCGTGCTGGTGTCGTTGCTCGAACCGCCGTCTCGTCGCGCCGCCGAAGCGTAGCGGTCATTGGAGCGCGCAACTCCAGTTGCGCTCATGTCTTGCTGATCAACGAAGCTTGAGCGCAACTGGAGTTGCGCGCTCCATTGCAACAGTCCGCGAAACAGGGCGAAGTCGGGGCGGTTCCCGGCGTATTCGAGCTCTGCGCTTTCAACTTTCGCAGCGTCAACCCGTTATCACCTTCAATACGATTGAGGTGATACACGATATGGCTAGAGATATTCGAACTATGCCCAAAGGCCTGATTGCGCCGCTCACTCAGGCTGCTCTCGCGTCCTTGCGCGGATTGGGCGACGGCACGATGCTGTCGATGCCCGAAGAGCATCGCACCCGTCTGCTTCATTTGAACTTGATCGAGACGTCGCCCGAAGGCGACGCCATTACCGCGCTTGGCCGCGAGCGGCTGATTTCCGATCGTTAGAAGTTTCCGTTGATGGCCGTCACACACGCCGGGTCGACCGCCGCCTTCACGATCTTGAGGAACGTCTCCAAGGGGCAGGCATTCTCGACCAGCTCTCCCGAACAGGCGGGCAGTGATACCTGCGTCATGCCCGGCGGGTCGCGGTAGTTGAGCGGCGCGCGACGGCGCATCTCGTCCAGCGTCTGGGCATAGTAGGCGATGCGCACATACTGCTTCCCGCCCTGCACTTCACGGAACTGCTCGAAGGCGAGCGCGCCGCCCGGCGATGCCTCGCCCGGGAGGAAGCCGGGAATCTGCCAGGTCAGGTTGAGCAGTGCGGCGATGTTGTGGATGTTGCTCTCGTGCCCGACCAGAAGGCCGAAACGCACGGGCTGGCCGGTCGCGGCATGACCCGGGAAATTGTGGCCGTTCACCAGGATCGCGCCGATCTGCGACAATAGATTGGAGCCGCGCTGCTGGGCGATCGGCTTGGTCTTCTGGGTAAGATCCTGATCGAGCTGATGCAACGAGAGCAGCTCGCGCAACGACGCGTCGTGTGCGATCCGGCCCCAGGCAACCTGGTTCTTCGGCATGCCGTCGGCCGATTGCATCAGGAAATTCTCGGCGGCGGTCGAGGCGTAGCCGAGCGGTCCCTTGAGCGAAACCCAGCCGTCCGAACCGGCATCGACGCGATTATGCGCGCTCATGTCGCCGCAGCTTCCGCCGCCAGCGGACTTCGTGGCATCGGCCGGACACAGGACCGACTGCATCATCGAAATCTGGGGGGCATAGTCGCGATGCACCGAGGCGAAGCTGCCGCCCAGCCGCGCCAGGATCGCCGTACGGTTGGACGCGACATCCATGGGGCAGGAGGCCGTCGGCTGCGGATGGAACAGGGGATCGGGCAGGGTGAAATTCGCCTGGTTGCGCAGCGGCAGGTTGGCGCAGCGCGGATACATGCCGGCCAGGATCGCCGCGCCGGAGGCGCGCGTGCGCTGCGTGAGGTCCGTCCAGGCAGCGACCGTGCCGATCGTCGGGCAATCGTCCGCCTGGACCAAACCGCGGCCACCATAGAGCACGCGATAATAGGTACCCATCAGCCGCATCAGCTCCTCGCCGCGCGGCGAGAGGAAGCCGGGCTCGACCGGCCAGGCCGGCCAAGCCGTTGCACTGTATCTGTCGAGCTGTTCGTTGGTCTCGGTCGGCGAGCGCACCCCATGGCGGCTCAGCACGATGGCTCGCTCGATCTGCCAACCCGGCGGGGTCGGCAGGATTTCGGCAGTGGCCGGCCCCAAGGCGGCCAGAAACAAGGCAACGAGAACGGCGGCAAAAACGCGTAGGCTCATGGTATCTCCCCCGGCGGCACTATGCCGTCTTCGGGTCCCACCCGTCATCCGTTCCGTGCTAGAATTCGCCTCATGCCGGTTCAATGGACGATCTCACATGCAGATCGACTGGTCGTCGCCGTCGCCAAGGAACAGGTGACGGTGGCCGACATCGAGCGATATTTCGCCGGCGTTACAGCCGACGGCGCGATAGGCTATCGCAAGATCTTCGAGATCACGCACACACCCACCGCGCTCAGCAATGAAAATCTCCAGGCGCTGGGCGCCCGGGTCGTGCTCTACGCCCAGCATGGCCAGATCGGACCGCTGGCCATCGTCGCCGCTTCCGACACCAGCTATGAACAGGCGAAGATCTTCGCCGCCGCCGCGACCGCGCGCCGGCCTCTCGCCATCTTCCGCGAACTTCATCTCGCGCGGCAGTGGCTGGATGCCCAGTCCCTGCCCGATGGCTGAACCGGAACCCGCGCCCCTTTACCGGGGTTAGACCGGGATGCCTTCACCCTCGACGATCAGCGCCAGCTCCTTCCGCGAGAGGGTCGGCGCGCTCAGAAACCTGCGGCCCTTCCTCGCCATGGTGTGGGCGACCAGCCCCTCGCTCACCGCCGCGACCATCCTGCTCCGCCTGATGCGCGCGCTGCTGCCGGTGGCGACGCTCTATATCGGCAAGCTGATCATCGACGACGTCGTGATGCTGGTGCAGCTTCCCGACAAGCCGACGACGCTCCAGCAATGGCTCGACAGCGGCCATCTCAACAAGCTCGGCTTCCTGCTGTTGGCCGAGTTCGCGGTGGCGGTGCTCGCGGACGTGCTGGGGCGCATCGTCACGCTCCTCGATGGGCTGCTGGCCGAGCAGGTCAGCACCAGCTCGAGCGTGCGGCTGATGGAGCACGCGGCGACGCTAGACCTCGAGGATTTCGAAGATGCCGAGTTCCAGGACCAGCTCGAGCGCGCCCGCCGCCAGACCAGCGGCCGCATGACCCTGATGAGCCAGCTCTTCGCCCAGGCGCAGGACCTCGTCACCGTCGCGAGCCTGGCTGCGGGCCTGATCGTCTTTGCGCCGTGGCTGATCGTTCTGCTGCTGGTGGCATTGGTGCCGGCGTTCCTGGGCGAAGCGCACTTCAACGCCAAGAGCTACTCACTCGATTTCGGCCGGACTCCGGAACGGCGCGAGCTCGACTATGTCCGGCAGACCGCGGCCAGCGTCGAGACCGCCAAGGAAGTGAAGATCTTCGGCCTGCACGATTTCCTGGTCGATCGCTACCGGAGCCTCGCCGCCTCGTTCTACGACGCCAACCGCCGCCTGGCACTGCGCCGCGCCGGCTGGGGCGGGCTGTTCACCACCATCGGCACGATCGGCTACTACTTCGCCTACGCCTACATCGCGTGGCGCACGCTGACCGGCGAATTCTCGGTGGGCGACCTCACCTTCCTGGCGGGCTCCTTCCGCCGCCTGCGCACCCTGCTCGAATCGCTGCTGAGCGGCTTCTCCTCGGTGGCGGGCCAGGCGCTCTACCTCGACGATCTCTTCACCTTCTTCGAGGTTCGGCCGGAGATCCACTCGCCGGCCGATCCCCTGCCCTTTCCCAAGCCCATTCGCGAAGGCTTCGTGTTCGAGGATGTCGGCTTCATCTATCCCGGCGCCGAGCGCTGGGCGGTGCGCCATCTCTCCTTCACCCTGAAGGCCGGCGAGGTGGTCGCGCTGGTCGGCGAGAACGGCGCCGGCAAGACCACGCTGGTGAAGCTGCTGACGCGCCTCTACGACCCCGACGAGGGCCGCATCCTGCTCGACGGCCGCGACCTGCGCGACTACGGGCTCGACGAGCTGCGCGGCAGCATGGGCGTCATCTTCCAGGATTTCGTCCGCTACAACCTGCCGGCCGGCGACAATATCGCTGTCGGCCGGGTCGAGGCGCGAGACGATCACGAACGCATCGCGCGCGCCGCCAACCGCAGCCAGGCCGACGAGGTGATCGCCAGTCTACCGCGCGGCTACGACCAGATGATCGGCAAGCGCTTCAAGAACGGCGTCGAACTGTCCGGCGGCGAATGGCAGAAGATCGCCATCGCCCGCGCCTATATGCGCGAGGCCGAGGTGCTGATCCTCGACGAGCCGACCGCCGCCCTCGATGCCCGCGCCGAGTTCGAGGTGTTCCAGCGTTTCAAGGAGCTGAGCAAGGGCAAGACCGCGGTACTGATCTCGCACCGTTTCTCCAGCGTCCGCATGGCCGACCGCATCCTCGTGCTGGCCGACGGCAGGGTCGAGGCGCAGGGCACGCACGAGGAGCTGGTGGCGCAGCAAGGCCGTTACGCCGAGCTCTTCGAGCTGCAGGCGGCGGGGTATCGCTGACGCCATGAAGATCGCCACCTTCAACGTGAACAACGTGAACCGGCGCCTGCCCAACCTGCTGGCCTGGCTGAAGCGCGCCAAGCCCGACATCGTCTGCTTGCAGGAGCTCAAGGCGGCCGACGAGGCCTTTCCCGAGGCCGAGCTGCGGCGAGCGGGCTACCGCGCCGTCTGGCAGGGGCAGAAGACCTGGAACGGCGTTGCCATTCTCGGGCGGAAGACCGAGCCGGTCCTGATACGCAAGGGCCTGCCCGGCGACCGCGCCGACACGCAGAGCCGCTACATCGAGGCGGCGGTGAAGGGCCTGGTCGTGGGCTGCCTCTATGCGCCCAACGGCAATCCGCAGCCCGGACCGAAGTACGATTACAAGCTCGACTGGATGCGCCGCCTGCACACGCATGCCAGGTCGCTGCTGAAGAGCGGCGCGCCGATCGTGCTGGCGGGCGACTACAATGTCGTGCCGACCGACTTCGACATCTATTCGTTGCGCTCGTGGAAGAACGATGCGCTGGTCCAGCCGGCGCCGCGCGCGGCTTTCAAAAAGCTACTGGCGCAGGGCTGGACCGACAGCCTGCGCACGCTTCATCCCGACGAGCCGATGTACACGTTCTGGGACTACATGCGGCATCGCTGGGAGCGCGATGCCGGCCTGCGCCTCGATCATCTGCTGGTGAGCCCCGACCTCGCCCCGCGCCTGAAGCGCGGCAACGTCGACCGGGCGGAACGCGGGCGGGAAGGCCCGAGCGATCACGCGCCGGCGTGGATCGAATTGACGAAGTGAGTGGTCGTTCTGCCTTCTCAAGGGCTGAGCTTCGCTCAGCCCTTACATAGACGGCGGAAGATCGGTCAGCGCCTGCTTGGCGATCGGGACCATCTTGTCGCAGAAGTCCTTCTTGTTCTTCTCGGCTTCCTTTTCCATCGTGTCGTAGGTCTTGTCGAGCTTGCGGTCGGCGATGTTGAGCTGCTTCTCGGCCCATTCGATCCAGAACTCGAGTCGCTTCTCCTGATCCTTGGTGATGTCGAGATCGCACGTGTCGACGGCGACGGAAACGGCGTAGAGGCCGATCACCATCTTCTCGGCATCTTCCTTCTTGATCGTCTGGGCGGAAGCGGTCGCAAGCGGCAGCACGAGCAACGCCAGCGAGCGGGCGAACATGCGGATCATTGAAATTTCCCCCCGGCTTGCGGGGCGCCGCGACATGCGGCGCACCCGGTATCGATGGCCGGAGCCTACTTCAATGTCTTGGTGAGCGTAATCTCTGCATTGAACAGCTTGGAGACGGGACAACCCTTTTCGGCCGCCTCGGCCAGCTTGTCGAAGGTCGCCTGATCGAGATTCGGCACTTCGGCCACCAGGGTCAGCGCCGACTTGCTGATCTTGAAACCGGCGCCGTCCTGGTCGAGCGAGACGGCGGCCTCGGTCTCGAGCAAGGTCGGCGTGAAGCCGGCTGTTTGCAGTTGAAATGCCAAAGCCATGGTGAAGCAGCCGGCATGAGCGGCGGCGATCAGCTCCTCGGGGTTGGTGCCCTTCTCGCCCTGGAAGCGCGTCTTGAAGGAATAGGGCGTCTTGGAAAGAACGCCGGAATCGCTCGTGATGTCGCCGGTGCCGTCCTTGCCGGTACCACGCCATTCGGCCTTTGCCTTGCGGATCATGTCTCGTCTCCCGTCGGATGTGGGTAGGCACACTGTGCCCCGGCCGTATGACAGAAGCGATTCATCCCTTCGCATAGGTGGCGCCCCGGATATCCAGCCTCGTCGCAGTGTGCCTGCGCTGCTAATCTCCGCCATCGAGCAGGGGAGACTCTCATGCGGGTAATTTTCGCGGCGCTGGTCTCGGCGCTGCTGCTGATCGGGATCGCGACCGGCGCCTCGGCCCAGAACGGCCTGGAGCGCTTCGAGAAGGACATCAAGCCCCAGCTGGAGCTGAAGAAATTCAGCTACGCCAGCGCCCAGCCGCTGGGTGCCTCGGGCTTCGTCCTGAACGACGTCGTGGCGGTCGTCCCGGCCAACGCCGCGACGGGCGACCAGGAGAGCACGGTCAAGATCGACACGGTGACGGTCGAGGAACTCGACTTCGACCGCCTCAAGAAGGACAGCAAGGACGATCTCGCACCGCGCTTCGCCAAGCTCCGGCTGGAGGGCCTGACGGGCGACGACGAGATGTTCACCGCGCTCGAACCCTATGGGGTTCCCAAGGTGCCGTTCGACGTCGCGCTCGACTACCGCATCGACCCGGCCGCGAAGGTGCTGACCCTCAACATGCTGGAAGTGACCCTGCGCGGCCAGGCGCGCTTTGCCCTGTCGATGGTCCTCGACGGCGTGAGCGACAAGACCGACATGGACACCGCCAAGGACGAAGGCCGGCTGCGCAGCGCCTCCTTCACGGTCGACGACAAGGAATTGCTGGCCAAGCTCATCCCG
Source organism: Reyranella sp. GW821-FHT14A01 (assembly GCF_058803965.1). Classification (NCBI taxonomy): domain Bacteria; kingdom Pseudomonadati; phylum Pseudomonadota; class Alphaproteobacteria; order Hyphomicrobiales; family Reyranellaceae; genus Reyranella; species Reyranella sp. GW821-FHT14A01. Next base: position 43,179 of record NZ_JBXAPM010000018.1, read on the forward strand.
GCGGCCGCCCAGGAAGAAGGCATCGAACCTGCGGAGTTGATCACGACGGTGCTCGACGCGCTGGGCGGCTTTGCCCAGGCGCAGAGCGGCGAGACGCTGAAGGCCCTCGACGCCGTCGCCTCCTTCGTCGCCGACTGGAAGGCGCCCAAGGGCCCGCTGGTGCTGGGCCTGAAGCCGACCAAGACCGCGGGCCTCGATGACCTGGACAAGATCATGGTGCCCGATGCGCTCTCGACCCTGTTCGGCTTCACCGCGACCTATCCCGGCACGCGCGCCGGCGCGGCAAAAGCCGGCTCGAAAGGCAAGTAACCAAGCGAGACAAGGAGGAAAGAATGAAGCGTCGTTCCCTGTTGGCCAGCGCGACATCGCTGGCGGCGATCCTGCCGCTGGCCGCGCCGCTGCGAGCCCAGGAGGCCTACCCATCGCGGCCGATCACCATGATCGTCCCCTTCCCGCCCGGCGGCGTAGCCGACATCACCGGCCGGCCGACCGCGTATGTGATGGGCAAGCTGTTGAAGCAATCGGTCGTGGTGCAGAACCGGGGCGGCGCCGGCGGGTCGGTGGGCACGGCCCAGGCCGCGCGGTCGGCGCCGGACGGCTACACGCTCCTGATGGCGCTGTCGTCGATCTCGGTCCTGCCCGTCGCCGATGTCCTGCAGGGCCGCGCACCTGCCTACGAGCTCAACCAGTTCGCGCCCATCGCGCTGATCAGCGCCGATCCCACGGTGCTCGTGGTGCGCGAGGATGGACCCTACAAGACGCTGAAGGACCTGGTCGAGGCCGCGAAAACCAAGCCCGGCACCATCAACTATGGATCGTCGGGCGTTTACGGCACGCTGCACGTGGCCATGGAAATCTTCGCCAATGCCGCGGACATCAAGCTGTTCCATATCCCCTACCAGGGTGGTGGACCGGCGGTCGCGGCGTTGCTCGGCGGCCAGATCGATGCATTGGCGTCCGGTCCATCGGCCGCCATCGGGCAAATCAAGGCGGGCAAGATGCGGGCCCTGGCCGTGTGGGGCGACAAGCGACTGGCCTCGCTGCCCGACGTGCCCAGCATGAAGGAGCTGGGCTACGACGCCACCTTCTACATCTGGTCGGGACTGTTTGCGCCCGCAGCGACACCGACGCCGATCCTCACGACTTTGCGCGAGGCCGCGAAACGCACGGTCGAGGATCCGGAGTTCAAGGAGGCCATGGCAAAAGTCGAGACGCCGATCGCCTATCTCGACGCGCCCGAGTTCAAGGTCTTTCTCGACAAGGACGCCGCCCGGCTCAAGGTCGCGGTCGAGCGGATCGGCAAAGTGCCGGAGAACTGAGAGGTTGAGGGGCTGAGCGAAGCTCAGCCCCCATAAGCGGCAGGACATTGCCTTCGGCAATGTCCGGGAGCGCCGAAGGAAGAGCGACCAAAAATCCAGAACGAGTGACCACGCGGTGTAGCCCGAGAATTTGACATGCATGATTACTCCTGTGAGAGTAGTCTCATGTCGAGCATACGACTATACATCCTTGGTGCTCTTGCCGACGAGGGCGAGATGCACGGACACCAGCTCCGCCAACTCGCGGACAAGGAGTACATCACCCATTGGACAGACATCTCCGTCGGGGCCCTCTACGGCGCGCTCAAGCGCATGGCGCACGAGGGGCTCATCGAGGAGTCGCGCACCGAACGGAAGGGCGCCTACCCCGAGCGCCAGATTTGGCGCATCACCGACGAGGGACGCATTGCCCTCGCCCGGCTGCGCGAGGAGGGGCTCGGCGAGGTCGTGTTCCGCCCCGACCCGTTCGACTTGGCGATGTCGCGACTGGACCGCGACCGGCTCGACGAGTTCCCGGCCGTGCTGGATCTTCGCTTGCAGCGGCTGCGCGCGATGCTCGCGCGCGAGCGCGGCAAGATCGAGCAGTTCGCGCAGAACCTGAGCGTGACCGAGCAGTTCGTCGTGCGCCACCGCGACGCCCGGCTCGCGGCCGAGATCGCCTGGCATGAGTCGCTGCTGGAGAAGCTTCCCGAGATCCTCGCCGACGAGAAGAGACGTCGGAAGGGGAAAGGCCGATGACCGCCACCACCGAACCGTTCTCGCCGGGCCTACGCCGATCGGTAGGCGTGGTGATGATCGGGGCGTCGCTGTCGTTTCTGGACTCGACCATCGTCAATGTCGCCGTCGACACCCTCTCGGCCGACTTGCACGCCGGACTGGGGACGGTGCAGTGGGTGGTGACCGCCTACGTCCTCGCGCTCGCGGCGGTCATCCCCGTGACCGGCTGGGCGGCCCGCCGGTTCGGTGCCGCCCGCCTGTACGTCGCCGCGCTGGCAATTTTCACCGTCGGGTCGGCCCTGTGCGCATGTTCGCAGAGCGTGGAGATGTTGATCGCCGCCCGGGCTCTGCAAGGCATCGGTGGCGGAGCGATCATGCCGGTCGGCACGATGATCTGGACTGGGCAGTCCTCCAAGGCGCAGATGGGGCGCGTGATGAGCCTGATCGCCGTACCGATCGTGCTTGCCCCGACGCTCGGTCCCACCATCGGCGGCCTCCTCATCCAGGGCATCGACTGGCGGGCCATCTTCTGGATCAACATACCCTTCGGTATCGTCGGTGTCGTGCTCGCCCTTCGGCTCCTCCCCCAGGACAAGGGAGGTGACGCGGGACGGCTGGATGTGATTGGTCTGATCCTGGCTTCCGCCGGGACGTTGGGCATCACCTACGGCCTGGCAGAATACGGCGCCGCGGCTGGACTGAACACGGCTGCCATCGTTGCACTGGCGGTTGGACTGACCGCCCTGCTCGGCTTCGTCGTGCATGCCCTTCGGGCAAAGCGGCCGCTGCTCGACCTCGGGCTGTACGGCAGCCGGGCGTTCACCGCCGCCTCGATCGCCACGTTCGCGCTCGGGGCCGCGATGTACAGCGGCATGATCCTGACGCCGCTGTATTTCCAGATCGTCCGTGGCGAAGGCGTGATACTCGCCGGGCTCCTGGTCGCCCCAGTCGGGCTTGGCGCCCTTCTCGCCGCGCCGCTCACCGACCGCTACCGGGCCGAGATAACCGCCTTTGTGGGCGCCGTTCTCCAGGCGATCTCGACCATCCCGTTCGTGTTCCTGACCGACACCACCTCCTATGCGCTGTGCCTTTTCATGGCCATCAGAGGGGCCGGGTTCACCCTGTCGATCACGCCGGTCATGACGGCCGCCTATCGCGCGCTGCCGTCGAACAAGATTCCCGACGCCACCCCGCAACTCAACGTCCTGCAAAGGGTCGGCGGCGCGATCGGCACGGCCGTGCTCATCGTCATCCTCGACGACCAACTCCGACACAACTCCACGCCCGCCGGGCAGGCCAGCGGTTTCGGGACCACGTACCTGTGGGTACTTGCGATCACGATCGCCGCCGCCCTTTCTACCCTTCTGCTCGCTTACACCGAACGCGACGCCCCCCGCCGCGCCAACGCGCACCTGCTTTAGGCGTAAGGCCGGCGCAGGCGCTCGATCTCCGCCTGACTCGGCGTGTAGGGCTCGGCCTTGGGATCGAAGCGCGTCCATCCGGCCTTGCGGTAATCGGCCTCGCGCGCGACGTAGTCGATCGGGCGGTGCTGATCCATGAGGCGCAGCACGCGCGGCTCGTCGGCCTCCGAGGTGCGCACGCTCACCATCGTGCCGCCGCGGCGCACGGCCTCGCAATAGACCTGTGCCTCGCCCTCCGGCACGCCCGACGCCACCAGCGCGCCGACCACGCCCCCGGTCGCCGCTCCCGCGGCCGCACCGACCGCCGTCGCCGCCAGCGCGCCCGCCGCGACCACCGGGCCGAGGCCGGGGATGGCGATCATGCCAAGACCGGCGAGGAGGCCGGCGGTACCGCCGAGGGCCGCACCAATGCCGGCACCTGCCCCTGCGCCGGACGGTTCCTCAGCCCGCACGCTCTCCTCGCAGACATAGCGGTTGGCGATGATGTTGATGTCGGACGAAGCGGCACCGGCCGCTTCGAGATCGGCCACGACCTGGGCGGCCTGGGCATAGGAATCATAAACGCGGGTAATGGTCTTCATGATCGTTCTCCTTGTCAGGCGATTACTGCGAGACGACGTTGCCCTTGAAGTCGACGGCGACGTTCACCGACTGAGGCCCCTTCTTGGCGGCGCCGCGCCAGATGCCGTCATCGTCCTTGGCGAGGGTCGCGATGTCGGTGTAGCCGGCCGCGACCGCACGATCCTTGGCCTGGCCTTCCGTGAAGGAGTTGGCGCCCTTCAGCGGCGCGCCGGCATCGGGGGCCTTGGCCTTGAACACGTCGCCCTTGCAGGCCGCCATGAAAGCGTCCTGGGTAATGCGCCCGTCCTGGGGTGCGGCCTGCGAGCGGATGCGGATATAGGCGATGTAACGGTCCGCCTCGGGGCCGGCGATCACGCCATCCTTGTTGGCATCGGCCTGCGCCCATTCGGCGGCGCAATCGGCCTCGTTGGCGGCAAAGGCTAACTGCGGTACGGCGGCGAACGCAACGGAAGCGATAATCGCGGCGCCTGCAAATTTGCGGATCATTCGAAGTCTCCGTCCTTGTTGTGTTTTCGGCGTGTCATCGAAGAACGGCGCGGCGTGCAACCACGTTCCCGAGCGGGGCGTTTTGTTAGCAGCGGTCGCCATTCCGGCGATCGCTGCGAACATGGAGAAACGCCATGAACGACCAGAAGCAGAATCCGTCGCAGCAGCAGGATCGCGAGCGCCAGCAGCGCGAGCAGGTCCAGCGCGAGCAGCAGCAGAAGCAGAACCAGCAGCCCAACCAGAAGCCTGGTCAGCCTCAGCAGCATCAGAACAAGGACCACTAGTCCTTGATCCCCTGAATCCGAATGCCCGCCTTACGGCGGGCATTCGTTTTTCAGAAACCAGAAAAGGAGGTTCTCACGATGACGCACTATGCAGCGGACCCGCCGCGCGAAGTCCCCGCCATTCCACCTGCGCCCGGCAAGGCCGAACCTGTGCCGCCCGAGATGCCGCTGCCGCCCGGCATGCCGGCGCCGGAAGATATGCCGACGCCCGTACCCCATCCGCAGGGCCCACCGGGGCCTGTGGCTTGAGGCCTTAAATCTACTCCTTCACCGCGCCGGTGAGGGAGGAGACGTAGTAGTCGACGAAGAACGAATAGAAGATCGCCACGGGCAGCGAGCCCAGCAGCGAGCCTGCCATCAGCGAGCCCCACTGGTAGACGTCGCCCGACACGAGTTCGGTCAGAATGGCCACAGGGACCGTCTTCTTCTCGCTGCTCTGGATGAAGGCCAGCGAGTAGATGAATTCGTTCCACGACAGGGTGAACGAGAAGATGCCGGCCGAGATCAGGCCGGGCACCGCCAGCGGCAGGGTGATGCGCCGCAGGATCTGCAGGCGCGTCGCCCCGTCGATCAGGGCGCATTCCTCCAGTTCGTACGGGATCGACTTGAAGTACCCGATCAGCAGCCAGGTGCAGAACGGCACCAGGAAGGTCGGGTAGGTCAGGATCAGCGCCAGCGGCGTATCGAACAGGCCGAGCTGGTAGACCGTGGTCGCCAGCGGGATGAACAGGATCGACGGCGGCACCAGGTAGGCGAGGTAGATGCCGAGGCCGACATACTGGCTGCCCCTGAAACGCAGGCGCTGGATGGCATAGGCCGCCAGCACGCTCGACAGCAGCGACAGAAAGGTTGAGCAGACCGCCACGCCCATCGTGGTCATCAGCCACTTCGGATACGAGGTCTGGAACAGCAGCTTGTAAATGTGGTCGAAGGTCGGGCTGCCGATCAGGAACGGATTGTACGTCTTGTAGTCGTACAGCTCGGCGTTCGGCTTGAAGGCCGTGATTCCCATCCAATAGAACGGGAAGAGCAGGATGATCACGAAGCAGATCAGCGGCAGGTAGATCGTCACCATCCGCCGGCCGCGGCTCTCCCAGACCATATCCTCGGCGGGAGCGGTCGAGCTGGTCGGCGTCTGGGCCGTCGTTGCGGCGTCAGTCATTGGCCTCTCCCTGCTGCCACTTGCGGCGCGCGAGCGCGAAGTAGCTGAACAGCGTGGCGAACACGAGGAACGGGATCATGGCGACGGCGATGGCGGCGCCCTCGCCCAGTTCGCCGCCGGCGATGCCGCGCTGGAAGGCGAGCGTGGCCATCAGGTGGGTCGAGTTAATCGGGCCGCCGCGGGTGATCGCATAGACGAGCTGGAAGTCAGTGAACGTGAAGATGATCGAGAAGGTCATCACGATCGCCAGGATCGGCAGCAGCAGCGGGAAAGTGATGTAGCGGAAACGCTGCCACGCCGTAGAGCCGTCGAGCAGGGCCGCCTCGTAGAGCGAGGGCGAGATCGTCTGCAGGCCGGCCAGCAGCGAGATCGCCACGAACGGAATGCCGCGCCAGATGTTGGCGGCGATCAGCGACCAGCGCGCCGGCCAGGTCGTGCTCAGGAAGTCGAACGGCTTGCTGCGCACGCCCAGCACGTCGACCGCGAAGTAGGAAATGATCGAGAATTGCGGATCGTAGATCCACCAGAAGGCCAGCGCCGACAGCACGGTCGGCACGATCCACGGCAGCAGGATGATGGCGCGCAGCAGGTTCTTGAGCGGCAGGTGCCGGTTCAGCAGCAGCGCGAGCCAGAGGCCCAGCGCGAACTTCCCGAACGTGGCCACGCCCGTATAGAAAACGCTGTAGAAGACCGCGGTCCAGAATTGCGGGTCCTCCATCAGGTATTCGAAATTATCGAGCCCGATCCATTTGCCGGTACGGCCGATCTTGGTGTCGGTGAAGGACAACCAGATGCCGAGGCCCAGCGGATAGGTGAGGAACACCATCAGCAGGCCGCAGGCCGGCAGCAGGCACATGAAAATCAGGAACGCCTTGTTGTCGAACAGGCGCGCCAGCCAACCCTGCTGTATCCGGGTCCGGTTCCAGTCGGTTATCGTGGCGACGGTCATCTTCCCTCCGAAGAGCGGGAGAGCGGCGCGACCGGTCGAACCGGTCGCGCCATCCCTGTCTTGCCTTGGCCTGTCTGGCCTTAGCGGTAGTAACGGCGCGTGCGACGCTCCGCTTCCTTGGCGGCGTCGGCCGGGGTCGCCTGGCCCGAGGCCACCGAGGCGAACATCTGCACCAGGATGTATTCCGCGGCGACGGTGCCGGCGGCCTGGGTGATGGGGCCCTTGTAGCCGCTCCAGAAGCGGTTGTTCATGGTGCTGCGATAGATCGCGATCTTGGGGTCGCTCGACCACACCTTGCTCTTGTCGTAGGCGTTGAGCGGGTGCGACCAGTAGCCCAGGCAGCCGGTCAGCCAGGGATCGTACTGCTCGGCCTCCATCATGAAGGTCAGGTAGGCCTTGGCGGCGTTCGGGAACTTGGTGTGCTTGAACACCATGGCATTCAGCACCGTGGCGCTCATCGGCGCCGAGCTCGCCACGCCCTGGGTCAGCAGCGCGTGCTCGGTGTCGTCGGCGATCGCCTTGGTCGCCGGGTCGTTCTTCAGCGCGAAGTACATCGACACGCCGTTGGCCGTGAAGAACAGCTCGTTCGACGCATAGGCCCGGTTGTTGCTGATGTCGTTCCACGACATCGTGCCCGGGATGAAGGTCGGGTAGAGTTCCTTCACGAAGTTGAGCGCGTTGACGGTTTCCTTGCTATTGATGGTGACCTTGCCGTCCTCGTCGACCAGCGAGCCGCCATGGCTCCACAGCATCCAGTTGGCGAAGCCGTTGGCGTCGCCCACCGCATTGCCGAGCGCGAAGCCGGCCGGCTTCTTGATCTTCTGGAGCTGCTGGCAGAGCTTGAGCAACTCAGGCAGTGTGGTCGGCACCTTGTCGAAGCCGGCTTCCTTCACCGCCGACGCGCGATAGACCAGCGGGCCGCCGGTGCCGCCCATCGGCAGGCCGATCCAGTTGTTGGTCTTGGCCTTCTTGCCGAACTTCTCGCCGAGGAACATCCAGCCGCCGTACTTCTTGCCGAGATACTCGGCGACGTCGGAGAGCTCGATCACCTTGTCGGCATAGATGTGCGGATCTTCCGCCCAGCCCAGGACGATGTCGGGGCCGGCGCCGGTATTGGCCGATACGGCGGTCTGCTGGCGGATGTCTTCCCAGCCCACCAGGTCGACCTTGACCTCGACGCCGGTCTCCTTGGCGAACTTGGCGCTGTTGGCGCGGAAGATGACCTCGTCGGGCTCGACGAAGCGCGCCGGCCGGATCAGGCGCAGCGTCGCGCCGCTCTCGATCGGCAGCTTGGGCGCCGGCACGTCCGCCTTGGGAATTTCCGACTGCGCGTTGGCCTTGCCGGCCATGGCCATCGCCGCCGCGGCGGCACCGAGAATGATCGACTCACGACGCTTGATGATGAAAGCCATTCTTGTTTCCTCCTAATTGACCTTTAGTTTGTCTTTTTTCCCCGTTCTCAGAGGCGCTGGCCCGACTGTTGGTCGAACAGATGGACCAGGGCGGGATCGGGCCTCACGGGCAGGATCTCGCCGGGCTTCGCCGTAACGCGTTCACGGAAGGCGCCGATCACCGACTGGCCGCCGATCCGCAGCAGGACCTGGGTTTCCGAGCCGGTCGGCTCGACCACCTGGACGGTGGCCGGGATACCACCGGGATCGAGCATGAGGTGCTCGGGCCGCACGCCGTAGACGGCGGGGCCCTCGGTCGGACGACCGCCATTGGTCGGCAGCGGCCAGGCCGTGCCGTCTTCCATGCGCAGCGCGCCGTTCGAGACCGTGCCCTTCACCATGTTCATGGCCGGCGAGCCGATGAAGCCCGCCACGAAAAGATTGGCGGGGCGGTCGTAGAGTTCCAGCGGCGCGCCGATCTGCTCGATATGGCCGTTGTTCATGACCACGATCTTGTCGGCCATGGTCATCGCCTCGATCTGGTCGTGCGTGACATAGACGGTCGTGACCTTGAGCCGCTGATGCAGTTCCTTGATCTCCGAGCGCATCTGGACGCGCAGCTTGGCGTCGAGGTTGGACAGCGGCTCGTCGAACAGGAAGACCTGTGGGTTGCGCACGATGGCACGCCCCATGGCGACCCTCTGGCGCTGACCGCCCGAGAGCTGGCGCGGGAAACGATGCAGGAGCTGCTCGAGGCCGAGGATCTTGGCCGCCCGGCCGACTTCCTGGTCCATCACCGACTTCGGCGCCTTCGCCAGGGTCAGCGAGAAGGCCATGTTGTCGTAGACCGTCATGTGCGGATAGAGCGCGTAGTTCTGGAACACCATCGCGATGTCGCGATCCTTGGGCGGCACCGTGTTGACCACGCGCCCACCGATCGCGATCTCGCCCGACGTGATGTTCTCGAGCCCCGCCAGCATACGCAGCAGGGTGGACTTGCCGCAGCCCGACGGGCCGACCAGCACCACGAACTCGCCATCGGCGATGTCGACACTTACGCCATGTAGAATCTCTACCGGCCCGAACGCCTTCCGCGCCTTGCGGACTTCGACCGTCGCCATACTTCCTCCACGCGTGCGGCCTCGGGCCGCTTATTGCTTGTACTTTTGCCGGCTCTTTCGACCGGTCGTGGCGGGATCATAACAAACCCGACGTGAAGTGCGAGTACTCACTGACGAATTGGTAACCCGATCACCAGCAATCGCTTGTCGGAAGTGAGAACCGCCTGCAGGATGTCTAAAGTGCAATTTTATCTTGGGGATTTACCGCAATGAACTTCGACGCTCTCGGGACCGCCTGGGCGCCGCGCCTGCTCAGTGTGCTGCGAATCATGAGTGGGCTCCTCTTCCTGCAGCATGGCACCGGCAAGCTGCTGAAATTCCCGGCCGGCGTCGTCCCCGCCAACTTCAACCTCATGTCGATGCCGGGCTATGCCGGCATCATCGAGTTCGTCTGCGGCATCCTGCTGGTCATCGGGCTGTTCAGCCGCCCGGCCGCCTTCGTCGCCTCCGGCATGACGGCCGTGGCCTATTTCCTGGTCCATGCCCCGATGGGTTTCTACCCGATCCTCAACAAGGGCGAGTTGGCCGTGCTCTATTGCTTCGTCTTCCTCTATCTCGCGGCGGCGGGTCCCGGACCGTGGAGCATCGACGCCGCACGCCGGAAGTAGCGCTTAACGCGCCTGCGCCAAGACGCTATGGAACGAACAACGGACGGCTGCCTCGTGCAGCCGTTTCGATGTGTACGACAATAAAAAGTCAGGAGGAGCGTTCATGTCCCAGCCGGTCTCGATCAACCGCCGCCGCTTTGCCGCCCTTGCCGGCGCGACCGCGCTCACAGCCCCGACGATCGTCCCCGGGGTCGCCCGCAGCCAGCCGCGCTGGAAGCCGGAGAAGCCGATCACGATCTACAACCCCTTTGCCGCGGGCGGCGTCACCGACGTGCACATGCGCCTGCTCGCCGAGGCCGTGACCAAGATCCTGGGCCAGCAGATCATCATCGACGTGAAGGCGGGCGCCGCCGGCACGCTGGCGCCCGCCATGCTGCTCAACGCCAAGCCCGACGGCTACACCTTGGCGGTGATGAGCATCAACACGCTGCGCTATCCGCACTACCAGCAGACCAACTGGAATCCGCTGACCGACTTCACCTACATCACCGGCCTGTCGGGCTACACGATGGGCATCGTCGTGCGCACCGACTCTCCCTGGAAGACGTTCCAGGACATGATCGCCGCCGGCAAGAAGGACCCGGACAAGTACAATTTCGGCACCTCCGGCGTGGGCGGCACCGGCCAGCTCATGATGATCGAGGTCGAGCAGGCGACCGGCGCGAAGTTCACCCACGTCCCCTACAAGGGCGGCGCGGAGTGGATGCAGGCGCTGATGGGCGGCGAGATCCAGTTCATCGCCGACGCCGCGCAATGGGCGCCGTTCGTCGACGACGGCAAGTGCCGCATCCTGGCCTTCGCGACCGAGAAGCGCATCCCGCGCTACCCCGACGTGCCGACCATGATCGAGCTCGGCGTCAACGTCGTGGGCCAGAGCCCCTACGGCCTGCTCGGACCGAAGGGCATGCCGCCGGAGATCGTCAACACGCTCTACGAAGCCTTCAAGCAGGCTTCGGCCGAGCCGAAGGTGACGGAGTATCTCGCGAAGTTCATCCAGGTGCCGTGGGACAAGAATCCCGCCGAGTTCCGGGCCTTCGCCGAGAAATACTATAACGACGTGAAGCCGCTGCTCATCAAGGCCGGCCTCGCGAAGTCCTGAGGAGGAGTCTTAGCATGGCGTTGAAGAAGGTGGCCCTCGAGATCGGCATGGGCACCGATATCAGGGGCGGCGACTATACCAAGGCCGCCGTCCGCGCCCTGCGGGACGCGCTGTGGCACAACTCGCTCACCATCGCGACGGCGCTCGGCAAGTCGAGCGACGACATGGTCGTCGAGGTCCTGATCGGCGTGCCCAAGCCCGACCAGGTCGACACCGCGCAGGTACTGGCGGTCCTGCCGCACGGCACCGGAACGGTGAAGGTCTTCGAGGGCGGCCTCGAGATCGACAACGAAGCCGGGACGGACAAGACGGTGATCGCCCAGGCGGCCGCCATCGTCCGCCTGGACCTGTAAGAGGAGAACGACCATGACCGCCAAGCGCGTGATCCTCGAACTCGGCACCGGCAACGACCTGCACGGCGGCGACTACACCAAGGCCGCCCTGCGCGCGGTGCAGGACGCCCTGCACCATTCGTCTCTCGCCATGATCCGGGCGCTCAAGATCGACACCAAGACCGGCATGTTCGTCGACGTCACGATCGGCGTGCAGCAGCCCGACAAGGTCGACGCGGAAAAGGTGAAGGCCTCGCTGCCCCACGGCATCGTCACCGTGAAGGTGGTGAAGGGCGGCCTCGACATCGCCGATCCGGAGAACAACGATCCGGCGGTGATCGCCAGCGCCGCCATCGCGGTCCGGATGGAGATTCCCTGACCGGAGTAGGCACCATGCTGCTCTACGAACACCCGCTTTCGTCCTATGCCCAGAAGGTGAAGATCGCGCTGCGCGAAAAGGGTCTCGACTTCAAGGTCGAGACTCCCGCCGCACTGGGCACCGGTACGGCCGGCGGCGCGTTCGCAGCAGCCAGCCCGCGCAACGAAGTGCCGACCTTGATCGACGGCGAAGCGCGCGTCTTCGATTCGACGATCATCCTCGAATATATCGAGGACAAGTATCCCTCCCCGCCTTTGCTGCCGCGTGATCCCGCGGCGCGCGCCGAGGCGCGCATGATCGAGGATCTCTGCGACACGCTCTACGAGGCGGTGAACTGGGGCCTGAGCGAGATCCGCTGGTTCAAGCGCGCCGAGGGCGAGCAGGCGGAGAAGATGAAGGCAACGGCGGCACGACAGACCGTCGAGCTGCAAGCCTGGCTGGCCAACAAGCTCGGCGACCGGCCGTGGTTCAACGGCGAGAGCTTCGGCTGGGCCGACCTCAGCGTCGCGCCCTTCCTCAACCGCTCGTTCTTTTATGGGCTGGGAACGCCAGGCGGTTCACCGCTGGCGCGGTGGCGCGACCGACTCATCGAACGCCCGTCGGTCGCGGCGACCTTCAAGGAATTCGAGGCCGCCGCCGCCAGCATGGCGAATGCGCACGAGCGGCTCGCGTCCGGACAAATCCGCCGCGAGTATCGCGATCATCGCCTGGAATGGATGATGAAGTCGGGCGGCCAGCAAGTCGTTCTCGACGGGTTGTCCAAGAACAACATCCGCTTCACCTGGCCGCTGGGCTGACGCGGCCTTAGCTGCGCGCGGCGCGGCCCATGAACAGGAGGCCGGCGCCGGCGATCACGGCAATGACGCCGGCGATTGTCGGGATTGGGATGGTGCGCTGCTCGTCGGCCGTGACCTTCAGCGGGCCGGCATCGACGATGGTCTTGCGCTCGGTGAAGGAGATGTTGTCGATCGCCAGGCCGGCGATGCCGATCGCGATCAAAAGGACGCCCAAGATAGCCATCGGCTTCATGCCGTGATCTCCCGTTATTGGTTCCCTCGGGCAACGCGAAATGCTGCCCGAGGTTGCCGTTCAGGAAGTCAGGCCTTCGGCTGGACCAGCATCGCCAGACCCTGCTCGATGGCCGTCCGGGCCATGTCACGGAGCTGGTCGTCGGTCGCGCTGCTGACCGGATGGCCGATCTGCGCGAAGGCGTAGCCCGGCATGCCGAGCACGCGGCCCATCATTTCGGCGGCACTGGCGAATCGCGTGGTCATCACGCTGAACGCGGGAACTTCAAGTCGTTCGGCGGTAACTGAGTCGTGCAGACTGCACGATGAGCAGGACCCTCAATCCCCTAAACCTGAGACGACGGCATCCCAGCCCTTGATCTCCGCCACGATGTGCGGGTCGGCCGGCGCGCTGTAGTTCGACTTGGTGCGGCTCACCACGTTGGCGACGCCGTACTCCTCGCGCAGGATCTGGTCGAGGTGCTTGAAGAAGCCCTTGGTGCCTTCCTTGCCGTTCGAGATGAAGCCGATGGTCTTGCCTTCGAGCGTGTCGAGACGCGGGGCGAGCTGGCCGGCCGGCGGGGCGGTGCCCGGCGTGGGATCGAGAACTTCGAACATGGGTTCCTCTTATTTCTTTGGGGGTTCGCAATCGACGCAGACGCCGATCGGCAGGGTGACGGCATAGCTCTTGTTGCCGAGCCAGGGTGGGATGACCGCGCCGAAGCCGCCGGCCGGTCCGCCCGCGGCCACGACCAGAAGCTGGTCGGGCGAATCCATCGCGGTGTAGACGCTGTCGCCGCGATCGCGGACCACGGCGCCCTTGCCGACATCGGCCCATTCGCGGCGGTGGATGCGCGCACGCTCATGGATGAAGGTCGCGATGTCGGCCTTGGTCCAGCCGCCCGCCTGCAGGTGCTCGCGCAGCTGCTTGGGAACGACGATCGCGTAGTTGCCGGGATGGATCGAGTAATGGCGCATGTTGGCGCGCATTTCGGCCGCGAAGGTCTCCAGGATCTCCTCGGGCTTGGTCGTCCATTCGTTCATGAGCTGGCGCGGTGCGCCGGCCGACATCACCGTGACCGAGGACGCACCCTTCGGCACGCCGCGATGCTCGGCGAGCGGCAGCCAGGTCGTGTCTTCCTCGTCCTCGGCGACGCAGTAGCTGAACTTGCCGGGATGGCCGAGGGTCGAGCGGTCGATCACGCCTGGACGGTCGTCCAGCAGGTTGATCAGGCAGAGCCGGATGGCGCGCCCGATGACCGCCGTCGCCCGGTCGGAGTTGGCGAGCGCGTTGAACGTGCCGCTGGCGCCGATCTCCAGGCGGATCGGCCCGTTCAGGATGACCAGCACCGCGCAGCCGCCGGTGCTCGCGGTGGCGCCATGCATCAGGAATTCGTCCTGCATCATGGCCGTCCAGGCCGTCACGACGACCGGGAAATGCATGGGCAGGCAGCCGGCCATGACGGCGTTGATCGCGAGCTTCTCGGCGGTGATGGCGAGGCCACGCACCGGCTCGATGCCGATCAGCTGGTCGGGCGGCATCATCACCCATTCGAGGCATTCCTGAACCGCCTCGCGCGTCGGCGGCACGATGGGCAGACCGTCGGTCCAGCCGTTGGAATGATAGAGTTCCTGGACGGCCGAAATGCTGTCGGCCGAGTAGGATCGGGATGCAAACTGCATAATGTTCCTCCGCCACTCCCCGCGCACAGGACGCCGGAGGGCTTCCGGCCAGAATAGTCCCCTCAGCGCCTATGCCAACCGCAACCTGATAGCCGCGATTATTCCACTTGATGCATCAAAGCCGGACGGGTTTCGGCCAAGACCGGCGCGCCAGCGCAAGGAAGCCCGCCGCCGATGGCGACGGTTCGCGCTCCCGCAGGAGAACAATGCCGAGGCGGCGCGAGAGTTTCGCCTCGCCGAGGGGAATCGCCCGCAGGTCGCGGCCGAGGAAAAGGCCGGTGGCGCCGGTCGGAACGATGGCGAGCCCGACGCCGGCGCGGACGCAGCCCATCAGGGTGGCGAACTGGTTGACGATGACGATCTGGCGAAGGGTGAGACCGGCGACCGCGGCGGCAGCATCGACCGTGCGACGGGTGCGCGAATCACTGGGTAATGCCACCAGCGGCTCGTCTTTCAATTCGGCGAGCTGGACGCTGCGGCGCGCGGCCAGCCGATGGCGGCGCGGCACGACCAGGCAAAAGGTTTCGCGCTGCAGCGCCTCGCCCGAGATCGCGTCGGGCAGCTCGTCGACATAGGTGAGGCCGAGATCGGCGGCGCCGCTGCGCACCGCTTCGAGCACGCTGCCATGCACGCCTTCCTGGACATGGATCTCGATGCCGGGCCGGTCCGCTCGATAGGAAGCGAGCAGCAAGGGCAGCGCGCCGCTCGCCACCGACATGATGCTGGCGATGCTGAGCCGGCCGCGCTGTTCCTCGGCGACTTCGCGGATCGAACGCACGGTGATGCGCAGGTCGTTCAGCATGCGCTCGGCCACAGCCGCGAATTCGCGGCCGGCCGGCGTGATCTGCACATGGCGCGTGTTGCGTTCGAACAGGCGAACGCCCAGCGCCGTCTCGACCCGCTTGATCGTGCGCGTCAGCGCTGGCTGCGAGATGCGCAGCCGCGCCGCCGCCGCGATGAAGCTGCCGTATTCGCCGACGGCGAGCACCGCCTCGAGCTGGCGGGCGCTGAAATCCGGCAGGGTCGGCTGGGCCATGGCAGCTCACGCTTTGAGAGAAGCGAAGTGAGGGATCTTTGGTCCTGTCTACCGTGAAGACGAAGCAGGATCACCTTCCGCCCCATTCAAATGGGGAGGTGGCGCGTAGCGCCGGAGGGGTCATGCGTGGCCGTTCTTCCTTCGGCGCTCCCGGACATCGCAAAGCGATGTCCTGACGCTCAACGGCCGAGCTTCGCTCGGCCCTACGCCGCCAGCATGCGCCCGGGATTGCGCTGGCGCAGGATCGGCATGATCCACTTGCCGAAGCGCTCCGCCTCCTCGTCGTGCAGGTAGCCCGAGAGGCAGAAGGAGTGGCAGCCGAGGTCGATGAACTTCTGCAAGGTGTCGGCGCACTGTTCGGGATTGCCGACGATGGCGATGCCGGCGCCGGGGCGGACCTGGGTGATGCCGGTCCACAGATGCGGCTCGATCGTCTCGCCGATCGCCGCCAGCTCGCGCACCCGGCGGTTGGCTTCCGACGTGGCGAAACGCTCCTTCACGAAGGCCTTCTGCGCCTCGCTGGCATGCGAAACGAGGCCATGGGCGAAGTTCCACGCTTCCTTCTCAGTCTCGCGGCAGACGACCTGCAGGCGCATGCCGAAGCCGATCTCGTTCTCGCGGCCGTGGCGTGCCGCCATCGACTTGATCTCTGCCATGTTGGCGCGGATGCGCTCGTAGGTGTCGCCCCAGAACAGGTGCACGTCGGAGTGCTTGGCCGAAATCTCCCAGGCCTGCTTCGAGCCGCCGCCGAGATAGAAGCGCGGATGGGGCTGTTGCAGCGGATAGGGCCGGATCTGCGCGCCCTTGAGCTGATAGAAATTGCCGTCGAAATTCACCGGGCCCTTCGTGGTCCACAGCGCCTTCAGGATCGAGACTTCCTCGTCCATGATCTCGTAGCGCTCTTCCTTGCCCCACTTGATGCCTTCGGAAGCATTCTCGGCCTCGCTCTGGCCGGCGATCAGGTTGATGCAGATGCGGCCGCCCGAGAGCTGGTCGAAGGCGGTGATCATCTTGGCGAGCAGCACGGGATTGATGTAGCTCGGCCGCGCCGCGACCAGCATGCGCATCGACTTCGAGCGCGCCACCATCATGGCGCTGGAGATCCAGGCTTCCCAGCAGGCGGTCTGGACCGGCACCAACATGTATTCGAAGCCGGCGGCTTCGGCCGCGCCAACCACCTTGTCGAACAAGTCCAGCGACGGCGCCACCTGGGCGCTCGCCAATCCATAGGCGGTGGTGTCGCCCGCCGTGGGCAGGAACCAGCCGAATTCGAGGCGCTTCTGATCAGCCGCCATCTCGTTAACCATCGTCATTCCTTCTCGATGCCGGCGGCCTTGGAGAGCCGGCCCCATTTCTCGATCTCGGACTTGATGAAGGGCCGGACATCTTCCGGCGCCTTGCGCTGCGGCTCGAACGAGATGCCGCGCAGGCGCTTGATGACTTCGGGATCGGTCACTATCTCCTGCACGGCCTTGTCGATGCGCGCCACGACCTCGGTTGGAGTCTTGGCCGGCGCCATGATCACGAACCAGGCGTCGAGCGCGAACTGGCCGAGCCCCGCCTCCTGGAAGGTCGGCACCTCGGGCAGCAGCGGCGAGCGCGAGTCCGACGCCATCACCAGCGCCTTCACCTTGCCCGCCTTCACCTGCGGCACGGCGATGGCCACGTCGGCGAAGGTCATGTCGATCTGGCCCGACAGGAGATCGCCCAGCGCCTGCGGCGCGGCCTTGTAGGGCACGTAGGTGATCTCGGTGCCGAGGCGCTCCGCCAGGGTCGCGGTGATGACACGCGCCGAGGGCGTGCCGGCGCCCGAGGTGAGCGGCGGCTTGGCCTTGGCGCGCTTGATGAAGTCGGGAAGCGTGTCCATGCCGGCATCGGCGCGCACCAGCAGCACGAACTGGATGAAGCCGTAGAAGCCGGCCGGCGCGAAATCCACCAGCGAATCGTAGGGCACCGACTTCATCAGGTTGGGATTGCCGGCATGCGTCGCGGCCGTCGCGATCATCAGCGTGTAGCCGTCGGGCGGTGCCTTGGCGACGTAGTTGGCGGCGATCGAGCCGTTGCCGCCGCCCTTGTTGTCGACGATCACCGGTTGGCCGAGCTTGGGCGCCAGGTATTCCGCCATGACGCGGGCCAAGGTGTCGGTGGCGCTGCCGGCGGCGTAGGGCACGACGATGGAAAGCGGCTTCGCGGGCCATGCCTGCGCCTGCAAGGGTGCTGGTGCCGCAGACGCAGCGGCAAGGATCGTCAAGGCTTTGCGCCGGCTGATGCTCATGCCGATCTTTATGCAAGCGGCGGCACCGATGCGCAATTGGCGCTGGTCGAGGCGCGAAAGAGGCGGCACGATCTTCTCAACATTTGGGAGTTCATATGCTGCAACACGGCAAGCGTCCGACAATCGCATCGCGGCATGGCATGGTGGCCGCCGCCCACCCGCTGGCCGCGGCAGCAGGCGCGCGTATCCTCTCGAACGGCGGCAATGCCTTCGATGCGGCGGTCGCGACCGCAGCGGCACTGAACGTCGTCGAACCTTACATGTCGGGCCTCGCCGGCCGCGGCGTCGCCACCTGCTACATCGCCAAGGAAAAGCGCGTCCGCACGCTCGACTTCGTCGGGCCGATCTCGAAGAACTTCCCGGTCGACAAGCTTAGCAACCGTTCACAGCTGCAGCGCGGCGCCCTCGCCGTCGGCGCGCCGGGCAACCTCGCCGGCTGGTGCGAGCTGAACAGCAGCCACGGCAAGAAGAAGCTGCCCGAACTGTTCGCACCGGCGATCGCCATCGCGCGCGACGGCTTCCAGCTCATCGAATTCAACATCGAGGAAATCCAGGGCGTCGCCGGCGAACTCGCGGGCTACAAGGCGCTGCATCCCGAATGGTCGCGCGTCTATACGGCCGGCGCCGGCAACGTGAAGCCGGGCTTCGTGCTGCAGCAGCCCGATCTCGCCCGCACGCTCGAGGCGCTGGCCAACGAGGGCCCGGGCCTGCTTTACGGCGGCGCGCTCGGAAAGAAGATCCTCGAGCGGCTGACCGAACTCGGCGGCTGCATGGTCATGGACGACCTACTGGCCGCCAAGGCCACCTGGCGCGATCCGGTGGCGGTCACCTATCGCGGCCGCACCGTCCATGTGCCGCCGCCGCCCTGCGAGGGCTTCCAGTTCCTGCTGACGCTCCGCATCCTCGAAGGCTTCGACTTCGCGAAGATGAAGCGCAATTCGACGGAGCATGTCGACACGGTGCTGCGCGCCGTCCGCCTCGCCGCCGGCGTGCGCATCGCGACCGGCGTGCCGGCGCCGCAGAAGCTGGCCGAGATCCTGTCGGACGCCCATGTCGAGACGCTGCGGGCCCGCGTGCGCGACGGCAAGCCGGTGATCGGCCCGACCGAGCAGTGGACGCCGTCGAACGAGCCGGTCTCGCCGGTCGACGAGAGCCACACGACGTCGTTCTCGATCGCCGACAATGACGGCAACCTGATCTGCCTGACGCAGAGTCTGGGCAGCGTGTTCGGCTCGGGCATCGTCGTGCCCGGCACCGGTCTCTGCCTCAACAACTTCCTCTACTGGGCCGACGTGAATCCGCAGAGCCCGAACCGCGTGAAACCGGGCGACCAGCTGCCGATGTGCATGGCGCCCTCGATCTCGACCAAGGACGGCGACCCGATCCTCGCGCTGGGCACGCCGGGCAGCTACGGCATCCTGCAGACCCAGCCGCAAGCGATGGTCCAGCACGTCGATTTCGGCCTGCCGCTGCAGCAGGCGATCGAGGCACCGCGCGGCCGCCTCACCGACGGTGCCGAGGTCTATCTGGAATCGCGCCTGCCGCCGGACGTCCATGCCGACCTGCGCAAGCTCGGCCACAACATCACGACCGGTCCGGAATGGACCATGAAGGTGGGCGGCATGCAGGGTGTGGCGATCGACCAGGCGACCGGCATCTTCACCGGCGGCTGCGACCCGCGGCGCGACGGCTACTGCGTCCCGGCCTGAGCGCTACTTTCGCGGCCGCGACGGCTCGGAAATCTCGGCCACGGCGGCGCCGACGCGGGACTCCGCGGCGGCATCAGGCTCGGTCGCGATATCGCCCAGGGCCACGATGCCGGCGAGGTTCTTGTCGCGGTCGAGGATGACGAGGCGCCTCACCTGCAGCACCTTCATGCGTTCGAGGACCTCTTCGGTCTCCTCGTCGCAGAAGGCGTAGGCGACATCCTCGGTCATGCAGTCCTTGACCAGGGCATCGACCGGCGACCAGCCGGCCGCCACCGCGCGCACGACGATGTCGCGGTCCGTGATCGTGCCGACCAGGCGCTTCCCGTCGCAGACCGGCAGCGAACCGACCCCCATCGCCTCCATGGCCTCGGCGGCCTTCTGGAGCGACGCGTCGGGCGCGATCGTCTCGACCTCCCGGGTCATGATCTCGGAAACCTGCATGGGCGGGTAATGCAGATCTCTCGACATGGTTGCGCCGCGTTTCGGCATTCCTCTTGCACCGAGGCGCGATGCAAGATGGAATGCGCTCCAACGAGAACGTTCAAGAGGGGGATGGTTGATGCGTAAACTGGCATGGCTCGCGGTCGCCGCGATTGCCGTCATCGGCGCCGGCACGGCGAATGCCCAGCAGACCCCGCGCAAGGGTGGCACGCTGCGCATGACCGCGCCCTACGCCGCGAGCTTCGGCAGCCTCGACCCGCATGTGACGCCGCGCGCCCAGGACGACATCGTCGGCAAGGCGCTGCAGCGCTCGCTCTACAACTGGGACACCGCGGCCAACAAGCTGACGCTGGAGCTGGCCAAGTCCGTAGCGGTCTCGGCCGACGGCCTCACCTACACCTACAAGCTGCGCGACGACGCCTTCTTCCATAACGGCCGCAAGATGACGGCCGACGACGTGATCTACTCCTTCACCCGCATCATGGACGGCACGAAGGGCTATCCCGGCGCCCGCTATGTCCGCCTGATCAAGGGCGCGGTCGATGTCGAGAAGGGCACGGCCAAGGAGATTTCCGGCCTCAAGAAGATCGACGATTCGACGCTGGAAATGACGATCACCGACCGCGTCGACCCCGGCTACTATTTCTTCGGCGGCTCGACGGCGATCCTGCCCAAGGAGGAAGTCGAGAAGGGCAACTATGCGTCCAACCCGGTCGGCCTCGGCCCCTTCAAGTTCAAGGAGCACATTCCCGGCTCGCGCGTCGCGATGGAACGCTTCGACAAGTTCTACAAGACCGGCCAACCCTACCTCGACAAGCTCGAGGTGCTGATCATGGCCGAAGCGGCCGCCCGCGACGTCGCCTTCCGCAACAAGGAGATCGACACGTCGATCCTGGGCCCGGCCCAGTACGTAGCCTATCGCGCCGATCCGCAGCTCGCCAAGGGCATCCTGGAAGTGCCGGAGATGTTCACACGCTCGACGCACTTCAACCTCGACTCGATCAAGCCATTCAAAGACAAGCGGGTGCGGCAGGCGATCAACTACGCGATCGACTCCAACCTGATCATCTCGCGCCTGGTCAAGGACAAGGCCTACCGCGCCACCAGCTGGTTGCCGCCCTCGTCGGCGGCCTTCGACAAGACCGTGAAGCCCTATCCGTACGATCCGGAGAAGGCCAAGAAGCTGCTGGCCGAAGCGGGTTACCCGAACGGCTTCGAGTTCGAATGGACGACCAGCCAGAACGAGAGCTGGGGCCTGCCGATCGTCGAAGCGGCGATCCCGATGCTGGCGCGGGTCGGCATCAAGGCCAAGCCCAAGCTGGTCGAGGTCACGGTACAGACCGAGATCCTGATGAAGGGCGACCATCAAGCCCTCATCCAGTCGAGTCTGACGGGTCCGGACTCGCTGGCGACGCTGCGTTGCTACTACTCCAAAACGCCGCGCACGGCCTGCAACTATACCGGCTTCAACAATGCCGACTTCGACAAGCTGCTCGACGATGCCGCCCAGGAAGGCGACATGGCCAAGCGCGACGAGATGCTGAAGAAGGCCAACAACCTGCTCTACGATGAAGCACCGGTCTGGTTCTTCAACTACAACAAGGCGGTCCTGGCCTTCCAGCCGTGGGTCCACGGCCTGCAGCCCAACCCGACCGAGATCACGCATCAATACCCGGAGAACATCTGGGTCGACGCCAGCTCGCCGGCCAAATAGCCGCGAACGAAGAAAGTTGAAGGATCCCTCGCTGCCGCTCGGGATGACAAAGTTGCTGTCATCGAGAGCTGTGGCGGGGGACCTCTAGAAACCTCGCAATGCTTCTTGTCCTCGGCCGCCGCCTCGCCAACGTCATCCCGACGCTGCTCGCCGTCGTGGCGCTCGTTTTCCTGCTGTTCTCCGTCCTGCCCGGCAGTTTCATCTCCGGCATGAACGAAGATGGGCGCTCGACCATCGACCCCGCGGTCATGGAGCGCATGCGCAAGGAGATGGGCCTCGACGATCCATTGATCGAGCGCTTCGCAAAATACGTGGCCGCAACCGCCACGGGCGATCTCGGCACCTCCTTCCGCACGCGCGAGCCGGTCACCAAGATGCTGGCCGGCCGCATCTGGCCGTCGCTGAAGCTGGTCCTCGCGGCCATGACCTTCGCCATCCTGGTCGGCGTGACGCTGGGCTTCCTGGCCGCGCTGAAGCCCGGCAGCCTGGTCGATACCGCCGCCATGGTCGGCGCCATCTCGGGCCTCTCCCTCAGCCAGTTCTGGTTCGGCCTGATGCTGATGTACCTGTTTGCGCTGAAACTCCAATGGCTGCCGAGCTTCGGCTATGGCGATGGCGGCCTGCGCAACCTCATCCTGCCGGCGATCGCGCTGGGCGTCGGCCCGATGGCCCTGCTGGCCCGCACCACGCGCGCCGCCGTGCTCGACGTGCTCAATGCCGACTTCGTCCGCACCGCGCGCAGCAAGGGCATGAGCGAGCGCCGTGTCGTCGAATGGCATGTGCTGCGCAACGCACTGGTCCTCGTCATCACCATCGTGGGCCTGCAGTTCGGCTCTCTGATGGGCCAGGCGGTCGTCGTCGAGAAGCTGTTCGCCTGGCCGGGCGTCGGCTCGCTGATGGTCGATTCGGTGTTCCAGCGCGACATGCCCACGGTCCAGGGCTGCATCCTGATGATCGTGGTGTTCTTCCTCGTCATCAACACACTGGTCGACATCGCCTATGTCGTGATCGACCCCCGGATCCGGTACCGATGAGCATTGCCCTCAAACTCCCTCGCCTCAGACTGAAGGGCGGGTCCTCCCTCTGGGTCGGCGGCAGCCTGGTCGCCATCGCGATCTCCGCGGCGATCCTGGCGCCGTGGATCGCGCTGACCGATCCGGTGATGGACGCCAACCTGATGAACGCCGAGATCCCGCCCGGCTGGGAGTATCCATTCGGCACCGACGCGCAGGGCCGCGATATCTATTCCCGCATCGTCTACGGCGCGCGCGTGTCCCTGAGCGTCGGCATCATCAGCCAGATCTGCAACAGCCTGATCGGCGTCACCCTGGGCCTGACCGCCGGCTATTGGGGCGGCTGGTGGGACGATCTGGTGAGCGGCCTCACCAACCTGATGCTGGCGATCCCCTCGCTGGTCTTCGCGCTGGCCATCATGGCGATCCTCGGACCCGGCCTGTTCAGCCTCGTGATCGCGCTCGGCCTGACGAGCTGGTCCTATTCCTGCCGCATCGCGCGCGCCCAGGTCCTGTCGCTGAAGAGCCAGGGCTACATCCAGGCCGCGCGCATCCTGGGCTATGGCGACCTGCGCATCATGTTCACGCAGGTCCTGCCCAACATCCTGGGGCCTCTGATCGTGATCGCGACCCTGGGCATGGGTGGCGCGATCCTGGCCGAGGCAGCGCTGTCGTTCCTGGGCCTCGGCATCCGCCCGCCCTTCCCGAGCTGGGGCAGCATGCTGTCGGAGGCGCGCGACCAGATCACCACGGCGCCCTGGCTGTCGGTGTTCCCGGGCCTCGCGATCTTCTTCACCGTGCTCGGCCTCAACCTGATGGGCGATGGCTTGCGCGACTATCTCGACCCGCAATCGACGACGCGGCGGGGATGAGGGCACGCGCATGACAACGCCCCTTCTCAAGGTCGAGAACCTGCGCATCGCGCTGGCCGGCGACGGCGTCACCTACAATGCCGTCGAGAACGTCTCGTTCGAGATCGGCCGCGGCGAGGCCTTCGGGCTGGTGGGCGAATCGGGCTGCGGCAAGAGCATCACGGCGCTGTCGGTGATGGGCCTGCTGCGCCGGCCGCTGTCGCTGGCCGGCGGCAAGATCGTCCTCGACGGGCAGGAGATCCAGAACGTCTCCGCCGCCGAGATGCGGCGCCTGCGCGGCAAGCGCATCGCCATGATCTTCCAGGAGCCGATGACGGCACTCAATCCTCTGTCGCCGGTCGGCCGACAGATCGCCGAGATGTTCGTGCTGCACCAGGGCGCCAACTGGAACGAGGCGATGGACCGCGCCGAGGATGCGCTGCGCCAGGTCCGCGTGCCCTCGCCCGAGCGCCGTATCAAGGACTATCCGCACCAGCTCTCGGGCGGCATGCGCCAGAGGGTGATGATCGCCATCGCGCTGGCCTGCGGCCCCGACCTGCTGGTCGCCGACGAACCTACCACGGCGCTCGACGTCACGGTGCAGGCCGAGATCATCGACCTGATGGCCGAACTCTGCGCCGCCAAGGGCACGGCCGTCCTGATGATCAGCCACGATCTCGGCCTGGTCGCCAACATGTGCAAGCGGGTCGCCGTCATGTATGCCGGCCGCATCGTCGAGAGCCAGGTGGCGGATGCCATCTTCGCGCGGCCAAGCCATCCCTACACGCAGGGCCTGATCGATTCCCTGCCGCGGCTCGGCGAGCGCGCCAGGCGCGGCCGTCAGAAGCTGCGCGAGATCTCGGGCGTCGTGCCCGCCATCGCCAATTATCCGGCCGGCTGCCGGTTCAATCCGCGGTGCCCCGCCGTCACCGATGTCTGCCGCACCGTCGTGCCGGAGCCGACGCCGCTGCCGGCCGAGGGGCTTGTGAGGTGCCATCATCATGGCTGAGGCCCTGCTTACGCTCGACGACCTTGCCGTCCACTTCAAGGTCGGCAATGCGCTGGCCGGCGGCATCAAGACGCTGAAGGCGGTCGACGGCGTCACGCTCGACGTGAAGCCCGGCGAATGCCTGGGCCTGGTCGGCGAATCCGGCTGCGGCAAGTCCACGCTCGCACTGGCCATCATGGGCCTGCTGCCGCCGACGCGCGGCACGATGAACATCGATGGCCAGCAGATTTCCGGCAGCACCCCGCCCGACCGCATGAAGATGGCGCGCACGGTGCAGATGGTCTTCCAGGACCCCTACGCCTCGCTCAATCCGCGCCAGACGGTGCGGCGGACCTTGGCCGATCCGCTGCGCCTGCACGGCGTCACCGACAAGGCGGAAGTCGAAGCACGCGTCATCGACATGATGGCCAAGGTCGGCCTGCGCCCTGAGCAGGCCGACCGCTATCCACACGAGTTCTCCGGCGGCCAGCGCCAGAGGATCGGCATCGCCCGCGCGCTGATCCTGAAGCCCAAGCTCGTGCTCTGCGACGAGCCCGTGTCGGCGCTCGACGTGTCGATCCGTGCCCAGATCATCAACCTCCTGCTCGAACTCAAGGACGAGATGGGGCTGGCCTACATCATGATCAGCCACGATCTCGGCGTGGTGGAGCATGTGAGCGATCGCGTCGCCGTGATGTATCTCGGCCGCATCGTCGAGCAGGGCGGCTGGCAGGAGATCTTCGAGAACCCGCGCCATCCCTATACGCGCGCCCTGATCGCGGCGATCCCCGATCCGTTCCACCGCGCCGCCATCGGCGCCAGCGCCAAGGCACATGGCGAGATCGCCAGTGCGCTCAAACCGCCGCCCGGCTGCCATTTCAATCCGCGCTGCCCGCTCAAGGCCGATATCTGTACGGCGGAGTATCCGGCGTTCGGCGAAGTATCCCCGGGCCATCGCGCGGCTTGTCATTTCCGTGACTTGACCCAATAGGAAACGCGCCGTCGCCGGCGCGCTCCCATCCAGGATCGAAGTTCACGTGTACGGTTGCGGTGCGACTGGCGCGGCGTGCGCCGGCTCGACAAAGCGGAACAGCGAAGATTTCCGGAACCGCATCAGCACGTACATGTTGGCGAAATGCATGGCGCCGAGCAGCACGATCACCAGCCCGATCTTCGTGCTGAGATATTCGATCGCCGCCACAAGACCGTCCGGCCGGCCCCCGTAACGCAGCATCAAGGTCATGAAGCCGACGTTGACGAGATAGAAGCCCACCAGCAGCAAATGGTTGACGCTCCGGGCAAGTTCTTCCCTTCCTTCGAAATTTTCCACCAGGAAAACCAGTCCGTTCCGGCTGAGCGTATGTCCGACCCAGATCGTGACGCCCAGGCTCAAGGCGACGTAAGCGGCGTAGTAAGCCATGAAGTATTCGACGGACATGACTGTCTCTCCCTTTCGCTTTGTGCTAATTAGAGAGTTAATTAGCTTATTAGCTAATTATAGATGATTAGCTAATTCGTCAACTGGCTAAATACAGGATCGAACGATCGATGATCGACAAGGTTTTCGAGGCACTCTCGTCGACGGTGAGGCGCAAGATACTTGCCTATCTGTCGTCTGCCGACCTGACCGCGGGTGAGATTGCCGATCGCTTCGACATCTCGAAACCCTCGATCTCCAAGCATCTCGCCGTGCTCGAGGGCGCCGGACTCATCGCAAGCGAGAAGAAGGGGCAGTACGTCCACTATCGTATCGTCCGCGACAACCTCGCAAATACGCTGAACAACTTCGTACAGGAGGTGTGTCCCGTGTCGCGCCCGCTGAAGAAGGAAAGCCAGCGCCTGGCCAAGGCAAAGACGAACTAGCTCCGCGAGCGATGCCATGACCCCACTCGACACCGATATCCTTCTCGACTGGATCGTCCGCCGCGGCCTCGACGGCGTGGACGAGGCTCAGCTGCTGCGCGAATTCTGCGAGAAATGCCGCGAAGCCGGCCTCATGCTCTCGCGGGCGCTGTCCTTCATCGACACGCTGCACCCCGTCCATGAAGGCCGCATCTACCGCTGGCGCGACGATTCCGTCGAGGAGCCGGCGGCCACGGACTATGCCCGCACCGACCAGGGCGGTCCCGCCGCCGAATCCTGGCAACGCAGCCCCTTCTTCCATCTGCTCGAGACCGGCGGGGAAGAGCTGCGCCGTCGTATCGGCTTCGGCGAAGAGCCCGATTTTCCTGTCATCCAGGAGATGAAGGACCTCGGCCACACCGACTATGTCGTCTTCATCCATCGCTTTGCCGACGCCACCAAGATCGGCGACATGGACGGTGTCTATTCGGCCTGGTCGACGCGCCATTCCGAGGGCTTCAGCGACGCCAATATCGTGGCGCTGCGCCGCCTGGTGCCGGCGCTGGCGCTCACGATCAAGAGCGCCGCCCTGGCGCGCATCGCCGATACCCTGGTCCAGGTCTATCTCGGCCGCGATGCCGGCCGGCGCGTGCTGGACGGCAGCATCCAGCGCGGCGTCGCCGACCGCATCGAGGCGGCGCTGTGGTTCTCCGACCTGCGCAGCTTCACCGCCATCACCGACAAGGCCCTGCCCAGCGAGATCATCCCGCTGCTGAACGACTATGCCGAGGCGGTCATCACCTCGATCCACGAGGCCGGCGGCGACGTGCTGAAGCTGATCGGCGACGGCACCCTGGCGGTCTTCCGCGCCGACGATCCGGCCGAAGCCTGCCGCTGCGCGTTGCGCGCCGAGCATAACCTGCGGGCCCGCATGAAGGAGCTGAACGAGCGCCGCCTCGCCGAAGAGCATCCGATCACGAACGTCTATATCGGCCTGCATGTTGGCGAAGTCTTTTACGGCAATATCGGCAGCTTCGACCGCCTCGACTTCACGGTCGTTGGCCCTGCAGTCAACGAGACCAGCCGCATCGCCTCGATGTGCCGTTCGGTCGACCGTCCCCTCCTCATCTCCTCGACCTTCGCCGAGACGCTGCCCGCCGAGGAACGCACCCCGATGGTCTCCGTCGGCCGCTTCGCGCTGCGCGGCGTCGGCAAGGCGCAGGACCTGTTCACCCTCGATCCGGAGCTGCTCTAACCTTTCGTATACTTGTCCATGGCGCGGGCGCTGATAGGTTCGGCCTGCACATCAGAGGAGCAGCCCATGGCCAAGACACCCGCCATCTCGATTGGCATCAAGGAAGCAGACCGCAAGAAGATCGCCGAGGGGCTGAGCCACCTGCTGGCCGACACCTACACGCTCTATCTCACCACCCATAATTTCCATTGGAACGTCACGGGGCCGATGTTCACGTCGCTCCACACGATGTTCATGACCCAGTACACCGAGCTCTGGAACGCCGTCGATCCGATCGCCGAGCGCATCCGCTCGCTCGGCTATCCGGCACCCGGCTCCTACGGCCAGTTCAGCAAGCTGAGCTCGCTCGCGGACGCGCCGGCCAAGCCGCCGAAGGCGCTCGACATGGTGAGCATCCTCGTCACCGGCCACGAGGCGGTGGCGCGCACCGCGCGCGAGATTTTCCCGTTGGCCGACAAGGCGAGCGACGAGCCGACGGCCGATCTGTTGACCCAGCGCCTGACCGTGCACGAACAGTCGGCCTGGATGCTGCGTTCGCTGCTCGAATAGGGATTCGCCAGGCGATACCCAATATCGCCGATAAAAATTCCGTATGCCGGCTTGCGCCATGTCCTCCCAAATGCCTACGATGAAGGCAATACAAAGCCGTCCAACGAGGCGGCAGTCCTGGGAGGACAACATGGCCAAGACTAAGCGTCGTAGCGTGCTTAAGCTTGCCGGCGGCGCCGCCGCTGCGTCCATGGGAGGCATGGCCGGCATACTTGCAACCGGCCGTATGCCGGCTTTCGCCCAACAGAGAACGGTTCATTGGCTGAAGTGGGTCGACTTCGTGCCGGCAACCGATGCGCTCCTGAAAAGGGAGATGATGCCCGAGGCCGAAAAGGCGCTGGGCATCAAGATCAACCTCGAGACCGTGAACGGCAACGACCTGCAGCCGCGCATCACGGCCGGCATCCAGTCGGGCTCCGGCGCCGACCTGATCATGTCGTTCAACAGCTACACTCACCTCTACGCCAACAGCGTCATCGACGTCAGCGAGATCGCCGAGGAAGTCGGCAAGCGTGAGGGCGGCATCTTCCCGTACGCACAGGCGATCTGCAGCAACGGCAAGATGTACATGGGCATGCCCTGGGCCGTGATCGGCGGCATGATCGCCTATCGCAAGTCGTGGTTCGAGGAGGTCGGCGTGACCGCGTTCCCCGACACCTGGGAAGGCTATCGCGACGCCGCCAAGAAGCTAAAGGCCAAGGGCCGGCCGTTCGGCCAGACCCTGGGGCATACCTTCGGCGACGCTCCCGGCTTCACCTATCCCTACCTCTGGTCGTGGGGCGGCAAGGAGATCGATGCCGGCGGAAAGGTGGTGATCAACAGCAAGGAGACCGTCGAATCGGTGAAATTCATGCAGGGCCTTTGGAAGGAAGGCATGGATGAAGGCGGCCTCGCCTGGGACGACACCAACAACAACCGGGCCTTCCTGTCACAGACCATCTCCGCCACCCTGAACGGCGCCTCGATCTACATCGAGACCCTGCGCAAGCCCGACCAGTACAAGACGGAAAAGGGCCAGCCGATGAACAAGGACATCCTGCATGCGCCCCTGCCCAAGGGTCCGGCGGGACAGTTCGGCTTCCACCTGCTGCAGTCGAACATGCTGATGAAGTATTCCAAGAACCAGGATGCTTCCAAGGCGTTCCTCAAGTGGATCCACACCGAGGCGAACTACAGGAAGTTCTTCGAATCGCAGAAGGGCTTCGCGACGCCGTGCACCGCCAAATGGGAAACCGACAAGCTGTGGGATGTCGATCCGGTCATGGCGCCCTTCAAGGTGGCGGCCCGCCTCGGCCAGGCCATCGGCAATGCCGGACCGCCGGACGCCAAGGCCCAGGAAGTCCTCTCGAAGTACATCGTCACCGACATGTACGCCAAGGCGGTGCAGGGCATGCCCGCCGAGGACTCGGTGAAATGGGCCGAAGCCGAACTGAAGAAGGTCTACGTCTCAAGCTGAACAACTGCGCTCGAGGTAACCTTCCATGGCGGTGACAGCACTTTCGGCGGCGGAGAGCAAACGCCTCTCCCCGCGCTTGCGCAAGCTCGAGGACGAGCGCTGGCTCGCGATGGCGCTTCTGGCGCCGACCGCGGTCCTGCTTGGCCTGTTCATCGCCTATCCCTTCTTCGAAGGCGTGGTGCTGTCGCTCAGCAGCACGCGCGTCGGCGATCCCGGTCATTTCGTCGGCCTCAAGAACTTCCACAAGATCTGGGACGACAGCATCTTCCACACGACGGTGTGGAACACGTTCTGGTACACGGGCGTGACGACGGTGTTCAAGCTGGCGCTGGGATTGTGGCTGGCGATCCTGCTCAACCGGCATTTCAGGGGCAAGGCGATCATCCGCGCCTTCATCCTGCTGCCGTTCATCATTCCCACGGTGCTTTCGACATTCGCCTGGAAGTGGATGTTCGACCCGACGTTCAGCGTCATCAACTGGACGCTGTTCCAGCTCGGTTTCATCACCACCCGCATCAACTGGCTGGGCGATCCCGACCTCGCCATGACGTCGATCATCATCATCAACATCTGGCGCGGCGTGCCGTTCTTCGCCATCACCTTGCTGGCCGGCCTCCAGACCATCAGCCCCGAGCTGCACGAAGCCGCCGCGATCGACGGCGCCCGCCCGTGGGCGCGCTTCTGGCACGTGACCTGGCCGCTGCTCATGCCGGTGACCCTGGTGGTCGTGCTCTTCTCGGTGATCCAGACCTTCGCCGACTTCCAGCTGGTCTACGTCATGACCGGCGGCGGGCCGGCCAACGCCACCCACCTCTTCGCCACCTATGCCTATCAGCTCGGCATCGGCACCGGCCTGCTGTCGGAAGGCGCCGCGATCTCGCTCGCGATGTTTCCGTTCCTGTTCGTGATCGTGGTCGTGCAACTCCTCTACATCCGCCGAGTGGAGACCCGCTGATGATCGAGGGCGCCCTCTGGAGACGATGGGTCTTCTACAACGTTCCGCTGATCCTGTTCGTCTTCGTCCTGCTGTTTCCGTTCTACTGGATGATCGTCACGACCTTCCGGCCGGACGGCGAACTCTACCTGCCCTGGAACGCGCCGAACTACATGCCGTTCTGGACGAACAATCCGACGATCGAGCACATCGTCTACCTGTTCGAGGAGACCAACTTCGCGCGCTGGATGTTCAACACGATGCTGATCGCCCTGATATCGACGGTGATCTCGCTGTTCTGCGGCGTGCTGGCGGGCTACGCGCTGGCCCGCCTCAACTTCCCCTATGCCGGCGGCCTCGGCACCGCGATCTTCATCACCTACCTGGTGCCGCAGACTCTGTTGTTCATTCCGCTGGCGGAGATCATCCGCAACTTCCAGCTGGGCGACACGCCCTGGTCGCTGATCCTGACCTACCCGACCTTCCTGATCCCCTTCTGTACGTGGCTGATGATGGGGTACTTCAAAGCCATCCCGAAGGAGTTGGAGGAGTGCGCGCGCATCGACGGCGCCTCGCGCTGGAAGGCGATGGTCTACATCATCATCCCGGTCGCGGTGCCCGGCATCCTGTCGTCGGGCATCATCGCCTTCACGCTATCATGGAACGAGTTCATCTACGCCCTCGTCTTCCTGTCCTCGCCGGACCAGAAGACCGTCCCCGTCGGCGTCACCTCGGAGCTGATCCGCGGCGACGTGTTCTTCTGGGGTCCGCTGATGGCCGGCGCCCTGCTGGGCTCGATCCCGGTCGCGATCGTCTATTCATTCTTCGTCGAACACTACGTCTCGGGCCTCACCGGCTCGGTCAAGGGGTAGCGCATCATGGCCGAGGTCAGCATCCGCAAGCTCAACAAGACGTTCGACATCACCCATGTGGTGAAGGACGTCGACCTGGAGATCCGCGACAAGGAGTTCGTCGTGCTGGTCGGCCCGTCCGGCTGCGGCAAGACGACGACCTTGCGCATGGTGGCGGGGCTCGAGGCCATCAGCTCGGGCCAGATCCTGATCGACGATGCGGTGGTGAACGAGGTACCGCCGATGGATCGCGACATCGCCATGGTCTTCCAGAATTACGCGCTCTATCCGCACATGAGCGTCGCCGGCAACATGGCCTTCGGCCTCAAGATGCGGAAGTTCGCCAAGCCCGAGATCGAGACGCGCATCAAGCGCGCCGCCGCCATCCTGGGCATCGAGAACCTGCTGGAACGCAAGCCGCGCCAACTCTCCGGCGGTCAGCGCCAGAGAGTGGCCCTCGGCCGCGCGATCGTGCGCGACCCCAAGGTCTTCCTGTTCGACGAGCCGCTTTCCAATCTCGACGCCAAGCTGCGCGTGCAGATGCGCGTCGAGCTGAAGAAGCTGCACGAGCGGCTGGGCACGACTGCGATCTACGTCACCCACGACCAAGTCGAGGCGATGACCTTGGGCGACCGCGTGGTGGTGATGAAGGACGGCTGGGTCCAGCAGGTGGGCGAACCGCTCGAACTCTACAACACGCCGGCCAATCGCTTCGTCGCGGGCTTCATCGGCTCGCCGGCGATGAACTTCATCGAGGCGACGCTCGGCGAAAGCAACGGCGCCGTCGTGGCCGAGGCGCCTGGCCTGCGCCTCACCCTGCCCGGCCCCCAGGCGGCCCGGGCCCGCGCCAAGGCCGGCCGCACTGTCACGCTCGGCATCCGCCCCGAGGACGTGCACGTCGCGACCCCTTCGGACTCACCCGACCTCTGCTTCGACTCCATCGTCGAGGTCGTGGAGCAGCTCGGCTCGGAAATCCTGTTAGACACCAGGGTGGGCCCGGCAACGGTGGTCGCCAGCGTCGATCCCACGATGCGCATCCACAGCAACGACAGGCTGCGCCTCTCGCTGAAGCCCGAGCGCCTGCACCTGTTCGACGCCGAGAGCGAAGCGGCGATCTGACAACAAACTTCCGTCGTCTTTACGGCGTCGGCCCCGCCCACGACTCCAGCACGTCCCACTTCGCCTTGCGCTGTTCGTCGCGCGGCTTCTTGAAGTCGTGGCCGTAGGGCGACGTGTCGAAGGAGCCGTAGGCCGGGTTGGCCAGCATCAGCCACTGCTTGCCCCAATAGGGCATGCCGGCCTCGAAGGCCTTCACCCGGTCGGCCTCGCTGTTGCGGTAGCGGTCGTCGAAGTCGCCGAGATTGTCGCCGATGTTCAGCAGGATGCGGTAGTCCTTCGCGATGGCGGCGCGGCGCGTGCTCTTGGGACCGGTCCAATCGGGCTTCTCGCCCTGCATCAGGAAAGTGTCGACATTCCCGCCCATGGGAAAGCCGAGCTTCTGCATGTTCTCGCGCGTGTCCTTCTCGGTCTCGGCGCCGCGGTTGGTGACGTAGAAGACCTTCACGCCCTTGGATTCGGCGTATTTCGTGAATTCGACGGCGCCCGGGGTCGCGGCCGAAATCTGCGCCGCGCAGAACTGGTTCCAGGTTTTGGTGCTGAAACTCTGATCGGCCTGCATCAGCCAGACCTCGTACTTCGAATTGTCGAGCACGGTCTCGTCGACATCGAGCACGACCGCGGGCGGCAGGTTCTGGAAATCGCCCTTCTGCTCGGCCGGCGCCGCCGTCCAGTTCCTGTCGGCCAGCGCCTCGTCGAGACGGATTCGCGCCAGGGCATAGACGGTGAGCGTATTGGCCCTGTATTCGACGGCGCGCTGCATCCAAAGGTTCGCCAGCAGCATGTCGTGCGCCGGCGGCGCCTGCTGGGCCTGGACCGCGCTACCCGACAGCGCCGCGATGAGAACGCCGAGGATCAGGGTCTTGGGTGCGCTCATGGCGATATCCTCTCCAGCAACTGCCGCTTGGTCGCCTCGTCGGCGAAGGACGCCTCGATCGTGGTACGCGCGATGGCGCGAAGGTGCGACTCGTCGAGACCGGCCAGATCGTACTCGGTGCCGAGCGTCGTGTGGAAGAAGGGCGGGTCGTCGGAGTTCAGCGTGACCCGCACACCCGCCGCGATCAGCCGGTGCAATGGATGCGAGGCCCGGTCGGGATAGAGACCCAGCGCCACGTTGCTGCCGGGGCAGACCTCGAGGACGATCCCGCGCCGCGCCAACTCCTCCATCAGGACCGGATCGTCGGCCGAGCGCACGCCGTGGCCGATGCGGGTCACCGGCAGATCGCGGATCGCCGCCCACACGCTTTCGGGTCCCCTCACTTCGCCGGCATGCACGGTGCAGCCATAGCCGTGCTCGTGCGCCAGGCGATAGGCCGGCGCGAAGTCGACGGGCGCTAGTTTGGCTTCGTCGCCGCCCATGCCGAAGCCCACGACATAGGGATGCGGCTCGGCCAGCATGGCGCGGACCATCGCCTCGGCGCGCTCCGGCCCGAGATGGCGGATGCAGATGATGATGATGCGCCCGACGATGCCGAAATCACGCTTGGCATCGTCGATGCCTTCCACCAGCGCCGCGAGCCAGCCGGTATAGGCGATGCCCAGCGCCGCCGGCCGCTCGGGCGAACAGAACATCTCGACATAGACCGCGCCCTCGCGCGCCGCACTGGCGAGATAGCTGTAGATCACGTCGCGGAAATCGCGGGGTTTCTTGAGCGTGGTGCAGACGCGGTCGTAGGATTCCAGAAAGCTCCAGAAATCCTTCCAGGCGTAATGTCCCTTCTCGTCGAACAGGTTCGGCGGCAGCGCGAGGCCGTTTCGCTCGGCCAGTTCGATGGCCAGCTTCGGCGGAATCGAGCCTTCGAGATGGCAGTGGATTTCGGCCTTGGGAATCACGCGAATCCTCGGAGCGGCAAGTCGGGTCGTTGCAGCCAATTGTCCTTGGGATAATCGGCATGCCCGTCGATCAGGTGCAAGCTATACGCGTGGCGCGGCCGCGCCGAGCGGTTGGCCGTACTGGCATGCGGCAGCAGGCCATGCAGGACGATCAGGGTGCCGCGCCGGACCTCCAGTGCGACGGGCTCGACCGCCGGCCAGGGTGTGGCATCGAGCGTCCGGGTGACGAGTTCGTCGCCCTGGTAGCCGAACCACTGGCGCAACGGACCGCGATGCGCGCCCGGCAGGGCGACCAGGCAGCCATTGTCCCGATCCGCATCGTCGAGGGCGATCCAGAAGCCCGTGACGCTCGGCGGGTCGGTGCGCAGGAAGGCGGCGTCCTGGTGCCAGCCGACCTCGGCGCCGACATGCGGCTGCTTGAAGAGGTACATCGACTGGAGCAACAGCGGGGCTTCGAGGCCGAGCGCTCGGGCGAGCGCGGCCAGCTGCGGCTGGCGCGAGAAGCGGTCGAACACCGGATCGAGATCGTGCAGGGCGTGGCCGATCTTGTTCAACTGGTCCGGTGCGCCCTCTTCGACGAAGAAGCGGATGGCGCCGCCGGAATCGCGGAAGTAGCGGTCGCGTGCGTGGGCCTGATCCCGCGTCGAGAAGGCGGTCGGGGCCGCGCCCGGATCGAAGCCGGCCACGAGTTCGGCCGCGCGCGCCTTCAGCGCCTCGCACTCGGCAGACGACACGAAGTCCGGCAGGACCGCGAAGCCGTCACGCGCATAGGCAGCGAGGTCGATCGAAATATCGATCACTGGGCGACCCGTTCCATGATCGCCGGCTTCGCCGTCGGCGCACGCTCGTCGATGCGGACGGCGCGGCGAATCAGGGCGATCGCCTCGTCGGCCTCGCCATCGCTGGCGGCATGCACGAGGCACAGCGGCTCACCGCTGCGGATGCGCTGGCCGACATCGACGAACTCGGTGAGGCCGACCGAGGGATCGATGGCATCGTCGGCATGGCGGCGCCCGCCACCCAGCGCCACGACCGCAATACCGACCTGGCGGGCATTCATGCCGGCGACATGGCCGGACCGCTCGGCCGTGCAGGGCTTCACGACAGCGGCGTGACCGAGATAGCGATTGCTGTGCTCCAGGAAGTCGTCGGGCCCGCCCAGCGCCGACACCATGCGGGCGAAGGTTTCGGCGGCGCGGCCGTCGGCCAGCGCCGCTTCGGCTTTGGCCCTGCCCTCGTCGGCATTCGCGGCCAGTCTGCCCAGCGCCAGCATCTCGCCGGCCAGTGCCATCGTGACCTCGTGCAGACGCGGCTCGCGCGTGCCGTTGCCGGTGAGATAGGCCACCGTCTCGGCGACTTCGAGCGCGTTGCCGACATCGCGGCCCAGCACGCGGTCCATGTCGGTGATCAGCGCCACCGTCGGCAGCCCGGCCTGGTTGGCGACATCGACCAGGCTCTGCGCCAGATCGCGCGCCATCTCCTCGGTGTCGCAGAAGGCGCCGG
This sequence comes from Reyranella sp. GW821-FHT14A01, assembly GCF_058803965.1. Lineage (NCBI taxonomy): Bacteria > Pseudomonadati > Pseudomonadota > Alphaproteobacteria > Hyphomicrobiales > Reyranellaceae > Reyranella > Reyranella sp. GW821-FHT14A01. The sequence continues at coordinate 79,085 of NZ_JBXAPM010000018.1, forward strand.
AACCGCACTTCACGTCCATCGCCAGCCCGTCCAGCCCCTCGGCGACCTTCTTGCTGAGGATCGAGCTCACCAACAGCGGGATCGATTCGACGCTGCCGCTGATGTCGCGCGTCGCATAGAGCCGGCGGTCGGCCGGCGCCAGATCGTCGGTCTGGCCGATGACGGCGCAGCCGACCTCGCCCACGACGCGGCGGAAGGTCTCGATGTCCGGCTGCACGTTGTAGCCGGAGATCGACGAGAGCTTGTCGAGCGTGCCGCCGGTATGGCCGAGGCCACGACCGGAGATCATCGGCACGAAGCCACCGCAGGCCGCCACGATGGGCGCCAGCATCAGGCTCACCTTGTCGCCGACGCCGCCGCTCGAATGCTTGTCGATCACCGGCCCGGGCAGGTCGAGGTCGCGCCAGTCGAGCATGATGCCCGAACGTGCGAGCCCCAGGGTCAGTGCGACCCTTTCCGGCACGGTCATGCCGCGGAAGAACACGGTCATCGCGAAAGCCGCGACCTGGCCTTCGCTCAGGCTGCCGTCATGGATGCCGCGCACGATGAAGGCGATCTCCTCGGCCGACAGCTCGTGCCCGTCGCGCTTCCGGCGGATGATCTCCTGCGGCAGCATGGCCCTACTCGTACCGTTCGAGGAAGGCGCGCAGCACGAGGCGGACCTTGCCCGCCGCCGCGGCCGCCACCGACAGCGTCTGTTCGTGCGCCAGAACGCCCGGCACGAGACCCGCGGCATAGTTGGTCATCAGCGACAGCGCCGCGACCTTGAGGCCGGCATGGCGCGCCAGGATGGTCTCGGGCGCGGTCGACATGCCCACGGCATCGGCGCCCAGCACGCGCGCGGCGCGGATCTCGGCCGGCGTTTCGAAGCTCGGTCCGCTGAAGAAAATGTAGACGCCTTCATGGCAGATCACGTTGGCCGCCTTCGCCGCTTCCATCAGTTTTGCGCGCAAGCCCGGATCATAGGCGTCGATCATGTCGACGAAACGGCTGTCGCCGGGACTGATGCCGAACAGAGGATTGATGCCGGCGAAATTGATGTGATCGCTGATCGCCATCACCGAGCCCGGCGGCATGTCGAGCTGCAGGCTGCCGGCCGCATTGGTCTGCAGCAGGGTCTCGCAGCCCAGCCCGGCGACCGCCTCGATGGCGCCCCTCATCTCGTCGGCCTTTCCACGTTCGTAGTAGTGGGCACGGCCCTGCATCACGGCGACGGGAGTCGGGCCGACATGCCCGAGCACCAGACGCCCCACATGACCGCCAACCGTCGGCTGCGGAAAACCGGGCAGGTCAGCGTAGGGAATGGCTGCGACCGCCGTCACCTCATCGACGAAGCTGCCCAGACCCGAGCCAAGAATCAGGGCGACCTTGGGTCGGAAGCCGGGTGCGGCGCGGGCGAGAACATCGGTCACGGCTAGCCGAAATGCTGCGGCCCGAAGGACATCGGCAGGAGCTGCCCCAGGGTCACCGTGCGATGCAGTCCGTCCGGACCGCAGAGATGCACCTGCACCTCGTCGCCCGCGAACTCGCGCAGCTTCTGGCGGCAGCCGCCGCACGGCGTGATGACTTCCGGTCCGGGGCCGACCACGACGCATTCGAGGATACGCTTGTTGCCCGACGCGATGAGCGCCGCGATGGCGCCTGCCTCGGCGCAAAGCCCCTGCGGATAGGCCGCGTTCTCGACGTTGCAGCCGCCGTGGATCGAGCCGTCCTCGGCGCGCAGCGCGGCGCCGACATGGAACTTCGAATAGGGCGCATGGGCGCGCAGCATCATGCGCTGCGCCAGGTGGAGAAGGTCATCCATCTCAATGCTCTTTCTCATAAGGGACGCCGGCCGCTTTCGGCGCGACGGTACGGCCGATGAATCCGGCCAGCAGGAATAGAGTCAGAAGATACGGCATGGCCTGGATCAGTTGCACTGGAACTTCGCCGACGCCCGGCAACTTCACCCCCTGCAGGCGGATGGCGATGGCGTCGAGCAGGCCGAAGGCGAGACAAGCGCCAAACGCCGGGAACGGGCGCCAGCGGCCGAAGATGATGGCCGCCAGGGCGATGAAGCCCTGCCCCGCCGTCATGTCGCGGCTGAAGCCGGCATTCTGGGCGATCGATAGATAGGCTCCGGCCAGCCCGGAGAACAGGCCGCAGAGCAGCACTGCGCGATAGCGCAGCCAGGCCACGGAAATGCCCGCGGCATCGACGGCCAGCGGCACCTCGCCCACCGCACGCAGCCGCAGCCCGAAGCGCGTGCGCTCGATCAGCCACCAGGCGAAGGGCACCGACAACAGCGCCACGTAGACCAGGATATTGTCGCCGGCGACGGGAAAGAAGATCGGGTTCAGGCGCTCGGTATCGGCCAACGGCGGCGTCTGGCCGCCGCGCGCGAACCAGGCCGTGCCCAGCACCACGGTGAGGCCCATCGCCAGGATGTTGATCGCGACGCCGCTCACCACCTGGTTGCCACGGTGACTGATGCAGGCGAAGCCGTGCAGCAGGGCTAGCACCTCGGCGGCAAGGATTGCGGCGCCGACACCCATCCAGGCCGAATCCGTGACCGCGGCGGTGGCGGCCGCAAAGAACGCCGCCATCAGCATCTTGCCTTCGAGCCCGACGTCGATGATGCCGCTCTTCTCGGAGAACAACCCGCCCATGGCGCAGAGCACAAGCGGCGTCGCCACACGCAGGGTCGCGGCGAGTGTCAGGGTGACGAGGGTGAGTGCTTCCTCCACCTCAGCCCCTCCGCGCGAACAGGGCCTGCAGCCACGGCCGTGGCAGATGGACGAGCGCGCCCGAGAACAGGATCACGAGGCCTTGGATCACGACGACCATCTCGCGCGTGATCAGCGGGATTTCGAAGGCGAGTTCCGCCCCGCCCTGCTGCAGCGCGCCGAACAACAATGCCGCCAGCACGATGCCGAGCGGATGACCCCGCCCCATCAGCGCGACCGCGATGCCGGTAAAGCCGTAACCCGCCGCGAAGTCGAGCACGAGCCGGTGATGCACGCCCAGCAGCTCGTTGACCGCGACGCCGCCCGCCAGCGCACCGGACAGGCACATGGCGAGCATGGTCGTGCGCTTCAGGTTGGTGCCGGCATAGAGGGCCGCTTCGGGATTGTGGCCCATGGTCCGCAGCCCATAGCCCCACGGCGTGTGCCAGAGGAAGATCCAGACACCGACGCAAGCCAGCAGCGCCAGAAAGAGCGACAGGTTGAGCGCCGATGGCGCGACCGCGATGCCGACCCATTGCAGTGCCGCCTGCATCGACGGCACGGCGGCGGAGGCGGCGAAGCCGCGGCTCTGCGGCGTCATCGAGCCCGGCGCGATCAGCACGTTCACCATCAGGTAGACCATCAGCGCCGAGGCCACGAAGTTGAACATGATGGTGGTGATGACGATGTGGCTGCCGCGCCAGGCCTGCATCCACGCCGGAATGGCGGCCCAGGCCGCACCGAACGCCGCCGAGGCCAGAATGGCGAACGGGATCATCAGCAGGCCCGGCAGGTACCGATCGAGCGCCAGCACCGCGAGGCCGCAGCCCAGCCCACCGATATAGGCCTGCCCTTCGCCGCCGATGTTGAACAGGCCGGCATGGAAGGCGACCGCGACGGCGAGCCCTGTGAAGATGAAGTTGGTCGCGTAATAGAGCGTGTAGCCGATCGATTCCGACGAGCCCACGGCGCCCAGCACCAGCAACTTCAGCGCCTGGAAGGGATGGACGCCGATGACCTTCACGATGAGCCCAACGACGAGAAAAGCCATCGCAATGTTGGCGAGCGGCAGCAGGCCGATCTCGACCCAGCCCGGCAACGGACGACGCGGCGCGCTCATGCCGCCTGGGCGCCCGCCATCATCAGGCCGAGCGTGCGTTCGTCGGCCTCGCCAGCCGCGACCTCGCCCACGATGCGGCCGCCGAACATCACCAGGATGCGATCGGCCAGCGACAGGATCTCCTCGAGTTCGACCGACACGACCAGCACCGCACAGCCTGCGTCGCGACTGGCGACCAGTTCGCGGCGGATGAACTCGATGGCGCCGATGTCGACGCCGCGCGTCGGCTGGCCGACCAGCAACACCTTTGGATTGCGCGCCATCTCGCGGGCCAGGATCAGCTTCTGCTGGTTGCCGCCGGAGAAGTTCGACGAGCGCAGGCCCGGCGTGCGCGGCCGCACGTCGAAGCGCTCCATGAGACCTTCGCAATGCTTGCCGACCGCCGGCCCGTCCAGCAGGTAGTTGTGGCAGAACGGCTCACGATCCTGATAGCCGAGGATCGACGTCTCCGAAGCGAGGAAGGCCGGCACCAGCCCCTGGCGAATACGATCCTCGGGCACATGCGCAACGCCGAGATTGCGCATCTCCGCCGGGTCGATGGGATGACCGGCATCGACCGTGCGTCCGCAGACTTCCAAGGTGCCGCCGGTCGGCCGGCGAATGCCCGACAGGACCTGCAGCAGCTCCGTCTGGCCGTTGCCGGAGACGCCCGCGATGCCGACGATCTCCCCGGCCCGCACCTCGAACGAGACATCGTCGAGCAGGCGCACGCGACGACTATCGGCCAGCGACAGGTTTCGAGCCGCCAGCAGCGTCTCGCCCTTCTGCACCGGTGCCTTGTGAAGATCGAAGCGAACCTTGCGGCCGACCATCAGCTCGGCCAGTTCCTCGACGTTGGTGTCCGCCGTGCGTCGCTCGGCCACGACCTCTCCGTGGCGCATCACGATCACCTTGTCGGTGACGCTCAGGATCTCGCGCAGCTTGTGGGTGATCAGCACGACGGTCACGCCGCGATCGCGCAACACGCGCAGGATCTCCAGCAGCCGGTCGGTTTCCTGCGGCGTCAGCGCGGCGCTGGGCTCGTCGAGGATCAGGATGCGCGCGCCCCGGAACAGCACCTTGAGGATCTCGACCCGTTGTTGCTCACCGACCGACAGGTCGCCCACGCGCGCATCGGGATCGACGGTGAGGCCATACTCGCGGGCGAGTCGCGCCAGTTCGGTCCGTGCCGCCGCCAGCCCGCCGGCCAGCAGCGCGCCACCCTCGGCACCGAGGACCAGGTTCTCCAGCACGGTGAAACTGTCGACCAGCATGAAATGCTGGTGAACCATGCCGATGCCGTGGCCGATGGCATCGCGCGGACTCGCCATCTCGACCGGCTTTCCATCGACCAGGATCTCGCCGGCATCGGCGCGATAGAGACCGTAGAGGATGCTCATAAGGGTCGACTTGCCGGCGCCGTTCTCGCCCACGATGCCGGTGATGCCGCCGCACTCGATGCGCAACGACACGCCGCGCACCGCGTGGACGCTGCCGAACGACTTGTCGATCCGCCGAAGCTCGATGGCAGCGTCGGCCGTCAGCTCTTGCACGAATTGTTGCTCATATAATCATGCACGACGATCTGGCCCGAGATGATGGCGGCCTTGGCGGCATCGACCTTGGCTTTCATCTCCGGCGTGATGAGCTTCTCGTTGTCCTTGTCGAGCGCCCAGTCGACGCCGCCTTCCTTGAGGCCGATCACCTGCACGCCGCCCTTCCACCGATTGTCCTGGGCGGCCTTGAAGCTGTTGTAGGTCGCAAGGTCCACGCGCTTCAGCATCGAGGTGAGCATGTTGCCGGGATGCAGATGGTTCTGGTTGGAATCGACGCCGATGCCCAGCTTGCCGCGATCCTTGGTGGCCTGGAGGATGCCGAGACCGGTGCTGCCGGCGGCGGCATAGACGACGTCGACGCCGCGGTCGAACTGGCCCTTGGCGAGCTCGGCGCCGCGGCCCGGATCGTTCCAGGCGGCCGGGGTCGTGCCGGTCATGTTGGTGATCAGCTCGGCATTGGGATTGGCGTACTTAATGCCCTGCTCGAAGCCGCACTGGAAACGACGCACCAGCGGGATGTCCATACCGCCCACGAAACCGATCTTGCCGGTCTTCGAGGCCATCGCCGCCAGCATGCCGACCAGGAACGAGCCTTCCTGCTCCTTGAACACCACCGACTGGACGTTGGGCAGGTTCACCACGCTGTCGATGAGGGTGAAATGGATGTTGGGGAATTCCTTGGCGACCTTTTCGAGGGCCACCGCCTGCGCGAAGCCGACGGCAATGATCGGATCCTGGCCACGCTGGGCGAAGCGCCGCAGCGCCTGCTCGAACTGGGTTTCGTTGCTCGGTTCGAACTCGGCAACGGGAATGTTCGTGTCCTTCTTGAATTTCTCGGCGCCCTGCCAGACGCCTTCGTTGAAGGATTTGTCGAACTTGCCGCCGGTGGCGAAAACGACGGCCGGCTTGATGGCCGCGACCTGCGCCTGTGCAAGCGCACCGATTCCAGACGCCGCCAACAGGGCGATCAAGGGTCCGACCCAGCGTTTCATTACTGTTCCCATATTGTTGCGGTGAGTTTGGACCGGGCCGCGCTCCGGGTCTAGGCGAAGACGGGGCGGCGAGACCTGGGCATGGGACTTGCTACAGTGGCGCCAAAGCTGCCCCGGGAGGAACCATGGCCGAGTACGATCTCGTCATCCGCAACACGACGATTGCCACGGCCTCGGATGTCGTGAAGGGCGATATCGGCATCGTGGGAGGGCGGGTCGTCGCACTGGGCGAGCGGCTCGACAAAGGCCATCGCGAGATCGACGGCACCGGCCGGATCGCCGTTCCGGGCGGCATCGACGCCCATGTCCATTTCGACCAGGACACGGCCGACGGTTCGGTCTTCTGCGACGATTTCGAGAGCGGCAGCCGCGCCGCCGCGGCCGGCGGCACCACGACCATCATTCCCTTCGCCTATCAGAACAAGGGCCAGCCGCTGCGCGACTCCGTGAACAAGTACCACGCGCGCGCCGAAGGGAAGTCGCTGATCGATTATGCGTTCCATGTGATCCTGTCGGACGCCAGCGAGAAGATCATGGGCCAGGATTTCACCGCCCTGGTCGCCGACGGCTACACCTCGTTCAAGGTCTACATGACCTATGACGACGTGAAGCTCACCGACCGCGAGATGCTCGACGCCCTGGCCGCCGCCCGGCGCGAGCAGGCGATGCTCATGATCCATGCAGAGAATTCCGACTGCATCACCTGGCTGACCGAACGGCTGGAGCTGAAGGGCATGACGGCCGCGAAGTTCCATGCGACGTCGCGGCCCTTCGTGGTCGAGCGCGAGGCGACGCACCGCGCCATTTCGCTCGCCGAGCTGCTCGACGTGCCGATGCTGCTGGTCCACGTCTCGGCCAAGGAGGCGATGCACGAGATCCAGCGTGCCCAGGCGCGCGGCCTGCGTGTTTATGGCGAGACCTGCCCGCAATACCTGTTCCTCAGCGAAGAGGATTTCGAGAAGCCGGGCGACGAGGGTGCCAAATGCGTCTGCTCGCCGCCGCCGCGCGGCACCGACAACCAGGAGCATATCTGGACCGGCCTGTCGGCCAACACCTTCCAGGTCCTGTCGTCCGACCATGCCGCCTTCAAGTTCGACGATGTGCGCGGCAAGAAGCTGCCGGGTGCCCGCGAGAGCTTCCGCAAGATCCCCAACGGCGTGCCGGGCGTCGAGACACGGCTGCCGCTGCTCTTCTCCGAGGGCGTCAACAAGGGCCGCATCAGCCTGCAGCAGTTCGTGGCGTTGAGCTCAACCAACGCCGCCAAGATCTACGGCCTGCATCCGCGCAAGGGTACGATCGCGGTCGGCGCCGATGCCGACATCGTTCTGTGGGATCCCGAGCGCAAGGTGAGCCTCACGAACTCGATCCTCCACCACAATTGCGACTACACGCCCTACGAGGGTCGCGAACTCACCGGCTATCCGGTGATGACCCTGTCGCGCGGCGAGGTGGTGATGGACGAAGGCCGCATGAGCGGCTCCGCCGGCCGCGGCCGGTTCCAGAAGTGCGACCGCCCCGAAGCTGCCCGCCCGCGCGGCCGGCCCCTGATCGATCCGTCGATCTTCAATTGAAGTTTCGGTGCCTCATTGGAGCGCGCCACTCCAGAGAGGATCTTCAGCTCGGCACCACAAAGCCGTAGCGCAGGTTCGACGGCTCACGGCCGGCACGCTCGTAGTCCGACTTGATCGCGGCAAAGCGGTCGTCGCGCCAGGCGGCCTTCTTGATGTCGTACTTGTACATCTTCGCCGAATTCTCGCCGAAGATCGCGCGCTTCACCGGACCGTCGGCGCTGCCGAGCGGGGCGTAGCCGAACTTCCGCTGCATGTCCTCGGGGATTTCGAGGCGGCGCAACGCCTCGATCTGCCATTGCGGTGCGCCCGTCCACACGGCGTCGGTGCCCCACACGACATGGTCGACGCCCATGCCCTTGATCAGCATGCCCATCAGGGCGGCGCACAGGCGCGGCTCGGTCACCGTCGTCTGCGCGAAGATCTGCCCGAGGTCAGCATAGACGTTGCTGACGCCGTACTTGGCCGGAATCTCCGCGAGATCCGTCGTCCAGTCGACCCGGCCGGTCTTCTCGAACTGCGCATAGCCATCGGCCGAGGCGCCCGGCGCGCCGGTCCAGCGGAAGGCCGAGTGGTAGACGACGAAGCGGATCTGCGGCCAGTCCTTGGCCGCCTTGCCGACATCATCGACCGTCGCGTACTCAGTGAGATGCGGCCAGCGCTGCGAGACCGAGGGCGGATAGAGGCCCTTGTGCACGCAGACGATGTCGTTGCCGGCCTTCAGCATCTTTTCATAGAAGGGATAGACGAGCTTCTCGTCGTCCATGCGCCAGGGATGGCGCGCCAGGTCCTTGTTGGTGTTGTCGCCGACCGTGTAGCCCTTCCACGAATCGGGCTTGAGCGTCGCGATGCATTTGTCGACCTCCTCCATCCAGCCGTCATAGCCCGGCGTGAAGATGGCGTGCGACAGGCAGCGCTTGGAGCCGGCCGCCTTGTTCACCTTCTCGCGCGCCTCGGCCTTCATCTCGTTGGTCAGGAACCAGTCGCGCGGATCCTCCGAGGCCGAGCCGCTGATCAACGCCACCTTGGTGTCGCTGTCGAGATAGATCTCCTTGAACCAGTTGGGATACTTGAGATCGTCGATGGTCTGCGGCTTGTTCACCAGTCCCGGGTTCCAGCCGGCCTGGCCCACCGCCTCGCGGCCGCGCACGAAGCCTTCGAGCCGCGTGTCGTCGCGCAGGAAGTGCGTGTGCACGTCCATGACGAACTGGTCCTTCAGCCCGTCGGCACGCGCTTGGGCGAGATCGACGCTCTTGGCCTCGGCCGGCGAGGCGCCGTAAAGCGGGCCATAGATCTCGTTCATGGCAACGAAGGCCGTCGCCATGCCGGCGGCGGTCTGGAAAAAGCGGCGGCGCGACAGGCCGTTCTTGCGGCCAAACTCGTCGCCGAGCGCGTTCATGCGCGCTTCGACCTGCTTCTGCTGCTCGGTCTGCGGGATCGGCAGGAACTCGTCACTGGAGACGACCTGCGTCGGCACCGGGGTTGTCTTGCCAGCCAAGCGCGCGGGAGCAAGCCCGCCATGTTCCTCGTCGCTCAACATGCCCATGGCGGTCCTCGCGGGAGCTAGGGGTCTAACGGAAGCGCGGCATCACCTTGGTCCAGAAGGTCTCGATCGACTTCATCAGGACCGGATGGGGCACCAGGCTGTTGTAAGTGTAACAGAAGACCCAATCGACGGGTTGCCGCTTCTGCTGGACCTCCATGCCGCGCAGCACGGTGTCGACCGTGCCGACATAGGCATAACCCTCGGCAATCACCTCTTCCGGCGTGGGAAACCGGCCCGTCTTGGGATCGGCCATGCCCTTGCGGAAGCCGAAGGGCTCGAACCAGGCGCGGCCGGAGAACTGCCCCGAATTCTGCCACAGCGCCATCGCCTCCTCGTCGGTGTCGGCGATGATGACGTCGCGCAGCACGCCCGTACCCTGTCCCTTGGGCTTGCCCGAGACCTCGGCATAGACGCTGTAGAGCTTGTCCTCGTGGAAGGGATGCATCGGCGGCAGGATCGGCGTCACATTCTCCTTGGCGCAGAAGCGGACGGTGTTCTCCGAACTGGCGAAGGGCTGGAACAATGGTGGATGCGGCTTCTGTAACGGCTTCGGCACGACGCCGACCGATTTCAGGATGCCGTTCTCGACGCCCTTGCCCCACTTCTCGGTCGTATCCAGCGTCCACGGCGTCGGCCCGGCGGGGATCTTCCAGAACTTGCCGTCGTGGGTGAGCATCTCCTCCGTCCAGCATTTCTTGACGATGCGGAAATTCTCCTCGAACGCCAGGCGGTTGGCGTTGTCGATCTCGTCATGCTGGTTGGGCAGCGCGCCGTGAATGCCATGCGTCTGCTGCGCCATGATGTCGACCCAGCGCCGCTGGTAGCCGCGCGCGAAGCCGGCGTTGGCGCGGCCGCCGGTCATGTGGTCGAGCATGGCGATGTCCTCGGCCACGCGGATCGGGTTCGACGCCGGCAGCACGATGCCCAACTGCCCGACGCGGATCCGCTTGGTCTGCATCGCGAAGTAGAGATCGAGCAACACCGGGTTGTTGGAAAGTTCGAAGCCTTCGATGTGGAAGTGATGCTCGGTGAAGCTCACCGAATCGTAGCCGAGATCGTCGGCCAGGCGGATCTGCTCGGACAGTTCCTTCAGCATGCGCTGATAGAAGTCGGGTCGCATGCCGGCCATGCCACTCTCGATCTCGGCGCGGCTGGCGATACTCGGCAGATAAAACAGCGATGCCTTCATTTCACTCCCTTTCGTTTGCTCTTGTTCACTTCCCCTTGGGCGTCGCGGCGACTCCCGGCACGTGATTCAGGACCGAATGGACGAGGCCGCCATCGACCAGCAATGATTGCCCGGTGATGTAGCTGGCCTGCGGTCCCAACAGGAACGCGATGGCGTCGGCGATGTCGCCCGGCTTGGCGACCCGGCCGAGCGGCACCAGCTTGGCGCGACCGCGCGCCAGTGCGGGCTGGCTGTAGATCGCCTCGGTCATCGAGGTATGGACGAAGCCGGGGCAAACGGCGTTGGCGCGGATGCCGTCGGGCGCCCATTCCTGGGCCATCATCTCGGTCAGCATGATCAGCGCCGCCTTGGTCGGGCTGTAGGCGCCGGTCGGCAGCTGCGGCACGACGCCGGCCATCGAGGCCAGCATGACGATCGCGCCCTTCGAGCGCTTGAGATAGGGATGCGCTGCCTTCGCGAGCAGCCAGTTGGCGCGCAGGTTGATGTCGAAGACGCGGTTCCAGGTCGCGAGGTCGAGATCGACCAGCTTCGAGGGCGCGGTGATGCCGGCATTGCCCACCAGCGCATCGATCCCGCCCATCGACTTGACCGCCGCCGCGATCACCTTGGCGGGCTCCGTCGGCTTGGCCATGTCGGCCTTGAGCGTGCGGACCTTGCAGCCCGAGGTGCGGATGCTGGTGGCCAGCGCCTCCAGCTCGTCGAGATAGGCGACGTCGCAGAGGGTCATGGCCTCCGCGCCGTCGGATGCGAGTTTCAGGGCGGTCGCGCGACCGATGCCACGGCTTGCGCCGGTAATGACGACACGCATTGTTTCCTCCCCTTTATGGCCCTTCTTATGGGGAGGATGGTGGCACGGTTCCCGGCTTGGGGTCGATGGGGAGGAGTTGATCGAATCCGACCAATTTCTCGTAAAGCGCGGCCGCCTGCAGGAGCGCCGCCTCGCCACGCGGCTTGCCGACGAGCTGCAGGCCCACGGGGCGGCCAAAACTGTCGAAGCCGCAGGGCACGGCGATCGCGGGGCTGCCGGTCACGGTGATCGCCGAGTTGAGCGTCGAGCCCGACATGTAGTTCTCGAGCTTCTTGCCGGCGATGGTCGCCGGCGCGCGCAGGTTGACGTCGAAGGCCGCGGTCGGCGATCCCGGCGTCACCAGCAGGTCGTAGGTCTGGAAGAAGGTGAGCATCCGCCGATAGAGCGCCGCGCGCTCGCGCTCGGCCCAGGCGAGCTGGCTGGTCGTCTGCTTCAGCCCGAGCTCGGTGTTCCAGATGATGTCCGGCTTGAACTTGTCGCGATACTGCTGGATCTGCAGCTCGCGATCGACGAGGAACTGCTGGCTGCGAAAGGCCATGAAGACTTCGTCGACCGGCCCGAAATCGGGCGAGACTTCCTCGACGATGCAGCCCAGCTCCTCGAAGCGCCGAGACATCTTGGTGCAGATCTCGCGGATCTCGCGATCGACCTCGAACCGACCGCCGAAGTCGATGGTGAAGGCGACGCGCTTCGGCAGGACCGGATTGGCCACCGCGTCGCTGAACGACACGGCGGGCGCGTCGAAGGTCATGGCGTCGTGCGGGCAGAAGCCCGACATCGTGTCGAGGAACAGCGCCAGGTCGGCGACATTGCGCGCCATCGGCCCCTGCACCGATTGCGGCGAATAGAGGTTGTTCGAGGTGCCGCGCGTCACGCGACCCACCGACGGGCGGATGCCGACCGTCGAGCAATAGGTGCCGGGCCGCCGCAGCGATCCGCCATGGTCGGAACCGTGCGCCAGCCAGACTTCGCCGGTCGCCACCGAGACCGAGCCGCCGCCCGTGGACCCGCCGCAGGTCAGCGAGGTGTTCCAGGGATTGCGCGTGCGGCCGAAGACCTCGTTGAAGGTGCTGCCGCCAGCGCCGAATTCCGGCGTGTTCGACTTGCCCATGACGATGCCGCCCTTGCGCTCGATACGCTCGACCAGCGGGTTCGACTTTTCCGGCACGTGGTTGGCGAAGATCGGCGAGCCATAGGTGGTGCGCACGCCCGCCACGTCGGTCAGGTCCTTGATCGAGACCGGAAGACCGGCCAGCCAGCCCGCCTCACCCTCGGCCTCGTTGGCCTTGCCGGCCATGATCTTCTTGGCATGATCACGCGCACGATCGAGGCAGAGCGTCGGCATCGCGTTCACCGCGGGCTCGACCTCTTCCATGCGCCTGGCCGAGGCCTCGACAAGGTCGAGGGGCGAAATCTCCTTCTTCTTGAGACGCGAAACGGCCTCGACTGCGGTAAGACGCCAAAGTTCGTTACTCATGCATTGCCTCCGGCCTTCAGTGTGCCAGCCTTCGCGGGCATCTGTCTGCCGTCCATGTCCTGCAAACCGAATTGGCTGGCTTGACCACTCTGCATGAGGCCGGCACTCCTGCTCTCGCCCACCCGAGGAAACGCACAATGACAACGAATGAAGTACAGCCGGCCGGCCCGCTCAAAGGCCTGAAGATCGTCGACATCTCGACGGTCGTGGCCGGTCCCTTCGCCGCCGGCCTGCTGGGCGACTTCGGCGCCGAGATCGTGAAGGTCGAGATGCCGGGCGTCGGCGACTCGCTGCGCGCGCTGGCGCCGCACAAGGATGGCGTGCCGCTGTGGTGGAAGGTCACCAACCGCAACAAGAAGGGTGTCACCCTCGACCTGCGCATTCCCGAAGGCCGCGACCTGTTCGCCAAGCTGGTGGCCGATGCCGACGTGCTGGTCGAGAATTTCCGTCCCGGCACGCTCGACGGCTGGGGCATCACGCGGGCCTGGCTGCAGGGCCTCAATCCGCGCCTCACGATCCTCCGGGTCACCGGCTTCGGCCAGGACGGCCCCTATGCCGAACGCCCCGGCTTCGCGCGCATTTTCGAGGCGATGAGCGGCTTCACGCAGATCTGCGGCGAGGAGGACGGACGGCCGCTGCATCTCGGCTATCCGATCTCCGATGCCGTCGCCGGTCTCTTCGGGGCGCTGGGCATCCTGGCCGCCTTGCATGACCTCGCGCGCAATCCCGAACGGCGCGGACAGGAGATCGACTGTTCGGCGACCGAGGCGATGATGCGCACGCTCGAATTCCTGGCGATCGAGTACGACCAGCTCGGCGCGGTGCGCACGCGCTCGGGCAACCGCAGCCAGTATGCCGCGCCAGGCAATGTCTATCGCACGGCCGACGACAAGTGGGCCTCCATCGCGGCCTCGACGCAGAGCATCTTCGTGCGGCTCTGCGCGGCGCTCGACCTGAAGCACCTGCTGGAGGATCCGCGCTTCGCTCTCAATCCGGCGCGCGTGAAAAACTATCTGGAGCTCGACGAGATCGTCGGCGCCGCCATCGGCAAGCTGACCCTTGCCGAGCTGCGCGAGACCTTCACCCGTCACGAGGTCGGCTTCTCGCCGATCTACGACATCGCCGACGTCTTCGCCGACCCGCAGTTCGCGGCGCGCAAAGCGATCGTGAGCGTGCCAGACGGCGAGCTGGGTTCGGTGCGCATGCAGGGCGTGGTGCCGCGCTTCTCGGAGACGCCGGGCGTCGTGCGCCATGCCGGTCCGTCGATCGGCCAGCACAACGAGGAAGTCTATGGCGGCCTGGGCCTCACCGCGGCGGAGATCGCGGCGCTCAAGTCACGCAAGGTCATCTAGGGAGACTTGACGATGCTACGACGGACGTTCGGCGCGCTTTCGCTCGCCACACTCGGTGCGCCTGCCGCCTACGCACAGGGCGACAAGGTCGCGAAGCTGCTGGTCGGCTTTCCGGCCGGCCAGGCGACCGACATCATCGCCCGCCTGCTGGCCGAGGCGCTGAAGCTCGAGCTGGGCGAGACGGTGATCGTCGACAACAAGCCCGGCCAGGGCGGCAGCATCGCACTCGGCCTGCTCGCCCGCGCGGCGCCAGACGGCGGCACCTTCATCCTGTCGCCGCTCGCCGCACTCGCCATCAACCCGCACCTCTACAAGAACGTCGCATACCAGAGCCTCACCAGCTTCGAGCCGGTGGCGCGCGTCTGCGACCTGCCGCTGGTGCTGGTGGTGCATCCGTCGCTGCCGGTGAAGACGCTGCCGGAGCTGATCGCCTACGCCAAGGCCAACCCGGACAAGCTCAGCCATCCCTCGTCGGGCAACGGCACCTTGAGCCACGTCGCGATGGAGGAGCTGAAGACCAAGGCCGGCATGCGTATCCTTCATGTGCCCTATCAGGGCAGCCCACCGGCGATGAACGACCTCGTCGCCGGCACGGTGCAGGTGGCGATGGATACGGTCACCGTCACCAAGCCGCATATTGATGCCGGCCGGATGCGCCTGATCGCCGTCAGCACGCTCGACCGCCTGTCCTTCTTCCCCGACACGCCGACCATCGCCGAGCAGGGCTTTCCCGGCCTCGAGGCCAGCGCCTGGCTGGCGGTCCTCCTGCCGGCGCAGACTCCGGGCGACAAGGTGAAGCGCCTGTCGGATGCCGTGGTGAAGGTGGTCGGCACGCCTGAGATGCAGAAGAAGTTCCTGGCGGTCGGTGCGATCCCGCATGCGATGGGCGCGGCCCAGTTCGCCGCCTTCCTGAGGAGCGAGGATCAGCGCTGGAGCAAGGTGATCGCCGAGTCCGGCATCAAGGCAGATTGACGATGTGCCGCCGGCGCTGGGCGATGTAGAGGATGCCCAGCAGCATCAGGTTGAGCAGGTTGAACGCCAGGGCCGACTGGAAGGCCGAGATGTAGGAAAGCGTGGCGTCGAAGATGAAGCCGCCCAACCAGCCGCCGGCGGCCATGCCGGCCATCGCGAACAGCATCACCACGCCCAGCCGCCAGCCGGCGATCGTCGGGCCGTAGAGAAAGCGCAGGTTGAGCGCATAACCTTGCACGATGGCGATGAACGGAATGCCGTGCAGCAGCGACAGGGCATAGATGCCGTTGATGTCGCGCACGTAGAGGAAACCGACCAGCGAGCCGATCTGGATCACCGAGCAGAGCAGGCTGACCGGCAGCGGGCCGATGCGCTGGGCCAGCCGCGCCATGACGAAGGTGGCGACGATGGCCGAGAGCAGCACCAGCGACACTGCCTCGGTGCCGCGCGCGGCCGGATAGCCGAGGTCGCCGCAGAAGGCGACCATATGCACGAAGGGGATCGCCATGGCCGCGCAGCAGCAGAAGCCGGCCGCCGACAACAGCACCATAATCGTCGAGGAGGGCAGCGGCAGGTGCACCTTCTCCTCGCGCCGCCGGCCGCCGGGTCCGCGCAGGGTCGGCGCCGCCCGCACATAGAGGGCGCCCAGCAGCAGCAACACACCCGACACCAGCCCGTAGACCAGCAGCGTGTCGCGCCAGCCGATCTCCGGCAGCAGCAGGCGGTAGACCTGCGGCCAGACCGAGCCGGCGACCGCAGGGCCGATGGAGATCAGCGCGACGGCCATGTTGCGCTTCTTGTCGAACCAGCCCTGCACGTTGTTCATCGCCGGCGTGAAGGTGCCGGCATTGCCGAAGAAGCCCAGCAGCATCGCATAGCCGGCGTAGAGCGCGATCTCGCCGCCGCGCGAGGCGACCCATCCACCGAGCGCAATCGAGAGGCCGGCGATCAGCAATGGCACCCTCGGGCTGGTGCGATCGGCCAGCCAGCCCATGAAGACGCCGCCCACGCCCATGCCGAAGAAGCCCACCATATAGGCAAAGGACGGCACGGCGCGCTGGTCGCCGAAATCGGCCGCCATCTCCTTGAGGCCGACCACGGGCAGGTAGATGCCGCCGCCGCCCAGCGCCACGCAGGCCATCGAGACCAGCGCCAGCCGCCAGGCATAGGCGCTGTCGATGCCCCTTCCCGACGGGGCGTCGCTCACTCGCGGGCCAGCGCCGCCGCGGCTGCCTTCTCGGCGTCGAGCACCTGGTCGTCGTCCATCAGCACGGTGACCTTGCGCAGCTTGCCGGTGAAGGCGAACGGCGCCTCGTAATGCGACACCGGGCTGGAACGATCACGGCCGATGTCGAGGCCCGACCAGGAGATGAAACTCACGAAGCCGTTCTGGGTGTCGAAACTGCCGGCCGGCTCACCGTCGATCAGGAGGGTGGCGAGATTTCGGCCCTTGTTGCGGCGCATGCGCACGCCGAGCTTGCGGTTGCCCGCCGGCACCGGACGATCGGAGACGATCAGGTGATGCTCGCCGCCGATGTTCATGTCGTAGGCGAGCTTGCCGTCCTGCATGTAGAGCGAGTAGCCCGTCGTCATATCGCCATGGGCGATCAGCACGCCCTCGGTCATCGGCCCGTCGACATGGACGTCGGCCTCGATCGTGTAGGTACGGTTGCGCACGTCCGGCGCCACATCGGTCGGAACATGGCCCATGCCGGCATGGAAGACGAAGCGGTTGCGCGGGCCGTGGAAGCGCTTGGCATTGTCGGCGAAACGCGGCGCGAAGCGGTCGTCGAGCGGCAGCACCTTGCTCGCCTCGGCCTGCCGCCACCATTCGTCGATCATCGCCTTCAGCCGCTCCGGCTCCTTCTCGGCGAGGTCGTTGGTCTCGTTGAAATCCTGGTCGAGATGGTAGAGTTCCCACTTGTCGTTGGCGAAGTCGGCGCCCGGCGGATGGAACGAGACCGCCTTCCAGCCGTCCTGCACCAGGCCGCGATGGCCGAACATCTCGAAATACTGCGCCTTGGCCTTGGACTTGGCCTTCGCGTTCTTGAGGCTCTTCGCAAAGCTGGTGCCTTCGATCGGCATCTGCTTCACGCCGTTGACCACCTTGGGCGGCTTGATGCCGACGACGTCGAGCAGGGTCGGCACGAGATCGCTGGCGTGGCAGAACTGGTGGCGCAGCTCGCCGCGCGCGGCGATGCCCTTGTCCCAGGCCATGACCAGCGGATCGCGGATGCCGCCGCCATGGGTGTTCTGCTTGTAGCGGCGCAACGGCGTGTTGGCCGCCATCGCCCAGCCCCACGGGAAATTCGAGTGCGTGTCGGGACCGCCAATATCCTCGATGCGCGCGATCTTCTCCTCGAGCGATTCGCGGCGGAGATTGTAGGGACCCATGGCATTGATCATGCCGAAGGGGCCGCCTTCCTGGCTGGCGCCGTTGTCGGACATGACGATGACCAGGGTATCGTCGAGCTGGCCGGCGCTTTCAAGGAAGGCCATCAACCGACCGATATGCTGGTCGGCATGATCGAGCATGGCTGCGTAGGCGGCCTGCAGCCGCGTGAACATGCGGCGCTCGGGCTCGGCCACGTCGGCCCAGGGGCGCACGGAATCGTTGCGCGGCGGCAGCTGCGTGCCCTTCGGCACGATGCCCATCTCGATCTGGCGGGCGAGGCGCCGCTCGCGCTCGGCATCCCAGCCCTCGGCGAACACCGAATCGTACTTGGAGATCAGGTTGAACGGCGCCTGGTGCGGCGCATGGCAGGCGCCGAAAGCCAGCCAGGTGAGCCACGGCATCTCGGCATTGTCTGCGACATGATCGGCGAGATAGCGGATGGCCTGATCGACCAGGTCCGACGTCAGGTGATAACCGGTGGCGAAGGTGCCCGGCGGATCGACCGGCGTGTTATCGCGCACCAGCTCGGGCGCGTACTGGTCGGTCTCGGCATCCATGAAGCCGTAATAACGGTCGAAACCGCGGCCCAGCGGCCAGCCGTCGAACGGGCCGGTGGCGCCCGACTCGGTGAGCGGCGTCACATGCCACTTGCCCAGCATGTAGTTGCGATAGCCGTGCGGGCGCAGCATCTCGGCAATGGTGCCAGCCTCGCGGCTGATCTTGCCGCGATAGCCGGGATAGCCGGAATCGAAATTGGCGAGGCAGCCGACGCCCACCGAATGATGATTGCGCCCGGTCAGCAATGCGGCACGCGTGGTCGAGCACATGGCGGTCGTATGAAAGCCGGTGTAGCGCAGGCCGCGCTTGGATATGGCGTCGATGGCGGGCGTCTGGATCGGCGAGCCGTAGCAGCCGAAGTCGGAGAAGCCGACATCGTCGAACAGGATGACGAGGATGTTGGGCGCACCTTTGGGGCGCTTCGGCGTCTCGGGCCAGTGGGGCTGGGAGTCCTGGACCGTCTTGCCGATCTTGCCGCCCTGTTCCGTCATGCGCTTCCCTTTCGTTGCCCGCGGTTGTCCGACACTTGGGCAGTGCGATCAACCTTGTCGCAATTCATGGCGCGGGTTAGGGAAAGTCATGGCTCACTTCACGTCCGATGGCCTCGACCTCGCCTACGACGAATTCGGTCCCGCCGATGGCCGCAAGGCGATCGTGCTGGTGCACGGCTTCTCGGCGAACCGCTACGAAAACTGGAAGCGCATGGGCTGGTACGACGCCATCGCCTCCAAGGGTCTGCGCGGCTTCGCGCTCGACAATCGCGGCCATGGCGAAAGCGCCAAGCCGCACGATCCCGAGAAGTACGACCGCGAGGCGATGGCTCGCGATGTATTTGCATTGATGGACCATGCCGGCGTCGAGCGCGCGCATGTGCTGGGCTTCTCGATGGGCGCGCACATCGCGCTGACGGCAGCGCTGGTCGAGCCCGGTCGCATCGACCATCTCGTGGTGGCCGGCGTCGGCGGCAAGCTGTTCGATCCGCCGCGCGCGGAAGGCGCCATGGCCGAGGCCATGGAAGCCGCCAGCCCCGACGAGATCGCCGACCCGATGCTGAAGAGCTTCCGGCACTTCGCCGACGAGCAGAAGGAAGACCGGCTGGCGCTGGCCGCCTGCTCGCGCGGCGCCCGTGTGCCGCTCACGCGCGACTCCCTGATGGCGATCCGCCGTCCGACGGTGGTCGTTGCCGGCGCCCGTGACCAGCTCGCCGGCCCGCCGCAGGGCTTGGCCGAAGCGATTCCCGGCGCCAAGGCGGTGACCCTGCCGGGCTGCGATCACTTCTCTTGCATCGGACATCCGATGTTCAAGGCGACCGTGTTCGACTTCTTCGACGGCTGGCTCGAGTAGAAGGCGTGGCAAGGGTCAGCTTCAAGTCGATCCAGGCGCGCGCCGCCAAGCGCAAGGGCGGCGAGAAGGCGCTGGCGTCCCTGCTGCCGAAGAAGCGCGACAACAAAGCCCTGGCAAAGCTGACGGACGACCGCGTGCTGGCGGAAATGGCGCGCCGCGTCTTCTGCGCCGGCTTCGTGTGGAGCGTCATCGACAAGAAGTGGCCGGGTTTCGAGGAAGCCTTCCTCGGCTTCAACCCAAAGCGGCTCCTGTTCCAGCCTGCTGAGTTCTGGGAGAAGCTCACGCAGGACACGCGCATCGTGCGCAACCCGACCAGCATCCGGTCCGTGCGCGACAATGCGAAGTTCGTCACCGACATCGCCGCGGAGCATGGCAGCTTCGGCAAGTTCCTCGCCGCCTGGCCGGCCGACGACCAGATCGGCCTGCTCGAAGTCTTTGCCAAGCGCGGCTCCCGCCTCGGCGGCTTCTCGGGCCAGTACCTGCTGCGTTTTCTCGGCCGCGACTCCTTCATCCTGACAGGCGACCTGATGATGTGCCTGCGCGACGCCGGCGTGCCGATCAGCGAGAAGGGCACCTCCAAGAAGGACCACAAGCTCGCCCAGGCGCAGATCAATGAATGGGCCAGGGAAAGCGGCTTGCCCCTCACCCACATCTCGCGCATCTGCTCGATGTCGATCGGCGAGAATCACGATGCCGCGCGCCTCGCGGAAACCATGCGGACGTGACCATGACGAACATCCTGCTGATCAATCCCAACACGACGAAGTCGATCACCGATCTGGTCTTGAAGACCGCAAAGACCTTCGCCTCCAAGGGTACGCGCCTGCGCGCGCTCACTGGTTCGTTCGGCCCCCGCTACATCGCCTCGCGTGCAGCCTACGCCATCGCCAGCCACGCCGCGCTCGACGCCTATGCCAACGATCGCGGACCGAAGGATGTCGTGGTGCTGGCCTGCTTCGGCGATCCCGGCCTCGCGGCCCTGAAGGAGGTCAGCCCGGTCCCGGTCGTGGGCATGGCTGATGCGTCCATCCTGCAGGCCTGCGCCATCGGTAATCGCTTCTCCATCGTCACCGGCGGCGAGCGCTGGCAGTCTATGCTCGAGGAATTCGTCGCAGGGCACGGCCTCTCTTCGCGGCTCGCGTCCGTACGCACCGTCGCCCCGACCGGTGCCGACATCGCGCGTAACCCCAAGGCCGCCATGGAATTGCTGGCAAAATGCTGCCGCGCCTGCATCGAAGAGGATGGCGCCGACGTCGTGATCCTGGGCGGCGCGGGACTGGCCGGCCTTGCAGCGAAGCTGAAACCGATGGTTGATGCCCCTCTCCTCGATGGGGTTGCTTGCGCCATCTCGATGGCCGAAGGACTTGCGCTGCAGCAACCGGCGAAAGCCAAAAATGGTGCACTTGCGAAGCCGGCACCCGTCGACAGCATCGAGCTCTCCAAAGGTCTTTCGAAGCTGCTGCAATCGCCCTAGGGTCCGTCCCCATGCGGTTGGTCAGCTTTCGCCATGCGGGCGCGAACAAATTCGGCGCGGCCGTCGACGGCGGTATCGTCGATTTGTCTTTGCGCACGAGCGGCCGCTGGTCCGGCCTGCGTGACGTCATCACCGCGAACGCGCTCGATGAATTGCGCGCGGCCGCGAAAGGCGCGGCGGCCGATCTCAAATTCGAAGACGTCGAACTGCTCCCGGTCATTCCCGATCCCGGCAAGATCCTCTGCGTCGGCCTCAACTATGCCAGCCATGTCGGCGAGGTCGGACGCCAGATGCCGACCGTGCCCAGCCTCTTCTCTCGCCTCCACAACACGCTGGTGCGCCACGGCGGCGACATCGTGCGGCCGCGCGCTTCGATCGACTTCGACTATGAAGGCGAGCTCGCCATCGTGATCGGCGAACGCTGCCGGCATGTCCCGCGAGCCAGCGCGCTCTCGGTGATCGCGGGCTACACCTGCTTCATCGACGGCAGCGTGCGCGACTTCCAGAAGAACTCCGTCTTCGCCGGCAAGAACTTCCCGGCGACCGGGCCGCTCGGTCCGTGGATGGTCACGTCCGATGTGATCCCCGATCCGCAGCGGCTGGAGCTCACGACGCGGCTGAACGGCGCCGTGGTGCAGCACGACACGACCGATCACATGATCTTCGATGTCGCCACCATCATCGAATATCTCTCGACCGTGACCTGGCTGGAGCCGGGCGACATCATCGCGACCGGCACGCCCGACGGGGTGGGCGCCGGCCGCAAGCCGCCGCTCTGGATGAAGGGCGGCGACAGGCTGGAAGTCGAGATCTCAGGCATAGGGACCTTGGGCGTCAATGTCGTCGACGAGTAACTCTTTCGACCTGCCGGCCAGCGACGCCGGCACCGATGCGAAGAAGGCCCGCGAGTTCAAGGTGATCGCGCTGATCGCCGTGGCGCATTTCGTGAGCCATGTGCACATCATGCTGCTGCCGCCGCTGTTCGGCGAGGTGAAGGATGCTTTCGGTGTCGGCTATGTCGAGATCGGCCTGGCGCTGACGGCCTTCAACGCCGCGTCGGCCCTGCTGCAGACACCGGCCGGCTTCCTGGTCGACAGGGTCGGTCCGCGCGCCATGCTGACCGGCGGCCTCATCCTGGGCGGCTTCGCTGTGACGGCGGCCGCCCTGCTGCCCGGCTACTGGTTCTTCGTCATCGCCTACGGCTTCCTGGGCCTCGCCAACACGGTCTATCACCCGGCCGACTATTCGATCCTCTCGGCCACCATCGATCACAAGCGGATCGGCAAGGCCTTCTCGATCCATACCTTCGCGGGCTATCTCGGCTCGGGCGTCACGCCGGCCCTGGCGCTGGCCTGCGCAGCGATGTGGGGCTGGCGCGGCGCCTTCCTGTTCGTCGCCGGCCTGTCGATCGCGACCGCCTTCGTGCTGATCGTGGCCGGCAGCATCCTGCCACGCATCTCGCACAAGCCCGGCCAGGAAGCGGCAAAAGGGGGCCAGAAGGTCGGCCTCGACCTGCTGCTGAGCGCGCCGATCCTGCGCAACCTGCTGTTCTTCTTCTGCCTCGCCATGGCCAATGGCGGCATCCAGGTCTTCACCGTCGTCGGCATGGGGCAGATCCACGGCACGCCCGCCGATGTCGCCAGCGTGGCGTTGTCGGGCTTCCTGCTGTGCAGCGCCGGCGGCGTGCTGCTGGGCGGCATCATCGCCGACCGCACGCCGCACCATGAGCGCGTGGCGGCCATCGGCTTCGCCTGCACTTCGACCATGGCGATCCTGATGGCCTGGGTGAACATGCCCGGCGCCGTGCTGATCGTGCTGATGTCGGCCGGCGGCCTGCTGAACGGCATCATCCAGCCGTCGCGAGACATGATGGTGCGCGCCGTGACGCCGCCCGGCTCGTTCGGCAAGGTGTTCGGCTTCGTCAGCACCGGCTTCAACCTGGGCGGCATGGTCGCCCCGCTGCTCTACGGCTTCCTGATGGACCATAACGAGCCGCGCGCTATCTTCATGATCGTCACCGGTTTCATTTTCCTGGCGCTGGTCACCGCGATCACCCGCCGCAAACCCGAGAGCATTGCCTGATGGATTCCCTGACGCCCGCTACCCCCGCCAAGACCGATGCCGCCACCGAAGCCCTGGTCCGCCGCTACGGCGCCGATGCCCTCCCGGCGGCAGGCCCGTGGAACGAGACGATCGCCGTCATGCTCGATCACCGCTCGGTGCGCGGCTACAAGCCCGACCCGGTGCCGGCCGGCGCGCTGGAAAGCATGATCGCCGCTGCCCAGTCGGCCGCGACCAGCTCCAACATGCAGTGGTGGTCGGCCGTCGCCGTCACCGATCCCGCCAAGAAGAAGGTGCTGGCCGAGATCGCCGGCGGCCAGAAGCATATCGAGCAGTGCCCGCTGTTCATCGCCTGGATCGCCGACATGTCGCGCAACCAGCGCATCTCGGACGCGACCAAGACCGAGTTCGAGACCATGCCCTGGCTCGAGACCTTCATGGTGGCCTCGATCGACGCCGCGCTCGCGGCCCAGAACGCCGTGGTCGCCGCGCAGTCGATGGGCCTGCGCACCGTCTATATCGGCGCGATGCGCAACGACCCGATCAAGGTTGCCGAGCTGCTGGGCCTGCCGCCGCAGGCCGTCGTCGTGTTCGGCCTCTGCGTCGGATACGCCACCGAGAAGGGCGAAGGCGAGGTGAAGCCGCGCCTGCCGCAGTCGGTCGTGCTTCATACCGAGCGCTACGACGCGAGCAAGGAAGAGGCCCTGCGCGCTGCCTACGACGCCGAGATGACCAAGTTCTCCGCTCGCCACGAGCTGCAGGCCGCGACCTGGACCCAGCGGGTGCTGAACCGCCTGGCTCCGATCAAGGCGATGAACGGCCGCGAGACCTTGCGCGCCGCGCTGGCGAAGATGGGTTTCGAGATTCGGTAGAGGCCGAGCTTTGCTCGGCTTCATGGCACGCCCCGTGCTGGAGGCTTTGAACGGTCAGGACGGAGGCAACATGCGGCGGACGGTAAAGCGCGCTCTTGTAACATTGGCTCTCTGCGCGGCGGCCAGTACGGCCTCGGCGCAGGGGCATCTGCGGATCGGCATCGGTGACGACCCCGACGTGCTCGATCCCAGCCTGTCGCGCACCTACACCGGCCGCATCGTCTTCGCGTCGATCTGCGACAAGCTGTTCGACATCGACGAGAAGCTGGCGATCGTGCCGCAGCTTGCGCTCGGCCACGAGACCTCGGCCGACGGCAAGACCGTCACCATCAAGCTGCGGCCCGGCGTGAAATTCCATGACGGCGAGCCGTTCGACGCCGCCGCCGCGAAGTACAGCCTTGAGCGCCACCTCAACATGAAGGGCTCGTTCCGCAAGCCCGAGATCGGCATCGTCGAAACCGTCGACGTGGTCGACCCGCTCACCATCAAGCTGAACCTGAAGCAACCCTTTTCGCCGCTGATCGCCCAGCTCACCGACCGTGCCGGCATGATGGTCTCGCCCAAGGCCGCCGAGGCCGCGGGTGACAAGTTCGGTCTGAAGCCCGTGTGCGCCGGGCCCTACAAGTTCGTCGAGCGGGTCCAGCAGGACCGCATCGTCGTCGAGAAGTTCGCCGACTACTGGAACAAGGACCAGGTGTTCATCGACAAGGTGACCTACCTGCCCATCGTCGACACCACCGTGCGCCTGGCCAACCTGCGCTCCGGCGGCATCGACCTCACCGAGCGCATTCTCGCGACCGACATCCCGACCGTCCGCGCCGATCCCAAGCTGAAGCTCGCCAACTCGGTGTCGCTCGCCTGGTTCGGTTTGATGATCAACCAGGACAACGGGCCGAAATCGAACAATCCGCTGGGCAAGGATCCGAGGGTGCGCCGCGCCTTCGAACTGGCGCTCGATCGCGACGCCATCAACCAGGTCGTGTTCAACGGCGAGTTCGTGCCGGGCAACCAGTGGATCAGCCCGCAGAGCCCCTACTATCAAAAAGACTTCCCGATCCCCAAGCGCGACATCGCCAAGGCCAAGGCCCTGATGAAGGAGGCCGGCATCACCGGCAAGCTGACGCTCGACTACATGGTGAACAATGCGCCCGAGTCTCGCGCCATCGCCGAGGTCGTGCAGTCGCTGGTGGCCGAGGCGGGCTTCGACCTGAAGCTCCGCGTGGTCGAGGTGGCGACCGCGCTCAAGGCCGGCGAGGACGGCGACTTCCAGGTCTATGCGCTCACCTGGAGCGGCCGCAGCGATCCCGACGGCAATTCCGTGGTCTTCCAGACCTGCGGCGCGCCGCAGAACATGGGCAAGTATTGTGACAAGGAACTGGACGGCTGGCACCAGGAAGCGCGGGCCGCGACCGACCTGGAGGCGCGCAAGGCGATCTACCGCAAGATCACCGAGCGCTTCCTCGACAAGGGCTGGATCTTCTACCTGTACCATCCGCAGAATCTGGCGACCCACACGACCCGGCTCGAAGGCTTCCGCCCCGTGCCGGACGGGTTGCTCCGCGTGGTCGGCCTGAAGCTGAAGTAGGTTCCGCCGCCGCTTCCGATCCGCGGTTCAGGAAGCGGGTCGCAGTGGATCCCTGAGGAGCAGGGCGCAAACGAGAGCCCCCGCCATGCAGATGACGAGGGACGTAAGCGCGAAGCGGTAGTCGCCGACCGTAAGCACTTCGGTCCCGCCGCTGCCAGACGCATGACGCTCCAGCAGGAAGCCGACCAGGGGCTGCGAGGTCGCGTTTCCTGCATAGTAGCAGGTGCTCAGGAAGCCGATCGAGAAGCCCGAGAGGTTGGGATAGAGGTCGCGGGCGACGGCATAGGAGACGATGTTCGCGCTGCTGAAGAAGCCGGCAAGGAAGAGCCCTATCTCGAACACGAGAAGCGGAATGCCGGGGACGTAGAGAAGCAGCGATATCGTCAGGAGCCCGCCGATGCCCGCCTGCACCATGGGGATCTTCCGGCTCTTGAGATAGTCCGAGTACCATCCATAGAAGAGGCTTCCCGCAATCCCTCCGAGGAAAAGGATCGAGCTCGTGCCGTCGGCCGACACGGCGTCGAGGCCATAGGCTTTCTGGATGTAGCCCGCGCCCCAGAGTCCGCCGAAGGCGACGAAGATCAGGCTGATGCCGGTTGCGTAGAGGGCGTTGAGCCAGACCTGCCCGTTACGCAACAAACCGAGCTTGCCGGACGCCGCCGGCCCTGCAGAAACCTCCCTCACCTCGGGGGGCGACACCGGCCTGTCGCGGACGACGAGCAGGATGAGAATCCCGAGGACCAGTTCCACGCCACCGATCCAGCCCATGGCAGAGCGCCAACCGATCACCTTCACGAGTACCGCAAGCGGGCCTGCGCAGGCGGCACCCAGCATGCCGGCTGTATTGGTCATGCCGGCGAACATCGAGAAGCGATCGGGAAACCATTCCTGGACGAGCTTCAGGCACCCGATGAACGAAAATGCCGAACCGGCCCCCATCAGAAGCCGTACGACAAAGGCGTTTTCCGCCGTTTGGGCAAAGGCGAAGGCCAGGGTTCCCAGTCCCGCCACCAGGACGGCCGGCGCCAGGGAACGGCGGACGCCGAAGCGATCGATGATCAGGCCGACCGGAATCTGGAGAATCGCGTAGGCATAGAAGTAGGCCGACGCGATGCTTCCCAGGACGGTGTCATCGGCATGGAAGGCCGCCCCGAGTTCCGGCGCGATGACGTTGGGGAAGACCTGCTGGACATAGTTCAGCACCACGAAGAGTGCCGACAGCACCCAGATGATCCACGGCAACATGACGTATTCCCGCCTCGCCTCAGTGATGATGGGCGTTGGTAACGGGGAGCGTGCCGGAGCCTTTCTGCTGCGCCAGATAGACCATCGCCGCCTTGATGTCGTCCAGGAGAAGCGCGCCCAGATTACGGCTCACCCCCATGCGCACGATGATGCGCTGGACGACGAGGCTCTCCTGATTCGCCGGAAGCGAATAGGCGGGAACCTGCCATCCTCTCATGCGCAGGCGATCAGCCAGTTCGTAGAGCGTGTAGCCGGGATCCTCCGCGCCCATCTTCCAGCAGACGGCGGGAATGCCTTCCAGCGGATTGCCGTCGAAGATGACCTCGAAGGGACCGAGCGCCGCGATCTCGTTGGCCAGGAACTGCACGGTGCGATAGCAGGCCGAGTGGACCTTGGTATATCCCTCGCGGCCCAGGCGGAGGAAATTGTAGTACTGGGCGATGACCTGGCCGCCGGGACGGGAAAAGTTCAGGGCGAACGTCGGCATGTTGCCGCCGAGATAGTTGACGTTGAAGATCAGATCCTCCGGCAGGTCGGCCTTCTCGCGCCACACCACCCAACCGCAGCCCAGCGGCGCGAGCCCGAACTTGTGGCCGGACGTGTTGATCGATTTCACCCTGGGGATCCTGAAATCCCAGACCAGGTCCGGCGCGCAGAACGGCGCCAGAAATCCGCCGCTCGCCCCATCGACGTGGATGGGAATGTCGATCCCGGTCTCCGCCTGGAGACGGTCGAGCGCGTTGGCGATTTCCTTCACTGGCTCGTAGCGTCCGTTGAAGGTCACCCCCAGCGTCGGGACCACGCCGATCGTGTTCTCGTCGCAGCGCTTCAGGACTTCCTCGGGGGTCATCAGCAAGCGCCCCTCCTCCATGGGGATCTCGCGCAGCTCGACGTCCCAGTAGCGGGCGAACTTGTGCCAGCATACCTGGACCGGGCCGGTGATCAGGTTGGGACGGTCCGTCGGAAGGCCGAGCGCCCGGCGCTTTTCGCGCCAGCGCCACTTCATCGCCATGCCGCCCAGCATGGCCGCTTCGCTCGAACCGGTGGTGGAGCACCCGATCGAATTGTCCTTGTCCGGAGAGTTCCAGAGATCGGCCAGCATGATCACGCAGCGACTCTCGATCACCGCGGTCTGGGGATACTCGTCCTTGTCGATCATGTTCTTATCGATGCAGTCGTCAAGAAGCTGATGGACCTCCGGCTCCACCCAGGTCTGGCAGAAGGTGGCGAGGTTCTGGCGGGAGTTGCCATCCAGCAGCAGTTCGTCATGCACCGCCTGGTAGATCATGCGGGCATCGCGCTCATGTCGCGGGAAATGCCGTCTCGGCAGGGTGTGGTCGGCTTCCTCGGAGGCGAAGATCCCGTCGTAGATGCCGGAGGGAGAAGTGGAGAGAGGCATGATCCAAGTCCTTATCGTCGGAAGCTGGCGCATGGCCAGACTACCTCGAATAAGAGCGACCTCCGCCGACGTAAAAGCGTAACACCTGTTTCAGGGCGCAGGCTGGCACGGCGTGTGCAATCTCCTTTTCGGGGACAGACCGGAGGGAATCATGGGACCGATCGCTCGCTGCTTCGTCGTGGCTTCCACTTTCTGCCTGATGGCGACGGCCGCCTCGGCACAGAGCCATCTGCGCATCGGGTTGGGTGACGACCCTGATGTTCTCGATCCCACTTTGTCGCGGACCTACACCGCGCGCATCGTCTTCGCCTCGATCTGCGACAAGCTGTTCGACATCGACGAGAAGCTCGGCATCGTCCCGCAGCTCGCGCTCAGCCAGGAGACCTCGGCCGACGGCAAGACGGTCATCATCAAGCTCCGCCCGAACGTGAAATTCCACGACGGCGAGGTCTTCGACGCGGCGGCTGCGAAGTACAGCCTCGACCGCCACCTCAACATGAAGAGCTCGTTCCGCAAGCCCGAGATCGGCACGATCGACACAGTCGAGGTCGTCGACCCGCTCACCATCAAGCTGAACCTGAAGCAGCCCTTCTCGCCGCTGCTGGCCCAGCTCACCGACCGCGCCGGCATGATGGTTTCGCCCAAGGCCGCCGAAGCCGCGGGCGACAAGTTCGGCCTGAAGCCGGTCTGCGCTGGCCCCTATAAACTGGTCGAGCGTGTCCAGCAGGACCGCATCGTCGTCGAGAAGTTCGCCGACTACTGGAACAAGGACCAGGTCTTCATCGACAAGATCACCTACCTGCCGATCGTCGATGCGACCGTCCGCTTGGCCAACCTGCGCTCGGGCGGGCTCGACCTGATCGAGCGCGTGCTGGCGACCGACATCAAGACGGTGCGCGACACGCCGAAGCTCAAGCTCAGCAAGGCGGTGTCGCTGGGCTGGTTCGCCCTGTTCGCCAATGTCGCCAACGGTCCCAAGGCCGACAATCCGCTGGGCAAGGATCCGCGGGTGCGCCGCGCCTTCGAACTGGCGATCGATCGCGACGCCATCAACCAGGTGGTGTTCAACGGCGAATTCGTGCCGGGCAACCAGTGGGTCAGTCCGCTCAATCCCTACTATCAGCAGAAGTTCCCGGTCCCGAAGCGCGACGTCGCCAAGGCCAAGGCACTGCTCAAGGAAGCCGGCGTGACCACGCCGCTGGTGCTCGACTTCATGGTGACCAACACGCCCGAGACACGCGCCGTGGCCGAGGTCGTGCAGTCGATGGCGGCCGAAGCCGGCTTCGACCTCAAGATCCGCGTCACCGAAGTCGCCACCGCGCTGAAGCAGGGCGAGGACGGCAATTTCCAGGTCTACATGAACACCTGGAGCGGCCGCAGCGACCCCGACGGCAATTCGGTGATCTACCAGACCTGCGGCGCGCCGCAGAACATGGGCAAGTATTGCGACAAGGAGATCGACGCCTGGCACCAGGAGGCGCGCGCCGTCACCGATCCCGCCGCGCGCAAGGCGATCTACGAAAAGATCACCGCCAAGTTCCTGTCAGAAGGCTGGATCTTCTACCTCTACCACCCGCAGATCCTGATCGCCCACATCGACCGGCTGGAGGGCTACAGGCCGATGCCGGACGGTCTCGTGCGGGTCATCGGCCTGAAGCTCAAGTAGAAATCCCGTCAGTCTTCGTATTTGCCGGTCTTCAGCAGGTCGATCATCGGGTTCTGCGCCGGCGCCGCGACACGGCGCAAGGTGTTCGTGTCGCGATGGTTGAAGGCCGGGGTCTTGCCGCGGACCGCGAGGTCCGTGCGCGTCACGTAGGACCAGGTCCCGTCATCGTTGAAGGTGATGTCGATGCGGTAATAGTCGGTGCGGAACGCTTCCTCGAGGAAAGTCGTCGAGCAGATGCCGAAGCGCGTGTCGCCGCGCTTGGCCTCGACGGAAATGGTCTTGTCGCCCGGCTTCGCCGTTCCGCCCGCCAGCACGACCTGGCCGCGCGGAATGGCGATGGACTGCATGATCAGGCCGGTCGCCGGCTCATACAGCCAGTAGCCGACCTGGTCGTGGAAGGTGATGGCTTCCTCGTCGGTGTTGATATGGATGTGGTAGCGCAGCCCGTAGAGGAGTTGCGGCCCGTTGGGCTGCGGATCGATCGGCTCCATCCGGATATGTTCCCGGAAGTTGCGCTGTTCGGGACCCGCCGCCTTGGGGGCGATGTCGATGCCCTTGTCGGATTCCCACTCGCCGGCCAGGCGGGCCAGCGGTCCTAGATTGGCCAGCGTATCCGGCGAAAAATCTTCGGGCTCGGTAAAGACATCTTCCGGAATACTCGACATGGGATCCTCAGGCGGCTGCACTCGCGCGGAATGTGCAGGCCCGCCGTTACGATAACAAGCGCGCGGCTTGTCACGCGTCGCGCCAGTCGAAGGCGAGCGGCGCCTCGCGGAAGGCGAAGCGGTCGATGTGGCTCGAAACGGCGCCCTTCAGCGCCGCGAGCTGTCCGTCGGCGCTCGCCTCGAGACGGCATTCGAGCGCATCGGCATGGGCCTCCAGCAGGAGGGTCGCATCGCCCGGCCAGTCGGCGCCGCGGGCATTGCGCGGAAACACGACCCAGCCCTTTTGTTCGTCGAACTCGACCTGGAGATTGTGGCTCCAGTGCTTGCAGAGCTGCTGGAGGTAGCGGCTGCCGTTGGCGGTCGGCACGCGCGCGGTGCTGTGGATGCTCATAGGCGTTCGATCTTCTGCGCGGCTTCGTCGATGATGGCGACCGCGTCGTGAACCGTCTGCTTCTGCACGCCGTCACGGCCCAGGCGATGCATCAATGCCTCGCGAAGGCTGTTCATGGCCCGGCGCACCGGCGCCGCATCGGTGCGCTCCTGCTGGCTGGCGAGTTCTGCCAGCCGCGCGAACAGCGCCTCGACCTCCGCCTTGCGTTCGGCGAGATGGGCCGTGCCGTCCGGCGTGACCGCGAAGGACTTGCGCGCGCCCTCGGACTTGGCCTCGGCGATATGGCCCATCTCGTCGAGCATCGTCAGCGTCGGATAGACCATACCGGGGCTCGGCACGTAACTGCCGCCCGTCAGTTCCTCGATCGCGCGAATGAGCTCGTAGCCGTGCCGCGGTTCGTCGGCGATCAGCTTCAGCAGGACGAGGCGCAGCTCGCCGGAGTCGAAGACGCGCCGGCTGCGTCCGCCGCGCCCCTCGCTGCTCTCGCCATGCCAGCCGTGACCGTGCCGACCAAAGCCACGTCGGCTGAAGTGATGACGGTGGCCCTCTTCGCTTCGGTGATGGTGATGATGGGAAGATCTCATGGATCGCATCCTGATATGATTTAACATATCCAAGATATATCTTGATTGTTCTCAAATTCAAGGCCACCGGGACGATTTTCCGCCCCGGTCTAAATTACTATTTAAAATCAGCTACTTAGTGACGACCGACGCGATTGACCGGACCGCCGCGATTGACCGCCCCGTCCACGCCGCCTTCCCGCGTCACGCCGGCTCCTGGCGCGCCCACACCGACCCCGGGCGCCACGCCGACGCCGGGGGCGCCCGCACCGACACCCGGAGCCACACCGACGCCGGGCGCGCCAACGCCCGGACGGGCGGCCGGTGCCCAGACGCAGCCATGCGGCACGCCTTCCGCCCGGCAATAGACCTGGGCTTCCGCCGAGGTCGCCATCAGGGCCAACCCGAATGCCATACCGAAGATTGTGCGAACCATGGTCGTCTCCCTTGATTCACACCATGCGCGACGGGGCCCTACTGCGCAACCACATAGGTCTTGGGTGGGTGCCTGCGCATCGCCGCCTCGTTCGGCTCGACGCCCCAACCCGGCCCCTTGGGCAGGATGTAGTCGCCGTTCTCGAAGACCGGCGGGTTGTCGACGATCTCGTCGCGCCACGGCACGCCGTCGATGTCGATCTCCATGATCCGGAAGTTCGGCACGGCGGCGCAGAAATGGGCCGAGATGGCGCTGGCGAGATGGCCGTAGAAATTATGCGGCGCCACGTTCACCTCGTAGACGTCGGCCATCGAGGCGATCTTCAGCGACTCGGCGAAGCCGTTCCAGATCACGTCGACGATGGCGGTGTCGAAGGCATAGGCCTCAAGATACGGGCGGAAATCGCGGCGCTCCAGCAGGGTCTCGCCCGAGGCGATGGGGCACGGCGCGTGCTCGCGGATCATCGCGATCGACTTTGGATCGTGGATGTCGAGTTCCAGCCAGGTGAGGCCGGTCGGTCCGACGGCTTCGGCGATGCGCTTGAAGCCCTCGGTGCGGAAATGGAAGTTGGTGTCGAGCATGATGCCGACATCGGGGCCGACGCCGGCGCGGAAGGCCTCGACTGTCTTGGCGGCACTGCGCGCGATGAAGGCATCCCAGTTGCGCTCGGGGAAGCCCTTGCCGACGACGAAGCCCGGACGATAGGCGCGCAGCTTGCCGTCGACCTCCATGGCGATGTTGGTCTTGCAGGCGGTGAAGCCCTTCTTGCGCACCTCCTCGCCGGTCCGCATGAAGTCGTCGTAGGAGCGCACCGCCGGCGTGCCGCAGATATCGGGATTGCGCATGCGGTAGGAGCCGCAATGCGACCAGTAGACGGGGATGCGGTCGCGCAGCTTGCCGCCGAACAGCTGATAGACCGGCACGCCCAGCGCCTTGCCCTTGATGTCGAGCAGCGCGTTCTCGATGGCGGCGATCGCCTGCCGCACCACGCCGCCGCGCGACTGCGTCGACTTGGTGGCGAGCACGGCGTTCACCATTTCGATGTCCATCGGGTCCATGCCGACCACGCTCGGCATCAGCGCCTCGATGACGCCCGAGAGGCCGGGGCTACCGAAGCTCTCATTGTATTCGGACCAGCCGACCGGGCCGGTATCGGTCACCAGCTTGAGGAAAGAGAAGAGACGCCAGCCGGCGTCGCAGCGAAAAATCTCGTAGCTCTTGATCTTCATGTTTCCTCTCCGCTTTTTTATTTGTGCCAGGCCGACACGATGGAAGCCGCCTTGGCCCGTACCGTCGCCGCATTGTCGCCCGGCTTGTAGAGCGACGAACCGAGGCCGAAGCCTGCCGCACCGGCCGCCCGCCAGGCATCAAGATTGTCCGCGCCGATTCCGCCGACCGGAATCAAGGGCGTTCCTTTCGGCAGCACCGCCAGCAGCGCCTTGACGACAGCGGGCGATGCCAGCTCGGCCGGAAACAGCTTCAGCCCGTGCGCACCGGCCTTCAGGGCGGCAAAGGCTTCCGTGGGCGTCATGATGCCGGGCAAGCTTGCCATGCCGAGCCGCACCGTCTCCTCGACGACCTCGCGATCGAGTTCGGCGCGACGACCAGTTCGCCGCCGGCCGACGCCACGTCGCGCGCCTCGGCCGCCGTCAGGACGGTGCCGGCGCCGATCACGGCATCGGGGAAGCGCTTGCGGAGCAGCGCGATACTGTCGAGCGGCTGCGGCGAGTTGAGCGGCACTTCGATCAGTCGGAAGCCCGCTTCGACGAGCACATCTCCGATCGCGGGCGCCTCTTCGGGCTTCAATCCCCGCAGGATGGCGACGAGCGGCAGCTCGCGCATCGCGGTCTTGAACCTGTCGATTGTGGTCATCCCTGCAAAGCCCTCAAGCCCGCCCATGTCGCCTCGGCGCCGAAGCTGCGCACCGTCACGCCCTTCTGTCCAAGCGCCAGAGCATAGCGCGCCGTAAGTGACGGCGCGCCGATGACAACGACCTCGCCGCCGGGCGGCAGTTCCTGCGTCCGCAATTCCTCACCGATCAGCAGGCCGGAGAGGTAGCTTGCCGACTGAGATGGCGACAGGCGATTGAACAAGGCAAGCGCCCGCACACCGAACGCGTTGTGCAGCAGCCCCTCGCCCTCGTCGGCGCGCGCCACGCCGCGCAGGAACATCGCCTCATCAAGCGGCGCCTCGGCTTCGAGGGTGCGCGCCAGGATCGAATGCTGGCTGAGCAACCCGTAGAACTCGCCGGTCATGTAGGTCCGAAAGCCCGTGACCCGGCCACCCTGCACCGTAGCCCACTTGCTGTGCGTGCCGGGCAGGACGAACAGCCCGTCCGTGAGACCCGCCAGCCGCATCGCGCCGAAGATCTGGACCTCCTCACCACGCATCACGTCGGGCACCTCGCCCTGCTCGACGCTGAGGCCGGGCACGAGCGCGATCCGCCCCGGCTCGATCCAATGCAGGTGCCGCTTCAGTTCTTCGGGTCCGGCGGGACAGGCGGCATAGGGCGCCTCGACCCAGCCCTGCCGGCTGCCGGCCATGCCGGAGATCAGGCAGACGCTGCCTGCCGGCTTCATCCAGTCCGCGAACAACGAGGCGAAGACACCGGCAAAGTCACCGTTGGGAACATTGAGAATCCCGAGCGGTGCGCTCTTCTCCTCCAGCACGCCGCCCGCTTCATCGAGACGGGCGCCGCGCAGCGAGCTCGTGCCCCAGTCGACGGCGATCAGGTGCGGCACGTCTTGGTCACGATCAGTCCCGGCAGGACCACTCGAGCATGCGCTTCATGAACTCCTCGCCCGCGTCGATCTGCGAGGCCAGGATGAACTCGTTGGGCTGGTGCGCCTGGGCGATGTCGCCGGGGCCGCACACGACCGTCGGCACGCCCAGCACCTTGCGGAAGATGCCGGCCTCGGTGGCGTAGACCACCGCGCCGACCGTGTTGGAGCCCGACCAGCTGCCGGCCAGGGTCTTGGCGTCGTCGTTGCCCTCGGGTGAGAAGGCCGGTGTCGAGGAACGCAGCTCGGTTTCGATGGCGGCGGCCGGATGCTTGGCCTTCATCTTGGGCAGCAGCTCTTCCTTCAGCCACTTCTTGGCGCGCTCGCCCAGTTCCTCGATCGGCCGCGTCGGCAGCTCGCGATAGCCCCACAGGACCTCGCACTCGCGCGCCAGGATGTTGCCCGCCGTGCCGCCGATGATGGTGCCGACGTTGAAGGTCGCGGCGGCCGGCATGAACTCGCTGTTCTTCGGCGCAGCGGCCTCGAGCTCCTCCTGCACCGTGTTGAGGTAGTGCACGAACTCGCCGGCGAAATGGATCGCGCTGACGCCGAGATGGGTCATCGAGGAATGCGCCTCGAAGCCGGTGAACTTGGTGACGTAGCTCTGGCTGCCCTTGTGAGCATGCACCACCGTCATCATGGTCGGCTCGCCGATGATGATGACACGGGGCTTCGGCACTTCGGTCGCCATGCGGGCGGCCAGCGAATGCGCGCCGAAGCAGCCGATCTCCTCGTCGTAGGACAACGCGAAGTGGATCGGCTTCTTGAGCGGCGCCTTCAGGAACTGCGGCAGCATGGCGAGGCCGATGGCGTAGAATGCCTTCATGTCGCAGGTGCCGCGGCCGTAATACTTGCCGTCCTTGAGGGTGAGCGTCCACGGGTCGGTGACCCAGGGCTGGCCGTCGACCGGCACGACGTCGGTATGGCCCGACAACACCACGCCGCCCGGCACGTTCGGGCCGATGGTAGCGAAGAGGTTGGCCTTCGAGCCGTCCTCGTTGGGCACCAGCTTCGACTCGACGCCGTGACCCTTGAGATAGGCCTGCACGTACTCGATCAGCGCGAGGTTGGAATTGCGCGAGGTGGTGTCGAACGCCACGAGCTTGCGCAGCATTTCGATGGAACTGACGGTCTCTCCGGCCATGATGTCCTTGTCTTGCTCGTATCGTGTGATGATCAGACGGTCGTGCGACCGATCATGGTCAGGAATTCGCGGCGTGTCTCGCCATTGTCGCGGAAGGCCCCCAGCATGCGGCTGGTGACCATCGTAACATCGGATTTGTGAACGCCGCGTGTCGTCATGCACTGGTGCGCCGCCTCGATGACGACGGCAACGCCGCGCGGCTGTAGCACTTCCTGCAGCGTGTTGGCGATCTGCGCCGTCAGCTTCTCCTGGATCTGCAGGCGATGGGCGAAGGCGTCGACCACACGGGCGAGCTTGCTGATGCCGACCACGCGCTTGTCGGGCAGGTAGCCGACATGGACCTTGCCGATGATCGGCACCATGTGATGCTCGCAGTGCGATTCCAGCCGGATGTCGCGCAGCGCCACGACCTCGTCGTAGCCCTCGACCTCCTCGAAGGTGCGCTGCAGCATGTCGCGCGGATCCTGGTCGTAGCCCGCGAAGAACTCCTCGTAGGAGCGGACGACGCGATCGGGCGTGCCGGCCAGGCCCTCGCGGCCGGGATCGTCGCCGGCCCAGCGGATCAGCGTGCGGACGGCCGCCTCGGCCTCCTCGCGCGACGGACGGGGCAGGCCGGTGGCGAGCGAAACGAGGTCGCTCGGCTTCGCCATCTTGTTCATTGTCATCTCCCTTGATCCGCGCGGCCTAGTTCAGGCTGCGCTGCGCCGTCGGCGTGTCCAACGAGAAGGTCGGGATCTCGATATCGAACTTCACCCCCGCCTCGTCCACCATCTGGTACGTGCCGCCCATGATGCCGGAGGGCGTCGAGAGCGGCGTGCCGGAAGTGTACTCGAACGTCTCGCCCGGACGCAGCAACGGCGTCTTGCCGACGACACCGGGCCCTTTGACCTCCTGGAGGCGGCCGAGCCCGTCGGTGATCTTCCAGTGCCGGCTGCGCAACTGCACTGCGACATCGCTCCTGTTCTCGATGCGCACCTTATAGGACCAGACATATTGAGATTTCGCAGGTTCCGACTGGTCCGGCAGATATTGCGGTTCGACCGTCACCTGGATGGCACGGGTTGTGGCTTTATACATGCTCGCGCAAATTCCTTGACGCCTCTGACATGGGAGTTTCGGCCCAAAAGGTCAAACGCGTCTACAGCCACTTGGGATCGGCGGTGAAATCGATGGTGAGCCAGCGATGCGGACTCTCGCCGCCGATCGCCGCGGCAATCTCGCGCCGCAATGCGTCGGCTTCGCCCACGCTGTCGATCGGCGACTCCGGCGGCACGGCGATATGGATCTCGATGAACTGCGCGCGGCCCACCTTGGCGACGTAGCTCGTGTAGGTCTTGAAGCCGTGCCGCTCGATCACATCGTCCATGACTCGGCGCACCAGCGCGTCGAGATCGGGGGGCGTGATCAGCAGGATTTCCTGCAGCGCCTTGCGGACGGTGGCAATGGGCACGAAGACGAGGACCAGCGTCAGGAAAGCCAGCACGGCCGGGTCGGCATAGGGCGCCAGATGCTCATAAGCCGTTCCCTTCAACATGCCGGCGATGGCGAAGGCCACGAACAAGGCCGCGGTGATCGCGCCGCTCATGAGCCAGCTCTGCGCATCGAGCCGTATGAAATCGGAGCCGATGCGACGGTTGAGGTGACGCTCGTAGAAGAACATGCCGAAGCAGGCGGCAAAGACCAGGACGGCATAGGCCATGGCCCAGTCGAAGTTGAGCTGCCTTCCGCCGCCCAGCAAACTGTCGACCGCATTCAGGAAGGCATAGAAGCAGAGCAGCATCAGCGTGCCGCCGTTGAAGGCCAGCACCATCGGCTCGATATGCCAGTAGCCGAACTGGAACCGCCGGTTCTCGGTGGCCCGTGTGACCAGGCGCGACACGAACAGCGCCAGGCCCGACATCGCCGCATCGATGGCCGCGAACACGCCGTCGAACAGGATCGCCATGGAGCCCGACAGCAAGCCGAACAGGACGCCG
Organism: Reyranella sp. GW821-FHT14A01; assembly: GCF_058803965.1. NCBI lineage: Bacteria > Pseudomonadati > Pseudomonadota > Alphaproteobacteria > Hyphomicrobiales > Reyranellaceae > Reyranella > Reyranella sp. GW821-FHT14A01. Next base: position 116,903 of record NZ_JBXAPM010000018.1, read on the forward strand.
AACGCCGACACCCCGATGGTGACGGCGATGGAGATCTTCAGCAGTCTCTGTTCGGCGGCGGCGTTTGGCATGCCGCCAGACTAGAGCAGTGTCACTCCAGGTTCGAGCATCTGCCGATTCGACGCAATTCCGGGGGACCCCTCCCTCCGTTTCATTTGTTTCGTTTATTTCGTTTGTTTCGTCTGCGCCCCCTTGACGTAGTCGTCCAGCGTCGTGACTCCAGGCTAAATCGGGAAGATCAGGCAGGTGGTCGTGCTGTGCGCCAGCAGTTTGCCGGAGGCGTCGGTCAGGCGGCCCTCCGAGGTGGCGATGCGCGAGCCGACATTGATGACCTTGCCTTCGGCGCGGACCGGGCCGGTCTTGTCGGTCATGGCACGCACGTAGTTCACCTTGATCTCGACGGTCGTGTAGCCGCTGCCAGCCTTCAGCATCGTGTGGATGCAGCAGCCCATCACCGAATCGAGCAGGGTGGCGGCGACTCCGCCATGCACTGAGCCCAGCGGGTTGTAATGGTCGAAAACCGGGGTGTAGCCGAAGACCACACGGCCGGCCTCGACCTCGATAAGACTGAAACCCAGGGTCTTGGTGATCGGCGGCGCCGGATAACGGCCCTCCAACAGGCCCTTGAACAGATCCAGCCCGTCCAGTGTGCGCGCCACCTCGATCGGCACCACGCCAAATCCCGCTTCTGCAGCCATGTGCGTCTCCGTGCGAATTTAAGTGCATATACACATTGAGGCTTTGCCGGCGCAAGAAGCGGCGATAGTCTCAGTTCCATGACAACCGCCACACCCCCGCTCCGCCTGTCGCCGGCCGAGTGCACCTGCTTTCGCGTGCGCAGCGCGGCGCGGCGCGTCACCCAGATCTACAGCCGGCACCTGGCGCCGACCGGCCTGCGCATCTCGCAATTCTCGCTGCTGGGCTACGTGATCTCGCGCGGCCCCGTGAGCATCACCGAACTGTCCGAGCTGCTGGCGACCGACCGCACGACCCTGACGCGCAACCTGCGGCCGCTGCTGGCCTCGGGCGTCATCGAGCGCGCCGCCGCGGGCGACAAGCGCCGGCACGACCTGGTCGCGACGGTGGCGGGCCGCGCCCTCTTCAAGCGCGCGCTGCCGCTCTGGGCCGAGGCCGAACAGGAGGTCCGGGACGCGATGGGCACGAAGCTCACCGCCGACCTGCACGGCGCCCTCGACCGCTCGATGGAGAAGCTTGCGCCGCTTTAAAGACGAGGACGCTCAATGGAGCGCGCCACTCCAGTGGCGCAATCATGATCATGAGCGCCACTGCCGGCGGTATCGCCTTCGCCCTGCTGCACCGGATCAAGACCGGCAAGGGCCAGCGCCTCGACCTGTCGCTGTTCGA
>NZ_JBXAPM010000019.1:0-107690 GCF_058803965.1 Reyranella sp. GW821-FHT14A01
CCACTCCAGTGGCGCGTCTTCTCTTCTTGAACGCGCCACTGGAGTGGCGCGCCCCCAGCAAACCACCCTCTTGTCCCCTCCCGCGCTGCCGCGCAGACTTGCGGCAACGAACGGGAGGAAACGATGCGCATCACCCGCCGCGGCGCGGCCTTGGGGCTCGCCGTCTTGCCGGCCTTCGGCGCGCTCGCCCAGACCCAGGCCCAGGCCGCGTTCCCGAGCAAGCCGCTCACCCTGATCATCCCCTTCCCCGCCGGCGGCCCGGCCGACACGTTCGGGCGACCGCTGGCCAGGGGCATGGGCGAGCGCCTCGGCCAGGCCGTCGTCGTCGACAACAAGAGCGGCGCGGCGGGCGTCACCGGCATCGACTTCGTGGCCAAGGCGGCGACCGACCCGCATGTTCTGGGCCTGCTGAGCGCCAGTGCCGGCGCCATCATGCAGAGCCTGATGCCCAGGATGCCCTACGATCCGGCCAAGGACATCGCGCCGATAACCCTGGTCGTGCGCGTGCAGGAGGTGCTGGTGGTCAGCACCAAACTGGGCATCGACGACTTCAAGGGCTTCGTGGCCTACGCCAAGGCCAATCCCGGCAAGCTGACCTACGGCTCGGCCGGCACCGGCGGCATCACCCATCTCGCCACCGAACTGCTGAAGCGCGAGGCCGGCATCGACCTTTTACACGTGCCCTATCGAGGGGCAGCGCCCGCGACCAACGACCTGATCGCCGGCACGGTGAACTGCGCGCTCTTGGACGTGCCGGTGCTGCTGCCGCACATAAGGTCCGGCGCGGTGAAGGCGCTGGCCGTCAGCTCCGACACACGCGCCAAGCTGCTGCCCGACGTGCCGACCATGGCCGAGCTCGGTCTGCCCAGGGTCAACTCCGACAACTGGTACGCGCTGGTGGCACCGGGCGAAGCGCCGCTCAGCGCGCGGCAGAAGATCCACGAAGCGGCGGTCGCGACCATCCGCTCGAAGGAAGTAGCCGATGCCTATGAAGCGGTCGGCGGCGTCGCGGTCGGCGACACGTCCGCCGAGCTGGCGGCCTACATGCGCGCCGAAGTGACCAAATGGGCCGAGGTCATCAAGGCCGCGAATGTGAAACTCGAATAGCCTATACCGACCGCCTTCTCTCTCCCGAGGACCACGACATGCTCGACGCCGAAGCCCGCACCCTGCTCGACCTGATGGAGGAGGCCACCAAGGCCGGCCGGCCCAAGCTCGAGACGCTGCCGCATGCGGTCGGCCGCGCGGCGGTCGACAAGCTGTCGGAGGACGGCGAGGCCGATCCGCCGCAGGTCGGCGACACGGTCGACGGCGTCTTCGCCGGGCCGGGCGGGCAGATCAAATACCGCCGCTATCTGCCGCTGGGCGTGACGCTCGCCACGACGAAGGGGGCCCTGCCCACGCTCATCTACTATCACGGCGGCGGCTTCGTGATCGGCACCATCGAGACGCACGATTCGACCTGCCGCCGCATCGCCAACAGGAGCCGCTGCCAGGTGATCTCGATCGACTATCGCCTGTCGCCCGAGCATCCCTTCCCCGCGCCGATCGACGACGGCATCGCGACCTTCCGTCATATCCGCGACCATGCCGATACGTTCGGCGCCGACCCGGCGCGCCTCGCGGTCGGCGGCGATTCGGCGGGCGGCGCGGTGGCCGCCGTCGTGTGCCAGGCGCTGCGCGACGCCAAGGAGCCGGGCCCCGCCTTCCAGATGCTGATCTATCCGGCGACCGATTCCAGCAAGGAGAGCGGCTCGCGCAAGTCGTTCGCCGAGGGATACTTCCTCACCAAGGGCCTGATGGACTGGTTCTGGAAGGCCTATGTGCCGGCCGGCACCGACCTCGCCGACCTGCGCCTGTCGCCGCTTCTCGCGAAGGACTTCACCGGACTGCCGCCCGCCTTCGTCCTCACCGCCGGCTACGACCCGCTGCGCGACGAGGGCCGCGCCTATGCCGACCGGCTGATCGACGCCGGCGTGAAGACGACCTACGTCAACTATCCCGGCACCATCCACGGCTTCTTCTCGCTGACGCGCTTCCTGAAGCAGGGCCTCAAGGCGAACGACGAGGCGGCCGCGGTGATGGGCGCGTTCTTCGGGACGTGAGCGCTCCATTGAAAGAGTCATCGCTGGGGGCGCGCGACTCCAGTCGCGCGTCTTCGTTTGTTGCGAGAGATGATCGCGCCACTGGAGTGGCGCGCCCCCAGCTACATGAGTCTGACGAAGCCCACGGGGCGATCGAAGCCTTTGAGGGCGACCTCTTCCTCGCGCTTCGTGACGTCGGCGATCACGCCCTGGACCGCGGGATCGTCGGCCACCGCACGAGACAGCACGATATCGCCGCCCGCGCTCTGGCCCTGCAGCCGCGCGGCCATGTTCACCGTGGAGCCGAAATAGTCGAGCCGGTCGTTCAAGGTCACCACCACGCTCGGGCCCATGTGCACGCCGAGCTTCAAGGTCAATTCCTGGTCGGCGATGCGCGCCTGCATGGCGAGCGCCGCGCGCACCGCGTCGGCGGGATCGCCGAACGAGGCCATCACCGCGTCGCCGATCGTCTTCACCACCGCGCCGTCATGGTCGCGCACGATGGCGGCCAGCAGCGCGAAATGCTCGCGCACGACGTTGTAGGCGGCGCCGTCGCCCATCCGTTCGTAGAGCGCGGTCGAGCCGCGCAGGTCGGAGAAGAGCAGCGCCACCTGGCTCACCCCCGCCTCGTCGCCCGGCCGCAGGGTGGCGGCGGCGAAGAGATCGCGGAAGGCCTGCAGCGAGATCACCTCCGGCGCGGTCAGCGCCTCGCGCGTCCAGGTGCGGTCCTCGATCAGCGCCGCCAGCTCGAAGCCCGCCTCGTTCACGAACTCGATCGTCCCGGCCTCGCCTGACGCAGGCATCGCCTCGACGCCGGTCGCGGTGATGCGCAGGCCGGGGAACGGCGCCCCCGGTCCGGCATGCTCGACATCGACGAACGAACCGGGATGGAGCGTGCGCAGGCGCCAGGCGCCGGCCGGCAGCTCGACCGCCACGCGCCGCCGCTCGCCGGACGCTAGCAGAAGCTGGACCGCGACATGCGGCGTCGCCATCGGGCCGCTCAAACAGAACCCGCCCTCCATCAGCGGCCGCACCGAGGGCGCCGGCGCAAAGGTGAGTTCGACGTTCTTCTCGAAGTCGCGGTCGTAATCGATGTTGCAGGAGGGGCAGTGCGCGCCGCGCGGCAGCTCCGACAAAGCCGAGGCCGAGAGCTTCGGCCCGCGGCAGTTGGTGCAGAGCAGGTCCCAGCTCATGGTCAGAAGGCCGGCGCGCACGCCCGCGAGGCAGGCTTCGATGGCGGCGCGCGGCGCCACGCGAAGCTGGCGCGCCAGCCGCTTGGGCTTCATGTGGGCGAGGTCGCCGGCCATGCCACCCGCCACCGTACCGGCCAGCGGCCGGCCGAGCCCGTTGCCGTAGGGGCTGCGGTCGATCTCGGCGGCGGCCGCCAGCGCCCGCTCGCGCCCGCCCGGCGGCAGCTCGGGCGGCGGCAGCTCGAACGGCGTCTCGCGCTCGCCGCGCAGATGCGCCACCGCCTCGACGATGCGCTTGCCCACCGCGGCGCCCGCCTGCTCGGCCAGGCGCCTGCCGAACAGCCGGCCGGTGAGCGTGAGCGGCTCCCATTCGAGCGCGTAGCTCACCACCGAGCCGCCCTTGCCGTCGGAGGCGAGATCGAACACCGGCCCGAAGCGGCGGAACGGCCCCTTGGAGAAGACCCGCGACACGTTGAAATGCCGGCCCAGCACCCACTCGTAGGGCTTCTCCTCCCATTCGAGCGTGAACCCCGCCGCCTTGCCCCGGCCGCGGCGCAGCACCGTGCCGTTGGGCTGCGGCGTCTCCTCCAGCGCATAGGCCGGCAACCCCATCGCCTCGTTGAACCGGGCCGTGTCGGCCAGCACCGGCCACAGCACGGCGGGCGGCAGGTCGAAGCTCCAGGTCCAGGTGCGGCGCGAGAGGGGCGGCATGGGGGTGGTACTGTAGCACGCGGGCGGATGGACAGGCGTGGGGGATCGCGGGTGGGTGAGGTCAAGGCTGCAACCAAATTGACGGATCCGAAAGCTATGTCCACTGTGTCTATTACGGTGCCGCCAAATGGCGCTTCAAGCATGTCTAGGGCTCCAATGACGGCATCCAGTCGCCCATTCTTAGCGCTCTATGTGGTATGGCATCCGAAATTTGCCGAAGGCAAGATCGCGGCAAAGAAGCTCTACGACCACTACAGACGAGAGCTATACGAAAATGTTGCCGGTGGAACTGGGCTTAGCGTTCAATATCGCTCAGCTCCAGGTCCGACATCAGCCGCCCCTCTGGAGATCGACTTTGGCGAAAGCGAAACCACAGCCGTGGTACTGCTTTTCGATGAGAACTTTGCCGCAGACGCCGACTATGTTTCCTGGGCCACTCGCCTCCTAGCAAGCGCCGACACTGCAGCCCTTGGCGCGCGAGTACTGCCAGTCGCCTTTGATGGGGCGCTTACTCGCGTAGGACTTATAGAGCAGGCGGTCCGATGGGATAAATGGACCGACATGTCATCAGAAAGTAGATATCAGCGACTAACGACCGATCTAACTTATCAATTCTGCCGAATGCTCCGGTTGTACTTAGAGAAGCTGAAGCGTCCACTCGAGGATGACGAGGCTCTTATGCAGTACCTTAAGAAGGTTCAGATATTTCTAAGTCATTCGAAGCGTGACGCTGATGGCGAGCGGATTGCCAAGCTAGTAAGAGGGGCACTTCTAGAAGAGAATGGACTAGCTACTTTCTTCGACGTTTATGACATCCCTACCGGCGTACGATTTGACACCGTTATTTTGAGTATGGTGCGAGTTAGCGCGGTTGTAGCGATACACACTGACAGCTTCTCTTCTCGCGAGTGGTGCCGGCGAGAAATTATCGAAGCCAAACGCGCGAATGTCCCACTAGTTGTTGCGAACTGTATTGCCGACACCGACGAGCGCGGATTTCCGTATATGGGAAACGTTCCCGTCGTGCGGATGGATCCCGGCTCGGTCAACCGCATAGATCGGGTAGTTGGCAGATTGCTAGATGAGGTCCTTAAGGATTTCCTCTGGCGCTGCAGAGTAGCGCTGATTGGCCTCGCCTCAAGTGGTGATACTATTTTTCTTCCGAGACCACCCGAGCTAATATCACTTTCGGCAATAAACCCAACCGCCGATGCTACGACTACTCTTGTCTATCCAGACCCGCCGCTGGGAGCTGAAGAGCAACGGCTCTTTGAAACCATCGCACCCAATGCAAGACTTAAAAGTCTAACTGAGTGGGTGGCAGAACAGACGGCCAAACCATGACTTACCAAGAACCACTGAGCAACAAGGCAGTCGCGATCTCCATATCTGAAAGTTCCGATATGGCCAGTCTTGGGCTCGCAGAAGAGCATCTGCGTGACGCAATGGCGGAGATAGCTCGCCATTTACTCGCGATGGGCGCTCAGTTGATCTATGGGGGCGACCTTCGTGCGCACGGGTTTACCGACTTATTGTTCGAACTCGTTACCCGACATCGGCGGGACGCTGACATCGGCGACCCACGAACTGGCGTCGTAAGCTATCTGGCTTGGCCCAACTACGCTGGACAATCTCTAAAAGAAGTAAAATCCCTGTCAGACGAACTCGCAGGTATTGCCGAGTTTCGCTTCCTAGACAAACAGGGCCGCGAGACATCACTTGAATCCATAAGCGAGCAGCGTCAATCAGGCATAACAAACGATGAATGGGCCACGGCACTCACCTCTATGAGAAGGAGGATAACCGATGCAAGCAACGCCCGGATAATCTTAGGTGGCCGTGTGAAGGGATATAAGGGCCGGATGCCGGGAGTAGCGGAAGAAGCGTTGCAAAGCCTCGTCGACAAGAGACCGCTTTTTCTAATGGCGGGATTTGGTGGCTGTGCTCGCGATATTGCGAATGACATCGGATTCGACACGAAGCCTAGCGCTGCTTACGTAGAGTGGTCCGATCGGAAAGCATTCAAGTCCTTTGGGACTGCTGCGCTAAACAACGGCCTGAATCACAGCGAAAATGCTTCACTTGTTCGGACTCCGCACATCGATGAGGCGATTGGACTAATACTTCGAGGATTGCTTCGGTTGACCGCTAGATAGCTGGTATTCTGCCTCCAAGAGCATGTAGCCCCTTCAAACATAAGTTGCATCAGGGTCGCAACCCGAAAATTGATCGCAAGTAGATAAACTTTAACATTTAGACACGCCACAATTGCACGCGCCCAGATGACATTGTAGCATTGCGGATGCAAATCCCGCGGGAGCCCGCAGTGCCGCGAAACAGGCTACGACTTGATCAGTACCAAGACTTGGCGATCACCGCCGATCAAACGCCTAATGAACCGCTAGCTTTCCATCTCTTGGGCCTTTTTGGCGAGGCAGGCAGTCTCCTAAGCGTTGCGAAAAAAAAGCAACGCGATAGCAGATCATATATTGGCTACACGCCTCACGTAGTTGAAGAATTGGGCGATGTCCTTTGGTATTTTGCAGTCGTCGCAAAACGAGGCAACATTCGACTATCTGAAATCGCCCGTAATCTTAACAGCGATCATTCCACTTGGTCTAACAGTGGCAGCGCCGCTCTCGGGTTCGAGGTATTGCAAGGCGACTCGTCAAGAACGTCACCCCGGCTAAAACCTACCCGTGCCTTCGAAAAAACACTGCTTCACTTAGCCGGCGACGTCGGAGCCGTCCTTGCAGAACACAAAAACGGGCACCTCTCAAACAATCGAGACGCACTGAAGGGCGCTCTCATCAGAGTAATGCGCAGCCTAGTTACGGCAGCGAATGAGTCTGGCGTAACATTAGAACAAGCTGCTCAATCCAACCTCATCAAGATATTTGACCGATGGCCTCTTAGAAGGGCCTATCCTGATTCTTTCGATACGCTGCGCAAAATCCCCTTGCATGAGCGACTACCTCAGAAGCTGACGATAGATATCATCGAACGCAACATTGACGGCCGCCGCTTTGTCTTTCAGCAGTACCGCGGAGTAAATATTGGAGATCGTCTTACAGATAACGCTGCCGAGAGAGACGACTACAGATTCCACGACGTTTTTCACTATGCCAACTGCGCGGTCTTAACTTGGTCTCCCGTCGTAAGATCGCTCCTGCATCTCAAAAGAAAAAGCAAATCGCAGATTGACGAGGTAGAGGATGGCGCCCGAGCAAATCTCACAGAGGAAGGGATCTCCGCTTGGATATTCAAACAAGCTCAGGAGTTGAGTTTCTTTGCCGGAGTTAAGCGCGGCCAATTGTCATTCGACATTCTCAAGACGATACGCCAATTCGTTAAGGGATATGAACCTTACAATTGCCCCTTGTGGCTATGGGAGGACGCGATACTCCAAGGCTACAGCGCGTTTCGCTTCCTAAAGCAGCATCGCCGAGGAAGAGTGCATATCGATATGACGAAGAGAAGGTTAATTGTGGAGAACTTGCCGAAGTGACGCCACGCACATTTGTTGCAGCATTGGCAAGCATGAGCCTGCCATCTGTCTTCAATCCATATGCAGACCTCTGCGCAACATATGATTTGTTAGAGGCTCCTAGAATTCGAAAAGAGAACTTGCAGGTATTGCTCGAAGCAGTACTTGCAAGCGAAGCTCGATCTATTTGGGTAGGGCGAGACTTGGGGCACCGCGGGGGAAGACGGACCGGCATCCCTCTGACGGATGAATTTCAGATGCCAACAGCTGCTCGCTTGTTTGGAAATGTGAAATTCGATCGAGCAACTCAGGGCCCCCCAATGAAGGAGCAAACGGCATCTGTGATTTGGGGGGCGTTAGCCAACGCTCGTTCACTTCCTATGCTCTGGAACGTATTTCCGTTCCACCCTCACGAGGAAGGAACATCCCTGTCAAATCGTGCCCATACTAGACAAGAAAGAGACACAACGTTCGCGATCCTGGAAAGCCTTGTACAAATGACTTGCCCCACTCGGTTGGTCGCAATAGGTCGCGACGCACAACTCGCGCTTGAGCACATTGGCGTTCCAGTAATCCCCCTCCGTCATCCAAGCTATGGCGGGAAAAGGGATTTCCTTAGGGGTGTTTATGAATTGGATGGAATTAACCGCGGCAATCCTGCGCCAGACCTATTTGACAAAAAATAGGTTCTCGAAGCTGGCAAACTCATGCTCCTAGTTTGCCCAAAGCAATTATGGTGTCCTACGCCAGTCAAGAGGCTCTGCCATAAACCCATTGCCCCCCAGGCTTCGCACCCATTCGAGAAATTTGTCGAGCATCTCCTCTGGAAAGTTCGATCGATGGGCTCTCTTGGCACAAATATCGTATCCACCCCAGTTGCGGAATTTCTCGGGGATTTTGGGCCCCGACCCTCCCCAGTAAACGAACTCTTGGGCAACCAACACTCTATTTGTCTGGGTATCATTTTGGATGTTTGACGGATTGGGGCGACCGTCGGGGAAACTATGGTGAGAGTCCAACTGCTTCCACGGCCTACCTTCTGTGGACCGCGAGTAGATGTTGTCTCCAAATGCCTGCTTTTTGCTGCCTCGCAAGTTTGGCTTCTTCGCCTCAAATCGCCGGTCGGCCCAATACTCTTCAAATGTTGGCGTTTCTTTGACAATCATTGAGAAGACAAGATAGCCAGCACGATTTCGAGCGGCTGTGCCCGTGCCTATCACCCAGTTGCCCGGCTCTGCCAGACGTCTGATCTGCGGCTTGCAGGTTGCTAGCGTGCAGTATCCAAAAAACGGGTTAGGTGCGAACCCGAAATCGCGAGCGACTACGTATGAATACAAGCGCATTTTCAAGCCGCGCAGCTATAGCGCTTAATCGGGCGGGAAACGCGCATCGTTCCGTTTGGATTGTTCCACTGGTTGTATTCACCATTGATTGCTTCAATGATTTTATCGCTGTTCCAGCCGACAACAGCATCCGCATATTTATCCAGCGCCGATGGAATATCACATTCATTCTCGCCATGCGCCCACACGCCGACAATCCGTTTGCCTAACTTAGCAGCGTACTCAATCTCCCAGTTCACCCAATGACTGTCTTTGGTCTTGGGTGTAACGTACACAACAAACGTCCCCGCCCAATTTATCTGCGGCGCCAAGATTTGGGATTTTATATAATCAGGTGACTTAGCTGCATTCTCTTTGCCAGCGTGTATCGATGCGTCGCGAATCCCGACGCCTTTCGAAGAAAGCAGAGACTTAAATTTCTGCAAGCCAGCATCGTCTTCATGTACATGACTTATGAAGACATTTTTCGTCTGTTCAGCCATTGGCTGTTCCCCGGTATTCCCACCCACAAACCACCTACAGGATATCCTATCAGGATAACTGCAACTAATCTAGGAGTTGTACCCGGGGATGCTACCTCTAGTACTATTGTCGCGAATACTAGAACGATCCGGTAGATAGCCGGCTTCCACGGCTCTCTAAGGCAACGTCACCTTCACCAGCTTCCCGCCCCGCACGTCCACCCGCTTCATCATCGAGCCGCCCTCGGCGCGGTCGCCTGGCCCGTCCCACTTCACCGCCGTCGTGACGTACCAGACGCCGTCGGGGACGCGCGGGAAGGAGAAGCTGCCGGAGGCGTCGCAGGTGGTGCGGCGCAGGGTCGAGACGTAGAGCGGGTCGTCGCGGTCGAACTTCACCGGGCCGAGGCTGGAGGCGCGCATGCCCTTCATCTCGTTGCCGAAGATCGCCCGCATGCGGGCGCGGGCATAGGCGCTGTCGGGCACGAGGTTGGCGCCCTGGCCGGCGCAGGTGTGGGTGGTGCCGCCCGCATTCATGCTGGCCGTGCCGCTCACCGTGTTGGCGCCGCTCTTCTTCGACCATTCGACCTCGGCGGCCGGGATCGGCGCCTGCAGCGCGCTGGGCGGCGGCGGCGCGAAGGCCTGGTCGAACTGGGCGCAGCCGGCGGCGGCCAAGGCAGCGGCAAGGGTGGCCGCCAGACCGAGTGTCGGGACGATGGGCTTTGTGATAGACTTCATGGGAGGGGCTGTCTCCGGATCGTTGGGCGGCCGTAACGCGAAAAGGGTAGACGACAACGCGACTTGGCGGCCTGTGTTCCTTTCGTGGTTCGGCTGGCGGGGCTCGCTCCGACCCGGCGCCCCGGCGGTCTCGTCGGGCGGCATAAACGAAATAATCGAAATAAACGAAATAACTGAAACGGAGGGACCCTCCCCTGCGCCGGACCCGATTTTAGGCGAGTCAAGGCTTGTCAAATGCGGAGTTGCGCTACTCCCCCTCATCCTGAGGAGACGCGCCGCTTCACGGCGCTCCTCAGGATGAGGTCGGTGCTTCACCGCTGAGGAGGTCGGCGTGGGCAGGACCACTTGATTCGATCCTGTCCGGAAAGACAGAGTGGTCCTCATGACCCAGGAACGCTTCCCCCTCCCCGCCGGCAGCGCCGACTGCCACGTCCATGTCTACGGTCCCTACGACCGCTTCCCCGCCGTCTCTGGCGGCAAGTTCTCGCCGCTGCAGGCGACGCCGGTCGAGGCGCTGCTGGCGCTGTGGGACCGGATGGGCATCGCGCGTGGCGTGATCGTCCATGCGCTGGCGGCCGGCGGCGACAACGAGGTGACGCTCGACGCGCTGAAGCGCCACCCCGACCGGCTGCGCGGCGTGGCGCTGCTGAAGCCCGAAGTGAGCGAGCGCCGGCTCGACGAGCTGAGCGAGGCGGGCTTCAAGGGCGTGCGCATCAACCTGCTGCGCCAGGACGGCAAGCCGGTCTCCTCGGGCGGCATGAGCCTCGAGGACCTGACGGCGCTGGCGCCGCGCCTGCACGCGCGCGGCTGGCACGTCCAGCTCTGGGTCGAGACCGGCGACCTCGCGGCGCTGGCGCCGACGCTGGAGAAGATGCCGTTCGACTTCGTGATCGACCATATGGGGCGCACCATGGCCGACAAGGGCGTCGACACTCCGGGCTTCCGCGATTTCTGCGAGAAGCTCAAGACCGGCCGCTACTGGTGCAAGCTCTCGGGCGCCGACCGCAACACGCGCCAGGGCGCCGGGCCGGGCGCCGCCTATGACGATACGGCGCCGTTCATGGAGGCGCTGGTCGCCGCCAATCCCGACCGGCTGGTCTGGGGCAGCGACTGGCCGCATGTCGGCCACGACGCAAAGGCGATCCCGCAGGAGCAGGATCTGTTGCGCACCTTCTTCAGGTGCGTGCCGGACGAGGCGGTGCGGAAGAAGATCCTCGTCGACAATCCGAAGACTCTCTACGGCTTCTGAACCTCGCCGGCGGCCAGCACAACGATCTCGCCCTCGTCGAGAGGCCGCCAGGAGCTGGCGGTGACGGGGATGCTGGCGAGCAGCGACATCTCCTGCCCCGCATCGACGGGCGGGAGCGCGACGCCGGCATGCGAGGAGTCCGCGTGCTCTCCCGTGCCGGACGTCGCGGCGCCCCCTTTTTGCGCGCCTTCGGCACGACGCCGATGGCGGAACCACAGGCCGGGGCCGACCGTGCCGTCGGCCTGGCGGCGGCGATGGCCGTGGCCGAACACGAACTCGCCGTCGCTGTAGAGGAAGTTGAAGGTGCCGAGCGGCCGCATCTCGGCGGCGAATTCGGTGATGGTTTCGAGCCGGAGCCCGAGCGGCGGGACGCCGCGATGCCACAGCGGCGCCAGGCGCTCCAGCAGGAGGCAGAAGGCGCTTTCCGAATCGGTCTGGCCGACGGGATGAAAGCGATGCGCCAGGTTCGCGGCGCGGTCGACGACTCCGTCGAGGTCGCCATTGTGCGCGAAGAGATGCGTGCGCCCGCCCAGCTCGCGCACGAAGGGCTGGGTGTTGGACAGGCTGTTGCCGCCCTGCGTGGCGCGGCGGATGTGCGAGACCAGCAGGCGCGTCGGCAGCGTGTGGCGCTCGATGAAGGCGAGCCACGGGCTGTCGTGCGCGGGCTCCGGCTCCTTGTAGAGCCGCACCTCGCGGCCTTCATGGAACGCGACGCCCCAGCCGTCGACATTGCCCGTCGTCGCCGCGCCGTGCGCCGCGAAGCGCCGCAACGAGAAGCTCGCACGCGTGGGCTTGCGGGCGGAGAGGCAGAAGAGTTCGCACATGAGGGTAAAGGTCCTTCGCTGCGCTCAGGATGACAAGGTTGTCGGGGTTGACGCAATGCGCCAATACAAACACCCCATTGTCATCCCGAGCGCAGCGAGGGACCTTTGCTCAGACTCGCAACTCGAAAGGCATCACACGTGACTCACCACGACAACTGGGGCTGGCGCGCCCGCATCGGGCTGTTCATCGTCGGCAGCGAGGCGGTGCCGGAAGCCGAGTGGTGGGCGATGGCGCCGCCGGGCGTGTCGGTGCATGCGGCACGGGTGACGGCGCCGACGCCATGGGCGAAGTGGCGCGAGGGCAAGAGCGGCGTCGATCTCGCCGACGATCTCGCGCGCGGCGCGAAGCAGTTCTCGACCATGAAGCTGCAGGCCGTCGTCTTCGCCCACACGTCGAGCAGCGTCGTGGGCGGCAAGGGCTGGGACGAGGCGACCGTCGACGCGCTCTCTTCCATCGTGCGAAGCGGCATCGCGGGCGACGAGGCGAAGGTCACGACCAACGGGCTCGACACCCTGGCGGCCCTTCGGCACTCGGGCGTGAAGCGGCCGTTCCTCGTCGTGCCGCCCTGGTTTCCCGACGACACGGTGGGCGCGGCGTTGCGGTACTACGGAGATCATGGAATCACGCCCGTGGGACATCTGCGCCTCGATCCCGGCCGCAAATGGCGGGACGTACCGCCGCAGGATCTCTATCCGCAAGGCATGGGCTTCGAGCAGGAGATCGAGCCGCTCTACGCGCAGATCCGCAAGGCCTGTCCGCCCGAGGCCGACGGCGTGCTGATCGGCGGCACCGGGTTCCGCTGCGTCGGCATCATCGAAACACTCGAAACGGACCTCGGCCGTCCGGTGATCAGCGCCAACCAGGCGAGCCTGTGGCACTGCCTGCGCATGACGGGCATCCGCACGCCGATCGAGGGGTATGGTGCGTTGCTTCGCTCCTGACGTCTTTGCTGGGGGCGCGCCACTCCAGTGGCGCGTTCATGACAACAAGACGCGCCACTTAAGCGCGGGGGTTACCCCGCGCGCAGTGGCGCGCCCCCAGCAACAGTTCAAGTCGCCAGCAGGTTCAGCTTCTTCAGCAGCTCCCGCTCCTGCTCCATCGTCCTGGCCATCTCGTCCTTATAGGCAGGACCGTCGAGCAGCAGCAGCGGCTGGTCCATGTTGTCCAGGAACTCGAGGTGCTTGGGCTCGCCGGCGGCCTCGCGGAAGGCGTCGGCGAGGATCTTCACGACGGCGGGGTCCATGCCCTTCGGACCAATGAGACCGCCGGGACTGTCGACCGCGATCTCGAGGCCGAGTTCGCGCACGGTCGGCACCTCGGGGAAGCGCTTGGCGCGGTTCGCCGTGAACACCGCGAGCAGGCGCAGCTTGCCGGACATCACCAAAGGCGCCCAGCCCGAGGATTCCGACGCAAAGTCGATCTCGCCGCCCATCAGCGCGCGCAGGGTGTCGGAGGTGCCGCGATAGGGCGCGTGCGTCCAGGTGAGGCCCTGCTTCAGGCCGAGGCTCTCCATCGCGAGATGCTGCGTCGAGCCGGCGCCCAGGGTGCCCCAGTTCAGCTTGCCGGGATTGGCCTTCGCATAGGCCAGCAGCTCGGGCAGCGTCTTCCACGGCGAGTCGGGGCGCACGACGATGCCCATGACGAAGCCGGTGATCTGCAGGATGTAGGTGAGGTCCTTGATCGGATCGTACTTGAGCGACGCATTCACCATCGGCTGGCGCAGCACGCTCATGTGCATCTGGCTGATCGTGTAGCCGTCGGGCCTGGCGTCCTGCAGCGCCAGCGCGCCCAGCACGCCGGCGGCGCCGCCCTTGTTGTCGACGATGATGGGCTGGCCCAGCTTCTTCGACGCCGACTCCGCGAGGATCCGGAAGCCGGCATCGGCCGGACCGCCCGCGGCCCAGGGGATGATCAGCCGGATGGGACGATCGGGGAACTTCGCTTGCGCGCGCGACGGCGCGGCGGCGGCGAGCGGCAACAGCGCGGCGCCCGCGAGGGCAGCCCTTCGTGTCAGGCGAGTCATCCGTGTTTCCTTCCCTTCCCCAATGACAGGCTACCTGAGCAAGGACCGGGCCGCACAAACGAAATCGGCCGGCATGAGGCCGGCCGATCCGTATTTTCTGAAAGAGAAGATCAGGTCTGCTGGATCGCCGAGAGGATCCAGTTGCCGCCGCGGCTGCGCAGGAAGGTCCAGACTTCCGTCGCCTCGGTGCGGACCTCGGCATTGCCCTCGACGATGCGGCCGTCGGCCGTGCTGCGCATGAGGTCGGTCATGCTGAAGCGCATGGCCACCGTCGCGTACTCCATCGAGCCTTCGCGCCAGGCCTCGGACAGGTCGCCCTGCTCCAGCTTGACCGCGTCGATCTTGTTCTCGACGCCGCGGCTCGCATTGGCCGACAGCTCTTCCGAGAAGTAGCCCAGCATCTCGGGCGTCACCAGGCTGCGCAGCTTGGCGAGGTCGCCGGCACTATAGGCCGCCTGCACGTTGGTCAGCAGCGCCTCGAAGGCGTTGTAGTCGGCTTCGACGATCTCGAGCGGCTGCGTGGCAGCACTCGACGCAGCACCGGCAGCGCCGCCGCCGAACATGCCACCCATCATCGACTGTGTGCCCGGGTTCGAGTTCGTGCGGGCCATCGAGTCGGGGAGAGCCTGCCGAGGCGAGAGCGGATTGTTGCCGCCGGGCGCATTGCCGGCGCCGGCGAAGGCCGCCGCAGGCGCACCGTTGCGCGACTTCCACCAGCGAACAGCGAAGTAGATGATGCCGCCGACCAGCGCGATCTGGAGCAGGAAGCCCAGCATGCCGGCCATGCTGCCGAGACCGGCGCCGAAGCCACCGCCGAAGAGCATGCCGAACAGGCCGGCGCCCAGCATGCCGCCCATCAGGCCCGTCAGGAACGGGTTGCGCTGCATGAAGCCGGGCTTGGCCGCGCCCGCCGCCGCGCCGGCCGGATTGGCCGACGGCGACTGCTGCTGCGGCGTGGTGCTGCGCTCGACCGGCTTGGAGGTCGGGGCGGTCTGGGTCGGGGCCGGCGCCTGGCCGGACTTGCTGCCGCGGCTGCCCGAGCCGCCACCACCGCCCGCCCGCGCGTCGGCGGGCGACGGAGCCAGCGACGGCACCGCGATGATCAGAGCCGCGAGGATCGCGAGCCAACGAAACTTGGTCATGTGGACATCCCTGTTGAACCGGGCCTGTTAAAGCTTATTTGGCCCGGCCCGTTTTGCACACACTATGTTAGTGCGCCGGGCCTGTAATTCAAGGGCGCAACCGGGCCGCCGGAGGCGCCGTTTGAAGGTTCATGCACATGCGGATTCTCGCTTTTGTCGTTGCGCTGTGGCCCGGAATTGCCGCGGCCGAGGGCTGCCTCGACCAAGTGCGGGAGCTGGCCAGGAGCCAGAACATCTCCACCGACCCGCCGACCGCCTCGCCCGACAAGGCGCCGGGCGCGCCGGGCCAGCGGACGGGACCGGGCGTGACCTCGCGCGATCTCGGCCGCTCCGGCGGCGTGATCGAGCCGCCGGCGACGTCGGACCGCTCGGTGATCACGCCGCTCAACACCAGCGACAACCGCATGCCGACCATGCCGGACGTCACGCCGAAGCCGTCGGCGCCAAATACACCGGGCGCCCAGGAACAGGCGAAGAAGGACGATGCGGCCGACCGGACCGCGCTACAGGCCGTATTGGTCGCGGCGCGCGCCGAAGCCGAGCGCGGGCAGGAAGCAAACTGCCTCGACGGGCTCAAAAAGGCCCGGGAGCTCCTCAAGCGCGCGGAAAAGTGAGGCGATCCAGCTCACGTCTTCCAAGTCGACCGGCCCGTATGTGAAGAACAAGCCGGCGCAGGCGATCAACACGGTCGCGGCGATGGCCGCCCGTCTTGCGGTCGGTGCGGGCCGCACCGTCGCGACACGATAGAGAGTCCTCCCGTCACGCAGTTCGACCCGTTGCGCCACACGCCGGCGACGGCGGCGTTCTGGCTCGCGCGGCAGCGGGACTTGGCGTACGGACACTGCATCGGGCGAAGCACGCTTCAGCCAGTCATCCGCCTCTTCCCTTGGCGCAGCAGCAAGCGCGATCAGCGGATCCGTTTCAGCGTCGCTCTTCAAGGCGAAGGCCAGGCGCACCATCGTGAAGAGCAGCCATGCCAGCGCGAGCGGCACCGCTATCCTGAAGACGATGTGTGTGTCCTCCGTCGTCCAGGCCCACACGCTCATCGCGCCGCCAGCGACCGCCATGACGATTCCCGCGCCGAAGACGGCGACGGCGGTGAGCTTGAACAGACGCTGCGACGACATGGGCATCCATAAACTGGCGGTGCTTCAGGGCGTCAATAAGGAAAGGATCGCGACATAGTGGATGGAAGCCGCCAGCAGCACCGACGCATGCCATAGCGCCTGCTGGTACGGCAGGCGGCTCGACAGATGGAAGATCGTGCCCAGCGAATAGACCACGCCGCCTGCGAGAAGCAGCATCAGGCTTTCCCGCTCCACCGATGCCATCAGCTCGTCGACCGCGAACACACCGATCCAGCCCATCAGGAGATAGAGCACCACCGACAGCGATTCGATGCGGCGCGGCTGCAGCAGCTTCGCGGCGATACCGACGCAAGCCGCCGTCCACATCACCAACGTGAGTCCGCTCGACCACGGCTCGCGCAGCTTCAGCAGCGTGAGCGGCGTGTAGGTCCCGGCGATCATGACGAAGATCGCGGCATGATCGAATCGCCGCAGCCAGTCGCGCCGCGGGCTGGCGAGACGGAGATTGTAGGCCGCCGAACAGCCCAGCATCGCCAGCAGCCCGAAGACGTACACGAGAATCGGCCCGAACTGTCCAGGCTTCGATGAGCCGGCGGCGACAATTAGAATCGCAACAGCGCCCACGACACCGAGCACGAGGCCGAGCGCGTGGACGGCCGCGTCGGCGCGCAGATAACGATCGAACTTGAGATACGGCATGCAGATACGATGCGGTCACACGCCGTCTCCCGCAACCCGTTCGGGCCTTCGACGTTACGGCCCGTGCATCCAGGGAGAACGTCCATGAAGCCCGCATCGCTCTTCGGCCTCGCGCTGGGTCTCGGACTTGCGGCAGGCTCCGGCGCCCTCGCCGTGCAGCCCTGGGACGGCACCTATGTCTACGAGCAGGCGCTGGGACCGGGCGCCGGCGGCACGCAGAATTTCGTGAAGCATACGCTGACGATCAGCGGCCCGGACGGCTGCCGCCTCGTGGCGCAGGGCTTCCAGACCGACGAGACGATCCGCTGCAAGGCGATGCCCGACGGCGACCGCCTGCTCGTTTCCTTCGTGAGCTACGGCGACGGCAAGATCGAGAACAAGTACGGCACGAAGCTCTACAGCGTCGACCAGCCGCTGTTCGCGATCGCGAAGGCACCGAACGGCCTCGTCACGACCTGGCAGGGCTATGCCAAGGCCGCCGGCGACGGCGCGACCGGCGCCGCCTTCAAGAAGCAGTAGCCGTCTTGCTCGCTTCGTCAGCGACGCGCGGGCTAGAATGACTCCAACGGAAATCCGGAGGAGACACGCGACATGTCCGACATCGCCTACACGCCGATCCTGCCCGAAGGCTGGCCGCGCCCGCGCGGCTTCTCGCATGCCGTCGTCGCCACGGGCACGAAGAGCGTTCGCATCGCCGGACAGATCGGGCGCGAGCCTGCCCAGGCGCACATTCCCGCCGACGCCGATGCCGGGACGCAATGGCGCATCGCGCTCTCCAACCTCGTGACTGTGCTGAAGGCGGCGGGCGGCGAGCCGCAGCATCTCGTGGCGCTGCGCGCCTACGTGACCGACATCGCGGAGTTCAATGCCGCCGGCGCGGCCGTTGGCGCCGCCTGGGGCGCCACGCTCGGCCGGCACTTCCCGGCGATGACCCTGGTGCAGGTCTCGGCCCTGATCGATCCCCATGCCAAGGTAGAGATCGAGGGTGAGGCGATCCTGCCCTAGGGTCCTTCGTCCGACACCGAACGAACGCCGGCTTGTGCGACGGCGGAAAAGCGGGCATCGGCTGTTCGATCCATGCCGATTTCCAGTCGCTTCGTCGTCACCTCCACGATCCTCCTGCTGGGCGTCGGCCTGCTGACGCTCGTCGGTATCGTCGGGTCGACCATCTGGCTGGGCGAGCGGGCGCGGGTCTATTTCGCCCTCGTCACCGAGGCACGCATCATGCGCACGGCCGCGGTCGAGCTACGCAGCGCGCTGCAGACCGCCGAGTCCAGCCAGCGCGGCTTCCTGGTGAGCGGCAACGAGATCTATCTCGCGCCCTATGACAGCGCCAAGGTCCAGGCCAAGCGTCACGTCGAAACGCTGAAGCAGGCGCTCGCCACCGACGCGGAGGCCGAGCCGATGATGCGACGGCTGGCGTCCGTCGTGGCCGAGAAGATCAAGGAGATGGACGATACGGTCGCGCTGAAGTCGAGCCTGCGCGATGCCGAGGCGCTGGCGCTGCTGCGCACCAATCGCGGCAAGGCGCTGATGGACGAGGCCAACGTCTTCCTCTCGGGCATCGTGCGGACCGCCGAGAGCCGGCTGGCGGAGGGCATCGCCGAGCAGCAGGAAAACGCCGCCCTGCTGCGCTGGGTCTCGATCACCGGCGGCCTCGTCATCATCCTGGTGGTCGCCGGAGTCACCTTCATGGTGCTGCGCTACGCACGCGAGATCGCGCAGGCCCGCGACGAGGTCCGCCGGCTCGCCTCCAGTCTCGAGGATCGCGTGGCGCGCCGCACGAAGGACCTGGCCCTCGCTCGCGACCGCGCCGAGGTCCTGCTGGCCGAGGTCAACCATCGCGTCGCCAACAGCCTGACGCTCGTCGCCTCGCTGGTGAAGCTGCAGGCCAACGCGCTGACCGACCAGGCGGCACGCGCCGCGCTCGACGAGACGCAGGCCCGCATCCTCGCCATCTCGCTGGTCCACAAGCGTCTCTACAGCTCGGGCGACGTTCGCTTCGTGGAGCTCAGCGAGTATTTGGCGAGCCTGGTCGAGCATCTGGAAACATCGATGCGGGCCGAGGGTCATGGCGGTATCTCGCTGCGCCACGAGCTGGAGCCGCTGCAGCTGCGCACCGATGCCAGCGTGAACCTGGGCGTGATCGTCGCGGAATGGGTCACCAACGCCTTCAAGTACGCCTATCCGGACGGTACCGGCGAGGTTCGTATCCGCCTCAGCCGGCTGCCTGACGGGCGAGGCGAACTGATCGTCGAGGATAGCGGCATCGGACGCCAGGAAGGCGGACCAGCCAAGGGAACCGGACTCGGCACGCGCGTGGTGAAGGGCATCGCCCAGAACATGCACGCGGAGGTGCGATACCTGACGCGACAGCCGGGAATGGCCGCTCAACTGATCTTTCCGCTTTCCCCGGACTGACCTACAGTTCCTGAGTCTGGGGGAACAATAGCGACAACATGATCTCGGGGCGAAACCTGCCTGCGATGCTTGTGGCGTGTCTGGCGGCTGGCCTGCTGGCCGGTAGCGTGCCCGCGTTTGCGCAAAGCCCGCCGCCGCCGGGACCGCAAGGCATCGTGGTGCCGACCGTGTTCCCACCGTTCAATGCCAACGCACCCGCCTGCACGCCGCCGCCGGGACTTCGCAAGGTGCTGGGCAGGACAATGAACGCGAGTTCATCCAGGGCGTCGCCCGCGGCCTGGCGCTGGCGGCCCGCGATCGCGGCCTCGACTATCGCATCGCCCTCGCGCGCAACGATGCCGCCCTGATGATCCAGCAGGTCCAGCAGTTCCGCGCCGACGGCATCGGCGCCGTGGTCACCGCGCCTGTCGATCCGGCGTCTCTTGCGCCCAGCCTGCAGCAGCTCATCTGGTCGGGCGCCTATGTCGGCGCCGTGGTGCCGCCGCCTGCGACCGAGATCCTGAACGCGCCGCAGTATCTCACCGGCAAGGTGCTGGGCGATGCGGCGGCCGCGTATATCCGCGATCGCCTGCGCGGCCGCGCCAACGTGGTCCTGCTGACGCACGACAGTCTTCAATTCCTGGCACCGCGCTTCGTGGCGATGCGCGACGCCCTGAAGAACATGCCGGGCGTGACCATCGTCGCCGATCTCTCGCCCCAGACGGTGAACAAGGCCGGCGGCAACGCCGCGATGCGCACCATCCTGCTCGCCCATCCCAATGTCGACGTCGTGCTGGGCGCCGATACGGTCGTGCTGGGCGCGCTCGAAGCGTTGCGGGCGGCCGGCAAGGCGCGGCCCGACCAGTTCCTGGGCGGCATCGACGGCGAGCCCGAGGCGGTCGCCGAGATCAAGAAGGGCGGCCCCTACAAGGCGAGCATCAGCCTCGCCTCCCCGATCTTCGCCTATGCGTTGGGCCAGCACGCCGCCGACTGGCTCGAAGGCAAGAGCATCCCGCAGGCGATGGATATTCTCCCGAGTGCGCTCACGCTGGCCAACATCGCTCAATACGAAGCCGACGTTGCCGATCCCGGCAGCGTCTATCGCGATCCGGCGCGGCGCACGGCCTATCTCAGGATGTACGGCAACATCTGCTACGACACGCGCGACCGTTACGTGAACTTCCCCTGGTCGTCGGAGCGCCGGTAGCGGCCGGCGCTATTTGACGCCGCCCGCCGACAGGCCCTGCACGATCTCCTTCTGGATGATGATCGTGAGCACGATGACCGGCAGCATCACGATGATCGCCGCGGCGGCGAGCGGGCCCCAGGCGAAGCTCTCGAAGGTCAGCATGTTGTAGACCGCGACCGGCATGGTGCGCGTGGTGCGGCCGGCGAAGACGGCGCCGAAGATGAAATTGTTCCACGAGGAGATGAACGCCAGGATCGCTCCGACGACGATGCCCGGCCGGGCGAGCGGCAGCGCGACATAGCGGAAGGCCTGCCACAGCGTGGCGCCATCGATGCGCGCCGCCTCCTCCAGCTCGTGCGGCTGCGTCTCGAAGAAGCCGATCATGATCCAGACCACAATGGGAAGCGTGATCACCATGTGGGTGAGCGCGATCGGCCAGACCGTGCCAATCATGCCCAGCACCTGGAACAGCGTGAAGAGCGGGATCAGGTAGGACAGGCCCGGCGTCATGCGGCTGAGCAGCAGCACCGCCGCCATCTTGTGGGCGCGCGCCTTGGCGATGCCGTAGCCCGCCGGCACGCCCAGCAGCAGCGCAACCAAGGTCGCCGAGCCGGTGACCTGCACCGAGTTCCAGAAGTAGAGGAACATCGGGCTTTCCTCGAACACCTTGGCGAAGTTCTCGAGGGTCGGTTCGGTCGGCCAGAAGACCGGCGGCCAGGCGGTGTTGTCGATGTCGTACTTGAGCGACAGCGACAGCATCCAGAAGAAGACGAACAGGCACGGCGCCAGCAGCACGGCGACCGAGACCGCCAGCGCCACCTTGTCGACGACCTTGCGGATCTTGCGCTTGGTTCGAAGCGTCAGGGCCATCGGGTCAGTTCCACTTGGCCTTCTGGCGCGCCCAGAGAAGGATCAGCGAGAGCGCCACGATGATGCCGAAGAACACCACGACGACGGCCGAGGCCGTGCCGACCTGGTTGTAGGCGAAGGCCTGGGCGTAGAGGTAGACGTTCAGCACCTCCGACGATGTGCCCGGTCCGCCGTTGCAGATCACCCATATGGTCTCGAAGACCTTCAGCGCGTCGATGGTGCGCATGATCAGCGCCACCACGAGGAACGGCAGCACCAGCGGATAGGTGATCTTCCAGAACATCTGCCACTGGCTGGCGCCGTCGATCAGCGCCGCCTCATAGGGCTCGGTCGGCAGCGAGGCGAGGCCGCCCAGGACGATGATCATGACGAAGGGCGTCCACAGCCAGATCTCGACCAGGATCAGGCTCGGGATCACCGTGTTGGGCGAATAGACCCATTCCGAGGGCGGCAGGCCGACCAGGCTCAGGAAGTAATTCAGCACGCCGAGCTGCGGATGGAACATCATGGTCCAGACCAGCGACACCGCCACCGGCGTCGCCATCATCGGCATGATGAACAGAGTGCGGAAGAAGCCGCGTCCGCGGAATTTCTTGTGGAACACCAGCGCGGAGATCGTGCCCAGCACCATCGGCAGCGCGACGGCCAGGATGGTGAAGTAGACCGTGTGGCCGATCGATTCGAGGAAGCGGCGGTTGCTGGCCAGCGCGATGTAGTTGTCGAGGCCGATGAAGACCTGCTTGCTGCCGATGTGCCAGTCGTTGAGGCTCATCCAGATCGTGAAGATCCACGGGAAGATGATCACCGCGGAACTGACGATCAGGGCCGGCCAGATGAAGAGCAGATAGGGACGCAGGCGGCGTTCGCCCGCCGTCCGCGTCCCTGCCGCTATTGTAGACTCTACGCCCGCCAAGGGTCCCTCGCTCCGCTCGGGATAAACGACTTCGTCGTTAACTCGCCTCGCTCTTGTCGAGGACCGGCTTGAACTCGGCCGTGGCGCGCTTCATCTCGGTCGCCGGATCGGCACCGCCCAGCAGGTTGGTCAGCGCCGTGCCGATGACGTCGCGGAACTCGGTCACCGGCACGATCACCGGCAGGCCGGGCATGCTGATCGGCGCGCAGCCCGCCGCGCAGTCGGCCCATTCGCGCGGGATGGTGAGCGTCGACAGGATCGCCGGATCCTTGAGCGGCGCGGTCCGGAACGGGATGCCGCCGCCGACCTGCAGCATGCGGCCGGCCATGGTGCGGCCGGTCATCCACAGCATCGTATAGTAGGCGGCTTCCTTGCGGGCGGCGGCCTTGGGGATCGCCATGCCGCTGCCGAAAGTCACGGAGCCGTGGCCCTTGGGACCCGACGGCGGCAGGCCGTAGCCCACCTTGCCGGCGACGCGACTCTTGGTCTTGTCCTCGACCGGCGCGGCGAAGCCCGTGGCGTCGATCCACATGGCGGCCTTGCCCTGCATGAACAGGCCCTGCGCCTCGTTCCAGTTGAAGCCCGCGATGCCCGCCGGCCCGTAGGACGACAGCAGCTTCTTGTAGTATTCGGCCGAGGCGATGGCGTCGGGCGAATCGGTGATGAGGCGCAGCGGCTTGCCGGTGACCGTCTCCTGGCCCCAGCCCGAGAGGAGCTGCGTCCACAGCACGACATTGGCGTTGCGCACGCCGCGGCCCACGAAGCCCGAGACGCCGGCCGACGGATCGTTGAGGGCCGCGGCGGCGACCATCATCTCGTCGAGCGTCTTGGGGAACTGGACGTTCTTTTTCGCGAACAGCTCCTTGTTGTAATAGACCATGAAGTAGTCGCAGAGGATCGGCAGCGCGTTGATCTTGCCGTCCGACGTGGTGGCGAAGCTCATGCCGAGCTTGGAGATGTCTCCCAGCTCGTACTCGGCCGGCATCATCTGCGGATCCTTGACCCAGTCGGTGAGATCGAGCAGCCAGCCGGCCTTCTCGAACTGGCGCTTCTGGACGTGGAAGGCGAAGTTGAAGAGGTCGAAACTCGGCTTGCCCGAGTTCAGCTCGATTGCCACCTTCTGGCGCGCCTGCTGCTCGGGAATGACCTCGATGCCGAGCTTGATGCCGGTCTGGTCCAGAAATTCCTTCTGGTGCTTCTTCATGAGATCGGCACGCGGGCCGGTCTCCATCAGCACCTCGACCGTCTGGCCCTTGAAGCGCTGCCAGTTGAAGGCGCCGCTCTGGGCATAGGCGGTGACGATATTGAGCATCGGCGCGGCAAGACCGCCCAGGGCAACGCTCTGCAACGCACGGCGACGCGTGATCGAACGAACCATTTGCTTCCTCCAGACGCTTTTCAGTCGCGGGTTTTCCCCTGCGTTGAGCGAAGCCTAGAGGAACACGCACGCGGCGTCATCGGGAGAAAAGCGCTAGGGTGCCGTGCATCGATGCATTGCAGGAGTGGTGAGATGCCGGACCAGAGCGGCTACTGGGATCGCGGCGCCGGCAAGACTTTTACGCATCCGCTGAGCGACGATTTCCTGGCGGCGCTCCGTCCGGGCGATCGGATCCTCGATTATGGCTGCGGCTACGGACGCAGCCTGGCGCAACTCGCGAGCCTTGGTTTCACCAATACGGTCGGCATCGACTTCTCCCGCGAGATGGTGGCGCGCGGCCGGCGCGAACAGCCGGGCCTCGACCTGCGCCACATCGAGCGCCCTTTGCTCGACGAACCGGACGGCAGCTTCGACGCCGTAATGATCCTGGCGGTCCTGACCTGCATCGCTGGCGACGACGAGCAGGCGGCCGTATTGCGGGAGATTCACCGGCTGCTGCGACCCGGCGGCGTCCTGTTCATCAGCGACATGCCGTTGCAGGACGATGATCGCAATCGCGCGCGCTATGCCGAAGGCGCCAGCCTCGGACCTTACGGCACGTTCGATACCGGCGACGGCGGCGTGGTGCGCCATCACGCCGCCGATCACATGCTGGGCTGGCTGTCAGGCTTCGAGCCGATAAGCCAAAAGCGAATCGACCTCACGACGATGCACGGCAATCCGGCAACGGGCGTGCAGCTCGTCGCCCGCAAGGTCTGATCAGAAGCCGCCGCTCAGAAGCCAAACGTGCTGAGCCCGGGATGGTCGTCGGGCCGGCGGCCCAGCGGCCAGTGAAACTTGCGGTCCGTCTCGGCGATCGGATGTTCGTTGATGCTGGCGAGGCGCCGCCTCATCAGCCCGTCGGCGTCGAATTCCCAGTTCTCGTTTCCGTAGGCGCGGAACCAGGTGCCGCTATCGTCGTGGAATTCGTAGGCGAAGCGGACGGCGATGCGATTGCCGGCGAAGGTCCAGAGCTCCTTGATCAGGCGGTAGTCGAGTTCCCGTGCCCACTTGCGCTTGAGGAAGGCCTCGATGGCCTCCCGGCCATTGATGAATTCCGCGCGATTGCGCCACCGACTGTCCGGCGTGTAGGCGAGCGCGACCTTCGCCGGATCGCGGCTGTTCCAGCCATCCTCGGCGAGGCGGACCTTCTCGATGGCTGTCTGCTCGGTGAAGGGCGGCAAAGGCGGACGGGACATCGGAGCCTCCTCTGTGGATCAGATGATCTTGCGCGCGCGCAGGTCCGCGAGCTTGGCCGCATCGTAGCCCAGCTCGCCCAGGATCGCGTCGTTATGCTCGCCCAGCTCCGGCGCGATGCCGGGCTTGGCCGGCGTCTCGGAAAACTGCCACGGCGTGCCGTGCACCTTCAGCTTCTTGCCGAGCTTGGGATACTCGACCTCGGTGACATAGCCGTTGGCCACGACGTCCGGATCGTTCGAGGCTTCGAGCAAGGTGTTGATCGGCGCCGAGACGATGTCGGCGCCGCGCAGCCGGGCGACCCAGTCCTCGCGCGTGCCGGTCGCGAACAGGCCGTCGAGCGTGGCCAGAAGCTTGGTGCGCTTGGCGTCGTTGTCGATGATGATGCCGAGATCGGCGAAGCCCGCTTTCACCAGGTGCTCGTAGAAGCCCAGCGACGACATCGCGTCCTTCCAGTTCTCCGGGCCGACGAGCTGGAAGACCAGCGGCTTGCCGTCGCGGTCGTCGAAGCTCGCGCTGATGCCCGGCCGCTCCCGAGTGCCGGTGATGCGCGCCTGGCCGGTGACCGGATTGCGGTCGCGCCACATTGCCGTCTGAAGCGTCCAGCCCATCAGCCGGATCTGGCCGCCGAGCAGCGACAGGTCGATCTTCTGGCCCACACCCGTTGTGCGCGCATGCGTCAGCGCCGCCAGCGCGCCGCCAAACGTCAGGATCGCGCAGGTCTCGTCGGCCACCGACACGACACCGGTCTTCATCTTCTGGCCCGCAGACGAATATGCCTCGGCGATGCCGCCCAGTGCCTGCGCCATGGAATCGGTACCGGGCAGGTGGGCATGCGGGCCGTTGGGGCCGTAACCCGAGATCGAGACATAGACGAGCTTCGGGTTGACCTTGCGCAGCTCCTCCCAGCCGAAGCCGTTCTTTTCGGCCGCCCCCGGGCGGAAATTCTGGCCGAAGATGTCGGCCTTCGCGACCAGCTTGCGCAGGATCTCCCGCCCTTCCTCGCTCTTGAGGTTGAGGGTGACGCTCTTCACGCCGCGATTGTTGGCCTCGAAGAAGGTGCTGCCCATGCCCGGCAGCACGGTCATGCGGCGCGACGGGTCGCCGCCCTGCGGCGATTCGATCTTGATCACGTCGGCACCGAGATCGGCCATCAGCATCCAGGGCACGGTGCCCGCCTGCGCGGTGGAGCAGGAGACGACCTTGACGCCCTGAAGCGGGCCGTGAGGGACAGACATATGAACCGGGGCTCCTCTGTGAGGGCCCCAAGCTAAAGCAAGATCAGGCTTGCGTCTCCCGCCGCGCCACGTCGCAGAAGCGAACGAGGCGGCTCGACGCTTCGTCCCACAGGGTCAACCGCGGCGCGCCGAGACCCGCGCGCAGGCCGAGGGGCGGAACGGCGCGCACGCTCTGGGCTGCTTCGTGAGCCGCCGGAAGCCGGTAGTTGGGAATGCGCTGATTGAGATGATGGACATGATGGAAGCCGATATTGCCGGTGAACCAGCGCAGGACGAGCGGCAGATCGAACCACGACGATCCGTCCATCGCGGCATCGACATAGCGCCACGCGCCGCGGCCGCTCCACTGCGCGCCGGGGAAGCGATGCTGCAAGGTGAACAGCCACACGCCGAGGATCGACGCGACGACCATGATCGACAAGTGCACCAGCAATACATCGCGCCAGTCCAGCAGCAGGACGAGCATCGCGAACAAGGCAACGAGGCTCGCATTGGTGAGCAGGACCGAGCGGCGCTCGCGCACCCACGCGCGCGGCGTGTCGAACGGCAGGCGGTAGAGCAGCACGAACACCAGGGGCGGCAGAAGGAAGTTGGCGATCAGCGGATGGCGGACAAGCCGGTGAAAGAACCTCTGGCGGCGCGACAGTGCCATATAGGCGCGCACCGTGAGACAAGAGGAATAGATGTCGCTGCCGCGATCACCGCGATCGAGATTGTTCCACTCGGCATGATGCTGAGCGTGCTGGCGACTCCAGCTCGCGAAGGGCGTGAAGGTGCACAGGCTGCACAGACGGCCGACGATCACATTCGCGCGGCGCGAGACGAAGTACGAGCCATGGCCGCAATCATGCTGGACGATGAAGACCCGCACCATGAACGCCCCCGTGGGTATGGCGAGCGCGAGGGCCAGCCACGGGGAAATGCCACAAGCGGCGTACATCGCTGCGCAGCCTGCCAGGAAGGGCCCGAATGACGTTGCGAGCTGCCAGAGGCTCTGCCGCACGCAAGGGCGCGCGTGCAAAGCGGCGGCAGCGCGCAGCTCGGCATCGACGGAATTGGCGGTAGAGTGAGGTTGCATGAATACCTCCGTCGTCCGCCCACGGGGCGGCGACCAAGTTATATTTGGTCCTTGATAGTGTCCGAACAAAGGACCATATGAGCCTCGTCGATACACGGACATCTGATTTGGTCCGCGCCCGCAGGCAATGTTCCAGCGGCCCGCTCCACGACACTTGATCCCGAAAGCCAGTGCAATTTCGACAGGCTCCAGCGTGTTTCCGCATGTTCAAATGCGGAGACGGCGTACGGTCCTGCATATCCAGATATCAGCAAAGGGGTCTCCCATGACAACGACGGGAACCGTGAAGTGGTTTAACATTCAAAAGGGCTTCGGCTTCATTCAGCCGGACAATGGCGGCGCCGACGCCTTCGTGCACATCAGCGCGGTCGAGCGCGCCGGCATGAGCATGCTGAGCGAGGGCCAGAAGCTCGAGTTCGAACTCGTTGCCGATCGCAAGAGCGGCAAGCTTGCGGCGGAAAACCTCAAGGTCGCAGCGTAACCCGCGCCGCCGGCAACGGCGGTAGCCCTCCTTTCCTGCGTGCCACCACGGATGTACTGGGGCGTGCGGACGGGAGCGGCAAGGCGAACAGGGCCCCGTACCCGGAAAGGTGCGGGGCCTTTCGTTTGGGCGCTCGTGGTCTCTCCGGCTAATTTGCCTTGAAGACCTTCGTCATCGCCGACATCAGGTCCTTCGGCCCCTTGTCCATCAACATCGCCTTCGGCAGTTCGTCGAAGCGCTGGCGTCCGCTGTCCGTAAGGCACGGACCGTCCTTGCTGTCCTTGATCAGGCGCAGATTGCGCAGCCGGGTCAGGTCCTGGGCACGCATTGCCCGCACATCCGACTGGCCGAAAGCGACCCGCCGCAAGGTGACCTCCTCTTCCGGAGTCAGCACGGCGATAGGGGTACGCGGCGGTTCGGCTTTACGTTGAACGGTCATGTCGCATCCTCGTCTGGCGCTTCGATGCATCGTCGGATGCTTTCGGAATTTGGAGGCGCCGACGCAGACGTCGCCGAATACCCTTCATAGATGGGCGCTTGAGGGGTCGGCGGCAAGCATTCATTCCCCGCGGGGCGGAGGACAGCTAGGGCGCGGAAAGCATTTCCTGGGTAAGACCCGCGCAGGGCACGTCCTTGGCGTTGCCGAAGACGGGCGTCGGAATGGGAATGACCCGGCCGAGCGAAATCTGCGGCGTGCGTAACTTGCCCTCGATCATCACCGCCCCGTGCAGGTCGAGCAGATCGAAGCTCTTGGGATCGGCATCGATCTCGGCCTTCAGGGCCTGGCTCTTGAGCGAGAGCTGTCCCTTCACGTGCAGGACCGATTTCTGGGTGTCGAGCAGGGTGCGGTCGAACACGACGTTACCCTGCTGGAAGTTGAGACGGCCCACCGCGCACTTGATGGGGATACGGTTGTCGCCGGTCACATAGATCACCAGCGCATCGAAGATCTGCAGGCCGGCGAGGCTCACCATCAGGCTGCTGACCGACCCGCCGCCCAGCGCGAAAGCCATGTAGCCGTTTGCCGAACCCATGACGTGGGCAAGCGAGCGGCCATTGCCCGCGAGAGACACGCGTCCCTGGATCTTGCCCTGCGTGGCGTCGAAGTAGCGCGATTCGCGGAAGAAGTTCTTCAACTCGATATCGGTCGCCCTGAGGTTGGCCTTCACCTTGGGATCGTCGGTGCGCGCGTCGATGCCGAGTTCGCCGGCAATTGCGCCGCCTCCAACGACCGACAAAGTGAGCGGCTTGACCGTCGCATTGCCATCCTGAATCAGGACACGGAACGCGAGCGCCTGCACCGGCAGCCAAGGCGGCGCGATCACCCGCTTGGCGTCGAGCGTCACGTCCATGTTCATGGCGCGCATCTTCTCGACGTGCAGCGGCACGTTGGGGAAGAGATCGCCGGTCGCCTCGAGCTGCGCCTGCGTCTGGGCCTGCTTGGCCGAGACGTTGGTCTTGCGGGCCGGCGTCGCGCCGACCAGCGGCGCCAGATCCTCGAAGACGAGCTTCTGCGACACGAGCTTGGCGGTCAGGAACTGCGGCTTCTTGCGCTCGTCGATGATGACTTCGCCGGTCAAGTCGCTCTCGCCGACCCGCCACTTGGATTGCACGAACTTCCAAAGGCCCGGGTCGCGGTCGAGCTTGCCGGTGATCGTGTAGGGCGGCGTCGGCGGGCCCGGGATGCCGAGCAGCGGATAGATCTCCGACAGGTTGGGACCGGAGAGGGTGAGATCGACATTGGCGCCGGTCCACTGGAAGGGATCCTGCACGGTTCCCTTCGCCTTCAACTTGGTGCCGCCGAAGCTCACGTTGAGGTCGAGCGGATAAGGCTGCTCGGTGTCGCGCAGCATCAGCACCGAACCGCCGATGAACTTCACTTCGAGTGGTTGGCCTTCGAGCTTGCCCTTGAGCAGCAGTTGGGCCTCGTCCTCCGCCTTGCCGGTCGCGGTCGAGACCGTGCCGTCCAGTTCCAGTTTGCGCTTTGGGATCGCGGTAGCCCAGCTTGCCTTCCGTGATCTCCAGCTTGCCGATCACCGGCGCGTCGAACCGGTTGTCAGGCTCCAGCGCCTTGGCCGTGCCGGTCACGACCGGCGTTTCGTCCATGCTCCAGTTGAGCTGTTCCTTGTCGCCCGTCTCGACCTGGACCTCGGGCTTGCGCAGCACAAGCCGTGGCAGGACGAGGTTGCCGCCCAGCAGCGGCCACAGGCGGATGTCGAAATCGACCTGCTCGACCTTGAGCATGTAAGGCGCCTTGCCCCACTTGGCATTGGCGACCTCAATGCCCTCCAGCTTGACGTTGGCGGTCCAGCCCCAGTCGACGGCGACCTTGGCAATCTGCGTCTTGCGCCCTGTGAAATCGCTGGCCCGGCTTTCGAGCTGGCCGCGGAGATAGTCCGAGGTCGCAACGAAATAGACCGCCCCGGCGGCGATCACCACGAGGCCGAACAGGATGCCGGCCATCCAGGCCAGGATTTTGGCCGCACGTCTCATGAAACCGAAACGAGCCGCCCCTGCCCCGGTTGCAGAACGATTCAACAGTGGAAACGGGTAGACGCCCTGACTAGGGTCTGCCCATCAGGGGAGTTGCATAGGGAGTGGTTTCAATGCGGTATGGACTTTGGAGCGCGGCAGCGGCCGTCGTGGCGCTCGGGTTGAGCGCGACGTCGGCGCAGGCCCAGTATGGCGACGGCGCCATCAAGATCGGTGTGCTGAACGACCGGTCCGGCACCTATGCCGACCTGTCGGGCCAGGGCTCGGTCTGGGCGGCCCGCAAGGCCGTCGAGGATTTCTGCAAGGCCAACAAGTGCCACGACAAGATCGAGATCCTGGCCGCCGACCATCAGAACAAGCCCGACGTCGGCGCCAACGTGGCGCGCCAGTGGTTCGACGTAGACAAAGTCGACGCGATCGTCGACGTGCCGACCTCGTCGGTCGCGCTGGCCGTCCACAAGATCGCGCAGGAGAAGAACAAGGTCCTGCTGGTTTCGGGCGGCGCCTCGTCCGACCTCACCGGCAAGGACTGCACGCCCAACACGATCCACTGGACCTACGACACCTGGTCGCTGGCCAACGGAACCGGCCAGGCCATCGTGAAGACGGGCGGCGACAGCTGGTTCTTCCTGACGGCCGACTACGCCTTCGGTCATGCGCTCGAGCGCGACACCGAGGCGGTCGTCGTCAAGAACGGCGGCAAGGTGGTGGGCAAGGTGCGCCATCCCTTCCCGACCTCGGACTTCTCCTCGTTCCTGCTGCAGGCGCAGGCCTCGAAGGCCAAGATCATCGGCCTGGCCAATGCCGGCGCCGACACGACCAACGCCATCAAGCAGGCGGCCGAGTTCGGCATCGTTTCGGCCGGCCAGAACCTCGCGGGCCTGCTGGTCTTCATCACCGACGTGCACGCGCTCGGCCTGAAGGCGGCGCAGGGCCTGATCTTCACCGAGGCCTGGTACTGGGACGGCAACGACGCCAACCGCGCCTTCGCCAAGGAGTTCGCCGCGGCCAACAAGGGCAACATGCCGACCATGGTCCAGGCGGGCGTCTATTCCGCGGTCATGCACTACCTCAAGGCCGTGCATGAGCTGAAGGCCGAGACCGACGGCGCCGCCGTGGTCGCGAAGATGAAGGAACTGCCGACCGACGACGTGCTGTTCGGCAAGGGCAGCGTCCGCGCCGACGGCCGCAAGATCCACGACATGTATCTCTTCGAGGTGAAGAAGCCGGCGGAGAGCAAGGGCCCGTGGGACTACTACAAGCAGCGCGCCGTCATCCCGGCGGCCGAGGCCTTCCGTCCGACCGCGGACGGTGGCTGCCCGCTGGTGAAGAAGTAAGCTCAGATTGGAAACGACGGGAGGCGGTTCATCCGCCTCCCGTTTTTCTTTGCCCGCGCGGCACCAGCCGCGACTGCCAGAAGCACAGCAAGGGCGTGACGCAGAGCTCCATCGCGAGCGCTCCGGCCACGGACGGCGACAACGGATCGCCCATCATCACCCCCAGCAGGCGACAGAAGCCGCCAATGACAACCACCGCCGTCAGCACGCGGATGCACGTCGTCCGCCGCTCGATGTCGGGGATCGCAGCCCAGAAGGCGAGCCCGATGGCGAGTAGCAAGCCCGACAGATAGCGGCCATGGTTCAGCAGCGACCCCACGGAACCTGCGAACGGGTGAAACACGCCCCACAGGCCGGCGGCGACCGGCACGATCCCGGCCACGGCAAAGCTCGCCTGTGCGGCGCGCTTCCCGGCGACCGAAGCGGCATTCATTCCAGCCCATCCCTTCCCGGCATCAGGCCGGTTCCTTCTCCATACGAAGGAGCCGGCCCGTCCGATCAGTGGGCTTTAGTCGCCCGCGGCGATGTTCTTTTCCTTGGCGATGCCGGCAAACGTGTCGACCGTGGTGTCGAAGAGCTTGCCGAATTCCTTGCCGTCGAGGCCGACGGGATCGAAGCCGAGTTCGGCCAGGCGATCGGAGACCGCCTTGTCCTTCAGCACGGTCGCGAGCGCGGCGTGAATGCGCGCCTGCGCGGTAGCCGGCGTTCCCTTGGGCGCCAGCAATCCCTGCCAGGTCTCCTGCGCGAAGCCCGGCGCAATGGTTTCGCCGGCGGTGGGGACGTTCGGGAAGGACGGGAACCGTTTCGCGCTGGTCACGGCGAGCGCCACGAGCTGGCCCGCGCGCGCCTGCTGGGCACCGGCGGCGAAAGTGACGACGACGGCGTCGATGTTGCCCGCGATCAGGTCCTGCAGGGCCGGCCCGCCGCCGCGATAGGGCACATGAGTCACGCGCAGATTGTCCGCGGCCCGCATCAGCAATTCGCTGGTGAGATGCTGGCTGCTGCCGAGGCCGGGCACGCCGACATTCAGCTTGCCCGGATTGGCCTTGGCCGCCGCGGCGAAGTCCTGCGCCGTGGCCAAGCCGGAGCGCGGATGGGTGAACAGGCCCTGCGGGCCCGAGATCGCCAGCGAGACCGGCGCGAAGGACGGATAGAGCGGCGGCGAGCCCGGAAGCGGCAACGCCTCGGTCGCCGCGAACGTGTCGTTGACCAGCGCGAAGGTGTAGCCGTCCGGCTGGGCGCGCGAGGCGGCGAGCGTGCCGACGCGGCCTGAGCTGCCGCCGATATTCTCGACGATGACGGTCTGGCCGAGCTGGGCGCCGAGCGGCGCCTGGATCACGCGCGCGAAGAGGTCGACGCCGCCGCCCGGCGGCCAGGGCACGACGATCTTCACGGATTTATTGGGATAGGCGTCCTGGGCGCGCACGACAAAAGGCGCCGCAACGGTGGCACCGGCGAGGCCGGCGATCAGGGTACGTCGTTTAAGCATGACTTCTCCGTTCGCCGCTGCGGGAAGCAGGGCGCTGGGTTCGACGAATTGTTGGAATTCAGTGGGCGTCGCGCGTCAGTGCCAACACCGGCAGATCAATGGAGAGAGGATCATGCCCCGAGGGTGACGGTGACGCGTTGCAGGGTCAATGAAACGGGTTCATCGATTGGTGTGCGCCTGCGAACAAATCGTTCTGCGCACCCGCCGATCTGCAGAAATTGTTGCGGCTGCGAACGCCTGCTCTCGCTATCGAACGTCCGGCGCTTTCAGGAAGCCTTCGAAGGCTTCCTTGTAGTCGGGATGCCAGCGCGACAGGGCCGGCCGGTTCTCGACGATGTCGCGCGCGGCCCACAGGATGCGGCGATTGTCGGTGTCGCGCGTGACCTCATTGTCCGGGCAGAGGATGTAGAAGTCGCCCTTCGCCATGCCCTCGACGAGCATGTCGATCACCTGATCGGGCGTCCATGCACCGGCCGGCTTCTCGGTGCGGCCGCGGCTGGTCATGCCGGTGAAGGTCGAACCCGGGATCAGGAGATGCGCGGAGATCAGCGCGCCGGACTCGTTGCGCAGACTGTGGGCCAGCGCTTCGGTCACCACCTTCACGCCGGCCTTGCTGACATTGTAGGCGGTGTCGCCGGGCGGACAGGTGATGCCCTGCTTCGAGCCGGTGTTGACGATGGCGCCGGAAGTCTTCTGCGCCAGCATCGCCGGCGCGAAGGTCTGCACGCCGTTGATGACACCCCAGAGATTGACCTCGAGCACCTTCCGCCAGCGATCGATGTTGTCCCACGGACCGCCGCCCGGCGCGGTTCCCGCATTGTTCATCAATACGGCTACTTCGCCGAACGCGGCGTAGGCGCGATCCTTGAGCGCCTGCACCTGCGCGAGATCGCTGACATCGGTCGGCACCGCGAGGACGGAGTCCCGTCCCTGCGGCGCAACGGCGGCAACCTCAGCGACCGCCGTCTCCAGTCTTTCAGCCGAGAGATCGGCCAGACAAACCTTCATGCCCATCGCCGCGAAGCGGCGGGCGGCCGCGAGGCCGATGCCGCTCGATCCTCCGGTGATGACGGCGACGCGACCGGCGGCGAGTGCGGGATGGGTCGTCATGTTGCCTAGTCCGCCAGTTCGGTGCGGCCCAGCACCACGTCTTCGTAGACGTGCAGCGACGGCAGACCGCCGGTGTGGATGAACAGCACCTTGGCGCCCGGCTTGAAATGGCCCTGGCGCGCGAGGCCGATCAGGCCGGCCATGATCTTTCCGGTATAGACCGGGTCGAGCAGGATGCCCTCGGTGCGCGCCAGCATCTGCACCGCCTCGACCATCTTCTTATTGGGCACCGAGTATTTCGGCTGCCAGTAGCCGCCGAAGCTCTTTACCGCCGAGGCCGGCACCTTGATGCCGAGGCCCAGCAGGTCGATGACCGCCTGCGCTTCCTTGAGCACCAGCGGCTCCTGGTCGGCCGGATCGCGGCTGACGCCGACGCCGATCAGCGGCACCTTGATGTTGTTGCCGAGGAAGCCCGCGACCATGCCGCCATGCGTGCCCGAGCTGCCCGAACCGACCACCACCGCGTCGGGCGAAAAGCCCATGTCCATCCACTGAACCTGCATCTCCTGCACGCAGGCCACATAACCCAGGCCGCCAACGGCGTTGGAGCCGCCGCCGGGAATCACATAGGCTTTGCGGCCGAGCGAGGCCACTTCCTGGGCGACCCTGGACATGGCCTCGCCCATATTAGTGCCGCCGGGAACGACCGTGATCGCCTCGACGCCCATCAGCTCGAACATGAAGTTGTTGCCGCCGGCCTCCTTCTTGTAGGAGCCGGGAACGCGCTCCTCGATCACGAAGCGGCACTTCAGACCTTCCTTGACCGCCGCCGAGAGCGTGATGCGGCAATGGTTGGACTGCGGCGCGCCGCAGGTGACGAGCGTGTCGCAGCCCTGGGCGATCGCATCGCCCGCCAGGAACTCGAGCTTGCGCGTCTTGTTGCCGCCGGGAAACAGACCCAGCATGTCGTCGCGCTTGATCCAGACCTCGGGACCGACGCCGCCGGGGCAGCTGGCGGCGAGCGCCTTGGTGAAGTGCGGCAGGTGTTCGATGGGCGTGGGCGCGTTGGTGTAGATGCGACGCGGAAAACGAGACAGGTCCATTCAATCAGCTCCAGGTAGAAATACGCGCCCTCGCCCGCCGGTGCGGACGAAGTCCTCAGGTCACTCCGTGATGACGCCGCAGGCGATGCGGTCGCCGGCGTTGCCGGTCGGATCGGTTTTGTAGTCGTCGACGCCGGCATGGATGATCAGCGCCGAACCGTCCGCATCGAACAACGAATTGGGCTGGCCCTTGGCCAGCGAGACCATGTGATTGGCGATCTCGATCGTCAGCTCGCCGTTGGCCGGGATGTGCAGGTTGGGCATGTCGCCGGCATGCGAGCCTTCGGCGGCTTCCATGCCGTGCTTCTTCGAGGCCGGGTTGAAATGCCCGCCGGCGCTGGTGAACGGCGCCTCGCACTTGCCGACCGCATGGATGTGGAACGCATGCTCACCCGGAACGGCGCCCTTCAGTGCCATCTTGAGCAGCACGCCGTGCGGCGTCTGGATGAGCTGGACGGTGCCGACATCCTTGCCGGTGGCATCCTTCAGCGACGCCTTCGCGGTTGGACTCTGGGCCTGGGCGGAAAAGGAGAAGGCGGCGATTCCGGCTGCAGCCATCAGGCCGCACATCACTCGGGCGATACGCATCGGTTCCTCCGTTGTTGGGTTAGGGGGCGCTACCCTACTCCAGGACCTTCGGCGGCCGGTAGAGCGGAAAGCCATTGAAGGGTTTCGATTTCTTGTGATCGGGCACCTGGTAGAAGGTCGATTTGCCATAGTTGTGCAATCCGCCGTCGACCCGCAGCGTGGCGCCGCTGATGTAGGCGGCGGCATCGCTCAGCAGATAGACGATGGCCGCCGCGATCTCGGACTCGGTGCCGTGACGCTTGGCGGGAATACGGTCCTTCACCGAACGCAGCACCTCGTGCGCACGCTC
Source organism: Reyranella sp. GW821-FHT14A01 (assembly GCF_058803965.1). NCBI lineage: Bacteria > Pseudomonadati > Pseudomonadota > Alphaproteobacteria > Hyphomicrobiales > Reyranellaceae > Reyranella > Reyranella sp. GW821-FHT14A01. The sequence continues at coordinate 36,170 of NZ_JBXAPM010000019.1, forward strand.
GGGATAGCGGTCTAAGCCCGACGAGGCGATGAAGCCCGGAATGACGGAGTTCACGCGGACGCCGGAATGCGCCCATTCGACCGAGGCGCTGTAGGTGAAGTTGGTCTGGCCGGCACGCGCGGCACCGTTATGGGCCATGCCGGGATTCCCCAGTTCGAAATCGGAGCCGACATTCACGATGACACCGCCCTGCGCCTCCATCGACGCCAGATAGACCGTCTTGGAGACGAGGAACGTCGCGGTCATGTTGTTGGCGACGACGGCGTTCCAGCCATTCAGCGAGATGTCCTTGAGCGGCGCGGGAAACTGGCCGCCGGCATTGTTCACCAGCCCGTCGATACGGCCGCCGCTCCAGCCCATCACACCGGCGATGGCTTCCTTCACCTCGTCCTCGCGGCGCAGGTCGGCCGGGAAGATGAAGGTGTCGGGATCGCCCAGCTCCTCCTTCACCCTCTCGAGCTTTTCCATCGTGCGCCCGACAAGGGCCACGCGCGCGCCCAGCGACTTCAGCTCGTGGGCAGTGCAGCGGCCGAGGCCGGAACCGCCGCCGGTGACGATGACGGTCTTGCCGTCGAACAGGCCGGGCTTGAATACCGAATCGTAACGCACGCTGCCGGTCATTCGACTACTCGACCTTGATGTTGGCGGCCTTCACGACTTCGGCCCATTTGGTCATCTCAGCGCGCAGAAAGGCGGCGAGTTCATCGGGCGTCGAGCCGATCGCATCGGCACCGAGATCGGCGAACTTCGCCTTCATCTCCTCGGTCCGCATGATCTTCGCGATCTCCGTATGCAGGCGCGCGATCACCGCCGGTGGCGTGCCGGCCGGCGCGATCAGGGCGTTCCATTCCGAGATCTCGCAGTTGGGCACGCCGGCTTCCGTGAGAGTCGGCACCTCGGGCGCGGCCGGCGAGCGCGCCGCGCTGGTGACGGCGAGCGGCCGCACGCGACCGCCGCGCGCCTGCGGCAGCGCCGCGCTCATGTTGCCGAAATAGAAGGGCACATGGCCCGCCGCCACGTCGGCCACCGCCAACGCACCGCCCTTGTAGGGCACATGCTGGATGTCGGTGCCGGTGCGCATCTTGAACAGCTCGGCCGCGAGATGCTGGGCGCTGCCATTACCCGACGAGGCATAGGAGAGCTTGCCGGGCTCGGCCTTGGCCAGCGCCAGCAGGTCCGCCACGGTCTTCGCCGGGTGCGAGGGCGTGATGACCATCAGCTCCGGCACCGTCACCAGGAGCGAGATCGGTGCGAAATCCTCGGGCGTGCGGAACGGCATCTTCGGGAACAGCGCCGGGTTCACCGCATGGGCAAAAGCCCCGATCAGCAAGGTGTGACCGTCGGGCGTCGCCTTGGCCACGATCTCGTCGCCGATCATGCCGCCGGCGCCGGGCTTGTTCTCGATGACGATCGTCTGGCCCAGCGCCTCCTGCAGCTTGGGCGCGATCAGCCGCGCCGTCGTGTCGGCGCCGCCGCCGGCCGAATAGGGCACGATCAGCCGCACCGGCTTGGAGGGATAGGCCTGCGCCCGCGCCAGTCTTGGAGCAAGCCCGGGCGCCAGGGTCAGGGCTGCCGCCGCGCCCAGCGTGCGCCGCCGTGAAATCTTCATGTCTTCCTCCCGCATTTCTTGTCGGGGAGACTACCCCTCGCGGGCACGCAGCGCGAGGCGGCCGAGATGGCGCTGCAGCACCCGCATCAACGCGAATCCCGCCTGCAGGGTGACGCCGAAGCAGAGGATGCCGATAGCGAACAGGACCATCTTGTCGCCCAGGGTCGGCATCAGCTCGGCCTCGCGCAGGATGACCGCGATGCCCTCGGGAACGCCGATCGCGGCGCCGGCGCTCGACGACATGACCAGCACGAAGAAGGCGCGGGTCACGTTGGGCAGGAAGAGCAGCGCGCCGAGCGGCGAGCCGTCGCGCAGCTGGCGCAGCGCCTCGCGGCCATTGTCGGCGACATAGGCCGCGGCATAGGGCACCAGCGACAGCGCCACCGTCATGATCCCCGACGGTGCGACATGGACACCGTACAGGGTCGCGTCGGACGGGATGATGTTCAGCAGGAAGAACATGACGACGAAGGTCGGTGCCGCGCGCATCAGGCCGATCAGTGTCGTGGCGACCGCGCCGCGCACGCCGCCTGCCAGCTTCGCCAGGGTGAGCAGCCCGCCGACGGCGAGGCCGATCAGCAGCGCGATGGCCGCGATCTCGAAGTTGACCGCCATGCCCGCGAGGAGCTGCGGCACGAAGTCCGGCGATATCCTGGTCATGCCGTCACCATCTGCCGGCGTTCGAGCCAGACCCGCAGCCTGTCGCAGAGCCAGACCACGACGATCACCACGCAGACATAGAAGACCAGCAGCAGCGAATAGGTCGTGGCCCGGCCGCTGGCGAAGGAGGTGATGTCGGTGAGCGCACTCAGAAGCTCCGGCGCGCCGATGAAGCTGGCGATCGGCGTGCCCTTGGCGGCGTTAACGAGGAAGGAGACGATCTGTGTCGCCGAGCGACTGACCGCACGGCCGTACAGTTCGACGGTGGGTGCAGGCGGCCCTCCCCTTTCGGTCCGCAAGGTGTGCATCGCCTCGGCGATGGCCTGACCGGCGTTGGCGCCGTTCATCAGGCCCAGCGCCACGATGGCCGCACCGATCGCAACCGCCGAAGAGTAAGGAAAGAGCGCCAGCGCCACGGCGGCGGAGATGACGAGCGTCAGCACGACCGGCGAGGATTGCAGGACGATGGTGAAGGCGCGGGCGGGCCAGCGCAGCAGGAACGAGTGCGAGCTTTGCAGCGCGCCCAGTATCAGGGCGAACAGCAGGGTCGCCACGAGCGCGCCTGCAACCAGAACCAGCGAGTTGATGATGCCGGCCCTGAACAATTGCCAGGCCGGCATGGTCTTGAACATCGGCAATTGAATGGCAATGCCGGTATTCTTCTCGAGCCAGGTCTCGAAGGCCGTCACCTCGCCGGCAAAGGGCGTCGGCGCCAGCACCGCGCTCAACGCCGGCAGGACGCAGGCGGGATTGGCGGTGCCGGTGTCGGTGTTGCAGTCGGGCCGGTTCCAGACCGCGTGCTGGCGTTCGAGGAACCCCAGGCCGATGCGATTCTGTTTCGCGATGTCGAGAAAGATCCCGTCGCGATGGAAGATCTGGCTGGTCAGGTCGAGCGCCCGGGCGAGCTTGTCGCTGCCGCTCAGCGCCACCGCCATGCCCCAGGGAAGCTGCGCGAAGCCGAACTTCTTGTCGTAGGCTCGCGCGAAAGCGGGTTCGGTGAAGTAGAAATCGAAGAAGCTGTCGTCCTGCGCCGCCAGCACGCAGGTCTCCTCGCGCAATTTGTCCGGCAGCACGCCGGCCTCGTCGAACAGCATCAGGCGGGCATTGTGCGAGACGATCTGGGCGTTGGAGCCATTGCCGATGGTGACGCAGATCGTGCGGCTGGCGACATCGGGCCAGTCCCGGATCGCGAGCCCCTTTGGCCCGACGATGATCGTTTCCGACTGATAATAGTGCGGCCGGATGAAGCGAACCTGGGTGTCGCGCTGGGTATTGTGGCCCATGGTCGCGATGGTGAGGTCGATCTTGTCGTCGGCGAGCAGCGGGATACGGCTGGCGGCGTTGACCCGCGTGAACACCGGCTCGACGCCGAAATGCTTTGCCAGCTCGCGCGCCACGTCGACATCGTAGCCGGACCGGACATTGCCCTCGCGGGTGCCGAACAGCGGATAATATTCGCGCACGCCGATGCGGAACTTGCCGTCGCAGAAGAGGCGCACCAGCCGGTCGAGACCGGGCTGCGCACAGGCGCCCGGCACAGAAGCGGCCGCCTTCGCCTCGTCGATCAGCTTTGCCAGCGCCGCATCGGGCGTCTCGGCGCGCGCCGGCAGGCTCGCCAAGGCGATAAGCCAAGCCAGGACGACAAAAAGAACGCGCCGCATCGCCATGTCAGCCGTGTGTCCCGGCGGCGGCAATCTCGACGATGTGCATGTCGGCGAAGACATGCGGGCCGTAGCGATGGATCGACCGGCCCTCTTCCGCCTTCAGGATGGAGGGTGTCATGAGGTCGACCTTCTCGTTGGCGACATGGACCAGCACCGTCCTCACGATATGCATCGCGAGCCCATGCCGGCGAAGAATCTGGCGCGACCGCTCGACGTCGATGAAAGCGTTGTGCGTGATGAGGGCGCGACCGTTGGCCGTGAAATGGTCCGGCAGTCCCTCGAGGAAGGGATCGAGCAGCTCGCGACCGTCGATGCCGCCCGAACTCCAGGTCGACAGCCGCCCGGCAACCTCGAAATGGTCCATCGGGAAGTTCGGCAGGTTGGCGACGACGAGGTCGAAGCGCCGTCCCGCCACCGGCTGCCACATGTCGCCCTGATGGATTTCAGCGTTGTGGCCAAGCTCGCCCAACAGCGACTGGCCGGTGACGACGGCATCCTCCTCGATGTCGATCCCGCAAAGCGAGGCCGCGCCAAGGCCGCCCAGCACGGCGAGGATCACGCCGCTGCCGCAGCCGATCTCCAGCACCTGTGCGCCGCACACACGGGAGGGTTCGGCGCGGAGCGCATGGACCAGCGCCGCCGTATATTCGCTCGGACGCAACGTCGCGATCGCCGGCGAGGACTTGCGGGCATCGAACATCGGTCAGCGCGACATCTGCAACGGCATGAGACGCGACGGATCGATCGTTCCCAGCCGCTTGGCCATGGTGCGCGCGACGGGATCGTCGGGATACTCCGCCGCGATCTCCTGATAGCGCGACAGCGCCAGGGCATAATCCTCGGCGACCAGCGCATTGTAGGCCGCACGGGTGAGCTTGCAGAGGCGAACCGTCGCCTCGTCCGGTTCGAAGTCGGGCCCGATCCCATAGGCACCAACCAGCTCGTAGATCGGCACCTTTGACCGGCGGCCCTTCACGGTGACGTCGTCGACCGGCCGCACGCACAGCCGCTCGCCCGCCTCCTTGAAGACGGCGTGGCTGATGCAGATGCCCGTGCCGTATTCCTTGTTGATGCCTTCGAGGCGTGCCGCGATGTTCACACCGTCGCCCATGACGGTGTAGCTCATGCGCTCCTTCGAGCCGATATTGCCCACCAGCACGGCGTCGCTGTGGATGCCCATGCGGACGTTCAATGGCTTCTTGCCGGCCGCCTCCCAACCCGCGTTCAGTTCCTTCATGCCCTCGCGGATGCGCAGCGCCGCAAAGCAGGACCTCTGCGCATGGTCTTCGAGCAGCGCCGGCGCGCCCCAGAAGGCCATGACGCCGTCGCCGATGAACTTGTCGATCGTGCCGTGCTCCATGTTGACCGCATGGGTCACGACGCCGAGATAGGCCGACACGTGCGCCAGCAACTCCTGCGTGGGCACTTCCTCCGACATGGTGGAGAAGGCTTCGAGGTCGGAGAAGAAGATCGTGAGGAATCGGCTGTGGCCGCCGAGCACCAGCTTCTGGTCCGAATCGAGGAGCTGGCGCACGAGACCCACGGGCACGAAAGCGGCGAACGACTTCACCGCGGCGTCCAGGGTGTCGATGGCGCGGGACAGAACGGCGACTTCGCGGATCGGCGACTGCAACGGCGGCAGGTTGTCGCCCTCGAGATCCTGGATCTTCGTCACCTTGAGCGCGAGCTTCTCCAGCGGCGCGGAGACGACGCTGGAGAGGAAATAGATGATGCAGATCTGCAGCAGGATGGCGATCGCGCCGAACAGCGCCAGCCGCTTGTTCTGTTCGTCGAAGGCGCTGGTGAAATCGGCCAGCGGGGTGATGACGAAGAGCTGCCACTTCTTGCCGAAATGGGGCGGCAGGGTCGTCAGGCTGGCAATGTAGTGCTTGCCGTGATGTTCGAAGGAGAAGGTCCTCTCATTGTCGCGCGGCCGGAAGCTGAAGGCGATCGCCGGCAGGTCGTTGCCGAGCGACGTGATGTGCTGCAGCTCGACCCTTCCATTGTAGCTGCTGTAGGTCTTGGCACGCTCCGAATTGGCGATGACCCGACCCTGATGGTCGAGAAGATAGGACAGCGTGCCGGTGCTGATCTTCCGTTCGGCGAGATAGTTGGAAAGCCCGTCGAGCGTGATGTCGGCAGCGGCGACCCCACGCAGCATTCCATCGGCGTAAAAAGGCGCGCCGACGGTGAAGCCGACGAGTCCCAGTGTCGCGAAGACGTCGACGTCGCTGACCGAGAGCTCGCCGGTCTCCTGCGCGGTGCGATACCATAGGCGCGCGCGCGGGTCGTAGGACGTGGTCTGCTCGGAGATACCGAGCTCGTTGCGATCCTTGTCCAGGAACAGGTAGTGGTCGACAGGCGCCGAGTCGCGATGCCGCGTGATCCACCGGTCGGCCCAGCGCGTCCCAACCGGCGGCAGCTTGCCCTGGATCTCGACGGCAGGATCGATCTGCCGGGCCTGGCGGAACGAACCGTCGCTCAGGCCGACATACATGCTGATGATGCGATCGCTATGCTGGAGGATGCTGAAGAGATAGGTCAGCGAACGGCTTTCCCCGAAGAAATCCGGTTGCTCCGAGCCGATCGCGGCGGTGCTGCGCACCAGCGATTTTATGGGATCGAAAAGGTGCTGGATGTTTTCGATGGCCTCGACGCCGAACCGGCCGACCAGTTCTTCGGCGTTGCTGCGTGCGATCTTCTCGTTCGAGACATAGTTCACCGCGACGATGGCAAAGAAGACCGGCACCGTCAGCAGGACGAACAGTGTCAGGATGCTGGGACGCAGCCGCAGGTTTTTTGCGGAGAGGCTTGGCATTGCGTGGAAAGGAACGTCCCGAGGGCGGTAGAGTATTATAAATGAAGGGAGATTCAGCGTCCACGCTCTCCCCGGCCGCCCTCGGAAGCGGTTTTTAGAGCGGCGGTCGCTTCAGATGCCAGTCGGTCTGCTGTTGATAGGCATGCCCGGCTGCCAGGATCGGTCCCTCATCGAACGCTTTTGCCACGATCTGGAAACCCACCGGCACACCGTCGGCCGACAGGCCGCCCGGCAGGGTGAGCGTCGGATGGCCGCTGAGATCGAACGGCGCGGTGTAGCGCAGTCGTGCTGCGACGGTTTCGGGATCGCGTCCCGCCGCCAGCAGCGCCTCGGTCGCCCACACGGCCTTGCCCATCACCGGCATCAGGAGAAGGTCGACCGATGCCAGCAGGCGATTGAGCTCGCCGGTGAGCGCGGCGCGGCGGAGCTGCATCTTCGCAAGCTCCATCGCGGAAAGGCGCCTTCCGTGATCGAGCAGGCCGGAGAGCACGGGACCATACTCCGACGCTCGCGACGGATAGGTGTCTTCGTGCGCCACGGCCGCCTCGATCCCGCAGAGGGGCACCCAATCGCGGGCGCCCTGGTCGAAACCGTCGGGCAATTTCACATCGACGATGGCGGCGCCCGCCTTCTGCAGCGCCTCGACCGCGCCGGCCAGGGCACGCTGCGCGTCTTCGTCGAGACCATGCATGTTGGTGGCGAGGCCGATGCGCTTGCCGCGTACGCCCTGGTCGATTGCGCCGGTATAGTCGGGCACCGGAAGGCCGACCGAGGTCGGATCCTCCGGATCGGCGCCCGCGATCACGCCGAGCACGATCGCGGCATCGAGGGCGCTGCGGGCCATCGGGCCGATATGGTCGAGCGACTCGGCGAGCGGAAAGACGCCGGCGCGGCTCACCCGTCCCCAGGTCGGCTTCAGGCCCGACAGACCGTTCATGGTCGAGGGAAAGCGGATCGAGCCGCCGGTGTCGGAACCCAGCGAGGCAAAGCAGAGCCCGGCCGCCGTGGCGGCTCCCGAACCTGAGGACGAGGAGCCCGTCCAGTAGGCGGCGTTCCATGGATTGAGTGGCGCGGGAATCTTCGGATGATGGGCGCCGTACGCGCCCTCGGTCATCTGCAGCTTGCCGAGGATCACCGCCCCGGCCGCTTTCAGGCGGGTGACGACGGTCGCGTCCCGCGACGGGACGTTGCCGCGATGGATGTCCATGCCGGCCGCCGTCGCGATGCCCTCGGTATTGCAGAGATCCTTCACCGCGATCGGCACGCCATGGAGCGGCCCGCGGGACGTACCTGCCGCCGTCTCGGCATCGAGGTGCGCCGCATCGGCCAGGGCGCGGTCGGCGGTCAGGGTCGCGTAACTCTTGAGTTGGGGATCGACCTTGCCGATGCGGTCGAGCATCGCTCCGGTCAGTTCGACGGACGACAGCTTGCGCGCCTTCAGGCGCCGCGCGACCTCGTCGAGCGACAGATAGTGCAGGTCGGATGGCATGCGGACTCCCTCACAGCGATTTGTCCATGACCTGGATATGTTCGCCGCGATAGTCGCGCTGCTCAAGCGCTCTCCAGCCCAGACCCGCATAGAGCGAGGCGGCGGAGTGCGTGAAAAGATAGAGGCGGTCGTAACCGATACGCCGCGCGGCATCCTCGACGGTGCGGACCAGCGCCGACGCGACGCCCTTCTTGCGGTGTTCCTGGGGAACGTAGACGCTCGCGAGCCAGGGATTGCGCGGATCGCCTTCGAGATCGTCGAAGATCAGCGAGGCCGTGCCGACGATGCCATCGTCGTCACCGATTGCGACAAAGACGATGGGCGCGCGATCGACATTCATCGAGCCCTGGATCTCGGCCCGACGGAGATCGAGCGTCTGGCCGGGATTGAAGTGTCCCCACTCGTCGAAGCCCCAGACGGAGACCTTCTCGGCCAGGTCGGGACGTTCGACGAGGGGAACGATTCTCATGTCTTTTAGTCAGCCGCCTTGAGGTTGACCGCAGCCGAGCGGCCGCGCTCGGTGGCGATCTCGTAGCCGATCTTCTGGCCCTCGTTGAGGCCGTTCATGCCCGAGCGCTCGACGGCGCTGATATGGACGAACACGTCCTTGCCGCCGTCATCCGGCTGGATGAACCCGAATCCCTTGGTTCCATTGAACCACTTGACGGTGCCTGTAGCCATGTCTCTCTCCTGGGCAGTTTAACGAGCAAGCAAATGCGCGCTGGCGGAGCGCTCGATGCTACCGCCTTCGACAACCGGGAATTTGGGTGAAAGCTCGGGGGAAAGTCCGTGACCGCTGTGGGCTGGGCTGCCAAAGCATGGCCAAGTTCGTGAGTCGTAGGCTCGCATATGAGAGACGTAACGCAGCACCATCAAAATGGCTGCGTCCGCTCCTTCACATTGTTGCGCCGATTTTCCATGGCTCGAACTCGTCGTCCCCGATGCCCAGTAGTTCAGATTTAGTTTTGTGACCCGACGCCGTGGCAAGAATAAGGTCGAAGATCCGCCGGCCGTTCTCCTGAATCGTTTCCTCTCCATCGACGATCGTTCCGCAATTGATGTCCATGTCGTCAGTCATGCGTTTATAAAGAGAGGTATTCGTCGCAAGCTTGAGTGACGGCGTCGGCTTGCAGCCGAAAACACTGCCGCGGCCCGTCGTGAAGCACAGGACATTGGCACCGCCCGCGACCTGGCCTGTCGCCGATACCGGGTCGTAGCCCGGCGAATCCATATAGACGAAGCCCTTGGCGGTGATCGGCTCGGCATATTTGTAGACGTCGACGAGATTCGTCGTACCGCCCTTTGCGACCGCGCCCAGGGACTTTTCGAGAATGGTCGTGAGGCCGCCCGCCTTGTTGCCGGGCGACGGGTTGTTGTTCATCTCGCCGCCGGTACGGGCGCAATGGTCTTCCCACCAGCGGATGCGCTCGACGATCTTCTCGCCGACTTCCCGGCTGGCGGCGCGGCGCGTCAGGAGATGTTCCGCACCGTAGATTTCCGGCGTCTCCGACAGGACCGCCGTGCCGCCGTTGCGCACCAGCAGGTCGACCGCCGCACCGAGCGCGGGATTGGCCGAGATGCCGGAATAGCCGTCCGAGCCGCCGCATTGCAGGGCGAGAATGAGTTCGCTGGCGGGAATCGCCTCGCGCTGCACGTCGTTCGCGTCGGGCAGGATCTCCTTCAGGAAATCGACGGCGCGCAGCACGGTCTTCGAGACACCGCCCTCGTCCTGGATGGCCATCGGAATGAGCTTCGGCCCTTCCTTGAGTCCCTCCGCATTCATCAGCCCGGAGATCTGGTTGGTTTCGCAGCCAAGACCGAGCACCACCACCGCGGCCATGTTGGGATGCCTGGTGTAGCCCGCCAGCGTGCGGCGCAGCACGTCCATCTCGAGGCCCGACGCGGCCATGCCGCAGCCGCCGCCATGCGTCAGCGGCACGACGCCGTCGATGTTGGGGAACTGCGCCAGCAACGGCTCGAGCCGCGAAGCGATCATGCGGCTGGTCGCGGCCGAGCAGTTCACGGTCGTGACGATGCCGACATAATTGCGCGTCGCGGCGCGGCCATCGGCGCGGCGATAGCCCTGGAAGGCGGCGGCCGGTGCGATGAAATCCGTCGGATGGGCGTCTGCGCAGAAGGCATAGTCACGCTCGAAGTCGCCCATGACGCAGTTATGCGTATGGACATGGGTGCCCGGACCGAGATCCTCGGTCGCGAAGCCGATGATCTGGTTGTACTTGCGCAGCGGCTCTCCCGTCTTCACCGCCCTTGTGAGAATCTTGTGACCGGGCGGCACGCGCGTCGCTGTGGCGACCTCTCCTTCGACCTTCGTGCCGGGCAGGATGTCCATGCGCGCCACGACGACGTTGTCGGCGGGGTGCAGGCGAATGGTGAGCGGGGCCGTCATTGTTGTTTCCTCCTGGGTCGTCGTCCCCGGGCGATACTCTCCGGGGCGACATTCCTCAGCAGACCTTAGTACGCCGCCAGCCCGCGGCAACTGCTTCCTGCTCGCTGCAGAACCAGCGCTCGCCGCGTTTGGGATCGATGTTGGTCGCGTTGTAGTAGCGGCAGCCCGGCGGATGATAGATGCGCTCGCCCTTGCTGCTGACGTTTCCCTTGATCAGGCACTGCTGCTGGCTGGGCGCCTGCGCGCCGGCAGATGCCGCGTCGAGACCGAGCGCCAGCAAAACGATGGCACTACGCAGGGCGCTGCGAACAGAAAGTATCGATCATTGCGAGGGGCACGGCGCTTCCTCTCGGGGTTGCCTTGCACGATAGCAAAAGAAAACGGGGCGCCGAAGCGCCCCGAATTCCGTTGCTTCCGACCGACCTACTGGTGGCGGCGGTTGTTGTTGATCGGGTCGACGGCATTGGGGACACCGTCGTGGTCCTTGTCGCCCCAGGCCTGATTGGGGCGGTTGTCGTAGCGGTCGACGCGATTGGGGATACCGTCGCCGTCCTTGTCCCAGCGACTGGCCTGGTAACGCCACTGCTCGCGGCCATTGTCCACATAGCGCTCCCAGCGATCGGGAACATAGCGATAGCCCGCGCGCTCCGCCTGCCAGGTGCCCGCCGTCCACTGGTACTGGTTGTTCACCAGCCTGTACTGGCCCGGCGCCCAGACATAGCCCGGACGCGGCGCCGGCACGACCTCATAGGGCGGTGGCGGCGGCGCCGAGCCGAAGGTGACCGTCACCTGCGCGTCGGCAGGCTGGAACGGCGCGGTGGCGAGTGTCGCGGTAGCGAGAGTGGCAGCCGCGGCAAGAGTCGTAAGAGCGATTCGCTTCAACATGACCTTCTCCGTTTCTGCGCGGCATCGCCCGCGCCATGAGGGGTATTACGCGGCTGGCGATCGGGCCGTTGCCTTTACACTCGGGGAATTCCGGCGCGCATTCGGCCGCTTTTCGGACACGCAAAGAAAACGGGGCGCCGAAGCGCCCCGCTCTTATCTCTATCGAAGATTGGCCGAGCTTAGCCCCAGCCCGGGTTCCAGCCCGGGCTCCAACCCTGCCCCCAACCCGGGGCCGGGCGCTGGTTCATCCAGCGACCGTCGACCCAGACCTGACGCCCGTGATGCCAAGTCCAATAACCCGGCGCCCAGACTCGCTGCACCGGCGGCGCGTAGTAACGCGGTGGCGGCGGCGCGTAATAACGCGGCTGCGGCGGCGGGCCGATATAGACGCCGAACGACTGGGCGGCTGCCGGTGTGACGGCCGCGGTTGCCAGCGCCGCCGTCGTGAAAGTGGCGGCGGCGGCGAGTGCGGTGAGAGCGATACGCTTCATCATGTCTTGCCTCCGTTCTGCGCGGCAGCAACGCCGCGTCATACAGAGATACGCGTCGGCGCCCCTGAACGTGGCTGTCTCACCTATGGAATTAGCGCACCGATTCGGCCGCTTTTCCGCCGCCGTCAGGTTCCGCCCAGAAGCAAAAGAATGACGCCGGCGACGCTGACGACGATGCCGAACAAACCGATCGCGTGAAGCTGTTCGCCGCGCAGGAAGATCCAGCTCATGACGACGCCCATCAGCGGGAAGAGCGCGACCAAAGGCGCAACGACGGTGATGGAGCCCAGCCCCAGCGCCGCATAAAGAAGGAACGTGGCGCTGCCATTGGCGAAACCGACACCCAGGAACCACAGCACGCCGCTGCGGATCGCCGGTCCTTCGCGCAACGCGCGACGCCCGACCAGCGACAGGATCACCACGGTCGAGAGCGCATAACCGATGGCGGCGGCCGCCAGCGGCTCGGGCCACAAAGCGAGTCCCGTCTTGATCGCCGGCTGGATGGCGCCGCGCACCAGGGCCGCCGCGAGCGGCAGGCCCAGCACCCAGACCGACCAGTGCCGGCCGCCGGTGCCGCCGCGCAGCGCCAGCAGGGCCACGCCGCCCACCACCATCGCCAGGCCGGCCAGTTGCAGCAGGCCGAGATGCTCGCCGAGGAACAGCACCGCGCCCAGCACGGCGAAGATCGGCGTCACGTTGCCGACCGCGCCGGCCACCGCCGGTCCCAGCCGCTCGTTCGAGCGGACCGAGAGGATCGACACCACCACCGGGAAGATGCAGCCGACGCCGGCGAAGATCAGCGCCGCGTCGAGATTGAAGGTGCTCCAGTCGACGAACACGATGGCCGCCAGCCAGGCCACGATCAGTGCGCCGCCGATGGAATAGAGCGGGGAGCGCCAAGACGGCATCGTCCGCAGCCCGAACTGGGTCAGGATCAGCGCCAGGGCGAAGCAGAATGCCGCACCCAAAGCCAGCAGGGTGGGGGCAAGGTTGGCCGCGCCGCTCATCGTCTGCTATGTCCGCGCGCTTCGAGGGACGACGAGGATAGAATGGACACGCTCACCTACTGGAACGGCACCTGGCACGAAGGCAACCCGGCGATCCTGGGCCCGCGCGACCACGCCTTCTGGCTGGGCTCCATGGTATTCGACGGCGGGCGGGCGTTCGAGGGCTGCGGCCCCGACCTCGACCTCCATGCGGAACGCGTCGTGCGTTCCGCGCGCGCCATCGGCCTGAATCCGAGCAAGACGCCGGAAGAGATCCTGAAGCTGATGCACGAGAGCGTGCGCCGCTTCGGCCCCAAGGCCGAGCTCTACGTCCGGCCGATGTTCTGGGCGGGCAAGGGCGGCGCCGGCCCCATCTCGGTCGACCCCGATTCCGCGCAGTTCCTGCTCTGCACCTATATCTCGCCGATGCGCGCCGGCTCGCCCCTGACCCTGGGTCTCTGCCGGTCCATCCGCCGGCCCGCGCCCGAGACCGCACCGACCGACGCCAAGGCGAGCTGCCTCTATCCCAACTCCTCGCGCGGCGTGGCGGAAATGCTGAAGCGCGGCTTCAACAACGGCGTCGTGCTCGACCCGCTCGGCAATGTTGCAGAGACCTGCAGCTCCAACATCTTCCTCGCCCGCAACGGCGTGGTCGCAACGCCGGTGCCGAACGGCAGCTTCCTGGCCGGCATCACGCGGCTGCGCACGGTGAGGCTGCTGCGCTCGGCCGGCATCACGGTCGAGGAGCGCACGATCGCCCCGGCCGAGCTCGAAGACGCCGACGAGATCTTCACCACCGGCAATGCCGGCAAGGTGCAGCCGGTCAGCCGCTACGAGAGCCGCGACCTGCAGCCCGGCCCGATCGCCGCGCGCGCCCACGACCTCTACATGGCCTACGCGCGCACCCAGCGGATCATCTGACGCCCGAAAGCCCGCGGCTGCGCTTGCGGGACAAGCGCGAATCGATACTGTCCCGTCATGACTTCAACCGAGCGTGACACGACCTTTCTTGCCGGCGGCGGTGAGATGGGCGCGCTCATGCGGGCCCATGATTGGCAGGCCACGGCGCTCGGAGATCCCGCCGACTGGCCGCAATCCTTGCGGACCGCCGTCCGGCTGCTGCTGAACTGCGGCCACCCGATGTACATCTGGTGGGGACCCGATCTTCTCTGCTTCTACAACGATGCCTACCGGCTCTCGATCGGCCCGGAGCGCCATCCCGCGTCGCTCGGCCAACCGGGCCGGCAGGTCTGGGACGAGATCTGGCCCATCATCGGGCCGCAGATCGACCAGGTGATGGGAGGCCGCGGCGCCACCTGGAACGAGAATCACCTCGTGCCGATCACGCGCAACGGCCGCCGCGAGGACGTCTACTGGACTTACAGCTACAGCCCGATCGACGATGCGGATGCCCCGCATGGCGTCGGCGGCGTGCTGGTCGTGTGCAGCGAGACCACACAGAAGGTGCTGACCGAAAAACGCCTGATGGCCGAGGTCGAGCGCCAGCGCCGCATGTTCCAGAAGGCACCGGGCTTCATTGCCGTCCTGACCGGCCCCGAGCATGTCTATGAATATGTGAACGAAGCCTATGTCACGCTCGCCGGCCAGCGCGACTTCATCGGTCGCAGCGTGCGCGAGGTGCTGCCGGAGATCGACGGCCAGGGCTACTATGAACTTCTCGACCATGTTTACCGCACGGGCGAGCGCTACATCGCCCGCGCCCTGCCCGTCAGCCTCGGGCACGAACATCGGACACACTATGTCGACTTCGTCTACGAACCGATGCTCGACGAAGCCGGCGCCGTCCACGGCGTTTTCGTCGGCGGCCATGACATCACCGCCCACAAGGACGCCGAGTCGCAGTCCCTCCTCAACGAGGAGTCGCTCAGGCTGACCACCGAGGCGGCGGAGATCGGCACCTGGGATGTCGATCTGGTCGCCAACAGATTGACCTGGTCGCCGCGCACCAAGGCGATGTTCGGCTTCTCACCGGACGCGATCTGCAGCCTCGACGATTTCTACGCGGGCCTCCATCCCGAGGATCGCGACGCGACGACCCGGGCTTTCGCAGCGGCCCTCGATCCCGCCGTCCGCGCGACCTACGACGTCCAGTACCGCACCGTCGGTCATGACGACGGCGTCGTCCGCTGGGTGGCGGCCAAGGGCAAGGGCCTGTTCGACGACAATGGCCGGTGTTATCGCGCGGTCGGCACCGCCATCGACATCAGCGCACGCAAGCTTGCAGACGCGCGGCACGCCTTCATGCTCGAGCTCAGCGACGTGCTGCGCGGCAACGATACCGACAAGGCCTTGAACGAGGACTGCGCCCTGATGGGGCGTTTCTTCGGCGTGAGCCGCGTGGGCTACGGTCATCTCGATCCGGTCGAGGATGTGTTCGACTACTCCGTGTGCTGGACCGACGGTCGCGCCCAGCCGCTGCTCGGCCGCGTCCCCGCCCATGCCTTCGGCATCAAGATCGTGAACAAGCTCGGCGCCGGCGAGACCGTCGTGGTGGGTGACCTCCAGACCGATCCGCTGAGCGACGAGGAGGAAACACGCGCCACCGCGCGTGCCGTCGACACGCGCGCCATCCTGGTCGTGCCCTTCGTGCGCGCCGGCCGCCTGCGCACCATCGTCTATCTCAACGACCGGCCGGTGCGGCACTGGCAGCCCGGCGAGGTCGCCTTCATGGAGGAGGTCGCCGAGCGCACGCGCCAGGTGATCGAGCGTGGCGAGGCCGAGGCGGCCCTGCGTGCACTGAACGCCACGCTCGAAGCGAGGGTCGAGGCGCGCACCGCCGAACTGCGCGCCACCGAGGACGCGCTGCGCCAGGCGCAGAAGATGGAGGCGATCGGCCAGCTCACCGGCGGCATCGCGCACGATTTCAACAACCTGCTGCAAGGCATCACCGGCAGCCTCGACCTGGTGCAACGGCGCATCGGCCAGGGCCGGCTGGGCGACCTCGACCGGTTCATCACCGGAGCGATGACCTCGGCCAACCGCGCCGCCGCCCTCACCCACCGGCTGCTGGCCTTCTCGCGCCGACAGCCGCTCGACCCGCGCCCCGTGCGCGTCAATCCCCTGGTCGGTTCGATGGAGGAGCTGCTGCGGCGGACCCTGGGCGAAAGGATCGACCTCGAGTTGAAGCTGGCGGAAGGACTCTGGCTGACGCGCTGCGACGCCAACCAGCTCGAATCCGCAATCCTGAACCTTGCCATCAATGCGCGCGACGCCATGCCCGAAGGCGGTCAGCTCGTGATCGAGACCCATAACAGGAAAGTCGACGAGGCCGCCGCCTCCCTGCATGCCGACAGATCGGCGGGCGACTATGTCTGCGTCTCGGTCACCGACAGCGGCACCGGCATGGATGCCGGGACGATCGCGCGCGCCTTCGAACCCTTCTTCACGACCAAGCCGATGGGCCAGGGCACCGGCCTCGGCCTGTCCATGATCTATGGATTCGCGCGCCAGTCCGACGGCTATGCCGAGATCGGCAGCAGCCCCGGCCATGGCACGACGGTGCATCTCTGCCTGCCACGCTTCGAAGGAGAAGCCGACGTGGACGCCGACGCCGATGTGGCCGAAGCCGCTTCCGCCGAAACCGGCGAGACCGTGCTGGTGATCGAGGACGAGCCGGTGGTGCGCGGTCTTGTCGTCGAGGTACTGGGCGACCTCGGATACCGCACCATCGAGGCGGTCGACGGGCCGCAGGGACTGGAGATCGTGCAATCGGCGCGGCGGATCGACCTGCTGATCACCGACGTCGGCCTGCCCGGGCTGAACGGCCGCCAGGTCGCGGACGCCGCCCGTATGCTGCGCCCCGACCTCAAGGTGCTGTTCATGACGGGCTACGCGGAGAACGCAGCCCTTGCCGCCGGCTCGCTCGACGCACGAATGGCGATCATCACCAAGCCTTTCGTCATGGAAGCGCTGGCCACGCGGGTGCGCGAGATCATCGAGGCAAAGTAGAAAGCGCCTTGCCGCGATCGCGGGGGATGAAGCTTGCCTCCCAAGGCGCCAGGAAGCACATAGTTCGCTTCCGGCAAATAGAATGGATCAGCCCCAGATGTCTTCCTTCGAGCTCCCTCTCGCCCGGTTCCTGGCGCGCTGCCATGCGGAGTACTCGAAGGACGATGCCGGCGAGGTCGCGTCCTACATTCCGGAACTCTCGCTCGCCGATCCCGCTCATTTCGGCATCGCTGCCACGACCGTCGACGGGTTCGTCTACGAGATCGGCGACAGCACCGTCGAATTCACCATCCAGTCGATCTCGAAGGCCTTCGTCTTCGCCCTCGCCCTGGAAACGGTCGGCGCCGAGCGCGTCGAGGCGGTGGTGGGTGTCGAGCCGAGTGGCGATTCGTTCAACTCCATCCGGCTGGGGGCGGACAACCGGCCGTTCAATCCGATGGTCAATTCGGGCGCGATCGCCTGCATCGGCCTGCTTTGCGAGAGCGAGGCCGACGGGGCGTTCGAGCGACTGCAGGACGCGCTCAGCCGCTTCGCCGGACGCCGCCTCGAAGTCGACGAGCCCACCTTCCGCTCGGAGCGCGAGAGCGGCGACCGCAACCGCGCCATCGCCTATCTGCTGCGCAACCACGGTGTCCTGCAGGGCGACGTCGACAAGGTGCTCAACGTCTATTTCCGCCAGTGCGCGCTCCGCGTCTCGGCGCGCGACCTGTCCGTCATGGCGGCGACGCTCGCCCACAAGGGCCGCAATCCGCTGACCGGCGAGCAGGTCGTCTCGTCCTACGCCGTGGCCCGCACGCTCTCGGTCATGACCAGCGCGGGCATGTACGATTCGGCGGGCCGCTGGGTCTACCGCGTCGGCATCCCGGCCAAGAGCGGCGTCGGCGGCGGCATCCTGGCCTCGCTGCCCTCCCAACTCGGTCTCGGCACCTACTCGCCGCGCATCGACGACCAGGGAAACAGCGTCCGCGGCCTGCGCACCTGTGAGGCGCTGTCGGCCCATTTCGGCCTGCACATGCTCAACAGGGTCGGCGATGTCCGTACGTGTATTGCAGCCAGCTACGATGTCGGCAGCGTCTCGTCGCGCCGCAGCCGGCAGCCCCGCGAACAGGCCATCCTCGAGGCGCATCACGCCGAAGGCGCCATCCTCGAACTCACCGGCGCGCTGAGCTTCGCCAACGTCGAATATGTGTCGCGGCGCATCCACGGCCTTCGCCCGGCCGTCAAGCATCTCATCCTCGACTTCCGCCGCGTGCCGTCGGTCAGCGAGTCGGCCCTGCGCCTGCTGGCCGACATCCTCGACGATCTCGTGCGCGCCGGCGCCGACGTGGTCTTCAGCGGCATTCCCCGGGGAACGCCGGTCGAGCAGTCGCTTTCGGCCTGGCTGCCCGAGCGGCCCGGCATGCGCAGCATCGCGCTGCTGGACGAAGCCATCGAATGGGCCGAGGACCGCATCATCCAGAACCAGACCGGCTGCCTCGACCTTGGACAACCGGTCGATCTTGCCGAGCAGGCGCTGGTGGCCGGCCTGGAAACGGACGAATTGTCGGCCCTCGCCGGTCTGATGGAGCGGCGCGAGTACCGGACGGGTGATCGCCTGATCTCGGCCGGCGAGCCGGCATCGTCCCTGATGTTCGTCGTGAGCGGCGTCGTCAGTGTCCGGCTGCAGAGCGGCGTCCGGCTGGCCACCCTGTCGGCGGGCATGGCCGTCGGCGAGATGGCCTTGCTGGAGACCAGCCGGTCGGCCGATGTCTGGGCCGACACGCATGTCGCCTGCCTCGAATTGTCCCTCGATGCCTTCAATGGTTTCCGCAACAGCCATCCGCGCGCCGGCGAGAAGATCATGGCCAACCTCGCCCGCCTGCTCGCCAAGCGCCTGATCGTCGCCAACCACAAGATCGAGGTCCTGGCGTCCTATTAGAGCAGTGTGACGAACTGGGTGATGGCGCCCTGGCTGCGCGTTGGGGCTTTGCGCGGTCGATGCGGGGCGATTCCGGGGACCGCTCCCCCCGTTTCATTTGTTTCGTTTATTTCGTTTATTTCGTTTGGAGTCGGCCACGCAACGGAATCATGAGGATCTCAGCGCCGCCGTTTCCGCCTTGATGCGAACCCACATCATCGCGGCGTTGAGGGCCGTGAAGATCAGTCCATAGGACAGCAGGCCGAAGACCAGCGGCAGGACGAGGAATTCGCCCGCGACCACCCAGTAGTTGGGATGGGACACGAAGCGATAGGGACCGCGGCGCACCAGCGGCGCGCCCGGCAGCACGATGATGCGTGTCGTCCAGCGCCCGCCCAGGGAGGCGATCACCCAGACCCGCGCCAGCTGCAGGACGACGAAGAGGGCGAGCCAGAAGAGATTGATGTCCTGTCCCTGCGGCGCGCGATGGACCGCGACGTACCAGAGGCCGAGCAGCCAGGCCGCGTGCATCGCCACGATCAGCGGGTAATGGGCGGCACCGATCTCGTACGCGCCCTGCGCCAGCAGGCGGCCGGTATTGCGTCGGGCCAGCACGAGTTCGCCGAGACGCTGCGCCGTGACGAGCGTCAGGATGAGGATGGCCCAGTTCATGGCCGCAGGCTCAAGCGGCGCGGGCCAGCGACAGGCAGCTGCAGGTGAAGCCCGGCCCCAGCGCCGTCAGCACCGTGCGCTTGGGCAAGCCGGCTGCCATCAGCCGTTCGAGCACGAACAGCACCGTCGGCGCCGACATGTTGCCGTACTGGCGCAGCACGTCGCGTTCATGATCGAGCGTGCCCTGGTCGAGACGCAACGTCGTTTCCAGCGCCGTGATCACCTTGGCGCCGCCGGGATGGCAGGCGAAGCGATCGACCGACGCGCGCGCCACGCCGAGGCGCGACAGGATGCTCTCGACCGCGGGCCCGACCTCCTGCTCGGCGAAGGGCGGGATCGAGCGATCGAAGATGACGCCGAGGCCGGTCGGATCGACCTTCCAGCCCATGATGTCGAGCGTGTCGGGCCACCGATGCTCGCCCGCGCCTTCGACAAGCGCGAGCCCTTGGTCATCCCTGCCAGCGCGCACCACGCAGGCCGCCGCGCCGTCGCCGAACAGGGCGGTCGCCACCATGTTGGCCGGCGTCAGCTGGTCCATGCGGAAGGCGGCCGTGCAGATCTCGATGGCGACCAGCAGTACGGTCGAACCGGGCCGCGCCGCAGCGAGACGGCTGGCGATCGCCAGGCCCGAGACGCCGCCCGCGCATCCCAGGCCGAACACCGGCACGCGTTCGACATCGGCACGAAAGCCCATGCGCCCGGCAACACGCGCTTCGAGGCTCGGCGTCGCAACGCCTGTCGAGGAAATGGTGACGATCGTGTCGACATCGGACGCGGCGCAGCCCGCCGCTGCGAGTGCACGCGTCGCGGCGTCGACGAACAGCTCCTGCGCCCCTTCGAGATAGGCGGCGTTCCGCTCGGGCCAGCCCAGGACGGAAAGATACCAGTCGAGCGGCTTCACCGTGTGGCGCGATTCGATGCCGGAGGTCGTGAAGACCGGCGCCATGCGCTCGAAGGCGGCATAGCGATGGGCGAACACCCGGCGCGCCGCTTCGGCCGCATCGGCCTGCAGGAGCCGATAGGGCGGCAAGGCGTGAGCAACGGACAGAAGGGCGATCGGCTGGGGCAAATGGTGATCCTTTGACCGCCATAACCGCCTTTGGCCCCGACACGTTCAAGTCACGTTTTTCTGACGGGGTTCCTGCACGAGCAGCGAAAGATCATTCGCATCGAGATACGCGCAGAAGTGCTGCAAATGAAGTTGCCGAGAAAAACTTTCCTCGGCATAAGGCGGCGGTCTGTTCGGGGGCGAACCAGTCCTTGCGTACCGGAGCCGAACATCCCGTGCGATGAGATGGGGGAGAATTTGATGCACGCCGATCGTCGTTCGACACTGAAGCTGCTCGGAGGCGCCGCGCTGACGGCGGCCGCCCTGCCCGTCCTGCCGTTCTCGGCGATGGCGCAGGAAGACCTTTTCGTCTCGTCGACCTACCAGAACTTCAAGCGCGGCACGATCCACAGCCTCGATGCGAAGACACGCGGTTTCGTCATCATCTGGGAAGATCTCGGCCGGGTGAAGATGAAGGCGGCCGACCTGGTCACCAACTACGATTCGCTCCGGGTCGGCCAGATCGTCGACGTGCAGTGGTACGACTATGTCGACTTCCTGATCGCCCCGACCACGCCCGCCGTGACGGCGCGCGCCAAGGCGATGATGGAGCAGGGCGCCCGCATCGAGGGCATCCCCGGCGCGCGCGAGCGCATCCGCCTGTGGTCGATGAGCGGCATGTGCACGAAGGTCGATCTCCCGACCAGCACCGTGTTCCTGATCAACGCCTCGGGCGGCGAGCCCGACAAGCCCTCGCCCGACAGCGGCGAGGTCATCCAGATGCCGCAGATCGTCTCGGCGGCCGGCAAGGCCGCTCTTCAGACGATCAAGCCGGGCACGCAGATCACGACCGTGTACAGCGTGCAGACCGCGCTGAAGGTCACGATCATCCGCTAAGCGTTTCCGCATATCTCGACGACGACGCCGGGGCCGAGAGGTCCCGGCGTTTTCGTGTCGGCGCCTCTCTTCATTTCACGACGACAGCTTGAACCCCTCATAGCCGTTCGCGGCGATCTCCTCGCATTTCTGGCGGTACTTCGGGGCGCCGCCGGCATAGGCCATGAAGGTGCGCTTGAGGCGGCCGGGGACGTTCTTGTTCACGCCGGTCATCCAGGAATCGACCTTGGTGAGCAGCAGGCGCGATCCGGTGTCGTAGACATGGGCGGTCCACGCCGTCTCGGCCTCTTGCGTCGCTTCGATGCGGGTGAGGCCCTTGTCGCGCATGTAGCCCAAAAGGTCGGACACGAACTCGACATTCTGCTCGATACAGCGCGGCAGGTTGCAGAAGGTCGCCGCATTGTGCGGTCCCACCAGGGTCAGCATGTTGGGGAAGCCGGTGACGTTCAGGCCGAGATAGGTATGCGGTCCGTCGGCCCACTTGTCGCGCAGCTTCT
The DNA here is from genome assembly GCF_058803965.1 of Reyranella sp. GW821-FHT14A01. Lineage (NCBI taxonomy): Bacteria > Pseudomonadati > Pseudomonadota > Alphaproteobacteria > Hyphomicrobiales > Reyranellaceae > Reyranella > Reyranella sp. GW821-FHT14A01. Next base: position 58,159 of record NZ_JBXAPM010000019.1, read on the forward strand.
CGCCATTGCGGCCCTGGAAGTCGATGCGGTCGAAGGCGCCGGTGATGGCGTCGAAGCCGGTCGCGTAGATGATCATGTCGAACGCGTAGTCGACGCCGCCGACCCGGAGGCCGGTCTCTGTGATGCGCTCGATCGGCGTCTCGCGGATGTCGACCAGCTTCACGTTGGGCTGGTTGTAGACCTCGAAGTAGCCGCTCTCGAGCGGGACGCGGCGGGTGCCGTATCCGTGGTTGGTCGGGATCAGTCTGTCGGCGATCTTCGGGTCGTTCACGCGCGCGCGGATCTTCCTGATCACGAATTCGGTCAGCGCATCGTTGGCCGCCTGGTCCATCAGCACGTCGCGGAAATTGCCCTGCCAGAAGGCGAAGCCCGGCATGGCATAGAGCTTCTCGAAAAAGGCCTCGCGCTCCTCCGGCGTCACGTCGGTCGAATGGCGCGGGTCGGCTGTGTGGACGAAGCAGCCCCAGTTCTCGCGGCACTGCGCGAAGATCCTGTCGTAGCGCGAGCGGATGTCGGCCATCGTCTCGGGCTCGATCTTCGAGTTGCGCAGCGGCGTGCACCAGTTGGGCGTGCGCTGGAACACGGTGAGCTCGCCCACCGTCTTGGCGATCTCGGTGATGGCTTGCACGCCCGACGCGCCGGTGCCGATCACCGCGACCTTCTTGCCCTCGAAGCTCACCGGATGGTGTGGCCACAGGCCGGTGTGCCAGGACTCGCCCTTGAAATCCTCGATGCCGGGGATGGTCGGCATGGTGGGGGACGACAGCGGCCCGATCGCGGTGATGAGGAAGCGCGCGCTGGCGCGGCCGCCGCTCTCGAAGGTGACTTCCCATTCGTTGGCGGCGTCGTCCCAGTGCGCAGCCTTCACGCGGGTGTTGAAGGTGATGTCGCGGCGCAGGTCGAACTTGTCGGCCAGGAACTCGCAGTAGCGCAGGTTCTCGGGCTGGCCGGAGAAATGCTCCTTCCAGTCCCATTCCTTCAGCACCTCGGGCGAGAAGGAGAAGCCGTAGGTCCAGCTCTCCGAATCGAAGCGTGCGCCGGGATAGCGGTTCCAGTACCAGGTGCCGCCGACCCCGCCGCCCGCCTCGTAGACGTGCGACTTGAAGCCCATCTGGCGCAACTTCAGGAGCTGGTACATGCCCGACAGGCCGGCGCCGATCACGATGGCGTCCCACCTCTCAACCGTGTCCGGGGTCTCGCGCGTCCGTGCCGCTCCAACCGCGATGCTCATGACGTCCCTCACCTGACTTTGAGCAGCAGTATAGCGCGGCCGGCGGCAATTCGACGATGCGCAGTGCGAGATCGAAGGTCGCTAGCGCAGGTGCTTCGGGGAGCCGTACAGGTTGGCGAGCCGGGCGATCAGGAAGGCGACGTACATCACGCCCAGCACCTGCTCGAGCACGATCAGCGCCCGCGCCATCGGCGTCGCTGGCGTGATCTCGCCGAAGCCGGTCGAGGTCAGGACGGTGAAAGAGAAGTACATCAGGTCGGACCAGTTCAATTTCCCGTCCGGGCCGTGTGCGATGGCGGCCGTGAAGGCGTTGGGTTCAAAGACCTGCAGGAAGCCGAAGAGACTCGCAAAGGACAGTGCGATCAGGATGTAGGCGGCCACGGCGCCGAACACCTTGTCGGTGGTGATCGGGCGACGGTCGAGCACGTATCGCAGCAGGGCGATGGTGACGGCGCCGACGAAGATCGCCGTCGCTCCCAGTGCGATGGGGCGCAGGCCGCGATATCCCATCCGATCGGCAATCAGGGCATCGATGGTGATGAACGCGAACACCGCCAATCCCCAGAGATGCGGCCGTTGGAGGCGAAGAGCCCAGACCGCCAGGATCAGGACCGTGAACAGGGCAATGCCCAGCATCGAGCCGCCGATCGCCGAGCCGGCCAGCAGCGGATTGAGCAGGATGAAGAAGCAGAGAACGCCTACCAGGGCGCTGCAGCGATTGCGGCGCACATAGGCGATGCGGCGCAGCATGCGGTGTCGGGTCATTGTTCAGCGATGGGCCCCCGCCCCCGTTTTCCCCAGCCTCAGGCAGACAGACTGCAAAACGCAGCAACCAAAGGCAAATGGCCGGCGTTCCTCTGGCAGATGGAGGGTTTTAGTCATGTTCCGCCGGGTTTTAGCGTCCCTCGGGCTTCTCGTCCTGGTCCTGACGGCCTGCGACCAGCAGGTCCTGATCGCTGGTCCCTCGTCGGATCCAGGCCACTATGAGGTCGTGGGGCTGGTGGCCGAATGATGGTGGGGACCTAGCCCCGCCATAGCGCCCACAGGACGCCGACCACCAGTCCCAGTACCAACAGGCCGACACAGGCCATCACTGCGATTTGCGCCCGTTTGAAATGATGGCGGCCTTCCGCCGTCATTTCGTGCGGGTGCAGTTTTGTGCCCATCGCGTATTTCGGGACATGGCCCGCCGCATGCGCCTTGCCGTGCACGATCAGGAAGTGGACGAAATGCCAGAGCGCGCCCAGCGCCGCGAAGATGCCCAGCAGCCAGAACGGCGCGAAGAGCATCCAGATTTCCACGTCGGTATCCAAGAGATCTCCCTGATGTTGCCCCTCTCTTAGGCCGGATCGGCTAGCGGGCAAACCACGGATTGAACGGTGACCGACGCCACCGCCGGTCGTCGAACAGGGTCAGGAAAAGCTGCGCGAACATCGGGCCGAGCCGCGGATCGTCGGGACCGGTGGCCTGCGTCCAAGCGGTCGTCTGCGATAAAGCGAGATCGTTGCGGCAGTAGATGCCGAACACGTAGACGCGCCCCGGCGTCGGCGGCTTCAGGAAATACTGGCCGGTGCACACGCGCGCCGCCGTCAGGTCGTTGGCCGGATCGAACACCAGCACGAGGCGATAGTCGGGACGCAGCTCCTCCGGCGGCGACTGATAGGTGAAGGTGAGCGCCGGTCGGGGCTTGTTGGCCTGCATCACCGGCAGCAGCCGTTGCTTCACCTCTTCGATGGGCCATTGCGGAAACGGATTGCCCGCCACGATCGCCCGGAAGTAACGACCGTCGGTCGCCGCCCAGAATTCGGAGAAGTCGTATTCCGGCGCGTAGTCGAAGCCGCCCACGGTCTGCGCCCGAGCCGCTGAAAGGGCCGGCACGACCGTGGCCAAGATCACCAGGAGGACACACCGCAGAAGGGCCATTTATGGGAACTTTGCAGGAATAAGAGGCGTTTACTGGCGCCAAATTGGAGAACACATGAAGAAAGTCGTGGCCGTTTCCCTCCTGGCCCTCAGCCTTGCCGCCTGCGGCGATACATGGGGCCAGCGGGCCGTGACGGGCGGCGGTATCGGTGCCGGCACCGGGGCGCTGATCGGCGCCCTTACCCCGATCGGCCTGCTGCCCGGCGCTTTGGTCGGCGGCGCCGTGGGCGCCGGCGTAGGTGCAGCGACGACGCCCCGTCGCTAACGCCTCCTTATTTACAGCCGCGTCAGCGCATGCGGACGCGGCGATGCTCGGCCAGGTTGGCCGGTTCCTCGCCCGTAAGCGCCGCCTTGGCGAGCTTGAAGATCTGTACGGCCTTGTTGGCTTTCACGTCCCAGTATTCGGCCTCGGCAACGAGGACGGCGACCAGCGCCAGGTCGGGATCGTCGACGCCGCCCGGGAACCAAGCCTTCGCGGCCGTGCTCCACAATTCCTGCTTCTTCACCGGATCCTCGACGATGCGCGCAGTGCCGCTCACCGACACGTATTTGTCGGAGTCGGGATCGGCGTAGGCCACGTTCACGTCGGGCGCCGCCGTCAAATCGGCCACCGGCTGGCCCGAACGCGACATGAAGAACCAGATGACGCCGCCATGGTCGGCCTCGCCGTTCTGCGTCGTCATCGGTCTCGCATAGAGACGGCCGTCGGCGCCCCGCACGGTCAGCATGCCGAACCTTATGTCCTTGATCATGTCCCAGAGTTTGCTGGTGTCGACGGTCTGCGCGGTCATGACGGGTCCTCCTCTCTCTTAAGGGGTTCGCGACACAACGACCGCAAGGGACGCCAGTTCCGCACAGACCGTGAAGGCTCTAGGCTGGTCCCATGAAAATCTGCCTCTACGGCGCCGGCTCGATCGGCGGAATCATCGGCGCCCACCTCGCGCGCGTGAAAGGCGTCGAGGTGAGCCTGATCGCGCGCGGCGCTCATCTCGACGCGCTCCGCAAGAAAGGCCTGCGGCTGATCTCGCCACACGAGGATTTCACGGTGAAGGTGAACGCGACCGACGATCCGGCACAGCTCGGGCCGCAGGATGTCGTGTTCATCACCCTGAAGACGCACCAGTATCTCACCGTGCTCGACAAGGTCGCGCCGTTGCTGGGGCCGAAGACGGCGCTGATCCCGCCGACCACCGGCGCGCCCTACTGGTTCTTCCACAAACTGGACGGCCCGTTCGAGGGCAGCCGGTTGAAGCGCATGGACCCAGGCGGCAGGCAATGGTCGATGTTCGGGCCCGAGCGCGCGCTGGGCTGCGCCTATTGGGCGGGCGGCGTCGTGCCCGAACCCGGCGTGGCGCATCTCGAGAACGAGGTCTGCTACCTGCCGCTGGGCGAGCCCGACGGTTCGAACTCACCGCGCGTGACGGCGCTCAGTGCCGCGATGAACGAAGCGGGCCTCAAGGCGCCGGTGAAGTCCGACATCCGCGCCGAGATCTGGACCAAGATGATCAACAGCCTCACCTGGAACCCGATCGCCGTGCTGACGCTGGCCGACAATGGCGGGATCGGGAAAAGCGCCGGCGCCGTCGAGATCGCGCGGCGCATGATGACCGAGGCCGAGGCCGTCGCCGCGAAGTTCGGCGCGACCATGGCGACGCCGATGGAAAAGCGCATCGAGTTCACCGTCGGGCTGGGTGACCACAAGATGTCGATGCTGACCGACCTCCAGTCCGGCAAGCCGCTCGAGATCGACGCGCTCGCCGATTCGATCGCCGACCTCAGCGAGCTGGCGGGCGTCGCGACACCGACCATCGACATGATGCTGGCACTGCTGAAGTTGCGGGCGGCGTCCTCATAGGAGCGCGCAACTCCAGTTGCGCTCATGATCATGAAGCGCCACTTCAGCGCGGAGGTTACTCCGCGCGCAGTGGCGCGCTCCGTTGCTACCAGCTTTCCTTCCACGGCCTCAGATCCATCTCGAAGGTCCAGGCGCTGCGCTTCTGGCGATGGAGCTGCCAGTAAGTCTCGGCGATGTCGTCGGGATTGAGGATGGCGTCCGGACCGGCATTGTAGCGGTCGGGGAAGTTGGCCTTGATCCATTCGGTGTCGATGGCACCGTCGACGATGACATGCGCCACATGGATGTTCTGCGGCCCGAGCTCGCGCGCCATCGATTGCGCCAAGGCCCGCACCGCATGCTTGCCGCCGGCGAAGGCCGAGAAGCCGCGGCCGCCGCGCACCGATGCCGTGGCGCCGGTGAAGATCATGGTGCCCTGCCCGCGCGGCACCATCGCCTTGGCCGCCTCGCGCGCCGTCAGAAAGCCGGCGAAGGCCGTCATCTCCCAGACCTTGCGATAGACACGCGGAGTCGTGTCGCGGATGTCGAAGCGCACGTTGCCGCCGATGTTGAAGACGAAGACCTCGATCTCGCCGATCTCGGTCTCGATCTCGCGGAACAGCCGCTCGACCTCGGCCTCGTCGCGGGCGTCGGAGCCGAAGGGATGGACCCGGCCACCCTCCTCGACGATGCGCGCCACGAGGGATTGAAGCTTGTCGGCGCTGCGGCGCGTGACGACGGCGGTGTAGCCCTCGCGCGCGAAGCGGCGGGCGATCGCGCCGCCCGTCGCATCGCCGGCCCCGATCACGACGCAGACCTTGTCCTTGGCCATGGCGTTTCTCCTTTGCCGGCCAATCTGTCGACCGGGATCGGGCGGCTCAAGGGAGATTAAGTCATGGCTGGCTGAGCTTGGGCCTCCTGAGCTTGCAGCGCACGCGCCTTGCGTAGCTCAGCCGCCGTGAGGCCTGTCCCGTCGGGGCGCCAGCCCGGTGCGCCGAACAGGTACATCCAGACCTCGCGGGCCGACCGCGCCGAGGCGAGGTCCTTCACAAGGCCGATCCATGGGCCGACGTTGAGCACCAGCGGATTGCGCGACGAGATTGTGGGCGAGACCAGGCCGAAGTCGCACTTCACCTCGTCGCGCTCGGCGACATAGGTGCCGAACAGCCGGTCGAACACGATCAGCACGCCGCCATAGTTGGCGTCGAGATACTCCGGGTTCCGCGCGTGGTGGACGCGATGGGCGGACGGCGTGTTGAGGACATATTCCAGCCAGCCCAGCTTGGGGATCCAGTCGGCATGGATCCAGAACTGGTAGAGCAGGTTCAGGAACAGGGCCGTCAGCACGGTCTGCGGCGTGAAGCCCAGCAGCACCAGCGGCGCGAAGAAGAGCGACGTGCCGGTGAAGCGGCCGATCCAGCCCAGCCGGTAGGCCATGGCGAAGTTGAACTGGTTGGGCGAGTGATGGACCGAGTGCGAGGACCAGAACCAGCGCACCGTGTGGCTGGCGCGATGGAACCAGTAATAGAAGAATTCCAGCCCGACGAAGAGCAGCAGCATCGACCAGACGCTGTCGAGCGACTGGGTGAAGAGGCGGTACTCGTAGATCCAGTCGAGCCAGGGCGCGGCCAGCGTATAGGGAATGAAGGCCAGCAGGCGGCGGCCCGCGAAGTCGCCCAGCGAGCAGGCCCACGACTTCCAGTCATAGGCCTCGGCGCGCGTGCGCGATTGCCAGAGGCCTTCGATCAGCGCCGCCGCCATCACCAGCGGCAGGATGACGAGATAGAGGGTGGCGAGTGACTGCACGACGGTCTCCTTTGCCTTTGCCGCCATCGAATATATGAGCGATGCTCATATTTACTTACTCGCCTTCCTCCGACCGGTGCTGCCATGCCCGCCCGCCGCCAACCCGTTGAATTGAAACGCAGAAAGCCTCGCCAGGCGCGCGCCACCGAGACCGTCGGCTCGATCGTCGAGGCGGCGGCTCAGATTCTGGAAAAGGGCGGGCTGGCCGGCTTCACCACCAACGCCGTGGCGGAGCGGGCGGGCGTCAGCATCGGCACGCTCTACCAGTACTTCGCCGACAAGAACGCGCTCTTGATGGCGCTGGCCCGCAAGGAGATGGAAGCCGCCCTCGGCGAGGTCGCGCGCGCCTTGCACGGCGGGGGCGATCCCTCGATCCCGGGACGCGTGCGCGCCATGGTGCGGGCGATCATCCACGCCTTTCGCGGCCGCCAGCGCGCGCGCAAGGCCGTGATCCAGGCGATCCTCTCCCAGGAAGGCGGGATCGCGCTGATGGCGCCGGTTGCGGATTTCATTGCGCGGGCCGGCGAGACGGTCGGGCGCGGGCCGAACTCGCTGCTGGGGCCGCTCACTGCTGAGCAGGTCTTCGTGGTGTCGCGCAGCCTGATGGGCGTCGTCCGCGCCGCGGTGCTGGAGGAGCAGCCCTTCCTCGCCAGCCGCAGCTTCGAGGACGAGATCGTGCGGATGATCGTCGCCTATCTCGGCGCGATCAGCCCTGCGGCAGCGGCACGTTGAGCAGCACGCCGAACTCGCGCGCGAGATCGCAGCTCACGCGGGCATGCACCTTGCCCTGCTTGTCGAAGAAGCGGCCGGACTCGTTCACCGGGAACACACCCTCGTGCCAGATGCCGGGATGGATGTAGATGCCGACGCTGCCGTCCGACCAGAAGGCCTTGAAGCTCTCCGGCTCGAGATCGTCGCCCGGCAGCGCCACCGGCACGACGAACGGCTTGCCGTCGAGCGGCCAGAAGAGCTGGCCGCCGTCGGGGTGATAGTTGCAATGCCACAGCAGCACGCGGCCCTTGCTGAGCTTCACGCCGGGCCGCACCGTCTCCGGCAGGTCGCGGAAGCCGATGACATAGTGGCCGCCGACCGCCTCGTTGCGCCCGATCAGCTCGTTGTCGCGCCATTCGCAGGCGAAGATTCCCTCGGTCGTGCCGCCCTCGATACCGGTGCCGGCGTCGAGCTTGCGCGAGCCGTTGAGCGGCCACGGCACGATCTCGATCTTCTGCTTCTTCGGGTCGCGGACGACTTCGCCATAGCCCTTGATCGTCTCGCGGTTGGCGCGGATCAGCGGTACGTCGAGCAGCCTCAGCCCTGCGGGAATGTCCGGATTGAGATAGTCGAAAACGACACCATCGCTCATATCGCCAACCCTACGCAGCCTTGCCCAGATCCTCGCCAGCCAGCGCGCGTTCGATCAGCTTCACGACATTGTCGCGGCCGTAGAGCTTGATGAAGGCGCCCATGCGCGGCCCCTGCTCGCTGCCGAGCAGCACCTCGTAGAGCGTCTTGAACCACTGCCGCAGCTCTTCCTTGGCGAAGTGGCGCTTGCCGGCCTCGTAGACCTCGTCCTGGATGACCTCGGCCGTCGCGTCCTCGGGCGTCCGGCGCAGCGTCTCGAGCAGGTCCTGCAGCGCCGGGCGTTCGCGGTCGCTGGGCAGGCGGAACTTCTTCGAGGACTTCACGAAGTCCTGGTAATAGGCGACCGCACCGGCCAGCAGCCGGTCGAGATAGGGCGCGTTCTCCGGCGTGGCGCCCGGCACATAGCGGCGCAGATACTGCCAGAGGACGTCCTTGTCCTCGGTGTTGGCGACGCCCGCGAGGTTCAGCAGCATGCCGAAGGTGACGCCGGCCGCGGAGTTGGCGGGCGCCGTGCCGTCATGGATGTGCCAGGCGGGATTCTCCAGCGCGCGCGCCGGCTCTTCCTTGGGCAGCTTCTCGACCAGCGAGAGATAATCGTCGATGGCGCGCGGGATCACGTCGAAGTGGAGCCGCTTCGCGCGCCGCGGCTGCTGGTGCATGTAGAGGGACAGCGATTCGGGCGAGGCGTAGCGCAGCCATTCCTCGACCGAGAGGCCGTTGCCCTTCGACTTGGAGATCTTCTTGCCCTCCTCGTCGAGGAAGAGCTCGTAGTTGAAGCCCTCCGGCGGCTTGCCGCCCAGGATGCGCACGATCTTGGCGGAGAGTTCGGCCGACGGGATCAGGTCCTTGCCGTACATCTCGTAGTCGACGTCGAGCGCGAACCAGCGGCCGGCCCAGTCGGCCTTCCACTGCAGCTTGACGTTGCCGCCGGTGACCGGCGTCTCGACCATCGAGCCGTCCTCGTCACGATAGACGATGGTGCCGGCATCGGCGTCGGTCCTGATCACCGGCACCTGCAGCACGCGGCCGGTCTTGGGCGAGATCGGCAGGAAGATCGAGTAGGTCGCGCGGCGCTCCTCGCCCAGCGTCGGAAGCATCACCGACTGCACCTCGTCGTAGTGGCGCAGCATGGCGAGCAGCATCGTGTCGAAGCGGCCGGACTTGTACCAATCGGTCGCCGACTGGAACTCGTACTCGAAGCCGAAGGAATCGAGGAAGGCGCGCAGGCGAGCGTTGTTCGCGGCACCAAAACTCGGATGCTCGTTGCTGAACGGATCAGGCACCGAGGTCAGCGGCTTGCCGAGATGGGCGGCCAGCATCTCCTTGTTCGGCACGTTGTCCGGCACCTTGCGCAGGCCGTCCATGTCGTCGGAGAAGCAGAACAGTCGCGCCGGCACGTCGGACAGGCGGCGGAAGGCCTGGCGCACCATCGTCGTGCGCACCACTTCGCCGAACGTGCCGATATGCGGCAGGCCCGACGGTCCATAGCCGGTCTCGAACAGCACATAGCCTTTCGCCGGCGCTTTGCCGCCGGTGCGGGCGACGAGCTTGCGGGCTTCTTCAAACGGCCACGCGCGTGCGGCCTCGGCAAGGGTGCGATCGATCTGGGACATGGATCATTCAAACTAGGTGCGAGGGGCATTTGCGTCAATTGCAGCAACAGCCCAAAGTGCCGCGCCTCAATGAACAAACGCGCCCTCCTGCTCAGTCTCGGCGGCCTGCTGGCGATGGCCGCGGCCATGGGAGTCGGACGTTTCGTCTATACGCCGATCCTGCCGCCGATGGTCGAGGCGCTTCCTCTCACCAAGGCGCAGGCCGGCCTGATCGCCTCTGCAAATTTCCTGGGCTACCTCGCCGGCGCGATCCTGGCCGCGGTGCGCCTGCCGGGCTCGCGCCGCTTCTGGCTGCTGGTTTCGCTCGCGGTCACTGCGATTTGCCTTCTGGGCATGGGCCTCACGAACGCGATGCCGGCCTTTCTCGGCCTGCGGTTCGTCGCGGGCGCGGCCAGCGCCTTCGCGCTGATCTTCAGCTCGGCGCTCGTGATCGACCGGCTGACCGCAACCGGCAACGGCGCCCTCTCGGCTGTGCATTTCGCAGGCGTCGGTACCGGCATCGCCGTTTCCGCGGCGATCGTGGCGGTGCTGCTTCACGCCGGCGCTGCCTGGACGACGCTGTGGTTCGCAAGTGCCGTCATCGCAGGTGCCGCGAGTCTCGTTGTCGTGTCGCTGGTACCGCCTGACGAGAGGATTGCTCAGTCCGCACAAACTGCCGGCGGCACGGGCCTGTCGGCGGACTTCGTCGCCCTGCTCCTCGCCTACGGCCTGTTCGGCTTCGGCTACGTCATCACCGCGACCTTCATCGTCGACATGGTGCGCGGCACGCCGACGCTCGCCCATCTCGAACCCTATGTCTGGGTCCTGTTCGGCCTGAGCGCGGTGCCGTCGGTCGCCTTGTGGACGGGCCTCGGCCGGCGTTGGGGTGTTCTGCGCCTCTACGCGGTGGCCTGCGTGGTGGAGGCGGCCGGAGTCGCGACCAGCGCGCTGTGGCTCCATCCGGCCAGCATCGTGATCTCGGCGGTGTTCGTCGGCGGCACCTTCATGGGGCTGACCGCGCTCGGCCTCGTGGCGACCCGATCGGGTGGCGGCGATCCGCGCGGGCGCATCGCCCTGATGACGGCGTCCTTCGGCTTCGGGCAGATCCTGGGCCCGGCCTTCGCCGGCTATGTCTACGACGCGACCGGGAGTCTCGCGATGCCGTTGCTGGTCGCCGTGGCCACCCTCGTGCTGGCGGCCATCCTGTCGCTGGTGGCCGACGCCAAGCGCCGCGCGCTCAGCCCTTCCACGTGAAGGGGAAGAGCTGCTGGCGCACGAAACCGGTCGGCATGTAATCGCCCAGCACGCCGTACTTGCCGGGGAAGCGCCGGTCGGACTTCACTGCCGTGCCGAAGATGTAATCGATGAAGGCGAAGTGGGCGGCGTAGTTGCGGTCGATCGCCTCGCGCTCGGAGCTGTGATGCCAGTGATGGAAGTCCGGCGTCACGATCAGCCACTTCAGCGGCGCCTTGCCGAAGATCGCCGGTAGCCGGACATTGGCGTGGTTGAACACCGCTTGGAAACCGACGATCACGATATAGACGTCGGTGACCGCCTGGCTGAAGCCCAGCACGTAGAGCACGCCCAGGATCGACACGCGCGTCGTCAACAGCTCGAAGAGATGCAGCCGCGAGCCCGCCATCCAGTCCATGTATTCGGCGCTGTGATGCACGGCATGGAAGCGCCACAGGAACGGGATCTCGTGATAGGCGCGATGCGTCCAGTACTGGACCAGGTCGGCGACCAGCAGCACGAGGAAGAGCGCCGCGAAGAACGGCAGGCCGCCGACCCACTTTTGCAGCGGCGCCCAGACCAGCCAGCCGAACAGGCTATGGATGGCGAAGTTCACGATCAGCAGCGCCAGCCCGACCAGCAGGTGATTGACGATGAAATGCGTGAAGTCGGTCTGCCATCCCGGCCGGAACACCGGCTGGTCGCGGTGCAACGGCACGAGTTTCTCGATCAGGATGAAGATCAGGCTCGAGCCCAGCAGGTCGAGGATGAACCAGTCGAGGCCGATATAGGGCGTGTTGTCGGGAAAGTCGGACACCGGCACGCGATGGCCGCCCATCGCCGCGGCCAACAGGATCAGGGCCAGCGCCGTGCCGTTCAGCCAGCGATTGCGGCGCTGGACCAGGTTGGCGATCGCCATGCCGCCCGCGATCACCATGCCGACCAGCAGCACCTGCCGCAGCAGGCCGACATCGTACTTCTTGCGCAGGTCCGGCGTGGTCAAATACTCGGGGAAGTGAAAGGCCAGCACCGCCAGCACGGCGAGGCCACCCAGGGTGAGCGCGATGATGCCGGTGATCTTGCCCTTGCCCACGGGGAGGGCGCCGGACTGGTGAAACACGGCGGTGGTCTTCTTGACGACGGGCGGTGGTTTCATGGTGGCTGATTTTAAAGGCAACCGACGGTCGCTGCATCGGCCATTTGGGGTGTGCTATTCAGCGTCCCGTGACGATTCCCGCGACCTCCTCCTGGCCGGCCCTGGTCGCGACCGCCCGCGGCGCGCTGTGGCGCGCGCCTGACGGAACGCTGGAGCGTCTGACGGGCGCCAACGCGGGCCGCCGTGCGGTGGGCAACCTGCCATTGGTCTGCCATGCGCCCGCGGTGGCGGCGCGGCTGGGACTGGAAGACCTTCCGGCGCTCGACCTGCTGCAATTGTTCGCTTTCGTGCGGCCGGCGCACTTCTGCCTGCCGACGGTGCGCGGCCTCTGCGAGACACTCGACCTGCCGGTACCGGCCACGCCGGAGGAAGAGGTCACGGCCCTGCCCCAGATCGCCCGAGCCCTGCTCGACGAACTCGACGACATGGCAGCCCTCGCCTCGCCCGAGATGAAGGAGACGGCGCTCGTCATGGCGCGCGGGCAATGGACCTGGGGCGATCCGGTGTTGGCCGCGCTCGGCCTCGACCAGGGGGCCAAGAAGGCGCGCCCGGGCGCCGGTCTCGATGTCTGGAAGAGCCTGCCCGTCTGGGAGGAGCCGCCGCCCGCCCCGCCGCCCGGCAGCCAGCCGGTCGAGCCGCGCGAGGCGCGGCTGCGGCTGGCTCAGCTCGTCTCCGCCGGTGCCAATATCGCCGAGGCGCGGCCGACCCAGAGCGACTATGCCTCCGCCGCCAGCGAGGCCTTCGCGCCGCGCGAGGAAGAGGACAAGCCGCATGTCGTGCTGGTCGAGGCCGGTACCGGCGTCGGCAAGACCCTGGGGTATGTCGCACCGGCCAGCCTGTGGGCCGAGAAGAACGGCGCGCCTGTCTGGATCTCGACCTACACGCGCAACCTGCAGCGCCAGATCGACAACGAGCTCGACCGGCTGCATCGCGACTCCGCCGAGAAGCGCCGCCGCGTCGTCATCCGCAAGGGCCGCGAGAACTATCTCTGCCTGCTGAACTTCCAGGAGGCGGTGATGCGCACCGGCCTGGTGCCCGAGAACGCGGTGGGCCTCGGCCTGCTGGCGCGCTGGGCGCTCGCCAGCCGCGACGGCGACATGATCGGCGGCGACTTGCCCGCCTGGCTGCTCGACCTGGTGGGCCGCAGCCGCGTGCAACGTCTCGCCGACCGGCGCGGCGAGTGCATCTACTCGGCCTGCGAGCACTATCGGAAGTGCTTCGTCGAACGCACGATCCGCCGCGCGCGCCAGGCCGACATCGTCATCGCCAACCATGCGCTGGTGATGATCCAGGCGGCGATGGGCGGGCTCGACGACGGCACGCGGCCGCTGCGCTACGTGTTCGACGAAGGCCATCACCTGTTCGACGCCGCCGACGGCGCGTTCGGCGCGCATCTGAGCGGCGTCGAGGCGTCGGACCTGCGTCGCTGGCTGCTCGGTGCCGAGGGACGGCGCGGCAGCCGTGCGCGCGGACTCGAACGCCGCCTGAGCGATCTCATCGGCGAAGACGTCGAGGCGCAGAACGCCTTGCGCCGCCTGCTCGACCTCGCCCAGCAGCTCCCCTCGCCCAACTGGCAGACGCGGCTGGCCGACGGCACGGTACTGGGCCCCACCGAGGAATTCCTCGCGCTGGTGCGCCAGCAGGTGCGCGCGCGCTCGGCCAGCGACGACCAGGGCTTCGGCCTGGAATGCGACGTGCGACCGCTCAATCCCGGCCTGATCGAAGCCGCCGACCAGCTCGCCGAGGCGCTGGAGAAGATGCTGCAGCCGGTGCGCCGGCTGCGCCAGGCGCTGCGCGCCAAGCTCGAAGGCGAAGCCGACAAGCTCGATTCCGGCCAGCGCTCGCGCATCGAAGGCGTGGCGCGGTCGCTCACCAACCGCTGCGAACTGACGCTCGAATCCTGGCGCGCCATGCTGCGCGGCCTGCACAACGATCCCGATCCCGCCTTCGTCGACTGGTTCGCGGTCGAGCGCGTTCAGCAGCGCGAATACGATGTCGGCATGTACCGCCACTATCTCGATCCGGCCGAGCCGTTCGTGAATTCGGTGATCCGGCCCGCGCACGGCGCGGTGATCACTTCGGCGACCCTGCGCGATTCGCTGGGCGTGCCGCAGGCCGCCAACGACGAGGACGTCGCCACCCAGGCCGACTGGACGGTGGCCGAGGCGCGCACCGGCACGCGCCATCTGGCGGCGCCGGCGATGCGCGCAGCGATGGCGTCGCCGTTCAACTATGCGAACGCGACCAAGGTGCTGATCGTCAAAGACGTGAAGCGCGACGATGCCGACCAGGTCGCGGCAGCCTATCGCGAGCTGTTCCTGGCGGCGGGCGGCGGCGCACTCGGTCTCTTCACCGCGATCGGCCGGCTGCGCGCCGTGCACCAGCGCATCGCGCCGGCGCTCGAAGAGGCCGGACTGCCGCTCTACGCCCAGCATGTCGGCGGCATGGATGCCGCGACCCTCGTCGATATCTTCCGCGCCGAGGAGCATTCCTGCCTGCTCGGCACCGATGCCGTGCGCGACGGCGTCGACGTGCCGGGACGCTCGCTGCGCCTGATCGTGTTCGATCGCGTACCCTGGCCGCGCCCCGACATTCTTCACCGCGCGCGCAAGGCGCACTGGAAGGCGGCCGGCGCGGGCGCCAACGGATACGACGACATGCTGGCGCGGCTGCGGTTGAAACAGGCCTATGGACGCCTGATCCGTCGCGCCGACGATCGCGGCGTCTTCGTGATGCTCGATTCGCGCCTGCCCAGTCGGTTGCTCAGCGCCTTTCCGCAAGGTGTGACGGTCGAGCGCACTGGCCTTGCCGATGCGGTGGCCGAAACGAGGCGATTTCTGGAAAGTTGAGATCGCGGCAACGATCGGTCCGAGAGGCAGTTTCTCCTTCACCAAACCATAAGGAGGAACTCATGAAGAAGCTCATTGCGATTTCGGCCGCGGCCCTGCTCATCGGCGGCACGGCGATGGCCCAGAGCGGCGGCTCGTCGGGCGGTAGCGCGGGTGGGAGTGCCGGAGCGAGCGGCGGCGCGTCGGCTGGCGGCGCCACGAGCGGCGGCGCCTCGATCGGCGGCGGCGCGACGACGACGGCGCCCAGCGGCACGACCGGTATGGGCGCCGGCACCAGCGGCACCGTGAATACCAACCCGGGCGGCGCCTCCGTGGGCGCTGGCGTGGGCGCGACCGGCAGCGGCACGGCGCCCGCTCCGGGCGGCAGCACCAGCTCGATGGGCGTCGGTGCGGGGACGACGGGTGGCGGTTCGGTGAACCAGGGCCTGGCCCCGGCTCCGTCGGGCTCGGGGACGACCCGCTAGTCCGTTTCGATTATTTCGTCTGCTTCGATTATTTCGTTTGCAAAGGCCCGCTCCAATCCCGGAGCGGGCCGTTTGTCTTGGCGGCGTTAGAAGCGCGAACCGAAGCGGACGGAGGCACGCATGGGCCGGTCGCCGACATTGGGCGTCGACACGACCTTCGCCAACTCCACCTCACCGCTCCATTGTTCCCAGATCCTGGCCCGGATGCCTGCACCCACCGACGTGCCCTGCGGAAAGTAGGGCGGATTGAGCGGGCTGACCGACGAGAGCCAGCCATGGTCTGCGAAGACATAGAGCTGGGGCTCCAGATATTTCTTCGGCACGGGAATCCAGTCCGGATTGTATCGCAGCTCCGCCAGGACGGCGGCGCCGCGATCGCCGACGGATTCGGCGACGGTGAACGCGCGTCCATAGTCGCGCCCGCCATAGGCGAACACTTCCGACGCGGGCACCGTCCCAGTGGTCATCTGCCCGCTGGCGCGGATCAACGCGGAGAAGTTCGTCCAGAACGGCTGCACGCGCTCGATCGAGAGGTTGAGCTTGGCAAAGGACGGCGAGCCGCCGAACCGGCCGTTGGCTTCCGCTCCCGCGACGGGAAGACCGACACTGCCGAGCACGGTGCCCGTCCAGAAGCCGCCCAGTTTATCGGTATACGCGCCGAACAGGCCGGTGCGCGCGACCCGTAGCGAATCGCCCGGAATGCCGATGCCAAGAAAAGTGTAATCGACGTCGATCACGTCGAGCATCGCCATGCCCATCATCGTCCACTTCAGGCCACGCACGAACGGATGGGAGTATTGGACGCGCCCCAGAAAAGAGCGGCCGAGGAAATCCACGGTCTGGCCGTTGATCATCGTGAGCGGTCGCTGCCAGACCGCCTGCCCCAGGAAGCTGAGGCGTCCGCCATTATCGCCGATCGGCACGCCGTAGCGCGCGTCGAACATCTGCAGGCGATTCCACGGCAGCGCCGACAGGTAGCGCAGTTCGAGCGCGTCGCCGCCGAACAGCAGCGAGCGACCGACCCCGCCGACGCGAAAGTTGACCGAGACGTCGGGGATCGTCTGGAAGCTGTCGAACTGTGCGATCGGCGAGAAGCGCTCGAAGGTGCCGTTGACGACCAGCACGACCTTGTCGCCCCCTGCCGCATCCGGCTTGGCGCTGGCCTGGATCGCCACGCCCGGCAGGTCGGCGGAGAGGAGCAGCCTTCGCTCGAGATCGGCCCGTCGCAGCGGCTTGCGGCCGATCAGGGGGCTGAGGAGTTCGCGAATATGCGCGCGAAGCTTTTCCGACTTGATGCCGTCGCCGAAATCGACGGCCGAGATCGAGCCTTCGACGACGATGATCCTGAGCTTGCCGCTGTCGAGATCCTGCTGGGGCAGTACGACGCTGTAGAACACGTAGCCGCCCTGCTCGTAGAGCGCGGTCACGCGATTGACGGCCGCGACCACCTCCGAAAAGGCGACGCGCCGATTCAAAACCGGCGCAAACAGCGGCTGCACGGCAATGGCATTGAAGGCCGTCATCCCTTCGATCTGGATGTCGCTGAAGAGGACGTCCTTGTTCGCCAGTTCGGGAGGAACGGCGAGGCCGGCGCCGCCGGGAACGGCGATGTCGGGCTTGGGACGTCGGGGGGCTGCCGGATCGGACTCCAGCACCTCACGTCCGATGACGGAAGGGGCCGGAGGCAGCGATGGCGGAGGGGCTGAGACCGTCTGCGCTTGGAGAGTTGCTGCATTGAGCAGCAACGCCCCCAGGACGCTGACGGCCACCCGCCAGGGAAGGCCGTCGGACACGTTCTACGGCGGTCAGCGCAGCAGGCCGCCTGTGTTACCGAGCGTATTGCCCAGCGTGTTGTTCACGCTGCCGGTCACGTTGCGCAGCACGCCGGTGTTCTGGGGCGAACCACTGCCGTCCAGGGAGGTCGTCGTGGACAGCAAGGGGCCGCCGGTCACGCCTTGAGGCAGGACCTGGGTGCTGCCAACGGCCGCTCCGACGGTCGTGCCGGTGCCGTTCACGAGGGTCGTCGTGCCATCCCCGTTGGTGGTGATGCCAGCGGCATTGGTCGCGTTCGTAGCGGGCGATAGCAGCCCGCTCACGCCGGCCGCGGCACCATCGGTGGTGACGACAGGGCCTCCGGCAAGCGGTGGAACACCAAGGCTGGTGGTGTTGCTCGCCGGAAGAACACTCAAACCGGCGACCGAGGTGCCGGCGGTTCCCCTGGCTCCCGCGGAGCCTGCAGCGCCTGCCCCTCCGGAAGCGCCCGTCGACCCGGTGCTCGTGTTGGAGCTGGAACTGAACGGCGTGCCCGGACCACCGGAATCGGAGCATCCGACCGTCAGGACTGCAGCGAGACAAACCAATGAGATATTGATGCGATTGCAAGTTTGCATGATGACCTCCTCTTGGCGGCAGTTCGGAAGAAGCAGTACGGCAGGTGGTGCAGTGATACCGCCAATGCACCGCAAGAGGCGGGGTTGCACCTGTCACAACATGTTCTCTTTGGAAGACTCACAACCGGGGAGATTCGGCATCGGACGGCCATCCACCCCAAGAGGTGCTGCATGGCTGAGTTCGTTCGCGCATGACTATTCGAGGTTGGGAAGGCCTACCTGCGCGCAAAGATGAGGCCGTGACAAAAGGCGAAACCAAAGCGCACACGTGCCGGACTGCTTCTGATACAAACGCCTGACATGAAACGACTTTTCCAGTCCGAGCCCCCAAGACATGCGACTTTCGGCTAAGCTCCTGATCACTGCCGCGGCTGTCATTGCCGGCGGCGCCGGCCTCTATGCCTTCGCCTACCACCTCTACCCGCCACCCTCGGTGCGCGATCGGCGGGCAGCGACTCCGGCGCCCGCCGCGGCCTCTCCCGCGCCGTCCGGCCCGTCGGTGGCCCAGCTCTATGACGAGTGCGTGCGCGGCGCCTGGCCGACGGTGAAGGACGCGGACGTACGCGCCGCCGCCTGCTCGAAAGCGCTTCAGACCCGCCAGCTCAAGCCGGCCGAGATCGCACTCGCCCGCCTGACGCGCGGCATCGCCCGCACCGCTTTGGGCGACAGGGTGCTGGCCGCCGAGGATTATTCGGAAGCGCTGAAGCACTATGACGGCGCCATCGATCCGAAGAATCCCGATGCGCTGAATCTCTACCGCCGCGCCACCTCGCTGCATGCGATGGGCGAGACCGATCGCGCCCTCTCCGACTACAACGACGCGATCCGCGTCGATCCGAACAACTCGCTCGCGTTCCTGGGCCGCGGCGTGCTGCTGGCGACCCGCAAGCGCTCCTACAATCGTGCCATCGAGGACTTCGACAAGGTGCTGGCGCTGCAGCCGGACAATGTCGATGCCCTGATCGCGCGCGGCAACGCCTACAGCCAGCTCGGCGACAATGGCCGCGCGCTGGCCGACCTCGACCGCGCCATTCAGCTCGCGCCCGACAATGCCCAGGCCTATGTGATCCGCGGCCTCGCCAACAACCGGCGCGGCCAGAAGCAGTTCGCCATGCAGGACTACGAGACGGCGCTGCAGCGCGCGCCGCGCTACCCGCAGGCGCTGGCCAATCGCGCCGCCCTTCTCTCGGAGGACGGCAAGTACGACCAGGCGATCGGCGACCTCGACGAGGCGATCAAGGCCGATCCCGACAATCCCGTCGCCTACTACAATCGCGGCTATGCCCACTTCGCCAAGCACGAGTACGACAAGGCGCTGGCCGACTACGACGCGGCCATCAGGCTCGAGCCCGGGATGGGGCTCGCCTACAACAACCGCTGCCTCCTCCGCGCCATCACCGGCAAGGATCTGGTCGCGGGCCTGCAGGATTGCGACACGGCGCAGAAGCTGATGCCGCTCAACATCGACGTTCGCATCACGCGCGGCTTCATCGACCTGAAGCTGGGCGACCCCCGTCTCGCGGTGAAGGAATACAACGACGCGCTCGACATCGATCCCAATCGACCGCTGGCGCTTTACGGCCGCGGCATCGCGCGCATCATGATCGGCGAGACCCGCGAGGGCGAAGGCGACAAGGCGGCCGCTCTCACCCTCGATCCCGAGGTCGCCGACCAGTTCGCGGTCTATGGATTGAAGTAGCCGAGCAGCAGGGCGCTTCATGGGAGCGCGCCACTGGAGTGGCGCGCTCCCATGAGCCCCTCAGTAGCCCGCGGTACGGTCGACCACTTCCTTGAGGGGCTCGCCGTCGAGGAAGCGCTTCAGGTTCTCGACGAACAGCCGCGACACGAAGCGGTCGCGCTGCGGATGCGGTCCGCCGATATGCGGCAGCACGATGATGCCCGGTGCCGTCCAGAACGGATTGTCGGCCGGCAACGGCTCCTGCCGGAAGACGTCGAGCAGTGCGCCGGCGATCTTCTTGTCCCTGGTCGCGGCCATGAGATCGGCATCGTTGACGATCTGGCCGCGGCCGAAGTTCAGCAGCCAGGCCGAGGGCTTCATCTTCGCCAGCCGCTTCGCGTCGATGAAGTTCTCGGTGTCCGGCGTTGCCGGCAACAGCAGCAGCACGAAGTCGGACTGCGCCAGCACCTCGTCGGTCTGTTCCGGCGCCAGCACCTCGGCCACGTTCGGGATGCGCGTCGGCCGGCGCTTGGTACCGATCACATGCATGCCGAGCGCGACGGCGATGCGCGCCACCTCCTGGCCGATCGCGCCCAGGCCCAGGATGCCGAGCGTCTTGCCCGTCAGCGGCTGGGCCACCGTATGGACCCACTTGCTCTGCTTCTGGTTTTCCGCGACCTGCGCGTAGGGCTTGGCGACATGGAACAGCGCACCGATGATGTTCTCCGGCATCGATTCGGTGTGCGTGCCGCGCGCGCAGGTGAGCGTGAGGCCTGACGGCAGGTCGGGCAGCGCCAGCCAGTTGTCGACGCCGGCGCTCATCGCCTGTGCCCAGCGCAGCCTGGGCATGGTGGGCAACAGGCCTGTCGGCACTGCGCCCGCCATCATCGCCTCGGTGCGCGCGAGTTGCTCGGCCGATGGCTTCTCCTTGCGCGGCAGCGTGTCGACGGCGACCCGGTCGGCGAGGCCCGCCGCCTGGATCGCATCGAGATAAGCCGCCGAAGAGTCCGTCCAGAGCAGGACGTGAGCGCGGTTGGTGGAGGTCATCGACGGAAGCTCCTCAAGGAATGCGGTGCGGGATCAGGGCGCAATTCTTGGGCCAGCACCCGCCTGAAAGCCAGAAAAACCGGGCCTATCCGCTTCACATGAAAGGAAAAGGCCGGCGCAATGGCCGGCCTTGCCCTCGGGCGTTGCCGCTCGACGTTGGCTCAGAGCCCCTGCCCGCCCGCGACCGCGATGGACTGGCCGGTCACCCAGGAGGCGAACGGCGAGGCAAGGAACAGCGCAACGTTCGCCACTTCCTCGGCATGGCCCATGCGGCCGAACGGGATCGAGGCCAGCGTGCCGTTGTAGAGCGCGGGATTGTCGGTCTTGCGCTTGTCCCAGACGCCGCCGGGAAACTCGATCGAGCCCGGCGCGATGCAATTCACGCGGATGCGGTCCTTGGCATACATCGCCGCCTGGGTGACCGTGTAATGGATCACCGCCGCCTTGATGGCGCCGTAGGGCGGCTGGCGCGCCGCCGGATGCAGGGCCGAGATCGAGGAGATGTTGATCACGTTGCCTTGCGACTTCTTCAGTTCCGGCAGGGCCTCCTGCGTCGCATGCACGATGGAGAGCATGTCGACCGCGAGATTGCTGGTCCAACCCTTGTCGTCGTCCGAGGAGCCGAAGGCCGAGGCATTGTTGATCAGGACGTCGACGCCGCCGAGAGCCTCGATCGCCTCGCGGACATAGCCGCGCACGGCATCGCCGCGCGCCAGGTCGGCGCTGGCGGTGTGAGTCTTGTGGCCGTGCCTGGCGAGTTCGGCGCGGGTTTCCTCGAGCGTCTTGGGATCGCGCGCGCAGATCGAGACGTCGCCGCCGCACGCCGCGAAGCCCATGGCGATGGCCTTGCCGATGCCCCGGCTGCCCCCGCAAACGATCGCCTTCTTCCCCGTGAAATCCAGTTTCATCGCATCACTCTCCTTTTGCGGCCGCCACCGTGGCGGCCGCTGTCCGTCAAATCAAGCACACGACAATCAATACGAAATCGTCGTGGAGAATACCCGCATCCGCAGCCATCATGCGATGCAGGCGCCGACAAAGGCGTGACACGGGAGATCGAGCAGGGTGCGGATGCTTGGGACGCTTCTGGCGTCGGTGGTACTACCCTCGTTGCCTGTTGCCAGTGCGCTGGCCGCCAATGATCCGGTCACCGGCGTCGACGTCATCATCCGCAGCAAGGCTGACGGCCGCGTCATCATCGAAACCGTCACCGATACTCGCGGCACTTTCCTGGTGAAGGAGATCCGTCCGGGTCTCTACAGCATCGAGGCGGGAGCCAAGCTTCCCCTGGCGCTGCTGAAGCGCAGCGGCGGCTGGAACATTGCGCTGATCCCCGTCGCCGCCAAGGCAGCCAAGCCGCAAAAGCATCGCGCAAAGCCGACGACCAAGGGCATGCAGGTCGACATCACCGTGCCCGAGGGCACGACGATCTCCTACACGGTGATCGTCACCGACTAGCCCATCGCCGTATTGAACAGCGGAACGACTCCGCTAGACTGCCTCCCAATCAAGAAAACATTGGAGGCTACGTTCAAGATGACCAAAGTCATGATTCCGCGCCGGCGTGCGCTTCTTCTGTCCGGCGGCGCACTCGCCGCCCCGATGATCGCGTCGGGCGTTGCCCGCGCCCAGAGCGACTGGCCCAACCGGCCGGTGAAATACATCGTGGTGTTTCCCGCCGGCGGCCCGACCGACACGCTGTCGCGCATCGTCTGCCAGGAACTCTCCGAACTCACGGGCCAGCAGTTCATCATCGAGAACCGCGCCGGCTCCGGCGGCAATATCGGCGCCGACGCCATCGCCAAGTCGGCGCCCGACGGCTACACGATCGGCCTCTACACGATCGCCGCGCACGCCATCGCGCCGACGCTCTACACCAAGCTGCCGTTCGATGCGGGCAAGGACTTCACCGGTGTCGCCATGCTGTGGGCCGTGCCCAACATGCTGATGACGCGGCTCGACTTCCCGGCCAACACGATCCCCGAACTGATCGCGCTGGCGAAGGCCAATCCGGGCAAATATTCCTTCGCCTCGTCGGGCGCCGGCACCAGCCCGCATCTCACCGGCGAGATGTTCAAGCAGATGGCCGGGGTCAACCTGCTGCATGTCCCCTACAAGGGCAGCGCGCCGGCGCATCAAGACATCCTCGCGGGCCAGGTCGACATGATGTTCGACAATATCCCCGGCCCGCTCGGCCTGATGAAGGGCGGCAAGGTGAAGGGCTTCGCGGTGACCTCGAAGGAGCGTCATCCCGCGGTGCCCGACAAGCCGACCTTCGCGGAATTCCTGCCGGGCTTCGAGATCACCTCGTGGGGCGGCGTCTGCGCGCCGGCCGGCGTGCCGCCGGCCATGGTCGAGAAGCTCTCGGCGCTCACCAAACAGGCGCTGCAGAAGCCCAGCGTGAAGGCCGCCTTCGACCAGCAGGGCGCCACCCAGATCTGGATGACGCCGACCGACACCGCCGCCTTCCGCGCCGCCGAGGAAAAGAAGCTCGCGCCCGTCATCAAGGCGTCGGGCGCCAAGGTCGAGTAGCGGCTCGCACCGTCACTGTAGCTCTCCCCCTCCGGCCTGCGGCCACCTCCCCCGTATGACGGGGGAGGCAAGTTCAATTTCAAACATCTCCCCCGTCAAACGGGGGAGGCCGGGAGGGGGAAAGCAACGGACGAGGTCCGAGCCAGCGCGTTTGCTCACTCGACCTCATGCGCTACGCTGACCACGCATGAAAAAGAAAGTCCTGGTCGCCGGGGCCACGGGTCTCGTCGGCTATGCCGCCATGAAACACTTCGCCACCGTCGAGGGCTGCGAGGTGATCGCCGTGTCGCGGCGCCGGCCGGACGAGACCTATGGCGCGCGCTGGCTGCCGCTCGATCTCACCGACACGTCGGCCTGCGAGACGCTGGCATCCGAACTGGCGGGCGTCACGCACCTTGCCTATGCCGCGCTCTACGAGCGGCCCGGGCTGGTCGCGGGATGGCAGGAAGACGAGCAGATCCGCACCAACGACCTGATGCTGCGCAACCTGATGGCGCCGCTCGAACGCGCGGCGCCCGGGTTGCGGCACGTGGCACTTCTGCAGGGCACCAAGGCCTATGGCGTGCATGTCCGCCCGCTCACCGTGCCGGCGCGCGAGAACCGCTCGGAGATGCACGAGCAGCCCAACTTCTACTGGAACCAGGAGCGTTTCCTGCGCCAAAGCCAGACCGGCAAGGGCTGGAGCTGGTCGATCCTGCGGCCCGTCCTGATCGTGGGCGATTCGGTCGGCAGCGCCATGAACGTGATCCCCGCGCTCGGCGTCTATGCCGCCTTCATGCGCCGGGCCGGCAAGACGGTGCTCGACTATCCGGGCGGCGTCGGTCGCGTGGCGCAGGCGGTCGATGCCGATCTGCTGGCCCGCGCCATCGCCTGGTCGGGCGAGGCGGCGACCGCGCGCAACGAGATCTTCAACGTCACCAACGGCGATGTCTTCGTGTGGCCTAATGTCTGGCCCGCCATCGCCGAGGCGCTGGGCTTCGCCCCGGGCGCCCACGTGCCCCTGTCGCTCGACCGCGAGATCCGGCCCCGCGAGGGCGAATGGGCCGAGATCCGCGCCGCCTACAGGCTGAAATCCGGCACGCTGCGGGAGTTCGTCGGCCTGTCGTTCGAATATGCCGACTACACGATGGGCTTCGGGCGCACGGAGCCGGGTCCGGCGGCGCTCGTGTCGACCATCAAGCTGATGCAGGCCGGCTTCACCGAGGTGATGGACACCGAGGCAATGTTCCGGAAATGCTTCGCGGCGATGCAGGAAAAGGGGCTGCTGCCGCGTCCCTGAAGGCTCACTTGATGAAGTAGCCTGCCTGTCGTGAAATTGTCATATGCGCCCCTCACTTTCCCGGCCACTTTGAAGCGCGATGGAGGGCTTGGGCATGCAAAGCGAACTGGACGACAAGGCGCTGGAAGATCGCGTCCGCCGGGAATTGGCCGACAGCATCGACGAGGATCTCGAGCTCGAACTGGGCGACGAAATGCTAGCCCGCCTGCCCGAGCATGGCGACGGCGACCTGCCGCAGAACGACGGCATCGACCGCAAATTCTATTTCACCGAGCTGCTGCGGCTGCAGCGCGAGCTGATCAAGCTGCAGGACTGGGTGATCAGCCAGAAGCTCAAGGTCGTCGTCCTGTTCGAGGGTCGCGATGCCGCCGGCAAGGGCGGCGTGATCAAGCGCGTGACACAGCGGCTGAACCCGCGCGTCTGCCGCACCGTCGCCCTGTCGGCGCCGTCCGAGCGCGAACGCACCCAGTGGTATTTCCAGCGCTATATCAGCCACCTGCCGGCGGCCGGTGAAATCGTGCTGTTCGACCGCAGCTGGTACAATCGCGCCGGCGTCGAGCGGGTCATGGGCTTCTGCAAGGAAAGCGACGTCAAGGACTTCTTCGACACGGTGCCCGAATTCGAGCGCATGCTCGTGCGGTCCGGTATCATCCTGGTCAAATACTGGTTCTCGATCACCGACCAGGAGCAGAACATGCGGTTCCTGATGCGCATCCACGATCCGATGAAGCAGTGGAAGCTCTCCCCCATGGACCTGGAGTCCCGGCGGCGCTGGGAGGAATACACCAAGGCCAAGGAAGAGATGCTGGCCCGCACGCACATCCCGGAGGCGCCGTGGTGGGTGGTCGAGGGCAACAACAAGCGCCGCGCGCGCCTCAATTGCATCCACCACCTCTTGCAGCAAGTGCCGTATAAAGACGTCGAACACCAGCCGATCGTCCTGCCGCAGCGCGAGCACAAGCCCGACTATGCGCGCACGCCGGTCGCTCCCGAACTCTACGTACCGGCGGTCTACTGATGGATTTCTTCAGGCGCTTCACTTTCCTCATCTGCGCTCCGGCCTTCGATGCCGACGATCTCGAAGGCCACAGGCTCGGCGAGATCACGGTCTCGATCGAGCGGATGGGCTTCCAGGTCGTGCGGGCCCGCCGGGTCGAAGATGCCGAGATGGTGGTGCAGACCGATGCCGCCATCGGCTGCATGGTCGTGGACTGGGGCAAGAAGGGCCTGGACGGCAAGGCCGCCGCGATGATCAACATGATGCGGCGGCGCGGGCTGGAGATGCCCATCGTCATCCTGGTGCGCCGCAAGCGGCTGGAGGACATCCCGGTCGAGGTGATGGACTATATCGACGGCTACATCTTCCTGTCGGAGGAGACGCCTGAGTTCATCGCCAAGAACCTGGTCAGCCGGCTGAAGCAGTATGCCGAGACGCTGAAGACGCCGTTCTTCGGCGAGCTGGTCGACTATGCCGAGGAAGGCAACCAGCTCTGGACCTGCCCCGGCCACAATGGCGGCATCTTTTATAACCGCAGCCCGATCGGCCGGATATTCGTCGAGCATCTGGGCGAGGCGGTGTTCCGCGACGACCTCGACAATTCGGTGCTCGACCTCGGCGACCTGCTGGTCCACGAGGGTCCGGCGCTGAAGGCGCAGAAGGAAGCGGCCGTCATCTTCGGGGCGGAGAAGACCTACTTCGTGCTGAACGGCACCTCGTCCTCCAACAAGATCGTGCTGCAGGCGCTGGTCGCGGAAGGCGACCTCGTCCTGTTCGACCGCAACAACCACAAGGCCGCGCATCACGGTGCGCTGTTCCTGGGCAACGGCATCCCGATCTATCTCGAGACCGACCGCAATCCGCACGGGATGATCGGGCCGATCTACCACGAGGCACTCGACGAGACCGCGATCCGCGAGAAGATCCGCACCAATCCGCTGGTCCAGGACAAGGAAGCGTGGAAGCGCAAGCGGCCGTTCCGCGTCGCCGTCATCGAGCAGTGCACCTACGACGGCACGATCAACGACGCGCGCCTGATCGTCGAGAAGATCGGCCATCTCTGCGACTACATCCTGTTCGACGAGGCCTGGGCGGGCTTCATGAAGTTCCATCCACTCTATGCCGGCCGCTTCGCCATGGGCCTCAGCGACCTCGGCCCCGAGAGCCCCGGCATCATCGCCACGCAGTCGGCGCACAAGCAGCTCGCGAGCTTCAGCCAGGCCTCGCAGATCCACGTCCGGGATCGCCACATCAAGGGCCAGCAGCGGCGCATCGAGCATCGCCGCTTCAACGAATTCTTCATGCTGCACGCCTCGACCTCGCCCTTCTATCCGATCTTCGCCTCGCTCGATGTCGGCGCGCAGATGATGAAGGGGCGTTCGGGCGAAGTGCTGTGGGACGACACGATCCGGCTCGGCATCGAGATCCGCAAGAAGATGCGCGCCATCCGCCGCGAGTTCGAGGACAAGGAACGCGACTTCGCGCGCCGCTGGTTCTTCGAGCCCTTCATCCCCAACCGCGTCACGGTCGGCGGCCGCGAGCAGGCCTGGGAGGATGTCCCGACCGACGACCTCGCCGTCGACGCGCGCTACTGGGAGCTGGCGCCCGGCACGCGCTGGCACGGCTTCCAGCACGTGGCACCTGGCTATGCGATCACCGACCCCAACAAGCTGATGGTGTTGACGCCGGGCTTCGACCGCGAGACCGGCCGCTATGCCGGCCACGGCATCCCCGCCCCCGTGGTGGCGCAGTATCTGCGCGAGAACCAGGTCGTGCCGGAGAAGAACGACCTCAATTCGCTGCTCTTTCTGATGACGCCGGGTGTCGAGTCGAGCAAGGCCGGCACCTTGCTCAGCGCGCTCGTCACCTTCAAGCGGCTGCACGACGAGAACGCGAAGCTCGAGGACGTGATCAGCGAGTTCGTGCGCCGGCGGCCGGCGCGCTATGCCGGCATGCGCCTGCGCGACCTCTGCGCCGAGATGCATGCCTTCTTCCGCGAAAGCAACGTCAGCCTGCTGCAGCGCGCGCAGTTCATGCCCGAGCACCTGCCGGAGCCCGCCATGGCGCCGCACGAGGCGGTCCGCCAGCTGGTGCGCAACAATGTCGACTATGTCCCCATCGCCGAGGCGGCGGGACGCATCGCCACCACCATGTTCGTGGTCTATCCGCCCGGCATCGCCAGCATCGTGCCCGGCGAGCGGCTCGACGAGCGGGCCAAGCCGATGCTCGACTACCTGCTGATGTTCGAGAAGTCGGCCAACCTGTTCCCCGGCTTCGACGTCGAGATCCAGGGCATCTATCGCGAGATCGACAAGGACGGGCGCGTGCGCTTCTACACCTACGTGGTGCGCGAGTAGACGATCTCGACCGGCGGCGTGCTGGAGCCCGCGCCGATGGCGCGCTGCATCAGGACGCTGTCGGCCCACTTGCCGTACTTGAAGCCGACGCCTTCCAGCAGGCCGGCGCGGCGAAAGCCATGTGTTTCGTGCAGGCTGAGTGACGCGACATTGTCGGCGTCGATATAGGCGAACATCTGGCGATAGCCCGCGCCGGCGCAGGCCTCGATCAGCGCCGGCAGGAGCAGGCGGCCGATCCCGGTGGAGACATGATCGGGATGGACGTAGATCGAATGCTTGACCGCATAGCGATAGGCGGGACGCTTGCGAAACGGCACCGCGTAGGCATAGCCCACGACCACACCGTCGCGCTCGGCCGCGAGATGCGGGAGGCGCCGCCGCAGCATGTTCTTGCGCCGCCGCTTGATGTCGTCGGCCTGGGTCGGCTCGATATCGATGTCGCCCAATCCATGCGTGATGTGGTGCGTGTAGATCGCAATCATGGCCGGCACGTCGTTTTCGGTCGACGGCCGCACCACGACCGCGCCCCGCGGCTTGTCGAGCACGGACTCGCTCGTCGCTGACATCACCCGATCCTCCTCCTGAGATGCCCGGATCAAACACGCCTCCATGACCGTTTCATGTCAGCAAAAAAATGAGGGCCCGGAGAGTTGTTACACTCTCCAGGCCCCCAGACGCCCCCTCTAAACTCGCTGGCCGCCGCGGCGATGGTCTCGAACCGCGTCATTCCATGCGCGCGAAGATACGGGCCGGCTCGGGTCCGGCACAGGGGGCGCTTGGTATCAATTGTTGGGTTGGGTCGGATCGACATTCCGCAGACAGGGCCGCCGCTCGGGCGAATTGACATATCGGTAAATATCGATATAATCGGGATATGGATTTGCTCGAGATATTCAAAGCCCTCTCAAACCGTACCCGGCTTGAAATCCTGAAGGGTTTGAAGGATCCCGCGAAGAACTTCCCGCCGCAGGATGAAGGTGACGTTCTGACGGTAGGAGTCTGCGTCAGCAGTATTCAGGAAGGAGTCGGACTGTCGCAGTCGACGGTGTCCGACTATCTCGCGACGCTGCAACGAGCAGGCCTGGTCGAAGTCAGGCGCATCGGTCAGTGGACCTACTACAAACGGAACGAAGCAACCATCAGTGCTCTCGCCAAGATCATCGGCAAGGAACTGTAAGTTTTTGCCTCGTAACATCGATAATTCTCGATATTCCTTTTTAACGAAGCGAGGAAGTGCCATGAAAGCGTTGAGGCTCAAATCGTTTGGCGGCCTGGAAGCGTTCGAACTTTGCGACGTGCCCAAGCCTGTGCCGGACACGGGACAAGTCCTGGTCCGGGTGCAGGCCACCTCGATCAATCCGCTGGATTACCAGGTCCGGCGTGGCGACTATTCCGAGCTGGTGCCACTACCGGCCATTACTGGACACGACGTATCCGGCGTTGTCGAAGCGGTCGGGCCGGGTGTGACGGCTTTCTCTCCGGGAGACGAAGTCTGGTACACGCCGCAGATATTCGGCGGGCCGGGAAGTTATGCCGAGTACCACGTCGCTGCCGAAGGAATTGTCGGGAAGAAGCCTCCCTCGCTGAGCCATCTCGAGGCCGCAAGCCTGACCCTGGTTGGCGGGACGGTGTGGGAAGCATTGGTCGTGCGGGCGGCGCTACGCGTGGGCGAAAGCATTCTGGTGCATGGCGGCGCGGGCGGGGTCGGCCATGTGGCGATCCAACTCGCAAGATCCATGGGAGCAAGAGTGTTCACGACCGTGCGTGAAGCAAACTTCGAGTTCGCCCGAAGTTTGGGTGCGGACATTGTGATCGACTACGCAAACGAGGATTATGTCGACGCGGTCATGCGGGAAACGGGTGGCCGTGGTGTCGATGTCGTGTTCGACACGATTGGCGGCAACACATTGTCGCGCAGCCCCGACGCGCTCGCACAGCTGGGCCGCGTCGTCACGATCGTGGACATTGCCCAGCCGCAAAACCTCGTTCAGGCCTGGGGCAAGAACGCGAGTTATCACTTCGTCTTCACGAGACAAAACCGTGGCAAGCTCGATGAGTTGAGCGCATTGGTGGAGCGCGGTCAGTTGCGGCCGCACGTGGGCGCTATCTACCCGCTTGCCGACATTCCGCTCGCCCATGCCCGGCTGGAGACCCCCAACAACGGTTTGCGAGGAAAAATCGCGATAGCCGTCGGGCCTTCGGCTCATCTCGCAAGGGCGGACTTTCCGGAGAAACTTGCCCGCACGTGATCGGCCAGATCGCGCGCGGCGGGACCGAGGCCCGGCGGCGCATAGAGGTTGATGCGGAATTCGGGCAGCGACGGCAGCTTGGCCTCGCGGCCCAGGATCACGAAGCGCTCGGGCACCGAGGAGCGCAGCAATGGCGCCACCGCGAGGCCCGCTTCCAGCACGGCATAGACCGGCTCCAGCCGGCTCACTTCGCAGACCGCGCGCCAGTCGCGCCGCGCCTTGCCCAGCGCCTCGACGGCGACGGGGCGGAACACGCAGGTCGGTGCCCCCAACGAGACCGGCAGCGGGTCCTTGAGATGGGCATCGCCGTCGGCCGCGCCGACCCAGACCAGTCGGTCGGTGCGCAGGGTCTCGCCGTGGCGACCGCACTCGGTCTCGGTCGTCATGGCGAGATCGACGCCGCCCGACTTCAGCTCCTCGCGGATCACCCGTGAATCCTCGCAGACCAGGCTGACCCGCACCCTCGGCTGCGCCTTGGCGAAGCGCCGCAGGATCGCCGGCACGAAGCTGCCGATGATGTCGTAGGGCACGCCGAAACGGACCTCGCCCTCGAATTGCGGCGCGCGCATCGACGACCAGACCTCGTCGTTCATCGCCACCAGGCGCCGCGCCTGTTCGAGCAGCCGCTCGCCCGCCGGCGCCAGCGCGAGCCCGCGGCCCTGGCGCATGAACAGGCGGCAGTCGAGCGCCTCCTCCAGCCGCTTGATCTGCTGGCTGGCGGCGGCCTGGCTCATACCGAGTGCCGCTGCCGCGCGCGTGACGCCGCCCGCTTCGACGACGGTGAGGAAGGCGCGCACCAGCGCCAGATCGAGATCCTTGCGCATGGACTATATATAATCATTTCCGAACGATCTTATCCAAAACATTCGTTTTTGTTATTTATCGGCCGGCCGTACCGTGGCGCCATGACCACGAAGATCACGACCACGAAGATTTCAGGCCTCTGGCTGCCGCTCATCACGCCGTTCAAGGACGGCGCCATCGACTTTGCGAGCTACGACCGGCTGGTGAATCACTACATCGCCAAGGGCGTCGACGGGCTGCTGCCGCTCGGCACGACCGGTGAATCGCCGGCGCTCGATGAGGACGAGATCGCCGCCGTGATCGAACGCACGCTGGCCGTTGCCGACGGCCGCGTGCCGGTGTTCGCGGGCGTCGGCGGCAACGCCACGGCCAAGGTCGAGAAGGAGTTGAAGCGGCTGCGCCACCTGCCGATCGCCGGCATCCTGTCGGTCTGCCCCTACTACAACCGGCCGAGCCAGGACGGGCTGATCGCGCACTTCCGGCGCATCGCCGCGGCCACCGACCGCGACGTCGTGATCTACAACATCCCCTATCGCACGGCCGTGAATCTCTCCAACGACTCGCTGCTCGAGCTGGCCGAGGCGCCGAACATCGTGGGCGTGAAGGACAGTTCCGGCAGCGTCGAGCAGTCGCTCGAACTGCTGCGCCGCAAGCCGTCCGACTTCGCCGTGCTGACCGGCGAGGATGCGCTGTTCTTCACCATGCGCGCCAACGGCGCCGAAGGCGGCATCCTGGCGGCAAGCCATCTGATGACCGAGGGCTTCGTCGAGGTCGAGCGCTGCTTCAGGGCCAACGACCTCGTGGGCGCGCGCAAGGCCTGGGCACCGCTCGCCGGCTTCGTGCCGATGCTGTTCGCCGAAGCCAACCCGATGCCGATCAAGCATCTCCTGTGGCGGCAGGGGCTGATCGCCTCACCGGAATGCCGGCTGCCGCTCACGAAAATCTCCGACGGGCTGGCCCGTCGCCTTGACGCCGTCTTCGCCGAGAAGAAGGCGGCCGAATAGACTCATTGGAGCGCGCAACTCCAGTTGCGCTCATGTCTTTCTGATCGATGAAGCTTGAGCGCAACTGGAGTTGCGCGCTCCAATGCCAGGCTTCGTAACCTAACGGCGGCTGCGCAGGAGATCGCGGATCTCGGTCAGCAGCTCCTGCTCCTTGGTCGGCGGCGCGGGCGGGGGCGGCGCGGCCTCCTCCTGCTTGATCACGCGGTTCATGCCCTTGATCACCAGGAACAGCACCCAGGCGATGATGAGGAAGTTCACCGTCACCGTGAGGAAGGTGCCGTAGCCCAGCGTGGCTCCGGCCTTCTTGGCGGCATCGTAGGTGGAGGCCTGGCTGGCGGCCGGCGTAAGGCCGATGAAGTAGTTGGTGAAGTCGAGGCCGCCGGCGATGCGGCCGATGATCGGCATGATGATGTCGCCGACCAGCGAGTCGATGATCTTGCTGAAGGCGGCGCCGATGATCACGCCGATGGCGAGATCCACGACGTTGCCACGCATCGCGAACTTCTTGAATTCCTGAAGCATGGGTCTTCTCCCCTTGTTGTCGTCAGGTTACGCGCAGCCACACAAGCAAAGCAGAAACGGTGACCACCGAGAAGGCCGTCGACAGCAGAACGGAGGCCGTGTTCTGCTCGACCGACACGTCGAACTGCTTGGCGAGCACGAAGGCATTGGCGGCGGTCGGCAGCGAGGCCATCAGCAGCGCCACCTTGCCCGCAATCGAATCGATCGGCACGAAGAAAGGCAGGATCAGCAGCGCCGCCAGCGGCTGCAGCAGGAGCTTGATCAGGGTGGCGAGCCCCGCCTCGGCAAGGCCGCTCTTGATCGACTTGTCCGACAGGAAGAGCCCGATGGCGAACAGCGCGCAGGGCGCCGCGGCGGCCCCCATGAGATCGAGCCATTTCTCGACCGGGACCGGAATCGGCACGCCGATCCACGAAGCCACGATGCCGAGCGCGATCGAGACCGGCAGCGGATTGCGTGCCACGTTGAAGGCGGCGCGCAGGAAGGTGCGCACCGGGCCGTGGCCCGCCGCGACCTCGAGTTCGATCAGCATGACGCCGAACACCATCGAGACCACGGCCGTCACGATCACCGTGAGCATGGCCGGCGGCAGGCCCTGCTCGCCGAAGGCCGCCAGGCAGAGCGGCACGCCCATGTAGCCGACATTGCCCCAGGAGGCGGCGATGCCCTGCAGGCTCATGGCCGCGAGCCCGCCTCGCGAAACCAGCCGCGTGGTGATCATGCCCACGACGAAGGTCGCGACCACGGCGATGCCGAAGCCCGCCATCAGGCTGGGATCGAGCACGGCGGCCACCGGCGTGCGCGCCAAGGTCCCGAAGAACAGGACCGGCAGGGCGAAGTAGCTCACGAAGGCGTTGAGCGCCGTGGTCGCCTCGGGCCCCAGGATGCGCCAGCGGCCGGCCAGGAAGCCCGCCAGGATGACACCGAAGATCGGGAAGGCGACGTTCAGAATAGCCTGCACGGGTCGTCCGATTGCAGTTGCACTAACCCATTAAGAATTTGACATAAACGGTACAAATCCCATAGCATTTTAGCATATATCGAGGCCGCACCCGTCCCCTCACCGCAAGCGGCCCGGGAGATAATCATGCGTCTATTGATCGCCAGCATGGCCGCCCTGGCTGCGGTCGCGTTCGCCGCCCCGTCCTTCGCGCAGGACGAGACGATGCCTGCCCCCACCCCGTCGACGACCGCCAAGCCGAAGGCCGCCTCCGCAGCCTCCTGCAACAAGATCAAGAGCAGCTCGCAGCGCAGCGCCTGCCTGAAGAAGGTCCAGGTCGCCAAGGCGCAGCCGTCGAAGAAGACGAAGAAGACCACCACCACCCCGGCCGCGCCGAAGTCGCCCGACGTCGGCCAGCTGAGCCCGCCGGCCAGCACGCCGGCGCCGACGACGGCCAACCCGTCTTCCGGCCCGGTCAGCGTTCCGCCGCTGCCGTCGAAGACGATCTAGTTTCGATTTGAGTTAGCGCGCCTCCCCCGGGAACCGCGCTAGTCTCCGCTCTCCCTGAAGCCGGGAGAGCGACATGGCCCATTCGGCCAATCTGATTTCGACCGACGACCTCGCCCGCCAGCTCGGCGCGCCGGCGCTTCGCGTCTTCGACTGCACCACCTACCTGAAGCCCGGACCCGACGGCCGCTACATCGCCGAAAGCGGCCGCGCCAACTACGACAAGGGCCACATCCCGGGCGCGGCCTATCTCGACCTGCAGGCCGATCTTTCCGACAAAAGCTCGACGCTGCGCTTCACCCTGCCGTCGCTCGAAGAGCTTACGAAGGCCTTCGCGGCCAAGGGCGTGGGCCACGGCACATTCGTCGTCCTCTACAGCCATGCCTCGCCGGTCTGGGCGAGCCGCATCTGGTGGATGCTGCGCGCCGTCGGCTTCGACGAGGTGGCGATCCTCGACGGCGGCCTCGACAAGTGGAAGGCCGAAGGCCGCCCGCTCTCGACCGAGCCCGCCACCCATCCGCCGGCGACGCTGTCGCTGCGCGGCCGGCCCGAGATCTTCGTCGACAAGGACGCGATCAAGGGCGCGATCGGCGATGCCTCGACCCTGACCCTCAATGCGCTCAGCCACGACCAGCACTCTGGCGCCGGCGGCGTGGTCTACGGACGGGCGGGACGCATTGCCGGCTCGTCCTGCGTGCCGGCGGCCAGCCTGTTCGGACCGGACAAGGCGCTGAAGCCGATCGCCGACCTGCGTGCCGCCTTCGAGGGCGTCGGCGCGGCGCCCGACAAGCGCGTGCTGGTCTATTGCGGCGGCGGCATAGCCGCCACGCTCGACGCTTTCGTGCTCACGGCGCTCTTGGGTCACAGGAACGTCTCGGTGTACGACAATTCCATGCAGGAATGGGCCAACGATCCGGCCCTGCCCATGGAAACAGGCTGACGAGGGAGGAAAACGTGACGGCCTACATAATCGTCGAGATCGACACCAAGGACGAAGAGCTGATGGCGGAGTACCGCAAGCACACGCCGGGCCTCGTCTCCAAGTTCGGCGGCAAGTTCATCGTGCGCGGCGGCCACTGCACCAGCCTCGAAGGCGGCTGGACACCGGCGCGCGTCGTGGTGCTGGAATTCCCCGACCGCGCCAAGGCCGAGCGCTTCTATCATTCGGAAGAGTACGCACCGGTTCTCGCGATGCGGCTGAAGGCCGGCCATTCGAAGGCAATCCTGATCGACGGCCATCATGGTTGAGGCACGGGGGGCTGAGGCGGCCGCTTACAGGGCGGTCGGCACGCTCTACAATGCGCTGATGACGGCGCTGGTCCTCGGCCTCGTCTCGCGGCGCGGCAGCGATACGGCGCGCGAGTACATCTTCCGCCACTTCCGCAAGCAGCATCTGGAGAAGTTCAAACCGGGCCTGCAGAAGCTCGGCCTCGCGGGCGAGAAGGACGCGCCGGCCTGCGCGCTCTATCATTATCATTCCAACGCGCTGGGCGGCGTGAAGACCGGCTATCTTCGCGAGAGCGACAGCAAGGCCTGGGTGCGCTATCCGCCGCCGCGCTGGATCTGGAAGGGCACCGCCATCGCCGCCGTGCCGCACGAAGTGTCGGCGGCCTTCCTGCACGGCTGGCACGGCCATAACGGCATCTCGCTGAACAATCCGGGCCTCGGCTTCGTCTGCACCGGCATGACGGTCGACGGCAAGCCCGGCCTCGAAGGCTACTATTACGATTACGGCCGTCCCCTGAAGGAGGAGGAGCGCGTGCGCTTCGCCTACGACGAGGAGATGCCGCGCATCGACTGGAAGACGCAGCCGAAGCTCGAGACCGCGAACTGGCCCGAGGAGCGCCGCCTGCGCACCTTCCGCTCCTACGCGATGGGCTATGTGCAGACCATGCTGCCGGTGCTGCAGGACCTGCTCGGGCCGAAGGACGCGCAGACCGAGATGGGCCGCGTGGCGCGCCTGGTCGGGCTGCAGTTCCACGAGGAGACGGCGCGCGACCTCGACCTGCCGACCGACGTCGAGACCGGCGACCTCGAGAGCGCCCGCCTGTTCGCCCGCTGGCTGGCCGCGATCCTCGCCGCCGAGGGCGAAGAGGTGGTCACCGAGGAAAAGGACGGCGCGGTCACCGTGCGCATGGACGGCTGGAAGCTCGCCCGCGAGCTTCAGCTCGCCGCTCCGCTGGCCGGCTTCGACGCCTGGAACGAACTGTGGCTCGGCGCCGCCGCGGCGCACGACCGATTCCTGAAGGTCGAGACGAGCCGCAGCTACGGCGACAAAGGCTGGCAGGCAGCCTGGCGGATCGCGCCGAGATAGCCCGCCGGCAACACGCGCCCGGCGACCCGCTCGCCGAGCACCGTGAGTTCGATCCAGCTCGCTTCGTGATGTTCATGGCTGAGGGCAATCGTGCCCTCCGCTTCGAGCGCGCAGGCATAGGCCACGATGCGCACGACGCGCTGCGGCAGCACTTCGAACAGATGCTCGTCGACAAGCGCACCGACCGCGACCGCCAGCCCCGTCTCCTCGCGCATCTCGCGGATCAGCGCCGCGCGATGATCCTCGCCCGGATCGGGCCGGCCACCCGGCAGATCCCACTCGTTCCGTTCGTTGAGCAACAACAGGACGCGGCCGTCGTGGATCAGCACGCCCTTCACGGACACGGGGTAGGAAGCGCTACCGGTCAATAAGGCTGCCCTCTGAGCCAACGACGATACGTCAGAGCGCGCGCCGCCGCTTGATCGCGTCCGCACCGCGCAGGCGCATCGATTCTGTCAGTGCCCATGCCCGGTTGAATCCGGGCGAACTCGCAGTCCTTGCCCTGCTCCCAGGCTTCGTGCGCCTGCTTCAAAGCAGGAACGACAGGCTCGTATTCGACGCCGGTCTGTACTTTGCTCTCCTCCGCATCATGCTTCGTGTAACGGGCAATCAGAGCCGCAAACGCATCCTGCGTGAGCTTGAACCAGATCTCGGCCTCCGCGGAGGCGCAGAACATTCGTTTATGGGGCTGATAGGTGTCTTCGGTACTGATCATGCAGTTTCGCGTTTCTATGCCGATGCACTGGTGAGTGATGTCCGTGCCGGTTTGAAGCAGAGACGCTTCGGCCGCCTCGATACAGCTCACGATCGACGTCTCGCTGGCCTTGTAGTCTTGAGCCTCGCGAGCGTTGGCGGGCAACGCGAGCAACACACCAGCAGCCACCCAGAGCCATCGCATGTCTTCAGCCCTCCCGCTGGCTGGAACTATACAACCTCCCAAAAGAAAAGGCCGGGGATCGCTCCCCGGCCTTTCCGCATTTCTTCGAGAAGAATGGACTTTAGAAGTCCATGCCGCCCATGCCGCCGTCGCCACCCGGCGGCATCATCGGGGCCTTCTTCTCCGGCTTCTCGGCGATCATGGCTTCCGTCGTGACCAGCAGGCCGGCCACCGAGGCGGCGTCCTGCAGGGCGGTACGGACGACCTTGACCGGATCGATGATGCCGGACTTGATCATGTCGACATAGTCGCCCTTCTGGGCGTCGAAGCCGAAGTTCGAGTCCTTCTGCTCGAGCATCTTGCCCGCAACGACGGCGCCGTCGTAGCCGGCGTTCTCGGCGATCTGGCGGACGGGCGCCTGCAGCGCACGACGCACGATCTCGATGCCGACCTTCTGGTCGTCGTTGCCGGTACGGATCTTGTCCAGCGCGCGGATCGCGTAGAGCAGGGCCGAACCGCCGCCGGCGACGACACCCTCTTCCACCGCAGCCTTGGTGGCGTGCATGGCGTCGTCAACGCGGTCCTTCTTCTCCTTCACTTCGACTTCGGTGGCGCCGCCGACCTTGATGATCGCAACACCGCCGGCGAGCTTGGCCAGGCGCTCCTGGAGCTTCTCGCGGTCGTAGTCCGAGGTGGTCTCCTCGATCTGCGCGCGGATCTGGCTGATGCGGGCCTGGAGGTCCGCCTTCTTGCCCGAGCCGTCGACGATCGTGGTGTTTTCCTTCTCGACC
Source organism: Reyranella sp. GW821-FHT14A01 (assembly GCF_058803965.1). NCBI lineage: Bacteria > Pseudomonadati > Pseudomonadota > Alphaproteobacteria > Hyphomicrobiales > Reyranellaceae > Reyranella > Reyranella sp. GW821-FHT14A01. The sequence continues at coordinate 95,897 of NZ_JBXAPM010000019.1, forward strand.
AGGACCTTCTTGGCCTTGCCGAGCATGTCGAGCGTGACGTTCTCGAGCTTGATGCCGAGGTCCTCGGAGATCAGCTGACCGCCGGTCAGGATCGCCATGTCCTCGAGCATCGCCTTGCGACGGTCACCGAAGCCCGGCGCCTTGACGGCGGCGATCTTCAGGCCACCACGCAGCTTGTTCACGACCAGGGTCGCCAGGGCCTCGCCCTCGACGTCCTCGGCGATGATCAGCAGCGGCTTGCCCGACTGAACGACGGCCTCGAGCACCGGCAGCATCGCCTGCAGGCCCGACAGCTTCTTCTCGAACAGCAGGATGTACGGCGAGTCGAGCTCGGCGATCATCTTGTCGGCGTTGGTGATGAAGTACGGCGAGAGATAGCCGCGGTCGAACTGCATGCCCTCGACGACGTCCAGCTCGGTGTCCAGGCTCTTGGCCTCTTCCACCGTGATGACGCCCTCGTTGCCGACCTTCTTCATGGCTTCGGCGATCATCTTGCCGATCGACTTGTCGCCGTTGGCCGAGATGGTGCCGACCTGAGCGACTTCGTCCGTGCCCGTGATCTTCTTGGCGCGCGCCTTGATGTCCTCGACGGCCGCCTCGACCGCGAGGTCGATGCCGCGCTTGAGGTCCATCGGGTTCATGCCGGCCGCGACCGACTTCACGCCTTCGCGCACGATCGCCTGGGCGAGAACGGTCGCCGTCGTCGTGCCGTCGCCGGCGATGTCGTTGGTCTTCGAGGCCACTTCGCGCACCATCTGGGCGCCCATGTTCTCGAACTTGTCGGCGAGCTCGATCTCCTTGGCGACGGTGACGCCGTCCTTGGTGATGCGCGGCGCGCCGAACGACTTGTCGATGACGACGTTACGGCCCTTGGGGCCGAGTGTGACCTTCACCGCGTCGGCGAGAATGTCGACGCCGCGCAGCATGCGCTGGCGGGCGTCGGCGCTAAAGCGGACTTCCTTGGCTGCCATTTTCTATTCCTCTCGAATGTTGTGATTGATTCGGATGATGGGAGGCGGCGCCTTAGGCGGCCTTCTTCATCGAGGCGGAGCCTTCGATGATGCCCATGATGTCGGATTCCTTCATGATCAGGAGATCCTGGCCGTCGATCTTGATCTCGGTGCCCGACCACTTGCCGAACAGGACGCGGTCGCCCTTCTTGACGTCGAGCTCGACCAGGTTGCCCTTCTCGTCGCGGGCGCCCGGACCGACGGCGACGATCTCGCCTTCCATCGGCTTTTCCTTGGCCGTGTCGGGAATGATGATCCCGCCCTTGGTCTTGCCTTCTTCCTCGACGCGCTTGACCACGACTCGGTCGTGAAGCGGACGGAACTTCATGGTTCTTCCTCCAGTGATCGATTGACCTGCACGACCGGACGGCCGCGGCGAATGGATTGCTGTCAGCACTCACACGGGGTGAGTGCCAATGGCGCACGGGATTTAGGGTTGTAGGCAGCCTGAGTCAAGGCAGCCTGCAAAAGGTTCCGAAAGTAGGTTCGCACTAGCAGCAATCGACCACGAGTGCTGCTAACTCTTTGATCTGGAACGATTTTTGCTGATTTCCCGGCAAGGGTGCGTGACTATTCCTACAGGCGCACCGTGTCAAGGAGAGCCTAAATGGATCGCAGTTTTGTTGCGCAGCTCAATAACTATCGCATCACGACCGCTGAAATCCTCTACTGGATGCCCGATCACAAGCACGTCCTGCAGAGCTTCCTCTGGCAGAATCTCGATCTGGCCCCTCGTTTCCCCGCCCTGACGAAGTTTCTCGATTTCTGGGACCGCAATCTCGACGGCAAGCTGCACAAGGTGACCGTCGCCAACACGCAGCTCATCAAGCCGGCCGAATTCACATTCGCATCAGGTCTTTATCAGCTTCATTGACGGGCAGCCGCTGGCGGTCTCCGCTGGCGGGATGAAACGGAGAAACGCTCTCGCCCTGCTGGGCACCCTGCCGCTTGCGTCGGCGGTCCCTTCCCTGGTCCGCGCGCAGGACACCAACTGGCCGACCAAACCGGTGCGCGTCGTCGTGCCGTTCGGGCCCGGCGGCTCGGGCGACATCGTCTCGCGCATCGTCGCCCACGAGGTCGAGAAGATGGCGGGGCAGACCTTCATCATCGACAACAAGCCCGGCGCGACGGCGATGATCGGCACGGCGATCGTCAAGAACGCGCCGGCCGACGGCTATACGCTGCTGCACGGCTCGACCTCGAGCCTCGCGGCCAATCCCAGCCTCTACAAGCAGATGACCTACGATCCCGACGACTTCACCACGGTCGCGGTCGACGGCACGATCCCGGGCTTCATGCTGGTGGCGAAGGACGCGCCGTACAAATCGGTGAAGGAATTCGTCGCTTGGGCCAAGGCGCAGCGGGAGCCGGTCTTCTCGGGCTTCGGCAACACCTCCTCGCGCGTGCCCTCGGCGCTGTTCGCCGAGCGCAGCGGCGTGAAGTTCGAGGAGGTCGCCTACAAGGATGCGGTGCCCGCGATCCAGGACCTGATCGGCGGACGCATCCACGTCACCTTCCCCGACATCGTCATCGGCGAGAGCTATGTGCGCTCGGGCCAGGTGCGCGCCCTTGCCGTGACATCGGCGCAGCGCGCGCCGCAATATCCCGATCTCGAGGCGATCGCCGAGACCTATCCCGACTTCGAGGCGATCGCGTTCCTGTCGTTCACGGTGCGCAAGGAAGTGCCGGTCGAGATCCAGCGCAAGCTCGCCGGCTGGGTGATGGCCGCGCTGCACAAGCCCGAGGTGCACAAGCGCCTGATCGAGATCGGCATCACGCCGCCGCCGCCCGACTGGGACATCGCCCGGGCCGACGCCTTCGTGAAGCGCGAACGCGAGCTTTGGACGAAGTACATCAAGCTCGCGAAGATCGAACCGCAGTAAGCTGGGGGCGCGCCACTCCAGTGGCGCGATCGTGCCTCCAGAAATGACGCGTCACTGGAGTGACGCGCCCCCAGCGGCCACATACTCATCCACTGTCCGCTCGACCAGCTCGGCGACCGACGGCACGTCGGCGACACCCGAAACGGAGTGGCCGGCACTCCAGATGTCCTTCCAGCGCTTGGCGTCGGGCCGGTCGCGCTCGGCGGCGTTGATGTCCTTGGCGATGTCGATGCTGCCGCGCACCGGCAGATTGTCTGGATCGAGACCGGCTGCGGCGATCGACGGCCGCAGCATGTTGGTCTCAAGCCCGGTGAAGGCGCGCGTCAGCAGCACGTCGTCGAGCCGGCTCGACACCAGCATCTGCTTGTAGGCGTCCTTGGCCAGGCTCTCGCGTGTCGCGATGAACTTGGTGCCCATGTAGGCGAGGTCGCAACCCAGGACTTCGGCCGCCGCAACCGCATGACCGTCGGCCATGCCGCCCGCCATCACGACGATCCCGTCCCAGAACTTCCGCACCGCCCGCACGAAGGCGAAGGGATTGACCCATCCGGTCTGTCCGCCCGCGCCGGCCGTGAGCAACACCAGCCCGTCGACACCTGCCGCGACCGCCTTCTCGGCGTGACGCACCGAGGCCACGTCGGCCAGCACGAGGCAGCCCGCATCCTTCAACGGTTTCATCACGGGCTCGGGCGAGCCGACCGAGGTGATGACGATCTCGGCCTTGTGACGCAGCACGGCCGCGAGATCGTCGGGCACGCGCGGGTTGGAGCGATGCACGATCAGGTTGGGGCACCAGGGCGCCGGTGCACGTCCTTCCGTATCGGCAGCGCGCTTTGCATCTTCGACCATGCCCGCCAGCCAGACGTCGAGCTCCTCGACGGTGCGGCAGTTGGCGGTCGGGAACGAGCCGATGACACCGGCGCGACAGGCCGCCGTCACTAGGGCAGGACCGGAGACCAGGAACATCGGCGCCGCGATCAGCGGCAGGCGAAGACGATCACGAAGGGAGGCGGGCAAGGACATGGCGCGAGCTTAGCTCAGCGCGGGACGGCGTGAACCACCGTCGAAGGATCGCGGTCGGACCGCCCCGCCGATGCGGGACGGTCCGGGATCGCGAATATCAGGCCGCGGCCGAAAGGCCTTCCTGCTCAAGCACGCGCTGCACGGCCGGGCGGGCCTTCATGCGCTCGTAGTGAGCGGCGACGTTCTTTGGCAGCGGCATCTTCATGCGGCCGGCCGCCCAGAAGGAGACGTAGAAGAGCGCGGCATCGGCCACCGAGAACTTGCCGGCCAGGTACTCCTTGCCTTCGAGCGCCTTGTCCATCAGCGCCAGGCCCTTCTCCATGATCTCCTTGCCGCGCGCCTTGACCTTGTCGTGGTCGGCGTCGGTGTAGGAGAAGTTGGCCGGACGGAACATGCGGCTGAAGCCCTGCATGTGCATGGTCGACACGGCATAATCCATCGCCTCAAGGGCGCGCGCCTCGCCGTCGGCGTCGGACGGCAGCAGGCCGGCTTCGGGGTTCTTGCGGGCGAGCCACACGGCGATCGCGGGGAACTCGGTCAGCACGTCGCCGCCGTCGCGCACCAGGGTCGGCACCTTCGACTTCGGGTTGAGCGCCACGAACTCCGGCCCGTACTGCTCCTGCTTGGCGCCGTCGACCTTGTGCAGGTCGTAGGGCTTGCCGATTTCCTCCAGCAGCACATGGATGCCGATCGAGCAGGCGCCGGGCATGTAATAGAGCTTCATGATTCTCTCCCTAAAGTAGATGTCTGGTGGGGACGTCCCACGCTAGCATCGGGACCTTATGGGGGGAAATGACAATGACAAGTAATGGAACGAGTAACGGCCTGCGTGCGCTGGTCGGCACCGAGCCCACGAAGATCGGCACCTTCCTGTTCGAGTTCGCCACGCCGGGAATCGGCCAGATCCTGAAGGCGGCGGGCGCCGAATTCGCCGTGCTGGACATGGAACATACCGGTTTCGGCTTCGATACCGTCCGCCAGGTCGTGCGTTACATGCAGGCTGCAAACCTGCCGCTGGTCGTGCGCGTGCCCTCGCAATCGCGTCATCACATCTCCCGCGCGCTCGACACCGGCGCCGACGGCGTGATGGTGCCGATCGTGTCGTCGGTCGAGCAGGCCAAGGCGGTGCTCGACGCCGCCAAGTACTGGCCCGACGGCACGCGCGGCGTGGCGCTGGGGCTCGCGCACGAGCGCTTCGCCATGCGCTCCGAGCCATTGCTGCCGCGCTTCGCCGAACAGAATGCGCGCACCGCCATCATCCTGCAGGTCGAGGATCCGCGCGGCGCCGCCGCGGCCGACGAGATCGCGGCGATGCCCGGCGTCGACATGCTGTGGCTCGGCCACAACGACATGACCGTCGCCATGGGCGAGCCCGGCGCCTTCGATCATCCCGACTTCCTCACCGCCGAGCAGGCGACGATCGCGGCGGCGAAGAAGCACGGCAAGTCGGCCGGCCGCCTCGCCGTCGACGCCAAGCAGGCCGCCCACTTCGTGAAGCTCGGCTACGACTTCGTCTCGATCGCGGGCGACGTGTGGTTGCTGCAGCAGGCTTTCGCCGCGGGCGTTAAGACCATTCGCAACGCCTCATAATCATTGGAGCGCGCCACTCCAGTGGCGCTTCATGAGCTTGAGCGCCACTGGATTGGCGCGCTCCAATGGGACGGCTCGTTAGCTCCTGATCCTGACCGGCAGCGAGCGGATGCCGCGGATGAAATTGGAGTAGAGGCGCACCGGCGGGCCCTCGACCTCGATCTGGAGGTCGCGCTTCAGGAGTTCCTCCCAGAGGATCCTGATCTGCATCTCGGCCAGCCGGTCGCCGACGCAGCGATGGATGCCGGCGCCGAAGGAAAGATGCTGGCGCGCCTTCGGCCGGCCGACGAGGAAGCGTTCGGGCTCGTCGATCGCCGTCTCGTCGCGATTGCCCGAGACGTACCACATCACCACCTTGTCGCCGGCACCGATCTGCTTGCCGCCCAGCTCGCACTCCGTGCGCGCAGTGCGCCGCATGTGGATCACCGGTGTGGCCCAACGGATCGTCTCCGACACCAGGCTCGGCATCAGCGACGCATCGGCTTTCACCTTCTCGACCTCCTGCGGATTGTCGAGCATCGCCATCAGGCCGGCACTCATCGAATTGCGCGTCGTGTCGTTGCCGCCGACGATCAGCAGCGCGAAGTTCCCGATGAACTCGCGCGTCGGCATGTTCTTCGTCGCCTCGCTGTGCGCCATCATCGAGATCAGGTCGAAGGTCGGCGGCCGCGCCGCGCGCTCCTGCCAGAGTGCCGCCATGGTCTCGGCCATGTGACGCAGCTCGGCCATCCGCGCCTCGTTGGTCTTCACGACCGCGTCGTCGGCCTCGATGTTGCAGATCGCGACGTCGGACCAGTGGGTCAGCTTGCGCCGGTCCTCCTGCGGGAAGTCGAACAGGGTCGCCAGCATCATGGCGGTGAGTTCGGTCGAGACCCGGTCGGCCCAGTCGAAGGTTTCTCCGCGCGGCAGGCCGTCCAGGACGTCGGCGGTACGCCGGCGGATCAGCCCTTCCATGTTGGCCAGGTTGGACGGGGCCACGATCGGCGCCACGGTCTTGCGCTGGGCGGTGTGGCGCGGCGGGTCCATGCGGATGAAGTTGGGCAGCTCCTCGCCCTGGGGCTGGTCGGTGATCTGGATGCCGCCCAGCTCGGAGGCCGAGGAGAAGGTCGCCGGATCGAGTTCGACTTTAGTAATGTCGGCATAGCGCGTGACCGACCAGTAAGGGCCGAACGGGCTCTCCGGATGCCAATGGACCGGGTCCTCCCGCCTCAGCCGGGCAAAATGCGGCTCCCAGCTGTCCTCGCGATAAAGCCGCGGCTGGCTGACATCGGCATGGTCTTCGGCAGGTTTTTGTGCCGGTTTTTGCATGGGGACCCTCCCTATCCCCAAGGCCGCCCGGAGGGTCGTCCCAAGTCAAGCGCTTTCGTCGCAACGGTGCCTTATTTGGCTCGTTGACAGCGCGAAGGGCGAAGCGCAAACCCTCGCCGCGCCGCCGTCCGAGGCGGCGTTTGTGATCATGGCACCAGCCGAAACCAGCCAATCCTCGTCTCCCGAAGCCGCCGCCACCAGCAGCCAGCACGCCCCCCATCCGGCGGGTGCCGCCCTGGTACTTGGTGCGCTGGGCGTCGTCTTCGGCGATATCGGCACCAGCCCGCTCTATGCGCTGCGCGAGACCTTCGTGCACGGCAGCGGGATGGCGCCGACGCGCGAGCATGTGCTGGGCGTGCTCTCGATGCTGTTCTGGGCGGTCACGCTGACCGTCACCATCAAGTACGTCGTGCTGATCATGCGCGCCGACAACAAGGGCGAAGGCGGCGTGCTGGCGCTCGCGACGCTCGCGACGCGCGGCCTGAACGGCAAGGCAGCGAAGGTTCGCCGCTCCATCGTGGTGCTGGCGGTGATCGGGCTGGCGCTGTTCTACGGCGACGCGATCATCACCCCGGCCGTCTCGGTCATGAGCGCCGTCGAGGGCCTGTCGGCGGCAGCGCCCGCGTTCACGCCCTTCGTGCTGCCGCTGTCGCTGATCATCTTGGTCGGCCTGTTCATGCTGCAATCGCGCGGCACGGCCGATGTCGGCCGGCTGTTCGGGCCGGTGATGCTGGTGTGGTTCGTCGTGCTGGGCGTGCTGGGCGCCTGGCAGGTGGTCAAGAATCCCTCGGTCCTCGCGGCGATCAACCCGCTCCATGCCTATTACCTCGTCACCGACCAGGGCTTCGGCATCTTCTGGGCTTTCGGTTCGATCGTGCTGGCGGTCACCGGCGCCGAGGCGCTCTACGCCGACATGGGCCATTTTGGCCGGAAGCCCATCCGCGCCGCCTGGCTCGGCCTCGTCATGCCGGGCCTGCTGCTGAACTATTTCGGACAGGGCGCACTGATCATCGAGAACCCCGGGCTCGTGCATCAGGTCTTCTTCGAGCTCGTGCCGAAGGACTACATCATCTTCCTGGTCGTGCTCTCGACCCTGGCCGCCGTCATCGCCTCGCAGGCGGTCATCACCGGTGTGTTCTCGCTGACCCGGCAGGCGATCCAGCTCGGCTATTTGCCGCGCATGGAGATCCACCACACGTCCGAGACGGCGATCGGCCAGATCTACATCCCGCGGGTGAACTGGCTCCTGATGTCGGGCGTCGTGGCGCTGGTCGTGGGCTTCGGCTCCTCGGGCGCGCTGGCCGGCGCCTACGGTCTCGCCGTCACCGGCGCCATGCTGGTCGATGCGGCGCTGGCCATGGCGGTTGCGATCCTGGTGTGGAAGTGGTCGTGGCCGCTCGCTGCGGCGGTGTTCGGCTTCCTCGCCATCCCCGACCTCGCCTTCTTCATCGCCAACGCGCTCAAGATCCCCGACGGCGGCTGGCTCCCGCTGATCGTGGCCTCGCTGATCTACTTCACCATCATGACCTGGCGGCGCGGCCGCCGGCTGGTCGCCACGGAGCTGAGCGAAGGCTCCCTGCCGCTCAGGCAGTTCCTCGAGCGCATGGAGCGCGCACCCGACCGCGTCGCCGGCACCGCCGTCTTCCTGACCGCCGATGCGACCCATACACCGGCCGCCTTCCTGCACAATCTCAAGCACAACAAGGTCCTGCACGAGCGCATCATCATCCTGCAGGTCGACACGATGGACGTACCCTTCGTGTCCGACGCCAACCGGGTCGAGGTCGAGCGGCTGGGCAAGGGCTTCCACACGGTGATCGCCCATTACGGCTTCACCGAGCAGCCCGACATTCCCGAGGCGCTGCGCGCCTGCCGCCCGCACGGCATCGCCTACGACGAGATGGAGACCTCGTTCTTCCTCGGTCGCGAGACCCTGGTGCCGTCGCAGCATTCCAAGCTCGGCCGCTGGCGCCGCGACTGGTTCATCTCGCTCTCCCATTCAGCCTCGGCCACCAAGACCTTCTTCCGCATCCCGCCCAACCGCGCTATCGAACTCGGCAACCAGATCCAGATCTGAGGCCGCCCGCCATGCCGCGTTCTCCGCTCGTGCTTCTGCCGGGCCTGCTCAACACGCGCCGCGTCTACGACCCCCAGGTCGAGGCGCTGGCCGATATCGCCGATTTCACCATCCCCGAACTCTGGCACCACGACACGATGGCGGCAATGGCCGAGGCGACGCTCAGCCTGGCGCCGCCGACCTTCGCGCTCTGCGGCTTCTCGATGGGCGGCTACGTCGCCCTGGAGATCTTCCGTCGCGCACCCGAGCGGGTCGAGCGCATCGCCCTGATGGACACGCAGGCCGGCCCCGATTCGCCGGAGACGGCGGCGCGGCGGCGCGGCTTCATCGAGCAGACCCGCATCGGCCGCTTCCATGGCGTGCACCCGACCCTGCTGCCGCAGCTCGTCCATCCCTCGCGGGTCGACGACAAGGAACTCACCCAGGCGCTGCTCGACATGGCGACCGAGATCGGCGGCGACGGCTTCGTGCGCGAGCAGCAGGCGATCCTGGGCCGCGCCGACAGCCGCTCGCTGCTGGTCGAGATCGAAATGCCGGCGGTGGTGATCGTCGGCCGCCAGGACCTGGTCACGCCCTTGGCGCGCGCCCAGGAGATCGCCACCGACATCGCCAATGCCCGCCTCGTGGTGATTGAGGAATGCGGGCACATGACGCCGCTGGAGAGACCGGCCGAGGTCTCGGCCGCCCTGAGGAGATGGTTGACGCAATGAACACGATCTACGCCCGCGAGGACGATCTCGGCGCCGACGAATATATCGACGTGGTCGCCAAGTCGGGCCTGAACCGGCCGATCACCGACCGTCCGCGCATCGAGCAGATGCTGAAGCACGCCAACCTGATCCTGACCGCGCGCCAGGACGGCAGGCTGGTGGGCTTCGCCCGCTCGGTCACCGATTTCTGCTTCTGCTGCTACCTGTCGGACCTCGCGGTCGACAAGGCCTGCCAGGGCCAGGGCATCGGCCGCCGCCTGATCGAGATGACGCGCACGGAAGCGGGTGGCGCCAACACGACCACCCTGCTCCTCTCGGCCCCGACGGCGATGACCTATTACGAAGGCATCAAGATGCCCAAGGCCGACAACTGCTTCCTGTACCGCCGTCAGCAGTAAGAGGCGCTTGGCGCTTCGACTGTGGCTTTCCCCTCCGGCCAAAGGCGCTGTAAACAGCGCCGGGGCCACCTCTCCCGTCAAACGGAGGAGGCTGGGAGGGGGAAGCAACGCGCGAGGTTTCTCGCAAGCCTACTTCAGGACCTGGCCGCGGATCTCGCCGCCCTTGTTCGCATCCGTGTGGATGTTGAAATACCAGCGGCCGGCGATGAGGTCGGCGGCCTGCGCGTCGGTCAGGGTCGCCTCGCCCTTCATCGGGCTAGCAAGGCCGTCCTTCTGCGGGATCACCACGCCGGCATTGGCGCCGGCGGCCGCGGGGCCGTGGAAATGCGCCGCCGTCGGCGGGCCGCTCAGGTCGGCATAGGTCACCGACCAGGTGAGCTTCTTGGTGGCCGTGTCGTAGCTCGCGGTGAGGGCGCCCGTGCCCTTGGTCGTGACCGGCGGCACCTGGCTCGCGCCGTTCAGCGTGGCCTTGTAGGTCTGCGTCTCGGCGAAGGCCGGGGCGGCGGACAGCGCGGCAACGGCGGCGAGGCTGAGAAGGCTCCTGCGGAAAATCTTGGTCATGAACGTCCCTCCGGTGAAGCCGGCCGAATCACCAGACACCGCGCGGCCGGCGAGCGCGGGCCGGCATCATCGCGGCAACGGGTTCCACCGCGATGACACGATGATGTGAACGTCAGGGGCCGCGTTGGGCTGCCAGCGCCCGCTGCAATTGGGCGTCGAAGCCCCTCAGCGTCTGCATGAACGGGCCGGCCATCGTGTCCTGCAACTGGAGCTGGACCTGGATCTGCGAGCCCGAGCGCAGCTGCTGCAGCAGCTCGGCCGACTTGTAGTCGTCGAACTGGCAGATGCCCTGGCCGCAGATGCTGGTCGAGATGAACGGGTTGGAATCGACCTGGACGCTGGCCCGCACGCCCTGGCCGTCGCCGACCACGGAGATCTTGTTGTAGGCCGCCGAGTAGCGCATCACGAGGAACTGGCCGAGCAGGCTGTTGCCGTCGATCGTCGCCTGCACGCCGCAATCCTTGCCGCCGTCCATGGTGCAGCTCGTCACCCACTTGTCGGGCGGCTGGTCCTGCGCGGCGGCAGGCTGGGAAAAGGCCAATGCGGCGGCCGCAAATCCGGCGGCCATCGTTACGGATCGCATCATCTTTCGCCTTGCTCCCGCGTTTGCCAACATTCCAAGGGCCACCTATGTAGCCGTCAACGATCACGCTGACAAAGGAACCCTTCGCATGTCCGAGAGCCTGAAACTGGTCGCTTTCTGCGGCAGCCTGCGCAAGGCGTCGTTCAACCGCCTCGCGCTGCAGGCCTTCGTCGAGCGGCTGCCGGCCGGCGCGTCCTGCCAGATGATCGAGATCGGCGACTGGCCGCTCTACGACGCCGACATCCAGGCCAAGGGATTCCCCGACAAGGTGCAGGCCGCACAGAAGGCCATGCTGGAGGCCGACGGCCTCGTGCTGGTGAGTCCCGAATACAATTACGGCATCTCGGGCGTGCTGAAGAACGCCATCGACTGGCTGTCGCGCATGACGCCGCAACCCTTCGCCGCCAAGCCGGTCGCGCTGTTCGGCGCCTCGATGGGCGTGCTCGGCACGGCGCGCGCGCAGTACCAGCTGCGCCAGACGCTGGTGTTCCTCGACGGCCGCCCGGTCAACAAGCCCGAAGTCATGATCGCCCAGGCGCAGAACAGGTTCGCCGACGGCAAGCTCACCGACGAAGCGACGGGCAAGCTGCTCGCCGACCTCGGCGCGGCACTGGCGCTGGGGGGGGGGGGGGGGAAGGGGGGGGAGGCCGT
>NZ_JBXAPM010000020.1:0-80481 GCF_058803965.1 Reyranella sp. GW821-FHT14A01
TCGATAAGCCAGGCTAATCTGAAATGTGTTCACCATGTCTCCGAACAGGTGTTCACCATCTCCCCGGCCCAAACACAATACACAGGTGGCACATTCGTGAGGTCGCCATCGAAGGCGAGGTCCTTTCGTTTCTCCCGCAATCCCGGCGGCGCATGGAGAGACGCATCGGGATAGGCACGCTTCCAGTCCGCAAGGAAGACATGATGCAGTGAATTGGGCGCGACCAGATGACGGACTTTCCCGAGGGCATCCATTTGTGCGCGAAGACCGTCCGTCAGCGCCGTCGCCGACCAGATGAAGAGGTCGCCGTCGGTCAATCGTATGACAGCCATTCGGGTGGGATAGTGAAACCCCAGGGCTGCTACGACCTCCGTGCCCTCTGCAATCCAGATCTCGGGGCCAAATTCTTTCAACATGTCCGATCCAACGGGCGAGGCTGTTAGTATCCAGTCCAGCGAAACGGACCGGGGGCTGAATGACGAACGAGAAGAAGGGTCCCTGGACCATACTGTCCCAAAAAGACGTCTACGAGAATCCGTGGATCCGGTTGACCCATCACGAGGTGCTGACGCCGGCGCAGACCCCCGGCATCTATGGTCTCGTCCACTACAAGAACCTCGCCATCGGCGTCGTGCCGGTCGATGCCGAGTTCCATACCTACCTGGTCGGCCAGTATCGTTTCCCGCTCGACGCCTACAGCTGGGAAATCCCCGAGGGCGGCGGGGCGCACGGTATCGATCCGGTCGACTCGGCGGCGCGAGAGCTGCGGGAGGAGACGGGGCTCACCGCGCGCCGCTGGCGGAAGATCCTGGAGGCCGATCTCTCGAACTCCGTCTCGGACGAGCGCGCCGTCGCCTACATCGCCTGGGGCCTGACGCCGGGAGAATCGGAGCCGGAAGCGACCGAAGAGTTGGCCGTGAAGCGTGTTCCGCTGGCCGAAGCGTTCCGGATGGTCGCGGCCGGAGAGATCCGGGACGCGTTGAGCGTGCTGTCACTGCAGGCCGTCCAGCTCCTCCAGCTTCAGGGAAAGCTCGACCTGTCCGAGTAAGCTCTCCGTGACGGGCTCTCCCGCTCGGGTAAACTGCTCCCAATAGTTTAGGGAGAGTAAATGCCGTTCTATCAACAGGGCGACGTACGCATTCGTTATGAAGAGGCCGGCTCCGGCTTTCCGCTGCTGGTCACGCCGGGCGGCGGACTGAATTCGCGGGTCAGCAACTGGCAGACCGCCGTCATCAACGCGATGGAAGAATTCAAGACCGACTTCCGCTGCATCACCATGGACCAGCGCAACGCCAATGGCGGCGAGAGCACCGGTCCGGTGCCGGTGGAGAATGCGTGGGACGCCTTCGCCGACGACCAGCTCGGGCTGATGGATCATCTCGGCATTCGCGAGTTCTTCTACATGGGTTACTGCATCGGCGGCTGTTTCGCCGGCAAGCTGCTGCAGCGGGCGCCCGAGCGGGTCGTCGCCGCCGTGTTCTGCCAGACCGTTGGCCATCGGCCCGAGGATCCCGGCGTCATGGTCCGGCACAGCGCCGACAACTGGATCCCGGGGTTCCGGGAGCGCCGGCCCGACGTGTCGGCGGAGACGATCGAGAAGTACCAGCACAGCCTGTGGGACGTGCAGCCCGATTTCCTCTACAGCGTGCCGCGCGACTTCATCGCCGGCTGTCCCAAGCCGATCCTGGTCCTGCCGGACGAGACGTCCTCGCATCCGCTGCAGACGTCGATCGACGTCGCGTCGCTCGCACCCAATGCCGAGATCACGGTCTTCCCGTGGCGCGACCCGCCCGAGCTCAAGGCGCGCACGATCGAGCGGGTGCGTACCTTCCTGAAATCGCACCTGCCGAAGTAGGGCGCTTTCCCGGAACAACCTCCACTCCTGGGTGTGCGGAGGAGGCGAAACGGGATTAGGCTCGGCTGCCGGCAACGACCGGCCTAGCCTAGGGAAGGAATCGCTCATGAAGATCAATCGGCGTTTTCTGTCTTTCGCCGGCGCGGGTGCGCTGGCCCTGCTTGGAACGGGATCGGTGCGCGTCGCGCGGGCGGAGTCCGGTGACGAGGCGGCGGTCACCAACGCGGTCGAGAACTTCCGCACCGCCATGCTCAAGGCCGACAAGGCGAAGTTCGACGCGCTGTGCGCCGAGCAGATGAGCTACGGTCACTCCGCCGGCCGTCTCGAGACCAAGGCGGAGTTCATCGCCGCCTCGACCAGCGGCAAGAGCACCTGGAACTTCATCACCTTGTCGGAGCCCACGGTGAAGGTCGTGGGCGACAATGCCATCGCGCGCCACATCCTCACCGGCGAAACGCTGAGCGAGGGCAAGACGACGCCCATCAAGATCGGCATCCTGATGGTGTGGCAGAAGCAGGGTGGCGACTGGAAACTGCTGGCGCGCCAGGCCTACCGTATCTAAGGCGCGATACATTCGGATGTGCGGCGCCGCGCCGAGCCCCGCGGCGTCGCTGAAGAGTTCATTGCTGGAGGTCCGTTCGACATGCCCCAACTTCAATACGAAAAGCTGCATCCCGAGTTCGGTGCCCGCATCCGCGGCGTCGACGTCGGCAAGCCGCTCACGCCCGACCTGGTCGCGGAGATCAACGCGGCGGTCGATCGCTACTCCTTCGTCTGCTTCCCCGACCAGGCGATGGACGACGATCGCCAGCTTGCCCTCACGCGGCAGCTGGGCAACCCGGAGCCCAGTCACACCAGCGTCGGCAAGCTCGAATATTTCGGCACGATCGGGAACGTCCAGAAGGACGGCACGGTGCTGGGCAGCACGCACAAGAAGACGATCTTCCTGACCGGCAACAACATGTGGCACTCCGATGCCTCGTTCAAACCGGTGCCGGCCTTCCTCTCGGTCATGTGCGCCTACGAGACGCCGTCCGAGGGCGGCATCACGATGTTCGTCTCGCTGCGCGCGGCCTACGACCGCCTTTCGCCCGAGCGCAAGGCAGAGCTCGATCCGCTGATCGCGATCCACGACTATGTCTATTCGCGCTCCAAGGTCGCGCCCGATGCGGTGTCGCCCGAGCTGGCGGCCTCGCTGCCGCCGGTGCGCCAGCGGCTCGTGCGGGCCAATCCGGCGACCGGCGCGCGTAACCTGTTCCTCGGCTCTCACGTCCGCGAGATCGAGGGCATGGACCCGGCCGCGGGCCGCGCCCTGATCGACGCGCTGACCGACGAGGCGGTCCAGCCCGAGCACGTCTACCATCACGCCTGGCAGCCGGGCGACGTCGTGCTCTGGGACAATCGCTGCCTGCTCCATGCCGGCAGCGGCTACGACGCCGACCGTCACCGCCGCTACATGCGCCAGACCCGGGTCAGCGGAAAATGCTCGACGCTCGAGGAGGCGGCCTGACCGTGTCCGACGAGGCTCTGAACGGCCGGCCGCTCGCCGGCCTGCGTGTGATCGACATCGCCACCTACATCGCCGCGCCCTATTGCGCGACCCTCATGGCCGAGTTCGGCGCCGAGGTGATCAAGGTCGAGCAGCCCAAGGTGGGCGATCCCTGCCGCCGGCTGGGCACGGTGGCCGAGTGCGGCGACACGCTGGTCTGGCTGTCGGAGGCGCGCAACAAGAAGTCGGTGACGCTGAACCTGAAGTCGCCCAAGGGCGCGGCGATCCTGAAGCAACTCGCCGCCAAGGCCGATGCCCTGACCGAGAACTTCCAGCCGGGCACCCTGGAAGGCTGGGGCCTCGGCTGGGACGTGCTGAGCGGCGTCAACCCGCGCCTCGTGATGCTGCGGGTCTCGGGCTATGGCCAGACGGGGCCTTACAGCCACAAGCCGGGCTTCGGACGGATCGGTAATGCCTTCGGCGGCATCTCCTTCCTGGCGGGCGACCCCGAGGGGCCGCCGGTAACGCCGGGCTCGGCGACGCTCGCCGACTACATGGCGGGACTCTACGGCGCGCTCGGCGTGATGATGGCGCTGCGCTCGCGCGACGCCACTGGCCGCGGCCAGCAGATCGACATCGGGCTCTACGAGCCGATCTTCCGCATCCTCGACGAGATGGCACCGGCCTACGACAAAGTGGGTTTCATCCGCCAGCGCATGGGGGCCGCGGCACCCAATGTCTGTCCGCACAGCCACTACCAGACCGGCGATGGACGCTGGATCGCCATCGCCTGCACCAATGACAAGATCTTCGCCCGCATGGCCGGGCTGATGGGACGGCCCGAGGTGGCGGGCGACGGCATCTACGGCACGATCGCCCAGCGCGAGAAGCAGCGCCCCGCGGTTGACGGCCTGGTCGCCGACTGGGCGAAGCGGCACACGCAACAGGAGGCCGTCCGCCTTTGCGAGGGCGCGGAAGTGCCGTGCGGGATCGTGGCGTCGGTCGACGAGATCTTCCTCGATCCGCACTACGCGGCGCGCGGCAACATCGCCCGCGTGAACGACCCGCGCAGCGGCGAGCTCGCGGTTCCCAACGTCGTGCCGCGCCTCACCGGCACGCCGGGCGGCATCGACACGCTCGGCCCCGCGCTGGGGCAGCACAATGAAGAGGTCTACGGCACGCTGCTGGGCATGAGCGCCGGCGATCTGCGCGGCCTGGAGGCCGAAGGCGTGATCTGAGAGGCGCTGCGAAACTGTACCCATGACGGCTGCTTTGCGCCGGTCGATACTCCGCGTCCCCAATCAGTACCGAGGAAACGCGCATGGCACCGAAGCTCGTCGACTACCTGTCGTACGAACCCGAGGAGAACGGAATCCTCTGGATCAAGTTCAACCGCCCGGACCGGCTCAACGCGCTGGTCGGGACGGCGGAGGAGAACGGCACGGTCGCCAAGGTCGGCGAATACATGCGCGCCGGCGACGACGATCCGAAGATCCGCGTGATCGTGCTCACCGGCGTCGGCCGTGTCTTCTGTGCCGGTGCCGATCTGCGCTCGAAGATGCCGGCGGAGGTGACGGGCGAGGAGTTCCCCGGCAACCGCGGCTCCCACGAGGGGCCCGACGCCGCGCGCCAGCATTTCTATCACGGCTTCACCAAGCTCCACCGCGACATCTCGCTGATCCGCAAGCCGACAATCGCCATGATCAACGGTCCGGCGGTCGGATCGGGCATGGACATGGCGCTTCATTGCGACATCCGCATCGGCTGCGATAAGACGCGTTTCATCGGCTACCACAATGCCGGCCAGATCATCGAGAATGGCGGATCCTACTACCTGCCCAAGATGGTCGGCCTCGGCCGCGCGCTGGAATTCGCCTACACCGGCGAGCTCGACGCCCAGCGCGCCTACGACTGGGGCATGCTCAACCATCTCGTCGCCTCGGAGAAACTGGAGGAGACCACGCGCGCATTGTGCGATCGCATCATCAAGGTGCCGCCGCTGGTGCAGTGGGTCGGCAAGCGCATCATGCGCGCGGCCCTCGACAGCACGCTCGAGACCACGATGGTCCTCACCTCGAATGCCGGCGGCATCCTGAACGGCTCCGAGGACGCCAAGGAAGCGCGGAAGGCCTTCGCTGAGAAGCGCCCGCCGGTCTTCAAGGGCCAGTGAGCTAAGTCATCTCTCCGGCGGCACGCGCCAGGTCGAGCGTGCGTCGCGCCTTGTAGACGATTGGGTAGTCGATGAAGTAACCGTCGAGCTGGATCGACGAGGAGCCCTCGCGTTCCGCCTGGTCGAACGCCGCGACGACGCGTTTCGCGAAGGCGATCTCCGCTTCGGTTGGGGTGAACACCGCGTTCACCCGTTCGACCTGGGGCGGGTAGATGCACATCTTGCCCTGAAAGCCGAGCTGCTTGGCCCGCTTGGCAGAGTTCGCGACTCCGTCGAGGTCCTTGATATGGACCCAGACGGTGTCGATCGGCGCTTCGAGGCCGGCGGCGCGGGAGGCCACGGCCATCTCGGCCCGCGCATGCTCCAGCTCGCTCTCGCCCAGTGTCCATTCCATGTTCACGTCGAGCGTGTAGTCGCCGGCGCCGAAGGCCATGCGCTTCACCCGCGTGCCCGCGGCGGCGATGGCCCGCGCGTTGGCGATGCCCTTTGCCGTTTCGACGATGGGGATGATGTCGATGCCGCCCGGCGGCAGGCCGCGCTCGCGTTCGAGTGCCCCGACAAGCCAGTCGAAGGCCGCGATCTGCTCGCGTCTCTCGACCATCGGCAGGATGATGCCGTCGAGGCCCGGACCGACGATCGCCACGGCGTCGCCGTAACAGAATTCCGTGTTGAAGCCGTTGACCCGGATGTACGCACCGATCTTGCGTGGCCGTTTCAGCGCCTCGACGACGAGCGCGCGGGTCGCGACCTTCTCGGCTTTGGCCACCGCGTCCTCGAGGTCGAGGATCACGTGGTCGGCGCCACAGTCGAAGACCTTCTCGACCTTCCGCGCATGGTTGCCGGGCGCGAACAGGAAGCTGCGATACGCCGCCACGGTCAGTAGCCCTGCGCGACGTCGATTTCCTGCAGCAGCCGTCCACCGGCCTCGAGGCTGCGCAGGTTCGCGGCGACCTCGGCGACCAGTTGCCCGACGGTCGGCCGCCGCGCCACGTGCGGCATGATCGTGACCCTGGGATGCAGCCACAGCGGGTTGTCCGGCGGCAGCGGCTCGGGGTGGAGGGCGTCCAGGGCGGCGTAGGCGAGCTGGCCCGAATCGAGGGCGGCGATGAGGTCCTTCTCCACCACGTGCTTGCCGCGCCCGATGTTCACCAGCATCGATCCCTTCGGCATCATGGCGAAGGTGTGCGCGTTGAAGATGCCCTCGGTTTCGGCCGTCAGCGGCAGCAGGCACACGGCGATGTCGGTCTGGCCGAGAAAGGCTTCGAGCTGGTCGCGGCCGTGGAAGAGCGGGACCTCGGCGGCCGGCCGAGGCGAGCGTACCCAGGCGGAGACCGGGAAGCCCAGCGACTTCAGGACCAGCGCCGGCGCCGTGGCCATCATGCCGAAGCCCAGGAAGCCGACGCGCCTCTGCTCGGGCCGCACGATCGGCACCCGAAGCCATTCCTTGCGGGCCTGGGCTGCCTGGTAGCCCGGCACGTCGCGATGCAGGCGCAGGACATGCATGACGGTGTACTCCGTCATCATCGGATCGCCGCCCGAAGGTTCGACCTTGCCGAGCGGGACCTTGGGCAGCTTCGGATGCCGGACGAAGCTTTCGACGCCGGCGGAACGGCTGAACATGGCCTTCAGGTTGGGGAAGGCGGGAAGCTGGTCGAAATCCGGATGCATGAAGGCGAGATATTCGATGTCCTTCACGTCGCCGGCGTCGGGCCAGAAGCGAATGGGCAGGTCGGGAAGCTGCTCCTTGAAGGCATCGCGGAAGGCCTCGGCACTGCCGATGACCTTGTCCAGATTGACGATGAGCAATGCCATGCAACCTCCATGCCTTCGTCGGCACGACAGTTTCCCGATGCCGCGATCGGCATCGAGCTTCGCAGTTTCGTTCCGGAGGCGCTAGACTGGGGCATCATCCAACGTCGGAGGATGGCTCATGACATCGAATACACTTCGTCTGTCTCGCCGTGGCTTCATCTGGTCGGCAACGGCGCTCGGCTTCGCCGGCGGCGCAGTGTCGCCGGTCCTCGCCGCCGATCCGGTCAAGCCCGGCGCCAACAGCGCCCTCATCGTCATCGACGTCCAGAACTGCTTCGTTGACGGCGGCACCCTGCCGGTGAAGGGCGGTGCCGAGGTCGTGCCGATCATCAACAAGCTCGCCGGCTCGTTCCGCAACGTCGTCGTGACCCAGGACTGGCACACGCCGGGCCATGCCTCGTTCGCCACTGCGCACGCCGCCAAGAAGCCGTTCGAGACGATCGGCCTCTCCTACGGCACGCAGGTCCTCTGGCCTGACCATTGCGTGCAGGGCTCCGACGATGCGGCCCTTCACAAGGATCTCAAGCTGCCGACGGCGCAGCTCATCATCCGCAAGGGCTTCAACAAGGACGTCGACAGCTACTCCGCCTTCGAGGAGGCCGATCGCAAGACGACGACGGGCCTTGCGGCCTATCTCAAGGCGCGCGGCATCGACACGGTCTTCCTGACCGGACTCGCCACCGATTTCTGCGTCGCCTGGACGGCGCTGGATGCCCGTAAGCTCGGCTTCACCACCTACGTGATCGAGGATGCGACGCGCGCCATCGACCTCAACGGCTCCCTGGCCGCCGCCTGGAAGCAGATGACCGAGGCCGGCGTGAAGCGCATCCAGTCGAGCGACATTTCCTAGAGAAGGCACAGCATGACCACGACCAACACCTTCGTCCGCTCGCTCGGCAAGAGCGGCATCGACGTCTTCCCGATCGGACTCGGCTGCATGTCGCTGTCCGGCGCCTATGGGAAGAGCGACGATGCCGCCGCGATCCGCCTGATCCATCATGCGATCGAGCGCGGCGTCACCTTCCTCGACAGCTCCGACATGTATGGCTGGGGCCACAACGAGACGCTGCTCGGCCAGGCACTGGCCGGCGGCAAACGCGACAAGGTCGTGCTGGCCACCAAGTTCGGCCAGATCCAGCGGCCGGGCGGCCTGAATGGCGTCGATGGCAGCCCCGCCTATGTGAAAGCGGCCTGCGACGCGAGCCTGAAGCGGCTGGGCGTCGAGGTGATCGATCTCTACTACCAGCACCGGGTCGATCCTGCGGTGCCGATCGAGGACACGGTCGGCGCCATGGGCGAGCTGGTGAAAGCCGGCAAGGTGCGCGCGCTCGGCCTCAGCGAAGCCGGTCCCGAGACGATCCGGCGGGCGCACAAGGTGCATGCCATCGCGGCCGTGCAGAGCGAATACTCGCTGCTCTATCGCCGCGATGCCGAGGAGACGCTGGAGACGACGCGCGCGCTCGGCATCTCCTTCGTGGCCTACTCGCCGCTCGGCCGTAGCCTGCTGACCGGCGCGGTGCGCCAGCCTTCCGACATTCCCGAAGGCGACAATCGCGGCCGCCATCCGCGCTTCGCGGCGGACAACCTCGCGCGCAATCTCGAACTCGTGTCGGAGATCGAGGCGGTGGCCAGGGTGAAGAACTGCACGCCCGGGCAAGTCGCTTTGGCCTGGCTGTTGGCGCAGGGCCCGGACATTGTGCCGATCCCCGGCACCAAGCAGGCCGCGCGCGTCGACGAGAATGTCGGCGCGGTCGCGGTGACGCTGTCCGCAGAAGAGGTGGCGCGCCTGTCATCGGCCCTGCCGCCGGGCGGTCCCGCCGGCACGCGCTACCCCGAAACGCAGATGAAAGCCGTGTACGTCTGAACGCGTCAATGGAGCGCGCAACTGGAGTTGCGCGCTCCCATGAGCCGCTACTGCGGCCAGCCGAGTTCGATCTCGACCACGACCGGCTTCGTCTGCCGCATGGCGCTGTCGGTCGACAGGAACTCGACGTCGCCGTTCACCTTGTCGAGCGCATCGCCGGGCGCATCGCTTGCCGGATCGAAGCGCACCGAGAGATTGCAGCCGCCGACCGGCTTGTCGAGCCGGCCGCCGTCCCAGCCGTTCGAATAACCCCCTTGATCCCAGCCGAATCCCGACAGGGTGAAGGGCTTGCCGTTCATCGCCTCGATCTCGACCAGCGTCGCACCGTTCACGACCGGCTTGTCGAGACCCGTGACGGCGACCGGCCAGGTCGAGCCGTTGCGGATGATCACGACGTTGGGGCGGGCATAGGCACCGTGCCAGAGGATGTCGATGCGCTTCCCGGGATCCTTTGCGAAGATGGCGGTCCCCGGCTCCGTATTGCCTTCGCCGACGTAGATGTCGGCCCGTTCGACATTGGCGGCGCCGAAGATCCGAGCCAGCGTGCGTTCGTCGGCGTTGCGGGAGAAGGGCCCCGTGCAGTCGAGCACCGTCGGCATCTGGTCCTGGGCGAGGGCGGGCGCCACAGTCATGACGCAAAGTAGGGATGCAAGGCGCAGGGACAGGGACATCTCGCTCTCGAACCGTTCTGGCGGTAGGTACCGCCCGGACGCCATATTGGGACCACCGCAGGGAAGCCACAGCATGACCGAAGAAGTCGTCTTTTATCACAAGCCGCGCTGACACGAGACCCGATGCCGGCTACCCCCAACAACCGCAGACTGGCGACGATCCTGTTCGCCGACGTCTACGGCTACAGCCGCATGATGCGCGCCGACGAGGAACGCACCCTCGTCGACCTGCGCGCGCATCTGGCCGAGCTGGTGGCGCCGGTGGTCGAACAGTTCCACGGCCGCATCGTGAAGACGGTGGGCGACGGCGTGATGGTCGAGTTCGGCAGCGCCGTCGAGGCGGTGCGGTCGGCCGTCGAGCTGCAGCGGGGCATGGCGGAAC
Organism: Reyranella sp. GW821-FHT14A01; assembly: GCF_058803965.1. Taxonomy (NCBI): domain Bacteria; kingdom Pseudomonadati; phylum Pseudomonadota; class Alphaproteobacteria; order Hyphomicrobiales; family Reyranellaceae; genus Reyranella; species Reyranella sp. GW821-FHT14A01. Next base: position 10,244 of record NZ_JBXAPM010000020.1, read on the forward strand.
GCAATGCCGGCGTGCCGGTCGAGCGGCGGCAGGCCTTCCGCATCGGCCTGAACCTCGGCGACGTCATCGCGTCCGGCGACGATGTCTTCGGCGATACGGTCAACGTCGCTGCCCGTCTGCAGGGCGTGGCGGAGCCGGGCGCCATCGTGCTGTCGGTCGGCGTCTACGAGCAGGTGCGCGACAAGCTCGCTCTGCCGTTCCGCGACCTCGGCAACCGCTCGGTGAAGAACATCGACCGGCCGGTCCGCGTCTACACGCTCGATCCTGCGGCGCTCGCCGATGGTGCTTCGGCCTTGTCCACGGCGCCGCGACGCCATCGGATGGTGGCCGCCATCGTGACCGTTGCAGCTATAGCGCTCGCGGGCGCCGGCGCCTTCTACTATTCGAGTCGCGTCGTGCCGGAGGAGACCGTGGCGACCGCGCATGTGCCGGCCGAGACGGGCCTTTCGGTGGCGGTGCTGGTCTTCGCCAACCAGAGCGGCGATCCCGGCCAGGATTACTTCTCCGATGGCCTCAGCGAGGACATCACGCGCGCGCTGGGCCGCTTCAAGCAGCTGACCGTCCTGTCCTATGGTGCGGTGCTGCCCTTCAAGGGCAAGAACATACCGCTGGAGGAGATCGGGCGCGCGCTCAAGGCCCGCTACATCGTGGGCGGCACGGTGCGCCGCATGGGCTCGCGCGTGCGCGTCACCGTCCAGCTCAGCGATGCGATGAGCGGCACGCAGCTCTGGTCCGAGCAGTACGACGACGATCTCGGCGACATCTTCGCCGTGCAGGAGCGCATCGCCCGCCGGGTCGCCGGCACGCTGGCGAGCAACCTGCAGCAGATCGCCCTGCACCAATCCTTGCGCAAGCCGACCGACAATCTCGATGCCTATGACATGCTGCTGCGCGGCCGCGCGATGGCGGGCGAGGTGACGCGCTCAGGCAACCGGATGGCGCGCGAGATGGTGGAGAAGGCGATGCTGATGTCGCCGACCTACGCCGACGCCTATGCTGAGCTGGCCGGTGTCTATTTCGAGCGGGCCACCTTCGGCTGGTCCGAGTTCGCCCAGCAGGACATCGACACGGCGATCCGCTACGCGCAGAAGGCGATCGAGCTCGACGAGGAGAACGTGCCGGCGCGCGGCGTGCTCGCCCGCGCCTATGCCGCCACCCAGAAATACGAGCTGGCGATGGCCGAATCGGAGCGCGCGCTCGACATCAATCCGAGCGATGCCGAGGTCCTGCTGGCGCGGGCCGCGGTCCTGCTGTGGACGGGCCGTATCGAGGAATCGATCGCGACCGCGGAAATCGCCGCGCGGCTCAATCCGAATATCGGTCCCGAGGCCGCGCTCAATCTCGGCATCGCCTACCTGTTGAGCGGCCGCCATGCCGACGCGGTGCGACTGCTCGAGTCCGTCCGCGCGCGCTTCCCGGCCTATCCCTTGCTCGACCTGCCGCTGGCCGGCGCCTACGCCGAGATGGGCCGCCCGGCCGAAGCGAAGGAAGCGCTGGAAGAGGGCCGGCGCAAGAACCCGCATCTCGATGCCGCGAGCTTCGGCACGCGCTTCCAGGACCCGGCGTTGCAGCGCCGGGTCGAAGCGAGCCTGCGCAAGGCGGGGCTGAACTGACGGGGAAGGGCGCCGGGCCTACTGGCTCGGCGCGTTCTTCAGGGTCTGCCAGTTGGCGGCGGCGCGCGTCGCGTTCGTCTCGGCATCCTGGCGGAAGCGCTCCGAGCCGGCGGCGCTGGCGAAGATGTAGAGACGGCCGTTGGAGATGGTCCAGATCGTCGGATCGGACTCGCGGCGATTGCCGTTGGCCATGTTCATGGCGCACTGGCCGCCGAACTGCGGCGCATACTTGTCGGGATTGGACCTGAACATCTCGCGGTGCTGGGCATTGGCGAAGCGGTAGCGCACGCCATCCCACACGAGCTCGTAGGTCGCGACTCCCGGCGTCGGAGCGCCCAACGTGAAATAGGCAACGGGATCGTATCCCTTGAGGCCGAGCCGCGCGGTGGATTGGCCCGATTGCGCAAAAGCCGGAAACGCTCCCGCGGCGCTGCCGACGATGGCGACAGCGGTTGCCCCGCACAGGAACGCACGACGCGTAGACATGGCTCACTCTCCCGGACATGCCGCAACTCACGGCGGCAGATCGCGACGTGGGCCTCAATTAGGGCGGGATGGGGGCGTCCTGTAAACGGTCGTTCAATGCAGCCCGGACGAGCAGACCAGAGGGGCAGATCAGATCGGCACGGCCGGATCGTCGGCCCGGCCGCGCTCCAGCATGCGATGGGCGATTTCGGTTTCGCCGAGGACGATGAGATTGGCGCCCAGCTTCTCGAAATGTTCCACCGTCGCGCTCGAATGAGCCCGTGCCAGGATGTCGAGCTTGGGATTGGCCGCGCGGGCCTGCTCGATGATCTGGCCGGCCTCGAAGGCTTCGGGAATGGTGACGTAGAGCCGGCGGGCACCGGCGAGGTTGATCGCGGCGATGAGCGCGGGTTCGGCGGCGTTGCCGGAAAACACTTCCGCCCCATCCCGCCGTGCCCGCTCGACGCCCGCGTCGCTGGCCTCGACGACGATCATCTTGCCGCCGTCGCGCGCCAGCCCCGCACCGACCAGGGCACCGACGCGGCCGTAGCCGATCACGATATCGTGGCCGCTTAGGGTCGTCGGCACGAGGGCCGTGGTGGATTCGTCGGGCGTGTCCTGTGTCGGCGCGGTGCCCTTCTTGCCGTCCATGCGCTCGAGCAGGGTGAAGACGAAGGGGTTCACCATGATCGATACGATGGCCCCGGCCAGGATGAGGTCGCGCGACTCCTTGGGCACCATGTTCAGGCTGATGCCGATGCCGATCAGGATGAACGAGAACTCGCCGATCTGCGCAAGACTCGCCGAGACGGTGAAGGCGGTCGACCGGCTGTGGCCGAAGGCGCGGACGATCAGGTAGGCGGCGGCCGACTTGCCGACGATGATGATGGCGATGGTGGCGATCACCGCCACCGGCGCATCGACGAACACCGCCGGATTGAGCAGCATGCCGACCGAGACGAAGAACAGCACCGCGAAGGCATCGCGCAGCGGGATGGCTTCCTCCGCCGCGCGCTGGCTGAGATCGCTCTCGCCCAGGACCATGCCGGCGAAGAAGGCGCCCAGCGCGAAGGAGACGTCGAAGAAGTAGTGCGCGCCATAGGCGACGCCGAGCGCGACGGCGTAGACGGCAAGCCGGAACAGCTCGCGCGATCCGGTATGCGCGGTGTGGTGCATCAGCCACGGGATCACCCGTCGCCCGACGATCAGCATGATCGCCACGAAGATCGAGACCTTGGCCAGCACGACGAGGAGCGAGAACAGGATGCGGGTGGCGGGAACGCCGTTATCCGCTGTCGCCAGGGCCAGCGCCGGCAGGAGGACGAGGGCCAGGACCATGGCGAGATCCTCGACGACCAGCCAGCCGACGGCGATGCGGCCGCGATTGGTCTCGAGGATGTGACGGTCCTGCAGGGCGCGGATGAGGACGACGGTACTGGCCACCGAGAGGGCGAGGCCGAAGACGAAGCCGGCCAGGGGCGGCCAGCCGAGCGCCCAGGAAAGGCCGGCGCCCATCAGGGTCGCGACGCTGATCTGGCCGATCGCGCCGGGGATGGCAATGCGCGCCACCGAGAGCAGGTCTTTCAGTGAGAAGTGCAGGCCCACGCCGAACATCAGGAGGATGACACCGATCTCCGCGAGTTCCGTGGCGAGGGCGGGGTCGGCGGTGAAGCCCGGCGTGTAGGGGCCGACCATGACGCCGGCGAGGAGGTACCCGACCAGGGGCTGGATACGCAGCCTCTGGGCAATCAATCCGAAAACGAAAGCGAGCATCAGACCCGCAGCAATGGTGGCGATGAGCGGGGTGTGCTGCTCCGGCATCCGGTGTTTCTCTCCGCGAGTGATTGGGCCCACTCCGATGTGGCGCTCGCAGGCGGAAATTGCAATCTGTTCGCGGGGATTGGGAGGAATTTGAAATGACAATATCGCGACGCAGATTTCTTGGGACGAGTCTCGCACTGACGGCCGCGGGCGCGACCGGCGGGCCGGTGTGGGCGCAGAACTTCCCGAGCAAGCCCATCCGCTGGATCGCGCCCTTCGCGGCCGGCGGCAACTACGACGTCACGTCACGCCTGGTCGGCGAGGGCATGTCTCGCAATCTCGGCCAGCAGGTCATCATCGACAATCGCCCCGGCGCCGGCGGTCTCGTGGGCGCCGAGGCTGCGGCCAATGCGCCGGCCGATGGCTACACCGTCGTCATGGGCAGCTTCAGCGTGCTGTACGTGTCGCCGTATCTCGCCGGCAAGCCGTCGCTGGTACCGATGTTCGCGCCGATCAGCCTGCTCTCCACCGTGCCGATGGTCATGGTCGGCCGGGCCGATGGCCGCTTCGCCGATGCGCGCGCGGTGATTGCCGAAGCCAAGGCCAAGCCCGGTACGGTCAGCATCGGCCATGCCGGCAACGGCACGACCAACCACATCGCCATCCTGCGTCTCGAGGTGAACGAGGGCGTGAAGTTCAACATCATTCCCTACAAGGGCTCGGCCCCCGGCCTCGCCGACCTGATGGCGGGCCAGATCGATCTCTACATGGACCAGCTCACGACCTCGCTGCCGCACATCAAGTCGGGCAAGCTGAAGGGCCTGCTGGCGATGAGCCCCGATCGCATCGCCCAGCTTCCCGACACACCGTCGCTCACCGACATCGGCAGCAAGCCGTTCGACGGCGGCACGACCGCCGGCGTGCTGGCCCGCGTCGAGACGCCCAAGCCGATCCTCACCACGCTGAACAACAGCGTCGTCACGGCGCTGAAGGAGCCCGCCATCGCCACGAAGTTCGCCGAGCTCGGCGCCGTGGTGCGGCCCTCGACGATGGAGGAGTTCGCAGCTTACATGAAGGATCAAGAGGTCAGCGTTAGCGCACTTGTGAAGTCGGGTTTGTTGAAACCCGAATGAGCGGGCGCCATGTCGGCGATATGACCTCTCTCTGCAAGACGATCGCGCTGGTTATGGCGTTTGCCATCGCCGGTACTTTGGCAGGATGCTCGGGCATCCCGCAGGATGGCCGCTACCAGACTCATGGGACCGGCTGGGACAACTGGCGAGGCTGATAAAAACAAAGGGGGAGGATCATGAAAATAGACAGGCGCGGCTTTCTGGGGGCCGGCGTCGCCGGCCTGGCAATGGCCGGTATGGCACGACACGCCACGGCGCAGTCTTTTCCCAACAAGCAGATCCGCTGGGTCATCCCCTTCGCGCCGGGCGGCAACTACGACGTCACCGCCCGCATCGTCTCCGATCCGATGGGCCGCCATCTCGGCCAGGGCATCCTGATCGACAACAAGCCGGGCGCCGGCGGCGTCGTCGGCCTCGAGGCCGCGCTGAACACGCCGCCCGACGGCTATACGATTTCGATGGCGAGCTTCACCGTCGCCTACGTGGCACCGATCTTCGCCGGCAAGCAGCCGCTGCTGCCGCAGATGGCGCCGGTCAGCATCCTGACCACCGTGCCGACCCTGGTGGTCACGCGGGCCGACAGCCGCTTCAAGGACATGAAGAGCGTGATGGCGGAGGCCAAGGCCAAGCCTGGCGCCATTTCGGTCGGCCATTCCGGCAACGGCACGACCAACCATGTCGGCATCCTGCGCCTGCAGCTGAACGAGGACATCAAGCTCAATATCATTCCCTATCGCGGCGCCGGTCCCGGCATTGCGGACCTGCTGGCGGGCAATCTCGACCTGTTCGTCGACCAGCTCACCAGCTCGATGCCGCACATCCAGTCCGGCAAGCTGCGCCCGCTCGCGACCTTCAGCCTCGAAAAGGTGCCGGACCTGCCCAACGTGCCGACCATCGGCGAGTTGGGCCTGAAGCCCTTCGACGGCAACACGACGGCCGGCGTGTTCACCAATCCCGATACGCCCAAGCCCATCATCGCCCGCCTGAACGAAGGCGTGGTCGCGGGCCTCAGGGACGAAGCCGCCAACAAGAAGCTGCGCGAGCTGGGCGCCATCGTGCGCCCCTCGACGCCGGAGGAATTCACGGCGGCGCTGAAGGCAGATGAGGCGAACGTCTCGGAACTGCTGAAGCTCGGCCTGCTGAAGCCCGAATAGGCGTCAGGCGATTTCCTTCATCACCGACCACAGGTCGGCCTTGCGTTCGAAGCCGATGCCCGGCGAGTCGGGCATCGTCACGCGGCCGTCGACCACGGCGCAGTCGTCGGCGAAGCCGCCGAACGGTGCGAAGACCTGCGGGTAGGATTCGTTGCCGCCGCATTGCAGGCCGACGGCGATGTTCAGTGCAAACTGGTGGCCGCCGTGCGGCACGCAGCGCCGCGGCGACCAGCCGTGCGCCTTCAGCATCTCGATCGTGCGCAGGTATTCGACCAGCCCGTAGGAGAGGGCGGGATCGTATTGAAGGATGTCGCGGTCGGGCCGAAGTCCGCCGTGGCGGATCAGGTTCCGCGCGTCCTGCATCGAGAACAGGTTCTCGCCGGTCGCGAGCGGCGGCGCGTACTCTGTGGCGAGTGCTGCGTGCGCCAGATAGTCGAGCGGGTCGAGCGGCTCCTCGTACCAGCGCAGGCCGAAGTCCTTGATGGCGCGGCCGAACTCGATGGCCGTGGTGAGGTCGAACTTGCCGTTCACGTCCACGGCCAGCCGCTCGCCGGCACCGACGATCTTCAGCACCGCCTCGATGCGCTTCAAATCCTCGACCAGCGGTACGCCACCGACCTTCATCTTCACGCAGGAATAGCCCAGGCCGAGATAGTGCTTCATCTCGTCCTGCAGCCCTTCCAGCCCCTTGCCGGGGTAGTAGTAACCGCCGGCGGCATAGACCCAGGCCTTCTCGTCGGCCCGGCCGCCGTTGTAGCGGTCGGCCAGCAGCTTCCAGAGCGGCACGCGCTTGGCCTTGGCCACTGCATCCCAGATCGCCATGTCGAGCACGCCGACGGCGACGGAGCGCTCGCCGTGCCCGCCCGGCTTCTCGTTGGCCATCATGGCGGCCCAGCATTTCGCCGGGTCGATCAGCCCTTCGGCATCGAGCAGCGACTCCGGCTTGGCCTGGCTGAGGCGCGGGATGAAGCGCTCGCCCAGCAGGCCGTGCTGTGCGTAGCGGCCGTTCGAGTTGAAGCCGAAGCCCACCACCGGCTTGCCGTCGACCATCACGTCGGTGACGACGGCCACGACCGAAGCGGTCATCTGGCTGAAGTCGATATAGGCGTTGGCGATATTGGAGCGGATGGGCGAGATGATGTCGCGAATGGCGACGATGCGCATGGTCGTGTCCTTCAGGCGTAGACGTTGCGACGATTCTGGCGCAACAGGAGCCACCAGGCCACTGCGCCGTTCAGCAGGTTCCAGGCGATGCCGTTGATGAAGGCGGCGCGGTAGGAGCCCGTCATGTCGAACAGCACGCCGCCCATCCAGCCGCCCAGCGCCATGCCGACCAGGGTCGAGGAGATGGCGAGGCCGACCCGGAAGCCCGCTTCTTTCGGCGGAAAGTATTCGCGCACGATGATGGCGTAGGACGGCACGATGCCGCCCTGGAACAGGCCGAACAGGGCCGAGGCGAGGTAGAGCGAGTTGATCGAATCGTCGACGAGATAGAAGACCAGCGCCACGCACTGCAGCGTCGAACCCAGCAGCAGGGTCTTGATGCCGCCGACCCGGTCGGCGATCCAGCCCGAGGCGATGCGGCTCACGATGCCGAAGCCCAGCATCAGCGACAGCATCTCCGCGCCGCGCGCCACGCCGTAGCCCAGGTCGGCGCAGTAGGCGACGATATGGACCTGGGGCATCGACATGGCGACGCAGCAGCCGATGCCGGCCACGATCAACACGGCCTGCAGGCCGTTGGGCGACAGGCCGAGCGAGCGCGGTGAATGGATAGCGCCACCGGCGGCAGCACCTTCGGTTCCCGTCGCGTGCAGCGGCGGCTTGCGGCGCAAGGTCAGCGCCAGCGGGATCATCGCCACGAAGCACAGCGCGCCGGCCGCCCAGTAGGTGACCCGCCAGCCATGGTCGGCGATCATGGTCTGGATGATCGTGGGCCAGATCGCGCCGGCGAGATAGTTGCCGGACGCGGCGATGGCGACGGCAATGCCGCGGCGCCGGTCGAACCAGTGCGAGATGTCGGCGACCAGCGGCGCGAAGGTCGCGGCCGCGCTGAACCCGATCAGCACCTGGACCGCGGCAAACAGCGGCAGCGAGGGCGTGAACGGCGCCGTCGCGAAGCCGATGGCGAGGCCCGTGGCGCTCAGGATCGCGGTGAGCACGATGCCGCGCTGGTCGACCAGCTTGCCCCAGGTGACGCCGCCGGCGAAGAAGCCCAGCGTGTTCATCGTGTAGGCGAAGGAAATGTCGGCGCGTGTGATGCCGAGATCCTGCTGGATCGACGGCAGCGCCACGACCAGGCACCACATGCCGATGCCGCCGACCGTGCTCAAGGTCACGCTGGCGGCCAGGCGCCACCAGGCATAACTCGACTCGACTCCGGACATGATCAGCCGCCGATCGCGCCCTGCGTGTTGACGTAGAGGGCGTAGAGCGAATGGCTGGCCGCCATGAACAAGCGGTTGCGGTAGCGGCCGCCGAAGCAGAGGTTGGCGCAGCGCTCGGGCAGGTCGATATGGCCGATCGGCTTGCCCGACGAGTTGAAGACACGCACGCCGTCGAGATCGGCCGAACCCATGCCCCAGCCGCACCACAGGTTGCCGTCGACATCGACGCGGAAGCCGTCGGGCGAGCCGCCCGGGCCGGCATCGATCAGGACAGAGCCCTTGCCCAGCGTCGTGCCGTCGGCCGACACGTCGTAGGACAGGATCGTGCGATGCGGCTCGGCGCGCGAGGCCACGACATAGAGCTTCTTCTCGTCAGGCGAGAAGGCCAGCCCGTTGGGGCCGGGAATGTCGTCGGCCATCATCGCGAGCTTGCCGGTCGTCGGATCGAGGCGATAGACGGCGGGCTTGTTCTGGCTCTCTTCCTTGTGGCCCTCGTAGTAGCCCAGGATGCCGAAGGTCGGATCGGTGAACCAGATCGAGCCGTCGGACTTCACCACCACGTCGTTGGGCGAGTTGAGCGGCTTGCCGTTGTAGGAATCGGCCAGCACCGTGATGGCGCCGTCATATTCGAAGCGCACGACGCGGCGGGCATCGTGCTCGCAGGCGATCAGCCGGCCGCGACGGTCGCGCGTATGACCGTTGGCGTTGTTCGAGGGCTTGCGGAAGATCGAGACGTTGCCCGTCTCCTCGTCCCAGCGCAGCACGCGGTTGTTGGGAATGTCGCTCCACAGCAGATAGCGGCCGTCACCGAACCAGACGGGCCCCTCGGACCAGCGGCAACCCGTGTAGAGCCGCTCGACCGAGGCCAGCATCAGCCGGTACTGGTTGAACGACGGATCGAGCACGCGCACCGCAGGATCGGGATAGCGCTCGTTGGGCTGCCACATCTCTTGGTTTCCTCGTTTCATTTTCCGGCGCCGAGACTAGCGCCAAGTGGCCGTGAGCGCCTCCTTGGAATTGCAGGGCCACCGTGCAGGCATGGAGGACCTGCTGCTTCAGCTTGCAGTTGCAATTCGCGAGCTGGCTCTGCAACTTCGCTCCGGTCAATCGGGGGCACGTAATGAAAGTATTCGGCTTTATCAAACTGCTGACGTTGCTGGTCGCGATCGACCTGGGCACGCTCGGGGCGGCGATGGCGCAGCCTGCAACGTCGCCGTCGGTCAAGGCAGATGACCCGTTCACCTACTACTATCGCGATCCCCGGCCCGAGCGTCTGGTTGGCGCTCTCGATGCCCTTGGCAAGAAGCCATTGGACTGGATCGCTTATCCACCCGTTGCCGGCCTTCTCGCCGTGGTGTTCGCGACGCAGCCGGGATGGATCGGGAAGCTCGTTCCGGCTCAACTCGACGCCCGGTTGGCCACGACGATTGCCGCGGCCCTTCAACTGTCCGGCCAGCCCGCCTCGAAGGATCTGCAGGCCCGTCTGGCCCAAGCCGGGACGGATCCGACGCTTGCGGCCCAGTTCGCCGGCCTGCCAAACCGCTTGACCGACCTCAGGATCGCGATCCCGACCCATCTCGACATTCTGTGGGGTGCATCTTTCGCCAGCGGTGACGGCCGCTACGTCCTCATGATCATCGACTTCATGGCCCGGACGGCCAATCGGTCCGAACCCATCGCACTCGATGTCGTTCGGGTCGCCGCGGGGGCCGCACGCAAGGACTTTGGCGAGCTGGGCAAGCTCAAGGACAAGTACGATCAGAGGCTTCTGATCGAAATCGCCTATGCCGGGACGGCCGCCTGGGCACTCACCTCCAACGCCCGCCAGCATGGCTTCGTCGATGTCACGGTGAAGCGCTACATTTCCGAGCATCCGGGGACCTGGGCGGCGAAGGTGTTGGCCGTGCTGAAGGCCTCGTAAGGGCCGTTCTCCCGGGGTTTCGGGGAGCGGCTGGCGGCCTGTCACGGGATTGAAGAAATCGCGGGAATGGCCCGGCGGGCCTGTGATATACCGCCAAGCCCGTTCGCAGCCGCAGCGGGCCAGACTGCATGTCCTATGGGATGGTTGTGATGAAGCCGAAGTTTGTGACCATTGACCGGCACCCGGGCCGCTCGGCCCAGACGATCGGTGTTGCCCGCGCGCTTGGGACCGATGAGGCTCTCATTCACGAGCCGTCGGTCGGCGTCGTCGGCACCAAGGGCGACAGCCAGTGCTATCTCGGCGTCATGTCGAAGGTCGAGGCGATCCACGCCCAGCTCAAGGCCCGCATCGGCACCGGCCCGAACCAGCTCAAGATGCGCCTGGTCCAACCCGAGTATACGATCGCCACGTCGGACGGCATCCGCAACGGCACGCGCGAGATGCGCTACTCGCTGATCGGCCGCGAGGTGACCCAGGACGCGCTGTGCGAGCATCTGAGCGCCACCGGCCTCGCCGGCACGATCGCGGTCGTGGCCTGCGACAAGCCGCCGGTCGGCACGCTCTCGGCGCTGCTCGAGCATAATCTGCCGTCGATCATCATGTCGGACGGCGCGATCCATCCCGGCAAGGAGCCCAACACCGGCGAGCCGCTCGACATCGTGAGCGCCTACCAGGTCGCCGGCCATCCCGACGCGGACTACCGGCACCTCATCGCCTGCCACGCCTGCCCCGGCATCGGCAGCTGCGGCGGCATGTTCACCTACAACACCATGCAGACCTTCATCGGCGTGGTCGGCATGCAGCCGCTGCAGATGGTGGCGCCGCCGTCCGACGATCCGCGCCGCACCGGCGAATTCGCCGCCGAGCTGGTCGATCATCTGGCCAACCTGATGAAGAACGACCTGAAGCCGCGCGACATCGTGGTGCGCGATTCGATCCGCAACGCGGTGATCGTGGCGATGGCGGTCGGCGGCTCGACCAACGTCGTGCTGCACGCACCGGAAATCGCGCGCGCCGCCGGCTTCGCCGACTTCTGGAAGGACGTCGTGACGCCGGAGGAGTTCAACTACCTGTCGCAGAACATCGTCCCGGTGCTGACCGACGCGCGGCCCTACGGCAAATACTCGATGGTCGACATCGACAAGGTGGGCGGCGTGCAGGTGATCGTGCGCGAGCTGCTCGATGCCGGCCTGCTGAACGGCGATGTGCTGACCTGCACCGGCGAGACGTTGGCCAAGCAGGTCGAGCGGCTGGGTGCGAGGAAGGCCGACGGCAAGGTCGTCTATCCGGTCGAGAAGCCCTACAAGCCGACCGGCGGCCTGCGCATGCTGGGCGGCAACCTGTCGCCGGACTTCTCGGCGATCCTGAAGCTCGCGGGTGTCGAGGGCGGCCTCGAGAACAACCTGTTCCGTGGCCGTGCGCGTGTGTTCGAGGGCGAGCAGGGCCTGCTCAAGGCGCTCGACGAGACGCCGGACACCTTCCAGAACAACGACATCGTCATCGTGCGCTACGAAGGGCCGAACGGCGCGCCGGGCATGCCGGAGATGCTCGATCCGACCTCGCGCATCACCACGCTCTGCCGCGAGCGCAACATCGTCGTGGCCCTGATGACCGACGCGCGCTTCTCGGGTGGCTCGGTCGGCCTCGTGATCGGCCATGTCGGCCCCGAAGCGGCGATCGGCGGCCCGATCGGGCTGGTCGAGGAGGGCGACGAGATCGTGGCCGACCTCAACATCAACGAGCTGAACTGCACCCAGCTCGCCGACCCCGCCATCCATGCCAAGCGCAAGGCGGCGTGGGACAAGGTCGTCGCCGACAATGGCGGCATCCATCCCAACTGCGGCATCGCCGATACGCGCCTGCTCCATCGCGCCCGCACCAGCGCGGTGCCGGCGACGCGCGGCGGCGGCCTCCATCCCAACCGCGAGGTCTGGGTCCGCGCGCCGCGCAAGGCCGAGCGCCAGAACTTCAAGCTGCGCAACAAGCACCGCCCGGAGTTCGACAAGAGCTTCTGACGGGGTTCATTGGAGCGCGCCACTCCAGTGGCGCTCTTCCGAATCCGAGCGCCACTGGAGTGGCGCGCTCCAATGATATGACTAATCGTCCTCGACGCCGTACGCCGCCTTGGCGGCTTCCTTGCTGACGAGGCCGAGCTTGATGTCGCGTTTGACGGCTTCCGGATCGCGCTTCGACGGATCGCCGTAGCCGCCGCCGCCCGGCATCTCGACGACCAGCCGCTCGCCGGCCGGGATGGTGTGGAAGCCCTTGGCCTTCAGCTCCTGGCCTGACGCCAGCGACAGGCGGCCGTTGGCGCCGGACTGTCCGCCGTCGCGACCACGCGCCGGATGCTTCACGCGCTCGAAGGTCGCAAAGATGCCGAAGGGCGCGCCTTCCCGGTGCTCGACTTCCATCACCTGACCCAGGCCGCCGCGCTGCTCGCCGGCACCGCCGGAATCCTGGCGGTATTCCTTCTTCCAGACGACCACGGGCGCGATGGTCTCGGTGATCTCGACCGGAACGTTGCGAACGCCCGAGGGAAAAGGCGTCGCCGATAGGCCGTCGAGCGTCGGCCGCGCGCCGGTGCCGCCGGAATGGAAAGTCGTCACCATGAAGGGGCGGCTGTTTCCGATCGTGCCGGTCATGCCGTGGCCGGCGCCAAGCTTCAGGTTCCAGAGGTTGGACGTGCCCTCGGCCGGCACCTGGCCCGGGATCACCTGGTGCAGGGCGTCGAAGCAGACGTCGGGCAGCATGTGGCCGATCGTGCTGCGCGCGTTCACCGCGGCGGGGAACAGCGCGTTGACGATGGTGTTGTCCGGCGCCGTCACCAGGATCGAATCGAGCGTGCCGGCATTGTTCGGGATGGTCGGCGCCACGACGCACTTGATGCCGAAGGCGGTGTAGGCCTCAGTGTAGCACATGGGCGAATTTATGCCGTAGATCGACGAGCCCGAGGTGCCGGCATAGTCGACGGCGATGTGGTCGGCGTGGATGGTGACGGCGGCATGCAGGTCGATCGGCGCGTCGTAGCCGTCGATGCGCATATGGCCCTTCCAGGTGCCGCGCGGCAGCTTGGAGATGGCGGCGATCATGCCGGCGCCGCTCTTCTCGATGATGTGCGTGCCTAGCTCGTCGAGGTTGTCGATGCCGTGCTCGGCCATCATGTCGGAGAGGCGCTTCTCGCCGATGCCGTTGCAGCCGACCAGCGCATGGATGTCGCCCTCGACCTGCACCGGCTCGCGCACGTTGGCCCGCACGATGCGCATCACGCTCTCGTCGATCACGCCCTCGCGCATCAGCGGCAGCAGCGGCAGGAACAGGCCCTCATGGAAGACCTGCCGGCCGTCGGGCGACTGGCCGAGGCCGCCGATGTCGACCACGTGCGTGGTGCAGGAGAACAGCGCCACCAGCTTGCCGTTGTGGAAGGCGGGCGAGGTGACGACGATGTCGTAGAGATGGCCGGTGCCTTTCCACGGATCGTTGGTGACGTAGGCGTCGCCCTCCTTCATCGTCTCGACCGGGAACTCGCGGATGAAGTGGATGACGCTGCGCGCCATCGAATTCACGTGGCCCGGCGTGCCGGTCACGGCCTGCGCCAGCATGCGGCCCTCGAGATCGAACACGCCGGCCGAGATGTCGCCGGCCTCGCGCGCGCTGGTCGAGAAGGCGGTGCGCACCAGGGCGCGGGCCTGCTCCTCGACGACGGAGAGCAGGCGGTTCCACATGACCTGCAGGCGGATTTCGCCGAGTGGAGATTTGGGAGACGTGCTCATGCGCGGTCCTCCAGGACGATCTGGCCCACTTCGTTGATGCGGGCGGTGAAGCCGTTGGGAACGACGGTGGTGGTGCCGTCCTCGACGATGAGTGCCGGCCCGTCGAGCGACATCCCGGGCGTGAGCGAGTCGCGCTCATGCAGGGCATTCTGTTCGCGCAGGCCGCTCACGGGATCGAAGACCTCGCGATGGCTCGACGGTGCCGGCGCGGCGGTCTCGGCGATGGCTTTTGCCGGCGGCGGCAGCGGCCGGTCGGTGGCGATCGACAGGGTCCAGGTCAGCGCCTCGACCTCGAGCTTGGGAATGGCGCGGCCGAACACCTGCTCGTAGGTCGCCTCGAAGCGTCGGCGCAGTTCGCCGGCGGCATCGGGCGCGAAGGGTTCGTTCGGCAGCGGCACCGCGATCTCGTGGCCCTGGCCGCGATAGCGCATGAACGCCTGCCGCGATTCGACCAGCGTCTCGCCGGGCGCCGCCGGCCGCACGACCGCTTCGGCCTCGGCGCGCATGGCGGCAAACAGCTCGTTCAGCATCTTGGCGTCGAACATGTCGAGCCGCATATGGCGCGTGCGCACGACCTCGTAGGCGATGGAGGCGCGCAGGAACCCGAAGGCGGAGCCGACACCCGCGCCGACCGGCACGATCACCTGCTTCATGCCGAGCTTGCGGGCGAGACGCGCCGCGTGCAGCGGCGCCGCACCGCCGAAGGCGATCAGCGCACGGTCGGCCGTATCCTTGCCGTTCTCGACCGCGTGCACGCGGGCGGCACTCGCCATTGTCTCGTCGACGATCTCGGCGACGCCCGCCGCCGCGCCTTGGGCATCCGTGTTGAGCGGCCCGGTCAGCGATTGCAGCGCCGCCTCGGCCTTGTCGCGATGGAGCGGAATGGCGCCGCCGGCGAAGCGCGTGGGATCGAGGCGACCGAGGGCGGTGTCGGCATCGGTCACCGTGGGCTCGGTGCCGCCGCGGCCGTAGCTGGCGGGACCAGGCACGCTGCCTGCCGAATCGGGACCGACCTGGATACGGCCCAGCGCGTCGATGCGCGCGATCGAGCCGCCGCCGGCGCCGATCTCGACCAGCTCGATCACGGGGATGCGCACCGGCAGGCCGGAGCCCTGCACGAAGCGATAGGCGCGCGCGACCTCGAACTGGCGCGAGCGCTGCAGTTCCAGGTCATCGAGCAAGGTGAGCTTGGCGGTGGTGCCGCCCATGTCGAAGGCGACGGCCTTGCGGGCGTCGTTCTCGGCGGCGACCGTGCGCGCGAGGATCGCGCCGCCGGCCGGGCCCGATTCGACCAGGCGCACGGGGTAACGCCGCGCCGTGTCGACGGTGGTGATGCCGCCCGACGACATCATCAGCAGGAGCGGGCCGGCGATGCCTTCCTTCTTCAGGTCGGCTTCGAGCTGGCCGAGATAGCCCGCCATGCGCGGCAGGACGTAGGCATTGGCGATGGTCGTCGAGGTGCGCTCGTACTCGCGGATCTCGGGGCAGACCTCGCAGGACAGCGAGATGGCAATGCCCGGCAGCGCCTCGGCCAGGATCGCGCCGGCGCGACGCTCATGCGCCTCGTTGGTGAAGCTGTGCAGGAAGCAGACGGCGACCGCCTCGATCTTCTCGGCTTTCAATTGCTTCGCGACACGGCGCACGGCCGCTTCGTCGAGCGCCAGCAGTACGGCGCCGTCGGAGGCTACACGCTCCGGCACGCCGAAGCGCAGGTCGCGCGACACCAGCGGCTGCGGCCGTTCCATGTAGATGTCGTACTGCTCGAAGCGGTGCTCCCAGGCCATCTCGACGGAATCGCGGAAGCCTTCCGTGGTGATCAGCGCGGTGCGCGCGCCCTTGCGCTCGATGAGCGCGTTGGTGGCCAAGGTTGTGCCGTGGACAACCAGGCTCACATCCTGCGGCCGGCATTTCGCCTCGGCCAGGATGGAGCGCACGCCCTCCAGCACGGCGCGCTCGGGCGCGTCGGGCGTGGTCAGGACCTTGATGGCATGGGCGGTCGTGCCGGTTTCGAGCACGACATCGGTGAACGTGCCGCCGATGTCGACGGCCAAGCGGGAGGACATTTCTACTCGTCGATCTTGATGTTGCCCTTGCGCACCACGTCGCCCCAGGTGACGGAATCGCGCTTGAGGAAGGCCACGTAGTCGGCCGGGGAGAGAAGGGCTGGGGTGAGGCCGTTCTCGTCGTACTTCTTCTTCACGTCGGGCTCGGCCAGCACCTTGGCAATGGCGGCGTTCAGCCGGTCGACGATCGCCGTTGGGGTCTTGGGCGGGGCCGCGAGCCCGTACCAGTTCTCCGCCTCGTAGCCCTTCACGGCTTCGGCAAGCGCCGGCGTATCGGGCAGGACGGGCCAGCGCTCGGGCGAGGTGACGGCCATGGCGCGCGCCTTGCCGCCGCGGATCAGGCTCAGCGTCGCGGGATCGCCGAAATAGGCGTCGACGATGCCGGCGGCGAGATCGTTCAGCGCCGGACCGGTGCCGCGATAGGGCACGTGGACCATCTTGAGGCCGGACATCTGGGTGAAGAGCTCGCCCGCGAGATGCTGGCTGGTGCCGATGCCGCCCGACGCCCAGCGCAGCTCCTGCTTCTTCGCCAGTTCCATGAATTCGGGCAGCGTCTTGGCCGGCAGGTCGTTGCGCACTGCGACGATGAAGGGCATGCGCACCAGGCGCGTGATCTGCGTCAGCGCCATCGGATCGTAGGGCATCTTCCGCAGATGCGGCCCGGCCGTCAGCGTGCCGGCGCCGGTCAGCGACAGCGTGTAGCCGTCGGGCGGGGCATGCGACATCGCCTCGACGCCGATGATGCCGCCGGCGCCACCCTTGTTCTCGATGACGATGGTCTGTCCCAGTTCCTTCGACAGCGGCTCCATCATCAGCCGCGCCGTCAGGTCGACGCCGCCGCCCGGCGGGAAGGGCACGATGATCTTGATCGGCCGCTCGGGATATTTGCCCTGCGCGAATGCCGCACGGGTGACGAAGGGCGACGCGAGCGCTGCGATGAGAAGATGCCGACGTGTGTTACGCAAAACCAACCCCTTTGCTTCCCGCCGGACCTTGACAGGCGAGCATCGAGGCTTCAACACTTAACTAATAAGTTAAGTTAACAATCCCGAGGTGAAGGACGATGAAGAAGACCTATCAGGGCGGTTGCCATTGCGGTGCCGTGCGCTTCGAGTGCGAACTGGATCCTGCTGCCGGCTCGAGCCGCTGCAACTGCTCTGTCTGCGCCAAGGGCCGTTTCTGGAAAGCAATTGCCAAGGCCGATGCCTTCCGCGTCCTGCAGGGTGCCGACAGGCTGACCGTCTACAGCTTCGGCCGCGGCGCGATCCAGCATCACTTCTGCCGGACCTGCGGCATCAAGCCCTTCGGTCGCGGCGACATGGAGGCGATGGGCGGCGTCTTCTATGGCGTCAATCTCGCCTGCCTCGACGAGCCGGCGCCAGAAGCCTTCGCCGCCGGTGCGATCTCCTATGAGGACGGCCGGCACGACGATTGGTCGAAGGCGCCCACGGAGACGCGGCACCTGTAGTGCGCGTTATAGCGCGACCTTCTTGAAAACCTCGACGAAACGATCGACGTCCTGCTCGTCGTTGTAGACGTGCGGGCTGATGCGCAGGCGGCCGAGGCGCGGCGCGGCATAGACATTCTCCGCCGCGAGCTTCTGCGGCAGGTCGTCTTCCATGCCCTTGGGAAACTGCAGGCAGAGGAGTTGCGGCGCCCGCAGCTTGCGGTCGAGCACGCGCACACCCGTGTTAGCGAGCCCGTCGGCCAGGCGGTCGGTCAGCATGGCGAGGCGGGCGACGATCGGATCGTTGCCCCAGCCGGCCATCATCTCCATGCCGACCGCGGCCATCTCGAGGGTGATGAAATGGTCGCGCTCGCCCATGTCGTAGCGGCGCGCGCCGTCGGCATAGGAAAGGTCGCGGAAATAGACCTTCTGTTCGGCCGCGACGCCCTTGCGCGCCGGCGCGGTCTGTTCCAGCGGCACGCCGTTCTGGTGACGCTTGGCGACATACAGGAAGGCGCGGCCATAGGGACCCAGCACCCACTTGTAGGTCGGGAAGATCAGAAAGTCGGGATCGAGCGTCTTCACGTCGATGCGGCGGACGCCGGCATCGTGCGTGGCATCGACCAGGAAGGCTGCGCCCGTCTGTTTCGCCGCTTCGGCAACCCGCGTCAGGTCGATGGCGCCGCCGTCCGACCAATGGACGGAGGAGATCGAAACCAGCGAGAGCGGCGCCGCATCCTTGCGCGCGATCGCATCGAGCACCGCCGAGGTCCAGTCGCCGTCGGCCGGCTGCTTCACCTGCTCGACCGTGTAGCCACCCTGCTCGGCGCGGCTCATCCATTCCAGAACGGGGGAGGTGTGATCGTCTTGCAGGACCAGCACGCGGCTGCCGCGCGCGAGGCTCATCACCTTGCCCGCGGTCGACACGCCGTAGCCGACGGAAGGAATTAGCGCGATGTCGACGGGATCGGCGCCGATCAGCGCCGCCGCGGCCTTGCGGGCGCGCTCGTACTGCTTCGACATGAAGTCCGCATCGAGCTTCCACGGCTGGCCCTTGCGGCCGACACCGATACGACCAGCTTCCTGCACCGCGAGCGGCAGCGGGCTCCAGGCGGCCGCATTGAGGAAGCAGACGTCGCGCGGAATGTCGAAAAGGTCGCGTTGGGAGGAGAGCATGATACCGCCATCGATGAAGATGGCGAGAAGCCTAGGCCAATCGCGCGCAAAGAAAAAGGACGCCCGTCCTGCGACGGGCGCCCCTTTCCAATACTTCGAAGGATCGCGGCGTTAGCCGTCGATCGCCTTCTTCAGCGCATCCTTGGTCTTGCCGACAGCCTGCTGGGCCTCGCCCTTGGCTTCCTGCAGGGCGCCTTCGACCTTCATCTTGTCGCTATCGACCACATTGCCGATGCCCTGTTTGGCCTTGCCGACCGCCTCGTTGGTGACGCCCTTGACCTTGTCGGTGGTGCTGCTCATGACAGTCTCCTCTGTTGAAAATGGCTTCGAGCCTTCTCAACGCCTCGCGCCCGGAGGAGTTGCTGCGTTCGCGTCATTACCTGTCGTGTAATTGAGCGCGCCGTTACGCGGTCGCACCTTCAACTCATCAGGCCCAAGGAGGGTTGGATGAGCACATTCAACGAGCGCCTTTCTTCTTTGCTCAAGATATGGCGCGGCCGTATCGAAGCACGACGCTATCTTGCGGAGCTGGATTTGCGCAGTCTGCGCGAAGCTGGAATTTCACCCGCTGCCGCAGCCTATGAGTGCGGCAAACCGTTCTGGAAAAAGATGGGTCCACTTCGTTGACCCATTTGCGGCAGTCAGTGGGAACCCATGTCGTCTCGCGGCGTTGAACGACCACGCGCTCGGCGCGGCCGTCCGCTCGGGCGACCTCCGAATCGCGGCGTGTAGTGGTCGACGGCCCTTCGCGCCCTAGGCATCCAGGCGCAGAGGGGACGAGATGGCAGCACCAGACTTCGACCAGGGCTCGGCACTCTTCCTCGATCTTGACGGAACGCTGCTGGAGATCGCGGCGACTCCCGAGCTCGTCGTCGTGCCGCCGGCCCTGCCGGACCTGCTGACTCACCTTCATACGATTCTCGGCGGCGCTCTCGCGATCGTGAGCGGACGCTCGCTCAAGACCATCGATCAACTCCTGAAGCCCTTCACGTCGGCTGCGGGTGGCGAACACGGGGTGACGTTGCGGTTCAGCGACGGGACGGTCGAGGAGATGCCGGCCGGTCTGGCCGTCACGGAAGCCTGGCGCGATTCGCTCGTCGCGGCGACCGAACGCTGGCCGGGCGTGCTGATCGAACCCAAGCCGCATGGCTGCGCGATTCACTATCGCTTGGCGCCGGAGCGCCATGACGATGTCTGGCGGGTCGTGCGCGCCCTCGTGCCCGACGATCATCCGTGGTTTCGCCTGATCCCGGCGCGCGAGTGCGTGGAGATCGGACCGCGATCCACGTCCAAAGGGCATGCCGTCGAACGCTTCATGAAGGACAGTGCCTTCAAGGGCCGCCGACCGATCTTCGTCGGCGACGATTTCACCGACGAGGCCGGCATGAGTGCGGCACGCCGGCACGGCGGCGAAGGGCTGCGGGTGCAGGAGGTCTTCGAGGGCGATCCCGCACAGGTTCGGGCCTGGCTCGCGCGCAACGCCGAACGCCTGGCCGGGCCGCCGGCATCGGAGACGGCGGCAGCGGAGGCATCGGCGTGAGCAGCCTCGATCTCGGGGTTGTCGGCAACTGCTCGATCGCGAGCCTTATCGATCGCAACGGCCGCCATGTCTGGCACGGGCTGGGCCGGCTCGACGGCGATCCCGTCTTCAATGCCTTGTTGGGCGGCAACGACCCGCAGGCGGGCTTCATGGATGTCGTGGTCGACGGCCTGAAGGAGAGCCGTCAGCGCTACGTGCCGAACACGGCGATCCTGGAAACCACCCTCGAGAGTGCGGGCGGCACGGCGCGCATCTGGGATTTCGCGCCGCGCTTCAGGCGCTTCGGCCGCATGTTCCGCCCGCCCATGCTGGTGCGCCGGCTCGAACCCGTTGCCGGCCGGCCACGCATCACCATCCGCCTGCGGCCGACCTTCGACTACAACGCCCACAAGTCGCAGGTCACGGTCGGCAGCAACCATGTGCGCTACTACGGCGATTCATCGGTGCTGCGTCTCACCACGGACGCCTCGCTGAATTATATCCTGCACGAGACCGAGTTCTCGCTCGACCGGCCGCTCACCCTGATCGTCGGCGCCGACGAAAGCATCACCGACAATGTCGACCAGCTCTCGCGGTCGTTCCTGAGCGAGACCGAGATTTACTGGCAGGGCTGGGTGCGCGACCTCAACATCCCGTTCGACTGGCAGGTCGCGGTCATTCGTGCCGCCATCACGCTCAAGCTCTGCAGCTACGAAGACACGGGCGCGGTGCTGGCGGCGCTGACGACCTCGGTGCCGGAAGCGGCGGGCACGGTGCGCAACTGGGATTACCGCTTCACCTGGTTGCGCGACGCCTTCTTTACCGTGACGGCGCTCAATCGCCTGTCGGCGACCCGCACGATGGAAAGCTATGTGCGCTTCATCATCGACGTGGTCGAGGCCGGCAGCACGCGCGGCGAGGTCCATAACGTCGCTCCGCTGTTCCCGATCGCGCCAGGCACCGACACGATCGAGCGCCTGATCGACACCTTGCCCGGCTATCGCGGCTACGGGCCGGTGCGCATCGGCAACGCGGCGGTCGGTCAGCGCCAGAACGATGTCTATGGCTCGATGGTGCTGACGGCGGCGCAGATGTTCTGGGACGAGCGACTGCCCCGCCAGGGCGACATCGAGCTCTACCGCCAGCTCTGCGCCGTCGGCAACGAGGCGCATCGCGCCGCCCTGACGCCCGATGCCGGCCTCTGGGAATATCGCGAACGTGAAGAGGTCCACACTTTCTCCGCCGCCATGTGCTGGGCCGCCCAGCACCGGCTCGGTCTGATCGCACGCCGGGTCGGCCTCGATGGCGAATCGCGCGAATGGCTCGCCAAGGCGGGCGTGCTGCGCCAGGAAATCCTGCAGCGCGGCACCACGTCGGAAGGATGGCTGTCGGGCGTGCTCGACCGCGACATGGCCGACGCGTCCAGTCTCGTATTTCCCGAGATCGGTCTGCTGCGCTCCGACGATCCGCGCTTCCATGCCACGCTCGACATGGTCTCGAAGAAGCTGATGAAGAACGGCTTCCTCATGCGCTACGTCGAGGCCGACGATTTCGGCGCCCCGTCCAATGCCTTCCTGCTCTGCACCTTCTGGTACATTGATGCGCTGGCCAGCGTCGGCCGCCGTGAGGAGGCGCTCGAGCTCTTCAACAACGTGCTGGCCCGGCGCAATCATGTCGGGCTGCTCTCGGAGGACCTGGATCCGCGCACCGGCGAGCTGTGGGGCAATTTTCCGCAGACCTACAGCCAGGTCGGTCTGATCCTGTCGGCGATGCGGCTCTCGCGGAGCTGGGAGGAGGGGCTGTGGCACGCCTCGTGATCGTCTCCAACCGGGTTCCGGTGCCGAAGGCGCGCGGCACTTCGGCCGGTGGCCTTGCCGTGGCGTTGCGCGATCTGATGACTCCAGGCGCGATGTGGTTCGGCTGGAGCGGCCGCCTCGCCTCGGAGCCGTCGACGCAGCCCGCCATCGTCGAGGCCCGCGGCGTCACCTATGCGACGGTCGATCTCACGCCCGAGGCCTATCGCGGCTTCTATGTCGGCTTCGCCAATGGCGCCCTGTGGCCGCTGCTGCATTTCCGGCTGGGCCTGATGCATTTCCGCCGCGAGGATTACGAGGGCTACCTCTCGGTCAACCGTTCCTTCGCGCGGTCGCTGGCGCCGCTGCTGCAGGGCGACGACACGGTGTGGGCGCACGACTATCACCTGATCCCGTTCGCCCGCCTGTTGCGCAAGGAGGGCTTCGAGGGCCGACTCGGTTTCTTCCTGCACGTGCCCTTCGTGCCGCCCTCGATGCTCGAGGCCATGCCGGTGGCGCGCGAGCTGATCGCCGATCTCTGCGCCTACGATCTGGTGGGCTTCCAGACCGAGGAACATGCACGCGACTTCCGCGACTGCGCGCAACGCATGCTGGGCGCCGCGGTCGATGGCGAGTGGATCCGGATCGCCGGGCGACGGGTACGCGCTTTCGCCGATCCGATCGGCATCGACGCCCGGGGCTTCGCCCAGGAAGCCGAACGGGCCGAGAGCGATCAGCTGGTCCAGCGTGTCGCCGGGAGCCTGTTGAACCGCGCGCTCGCCATCGGTGTCGACCGCCTGGACTATTCCAAGGGCCTGCCGCACCGCTTCGAGGCGTTCGGCCGCCTGCTCGAGAAGCACCCCGAGCACAAGCGCAAGATCCACTTGATGCAGATCTGCCCGCGCTCGCGCGAGGAGGTCGACGAGTATCGCAAGCTCCGCACCGAGTTGGACCGGCTGGCGGGGCGCATCAACGGCCGCTTCTCCGAGTTCGACTGGACACCGTTGCGCTATTCCACCCGCGCAGCCCCTCGCTCGACCTTGGCGGGCCTCTACCGGCTCGGCCGCATCGGGGTCGTGACGCCGTTGCGCGATGGCATGAACCTAGTGGCCAAGGAGTTCGTGGCCGCCCAGCCTGACGACGATCCGGGTGTGTTGGTGTTGTCGCAGTTCGCGGGCGCGGCCCAGGACCTCACCGAGGCGCTGATCGTGAACCCGTTCGATCCCGACGCCATCGCCGACGCCATGCATGTGGCGCTCACCATGCCCCTGTCGGAACGGCAGGAGCGGCATGGCGTGCTGAAGGAAAAGGTCCTGCGCACGACGGCAGAAGCCTACTGCCGGCGCTTCATCGAGGCTCTCGAAGCGCCGGCGATCGCGTTCGCGGCTTAGGACACCAGGCCGAAGGCTGCCGGGTAGACGATCAGCCCGTCTTCGCCGTCGAGCGCGCCCGGCACCAGCTCCAGCGCCATGAAGGAATCGCCCTCGAAGGGTGCGTCGAGGCCGCTCGCCAGCTCGGCCGAGAAGCCGAAGCGCGGATAGTAGTCGGGATGGCCCAGCACGACGACGGCCTGCCATTCACGCCGCTGCGCGAGATCGAGTCCGGCTTCGACGAGGGCGCTGCCGATGCCCGCAAGCTGACGGTCCGGGTGGACGCACATCGGCGCCAGCGAAAGCGTCGGCACGGCATCGTCGTCGACCATGGTCGTGATCGCGCTGAACAGGATGTGGCCCACGATGGCGTCTTCCTCGACCGCGACCAGCTCGACCGCATCGATGAAGGCCTCGCGCAGTTCTTCGACCAGCTTGCCCTCGAACGGGCCGCCGAAGACGAGATCGTTCAGGTCGCGGATCGCCACGTCATCCGCGGGTTCGCGCTCGCGGATCACCACCTCGCGGATCACCACATCGTGGCCGCTGCCCGGCCCGGCCATTCTCGATCGTAGGTTTCGCCGCCGACCCGTTCGTTGCTCAACGCCGCCAGGATCTGGCCGGCGCTGGGCAGGGACTTCGGATCGACATGTCGTGCGGGATTCCACAGCTCGGAGCGCACCAGAGCGCGGGCGCACTGGAAATAGACCGCATCGACTTCGATGACTGTCACCGAGCGCGGCGCCTTCTCCTCGACCGCGAACGACTCCAGAAGCGCGGGCGCGACGCTGAGATGGGCGCGACCGTTGACCCGCAACGTGTTGCCGACACCCGGGATCATGAACAGCAGCGCGACCCTCGGATCGCGCACGATGTTGCGCAGCGAGTCGATCCGGTTGTTGCCGCGCCGGTCGGGCAGCATCAGCGTTTTCTCGTCGTGTATTCGCACGAAGCCGGGCTTGTCACCGCGCGGCGAACAGTCCAGCCCTTCGGGACCGGAGGTCGCCAGCGCTGCGTAAGGCGATGCCTCGATATAGGCGCGGTAGTGCGGCGTGATCCAGTTCACTTCCTTGACCGTCGACGCTTCCACCGGCCGGCCGTAGAGCGCCTCGAGATCGGCTTCCGTTCTCAGGATGTCGGACATGCTAGGCCCATTGCGCAGGAGACGTGCCGAGTGGCTCGGCGGGCTTGGCATAATAGGCCGGCGTCTCGCCGAGCTGCACCACCGGCTTCAGGTGACGCAGGCGGCCGAGCGGGCCGACGCTTTCGGTGAGCAGCGGCAGCAGCGCCGCCTCGGGCAGTTCGGCGGCGCCCTTGGCGGCGTCGACGGTGCCGAGGCTGGCGAGCCAGTGCGCGACCTGGACCAGCGACACGCGCACCTGCCAGGAGCCGCCCTGCTCGACCCTGCGAGCGAGCGCGACGAGGGCGCCCAGCGCGCCGAGATAACCGGCGATGTAGTCGAGCGCCTGAACGGGCAGGTTGCGCGGCTTCTCCAGCGAGCCCTGCGTGGCGGCAAGGCCGGTCACGTTCTGCACGATCGAGTCGAAACCGCGCCGCTGCGACCACGGGCCTTCATGGCCGTAGGCGCAGAGGGTGACGCAGACGATACCGGGCCGCAGCGCCGCCACCTGCTCGGGCGAGAAGCCGCGGGCCGCCAGCGTGCCGGGGCGATAGCCCTGGGTGAAGATGTCGGCGTCCTTCAGCAACGTCTTCATCGTCTCGACGCCGGCCGGTTCGCGCAGGTCGATCCAGGTGCAACGCTTGCCGTGGCCGGTGTCCATCAGCAGCTCGGCCTGATAGGGCAGGTGAGGCGCGGCGACATGCAGCACGTCGGCGCCGTTCTCCGCCAGCACGCGGCCGCTCGTCGGGCCGGCCAACACGCGCGTGAGGTCGAAGGCGCGCACGCCGGACAGCGGACGGTCGCCCTTGGGCAAGGGCTCGGCCGGCGCGTCGCCGATCTTCACGATGTCGATCAGAGGTAGCTTCGCGATGGCGACGCCGTGCGGATGGGCGTTCCATTCGTCGCGGCTGCGCGTCAGGCCGCCGACACAGCCGCCGTCGGCAATCGCCTGCTCGATCGCGAGCCCGTCCCACTTGGCGACGGCGGCAGCCAGTGCCTCACGCGTGTCGCCTTCGGCGCCGGCAATGCGCAGCGCGCCCGCGCGGTGATGCGGATGGTTGGTGTGGATGAACATGTGCCGGCCGTCGCGCGTCGGGTAGTGGCCCGACAGCGGATCCCAGGAGACCGGCCGCTCGCCGTTGCGCAGGACATAGGTGTTGGAGCGCAGCGACGCGGTGGCCGCGCCGAGGTCGACCGCGACCGACTGCGGCTTGCCGGTCCTGAGCCGCCACAGGTCCGAGACCGCGAGGCCGACGGCGCCCAGCGCCGCGCTGCCGGCCGCGCCGACGCGCCACGGCGTCTGGAACACCGGATCGCTGTCGCCGGTGATCGTGAGCTGGTCATCGGCGCGTTTGGCACGCCCCAGCTGGCCCAGGATCGAGAAGGCGAGGTCGCTGTTCACTTGCCGCCCGCCATGATCTTGGTCAGCAGCGCCATGAACTCGTTCGGGCAGGTGATGTGCGGATTGTGGCTGCTGTCCAGCTCATGACAAGTCCAGCCGGACTCGCTGCGCGCCCGGTCGGCGAACTGGCGGAACACGTCGCCGGGGCCGTTGCGTGTCGCATAGATGTAATCGCGCGGCGGCAGCGGCTGGCTGGACTCCAGCTTGATCCGCTGCTCGAAGGTCTTGATCGGCTGCGGCCGGCGACGGGGGCTGGCCCAGGCGACATCCTCGGGCGCCGTGTCGGACGGAATCGGGTTGATCGGCAGCTTCCAGCCCTCGCCGTCCTTCTCCGCACCCTTGCGCATGTTGCCCTCGGCCTTGGGCCCGACCAGGTCGAACAGGCTCTGGCCATCCTTGGGCGCGAAGGCGTCGATATACACGATGCGTGCGAGACGGCTGCCGACCTTGTCGGCGACGCCGGTGGCGACCATGCCGCCATAGGAATGGCCCAGCAGGATCACGTCGTTCAGGTCCTCGAATTCGATCTCTGAAACGATGTCCTGCACATGGGTGGAGAGGTCGACGCTGGGCGTGGCGAGGTGGGCGCGGGCGCCGAGGCCGGTATAGGTCGGGGCGAAGAACTGGTGGCCGGCGTCGCGCAGCAGCGGCCGCATCTTCTTCCAGGCCCAGGCCGCCGACCAGGCGCCATGCGCCAGAACGATATTTGCCATTCTTCTACCCCTCCCGCTGGCGAGCCAACATCTTCAATGCTACTACGACTTAGTCTCAATGAGCGCAGAACCAACCATAGCACTTGGCACCGCCCGCGTGGGCTTTCGTGGCCGCATACATGCCATCGCGGCAGGGCGAGTCGCCGCAGGCATGCCCGCGCCTGAACTCGAGCGCCGGCTGATCGAGCTGGGCTTCGTCGAGGGCGCCGATGTCGAGATCCTGCATCAGGGCCTGTTCGGCGGCGATCCGATTGCCGTGCGCGTCGCCCACACCACCATCGGGCTGCGCCGTCGCGAGGCGATGGCCATCCTCGTGAGCGCCGGAGCCTAGCCGTGAGCGTCACCGCACCTGCCGCCGCCACGCCCGTCGTCGCGCTGGTCGGCAATCCCAATTGCGGCAAGACGGCGCTGTTCAATGCGCTGACCGGCAGCCGCCAGAGGGTCGCCAACTATCCCGGCGTCACCGTCGAGAAGAAGGTCGGCCCGCTGACCACGCCGGCCGGGCGCGCGGTGCGCATCGTCGACCTCCCCGGCACCTATTCGCTGCGCGCGCGCTCCCCCGACGAGGAAGTGACGCGTGACGTCGTGCTGGGCCGCACCCAGAAAGACGTCATCCCCGACCTGATCGTCTGCGTCGCCGACGCCTCCAACCTGCGGCTGGCGCTGCGGCTCGTGCTCGAGCTGAAGCAGGTCGGGCGGCCGGTCATGCTGTCGCTCAACATGATGGACATCGCGCGCAAGCGCGGCATCGAGATCGACACCGAGAAGCTCGGCCGCGAACTCGGCCTGCCGGTGGTGACTTCGGTCGCTGTGCGTCGCGGCGGCACCGATGCGCTGCTGGCCGAAGTCGACCGCCGGCTCGAAGCGGCACAGGCCGCGACCGGCCCGCTTTGGAAGGCTCCTGATGCCGCCGCCCTGCGCGGCGCCCAGCGCGAGGCCGATCGTATCCTGGCCGCGGTGGTGAAGGGCCAAGGCAAGCCCGACAGCCTGACGACGCGCGCCGACGCCATCCTGCTGCATCCGGTGCTGGGACTGGTTGTGCTGCTCGCCATCCTGTTCGTGATGTTCCAGGCGGTCTTCGCCTGGGCGCAACCCGGCATGGATGCGATCGAGGCGGGTTTCCATTTTCTCGGCGACTTCGTCGAGGAACTGCCGCTGCCCGACCTGCTTAAAAGCTTCCTGAAGGACGGGCTGATCGGCGGTGTCGGAAGCGTCATCGTATTCCTGCCGCAGATCGTGATCCTGTTCTTCTTCATCCTCATGCTCGAGGACCTGGGCTACATGGCGCGCGCCGCGTTCCTGATGGATCGCATCATGGGCGGCGCCGGCCTGCACGGACGCGCCTTCATCCCACTGCTGTCGTCCTTCGCCTGTGCCATCCCGGGCATCATGTCGACGCGCGTGATCGACGACCGGCGCGACCGGCTCACCACCATCCTGGTGGCGCCGCTGATGACCTGCTCGGCGCGCATCCCGGTCTACACCCTGATCATCGGTGCCTTCATTCCCGACCGCGAGGTCTGGGGTTTCGTCGGCCTGCAGGGGCTGGTGATGTTCGGCCTCTACACGGTGGGCATCGCGAGCGCGCTCGCCGTGTCGTTCGTCGTGAAGCGCCTGATCTGGCGCGGCAAGCCCGGCGAGCCCTTCATGCTCGAACTGCCGGACTACAAGATCCCGCAGGCCAAGAGCATCGCCATCGGCCTGTGGACGCGCGCCACGATCTTCCTGAAGCGCGCGGGCACCACGATCCTGTCGATGATGATCCTGATCTGGGTGCTGGCCTCCTTCCCGCAGCCGCCCGAAGGCGCGACGGAGCCGGCGATCAACTACAGCCTGGCCGCCAAGATCGGCACGGCGATCCAGCCCCTGACCGAGCCGCTGGGCTTCAACTGGCAGATCAACGTGGCGCTGATCCCCGGCATGGCGGCGCGCGAGGTCGCGGTCGGCTCGCTGGGCACGATCTACGCGATCAGTGGCGGCGAGGAGGCGACCGACAAGATCGCCTCGGCGCTGAGTTCCCAGTGGAGCCTCGCCACGGCGCTGGCCTTCCTCGCCTGGTATGTCTTCGCGCCACAATGCGCCTCGACCCTGGCGGTCATCCGCCGCGAGACCGGCGGCTGGCGTTGGCTGTGGGTGACGTTCTTCTACATGCTGGCGCTGGCCTACGTGGCCGCCTTCCTGACCTATCGAATCGCGGTCGCCTTCGGCGGAGGATAACCATGGCCAAGCCGCAGCGGCGCACGGTCCGTTACTGGCTGCAGCAGATCCATCTCTGGATCGGGCTCATCCTGCTGCTGCCGCTGGTGATGATGGGCATCACCGGCGCGGTGCTGGTCTATGCCCACGATATCGAGCACCTGTTGGGGCAGGGCGAGCCCGACGTAAAGACGGCCGGCGAATGGCAGTCGGCGGCGAAG
Organism: Reyranella sp. GW821-FHT14A01; assembly: GCF_058803965.1. Taxonomy (NCBI): domain Bacteria; kingdom Pseudomonadati; phylum Pseudomonadota; class Alphaproteobacteria; order Hyphomicrobiales; family Reyranellaceae; genus Reyranella; species Reyranella sp. GW821-FHT14A01. The sequence continues at coordinate 39,468 of NZ_JBXAPM010000020.1, forward strand.
CTGATCGAGGCGGCCAAGGCTGCCAACAGCGAGCCCGGCCGGGTCCCGATGGCCGTGCGCTGGCCCATCGAAGTCGGTGAACCGGCGGCCGTGCGCCTGTCGCGTCCCGGCATGGCCAGTGAGCGTCCGCAGTTCCGCGGCGGACAGCAGGGTGGCCAGCAAGGCGCTGCTCCCCAGCAGCCCGGCGCGCCAGCGCAGGGCCGGGTGCCGACGCAAAGTCCATTTGCCGGCAGCCTGCAGATCCTGATCGATCCGGTGTCGCTGCAGGTTCTCGAGACGCAGCAGGCGATGACCGGCTGGGTGCGCTTCTTCCACGACCTGCACGGCCACATTTTCATTCCCGGCGGACTGGGTCGCGAGATCGTGGGCTGGCTCGGCGTGGCGATGCTCGTGCTGGGCTGCTCCGGCCTCTATCTCTGGTGGCCCAGGCCCGGCCAGTGGAAGCAGGCCTTCATGGTGCGCCGCAAGGCCAAGGGGCTGCGCCTGAACCGCGAGCTGCATGGCGCGGTCGGCATCTGGTCGCTGGTGATCTTCATGCTGGTGAACTTCACCGGCGTCTATCTCGCCTTCCCGCAGCAGATCTCGGCGGCGGTCAATTTCGTGTCGCCCGGTCGCGACATGCGCGCGGCGATGTTCCAGGCCAGGGTCGAGCCGATGCGCGGCACACCGGCGATGGATGTCGACGAGGCCGTCGAACTCGCCAAGGCGCGCGTTCCCGGCACGCGTTTCCTGAACGCCTTCCTGTCGCTCCGGCCCGACCAGGCGCTGCGCGTCGGTCTCATCCGGCCCGGACACGAGGAAGGCGCGCCGATCATCACGGTGATCATCGATCCCTATCGCAAGACCGTGGTCGACGTGTTCGATCCGCAGGCGATGACGGCCGGGGAGAAGATCATCGCCTGGCAGCGCGCACTGCACTACGGAATCGGCCTCGGCGGCGTCTACAAGTTCCTGGTGTTCGTCTCGGGCGTCATCATCCCGATCTTCGCTGTCACCGGCTTCCTGATGTGGTGGATCAAGCGGCGCAACCGCCGCGCCGGCGAACAGGCGAAACAGGCCATCCTGAGCGGCGCCGGCCAGGCGGCCGAATAGTCAGCGCCCGGTCGCCTGCGGCCCGACGTCATAAAGAGCAATCGTGCGGCGCATCTCCGGTGGCTGCGAATGCCAGAGAGCCGGATTGACCGGCCTGCCGTGGGCGCGCACCCAGGCATCGAAATCGGCCGGGCGCTGCGCCAATGACAGCAGCACGTAGCGTACCTCGCCGCGCTTCACCCGTTCGGCGAAGGCATCGAGGCTCATGATCGGGTCGCTGCCGAGATAGCCGCCGAAGGCCAGCACCGGCTCGCCGCTGCGGATGATGAGCGGTGCGGCCAGCAGCGCATTGGGCGCGGCGGCGAGGAACTTCGCACTGCCGCGTTGCGCCTCCAGGAACGCCAGCAGCTTGGGATCGTCGGTCTGTGTCGTATGCTTGCGTGACAGGACGGGGCCGCGCCCATCGTCCATTCCCAGCCAGCGCGGCAGGCTGGCCGACGGCAAAGTGAGGTTGCCTGGCGCGAAGATCGGGCTGAGCGCCCAGGCCGTCGGCAGCACCAGCAGCCCGACGACACCGATCAGCGCGGTGAGCCGCCGGTCGCGCCATGCGGCCGCGGCAGCCGCGAGCAGGGCCACCGCGGGAAAGCCGATCCAGGGGGCGGTCCAGCCAAGCGTTTCGCCCGTGAGATAGGCCTGCCAGAGCGCCGTCGCCGCAACGCCGAGGGCAAGAGACACCGCGCCGCGCCGCCAGAGTTCCACGCCGCCGATGCCGGCAAGGGCCGCCAGGGGCGGCGCCAGGGTCGCGAGATAGTAGATATGGAAGATGCCGCCGGCGGCGCTGTAGACGATGCCGTAGGTCAGCGCCCAACCCGCCCACAGCGCCACGGCGGCGCGTCGCCGCCACCAGGCCAGCACGGCGCCGAGTACCGCGAACGGCAGCATCCAGGCGAACTGGCCGGCCAGCATCGGCGTGGCGAGGCGCAGTGGTCCGACCGGTACGGCGTCATAGGCGTCGGCGCGCGGTGTTTGCGGCGGGGCGGCTTGTGTCGTCCTGGAAGAGGTCGGTGCCGGTGGCCGTTCGCGCACGAAGCGCTCGATCCCGTTGTGCATGACGATCAGCTCGAGCATCGAGCCGCTCTTGCTGCTGCCGGCCTGCGGGCGAAGCCGCTCGGGCGTGAGATCGAAGACCACGGCCCAGGAGAGCGAGACGATCGCCAGCATGAGCCCGCCGGCGACCATCCATCCCAGCCGCCTCTGCCAGTCGAGCGTGCCGGAAAGCCACCAGCCGGCCAGCAGGGCGGGACCGCAGATCAGTGCCGCCAGCATCTTCACATTGAAGGCGAGGCCGAGCGCCGCCATCGCGAAGACGAAGGACAGGCCGCGTCCGCGCAAGGCAAGCCATGCCGCCACCAGCAGGAAGAGGACGAGCCAGGAATCGGTGTTGTTCGACCGGTCGGCTGCGACGGTGATCGGCGACAGGGCCAGCAGGAAGGCCGCAAGGATCGCCACTGTGCGGCCAAAGGGCTTCCTCAGGAGGAAGTAGAGCATCGCCACCGAGGCGGTGCCGGCCAAGGCCTGCGGCAAGTGGATCGCCCAGCCGCTGTATCCAGGGACGGCGGCGAAGATCGTCTGGATCCAGAAGGCGAGCGGCGGCTTGTCGAGCGATACCAGGCCCGCCGGATCGAAGGCATTGTAGAAGAAGAGGCCGAAGCCCTGCAGCATGCTGCGGACGCCGGCGGCGTAGTATTCGTTGCCGAAGCCGTTGGCCGAGAGGTCCCACAGGCGCAGACCGGACGCGAGGACGAGGACCGCGGCGAGCAGCCCATATTCCAGTCGTCGTCCGGGTCGGAGTTGCGTCAGCCGTCGTCCTCCCTGGAGAGACTACGAAACGACGGGCCACTCCATCCCGTGCCGGGATTGCGATTCACCAGGACGGGAGCGGCCCCTTGAAGATGAAGAAGGCGCCGCCGCAGATCAGGGCGAAGCCCACGAGGTGGTTCGAGGTGATGCGTTCGCCAAGATAGAGCACCGAGAAGGCAGCGAACACGGTGAGCGTGATCACCTCCTGCATGGTCTTGAGTTCGGCCGCGGAATAGATCGCATGGCCATACCGGTTGGCCGGAACGGCGAAGCAGTATTCGACGAAGGCGATGCCCCAGCTTGCCACCACCACCAGCCACAGCGGCTTGTCGGTGAACTTCAGGTGCCCGTACCAGGCGAACGTCATGAAGACGTTCGAAATCAACAGAAGGACGATGGGCGTGATGGTGGCGGGCAAAAAGGACATCGAGCTGGTTACTCCGCTTTGATCTGAAGCTTCTTGATGAGCGGCACGACCATCTTGTCCTCCGCATCGAACATCGCCGCGGTCTCCTGCGGCGTGGTCGGATAGGCCTCGGCCGTGAGATCGGCGAAGCGCGCGACGACCGCCGGATCCTTAAGGACCTTGACCATCGCCTCGTTGATCTTCGCGACCACTTCAGGCGGCATCTTGGCGGGACCGAACAGGCCGGTGAAGGTCGAGAAGGTGAAGTTTTCGAGACCCTTCACGCCGCTTTCCTTGAAGGTCGGCACATCGGGAAGCTGCGGTACGCGCTTGTCGGACGACACCGCGATGGCGCGCAGCTTGCCCGACTTGATGTTGCCGATGGCGGCGTTGAGCTGGTCGACCTGGGCCGGTACCTGGCCCGCCATCACGTCGATCATGGCGGCGCCCGATCCCTTGTAGTGGACCAGCGTGTACTTGGTGTTGGTGGCCTCGCCGATCAGCTCGATGGCGATGTGATTGGTGGTGCCGACACCGGAATCGGCGACCGTGAACTTGCCGTCCTTACCCAGGGCGATGAAGTCGGCCAGGGTCTTGATCGGCGAATTGGGCGGCACGACCAGGACGGCCGGCACGCGCTGGATATGGGTGATCGGCGTGAACGCCGTGCGCCAGTCGTAGGGGGCGTTGCCGTAGATGGCGGGCACCGCGACCAGCGAGTTGGCCGAGACCAGCAGGCTGGTCCCGTCGGGCGCGGAACGGGCGACGACGTCGCTGCCGATCATGCCGCTGGCGCCGGCCTTGTTCTCGACCAGGACGGTGGTGCCCGTCACCTCGCGCAATTTGTCGGCGATGATGCGGGCGGTGACGTCGATGTTCCCGCCCGGCGCATAGGGCGCCATGATCTTGATGGGCTTGTCGAAAGTCTGGGCCAGGGCCGTTCCCGACCCGAGGGCGAGGCCCAAAAGTGCCCCGGCAACCGCTATCAGACGCATGAGCTTCCTCCTGTTTATCGTTGTCGGGGAGCCTAGAAGAACGGCCATTGCGGCGCAAAGACTCGCTGCATACGATGCGTGCAAATTATGAAAGGGAGGAATAACCAATGCTAAAGATGGGAATTGCGGCTGCCTTGGCCGCTGCATTGATTGCAGGCGTCGGGTTCGGTGCGCAGGCGCAGGACCTGCCCAAGCAGAGCTTCAAGGTCGTCGGCAGCTTCGGCAACCTAAGCAACTGGCTCAAGGTCGAGAAGCCCTTCTGGACCGAGCAGGTCGTCAAGGATTCGAAGGGCCAGATCACGGCGAACGCGCAGTCCACGACGGAGCTGAACCTCAAGGGCACCGAGGTGATGCGGCTCTTGAAGCTCGGCCTGTTCGACTTCGCCCATGCCCTGCCGATCTATGTGGCCGAGGACGCCGCCCTCGAAGGCGTCGACATCGCGGGCGTCGCCAAGGACATGGCCACGGCCCGCAAGATCACCGAGATCTGGGGCCCGCAGCTCGACAAGACCATGAGCGCCAAGTACGGCGCCAAGATCCTGAACTGGTACACCTTCCCGACGCAGATGATCTTCTGCAACGCGCCGATCAAGGGCGTGGCCGACCTCAAGGGCAAGAAGATCCGCGTCCAGGGCGTCAGCCAGGGCGACCTGGTCGAGGGCCTGGGCGCCACGGCCGTCACCATCCCGTTCGGCGAAGTCGTTCCGGCCCTGCAGCGTGGCACCGTCGATTGCGGTATCACCGGCGCCATGCCGGCCTACAGGGCGGGCTGGCATGAGGTGGTGAGCACCGTGCTCGACATGCCGGTCGGCTTCACCCTCATGTACACGGCGGTGAGCGACGCCTCGTGGAACAAGATGGGCGCTCCCACCAAGGAGTTTTTCACCAAGGAGATGAAGACCTTCGAGGATGGCGCCTGGAAGACCATCGGCGACGAGGTCGACATGGGCCTGATCTGCGTCACGGGCGAGGGCGGTACCTGCAGCGAGGGCAAGCCTGGCAAGGTCGTGCGCGTGAAGCCGAGCGAAGCCGACCTCAAGGCGCGCGAGACGGCGCTGAACGACGTCGTGCTGAAGCGCTGGGCCAAGCGCTGCGGCGCGGAATGTGCCAAGACCTGGACGGACACGGTCGGCAAGATGACCGGCCTGGTCGCGGCACAGTAGACCGCGACCTCGTGTTCAATCCGGTCGCGGCCGTCACGCCGCTTGCACGTTCAGCCGCCATCGCCTGCGGCTGGATCCTGATGGGGATCTCGTTCCTCACCGTGTTCGAGATCGTCTCGCGGCGCTGGTTTGGCTTCTCGCTGCGCGGCGTCGACGAGATCAGCGGCTATGTCCTGGCCATCACCAGCGCCGGCGGCTTCTGCTGGGCCTTCGTGACGCGCTCGCACATGCGCATTACGCTGCTCTTTCCCTATGTGCCGCCATTGGCACGGACGGTCCTCAACCTGCTCGCCATGTTGACACTCGCCGGCATGGCCCTGTTCTGCGCCTGGCGCGGCTGGAACGAACTCGCGGCCAGCTTCGAAAGCGGCAAGCCCGCCAACACGCCGCTGCAGACGCCGCTCTGGATTCCGCAGGCCTTCTGGTTCGCGGGCCTCGCGCTGTTCGCGCTGACGACGGGGATCGCGGCCGCGCACGCGGTCGGGCTGCTGTTCCGTGATCGCGGCCTGCTCGACCAGCTCTACGGACCGGCCTCGCTCGAGGAGGAGGTGCGTACCGAGGTGAGCCAGCTCGAGACTCGTCTCTCCGAGGAAGGCACGGAGGCGCGGCCATGATGGACGCTAGCGGCGTCGCCCTGGGCTTCGTCCTGATGCTGGGCCTGATGGCGCTCGGGCTGCACATCGCCACGGTGATGTTCGCCGTGGGCGCGATCGGGGCGGGGATTTATTTCGGTATGCCCGCGATCAATGCGCTGGGCGTCGTCTACTTCGAATCGATGAACGATTCGCTGCTGCTGGCGCTGCCGCTGTTCATCCTGCTGGGCGAGATCCTGGTGCGCTGCGGCTCGACCGACCAGATGTACCGCTCGCTGTCGGACTGGCTCAATCCGCTGCCGGGCGGCCTGCTGCACACCAACGTCGCTTCCTCGGCACTGTTCTCGGCCGTGTCAGGCTCCTCGGTCGCGACGGCGGCGACCATCGCCACGGTGGCGCTGCCCTCCTTCAAGACGCGCAAGTACAGTACACCGATGGTGCTGGGCTCGATCGCCGCCGGCGGGTCGCTGGGCAACCTGATCCCGCCCGGCATCGGCTTCATCATCTACGGCGTGCTGACCAACACCTCGGTCGCCCGGCTCTATGCCGCGGGCGTGCTGCCCGGCGCGATCCTCACCGTGATGTTCATGCTCTGCATCGTCGTGCTGGCGATGCGCAATCCGGCGATCGCCCCGCGCGAACCGGTCGTCGACCCGCTGTCGGTCCGCATCGCCCGGCTGAGCGGCCTGGTGGCGCCGTCGCTGATCTTCATCGTCATCATGGGCTCGATCTATCTCGGCTGGGCAACGCCCACCGAGGCGGCCGCGCTCGCCGTCGTGGCGGCGTTGCCGATCGCGGCGTTCTATCGCCGGCTCACGATCAGGATGCTGCACGAGGCGTTCCTGTCGACGGTGAACCTGACGGCGCTCTCGATGCTGATCCTGGCCGGCGCCTTCGCTATGAACTTCGTGCTGGGCCTGCTCGGCGCGACGGGGGCGCTCACCACTTACGTGGCCGGGATGAAGCTCGACGCCATCACGCTGATCTGGGTGCTGTTCGCCTTCTACGTGATCCTCGGCACCTTCTTCGAGACGCTGCCGATGATGGTCGGCACGCTGCCGCTGGTCTTCCCGCTGATCAAGGCGGCCGGCATCGATCCCGTCTGGTTCGGCGTGTTCCTGGTGCTGATGTGCGAGATCAGCCTGATCAGCCCGCCCGTCGGGATGACGCTCTACGTCATCCAGGCGGTGCGGGGTGAAGGCTCGATCGCCGAGGTGTTCCGCGGCACCGTGCCGTTCTTCATCACCATGCTGCTGATGACCGTCCTGCTGATCTACTGGCAGGACATGGCGCTGTGGCTGCCGCGGCTCGCCTTCGATTGATCAGAGCGAAGGCGGGCGATGCTGTGCCCAGGGACGCGCGCCTTCGAGGAGAGCGCCCATCCGCAGCACGTCGGTCTCGGCGCCCCACTTGCCCACGACCTGCACCGAGGTCGGCAGGCCGTCGGTACCGAAGCCCGACGGGTAGGCGCAGGCGGGATGGCCGGTGAGGTTGAACGGGTACTGGTAGGAGGTCCAGCCCTGGCGGGTGATGCCGCACTTCACGCCGTCGATCACGACCTCGTCGTTGGCCGCATCATGCGTCACGTTGAGCGCGGTGCGCGCATTGGTCGGCATCACCAGGAAGTCGTAGCGCTCGAACAGCGACTGGATCTTGCGGAACAGGGTCGTGCGCGCAAACTGCGCGTTGCGGAAATCGGCCAGGGTGAACTTGGCGCCGCGCTCCATGAAGGCGAGCGTCACCGGGTCCATCTGGTTCTGCCACTGCGGGACATACTGCGCGCAGAAGACGGCGAAGTTCGCCTGGTAGAGGACACGGCCCTCGTATTCGATCCAGTCGATCTTGTCGGTGACCTCCTCGACCTGGGCGCCCATCGCCTCCCACGCCGCGAGCGAGGCGCGGGTGTTGGCGCGCACGTCGGCGGCGACCCGCGGATTGGCGGTGAGCTCGATGTAGCCGATGCGTACGGCCGCGAGGTCGCTGCCCGAGAGCTTGGGCGACAGCGGCTTCTGCGCGCTGCCGGACAGGGTCCACGGGTCCTTGTCGCTGGGGCCGACCAGCACCGAGTGCATGATCGCGGCATCGGTGACGGAGCGCGCCAGCGGTCCGGCATAGATATTGTTGCCGTAGGCATCGCGCGTCGTGTCGTAGGGCACGGCGCCCAGGGTCGGCTTGAGGCCGACCAGGCCCGAGCACGAGGCCGGACCGCGCACGGAGCCCGCGCCGTCGGTGCCGAGCGACAGGGGGCCGACGCCCGCCGCCACCGCGGCCGCGCCACCGCCGCTCGAGCCGCCCGGCGTGCGCTCGAGGTTCCAGGGATTGCGCGTCACGCCAAACGGCCCGTCGGTCAGGCCCTTCACGCCGAATTCCGGCGTCGTCGCCTTGGCGAAGATGACCGCGCCGGCGTCGCGCAGGCGCTGCACCAGAAGATCGTCGGCGGCGGCCGGCCCGTTGCCTTCGAAGATCGCCGAGCCGTGCCGCGTCGGGACGCCCTCGACATCGACCAGGTCCTTCACGCTGATCGGCACGCCGTGCAGCGGTCCCAGTTTTTCACCCCGTGTGACGGCTTCCTCGGCCTTCTTCGCGTCTCGCCTTGCCTGGTCGACCATGACCTCGCGGAAGCAGTTGATTTTGGGGTTGGCCTGTTCGGCCGCCTTCAGGACCGCGTCGAGATATTCGACGGGCGAAAGCTTCTTGTTGCGGATCAGGGCGGCAGCCTGGACGGCGGGGGTGAAAAGCAAATCTGTATCGGTCATGGCGCGCACACTAGCCCATCCTCGACACGGTCTGCACGCTGCGCTACGCCCGCTGCCGATGTTTTCGCTTCCCGTAATGGCGGCGCTCGCGGTCGTTGCCGTCGTGACCTCGTTCGTCTCCGGCATTTTCGGCATGGCGGGCGGAATGCTGCTGATCGGCTTCCTGCTGATCCTGCTGCCGGTGCCGGTCGCCATGGTGTTCCACGGCGTCATCCAGATCGCGGCCAACGGCTGGCGGGCCTGGCTGTGGCGCCACCATGTGAACTGGAATGTCGTGCTGCAGTTCGGCGCCGGCGCTGCCTCGTCGCTGGTCGTCTTCTCCTTCTTCGATTTCGTGCCCGACAAGGCGCTGGTGCTGATCGCCGTCGGCGCGACGCCGTTCATTGCATTGGCCGTGCCGCAGCGCATCGCGCCCAACATCGAGCGCGGCGGGCAGGCGTTCCTGGCCGGTGCGATCGGCGGCGCCATCCAGCTCGTCTCGGGTGTGACCGGTCCGCTGCTCGACATCTTCTATGTCCGCACCGGCATGACGCGGCAGGTTAATGTCGCCACCAAGGCCGCCGCGCAGGTGATGGGCCACCTGACGAAGGTTCTCTATTTCGGCCTGGTGATCGAAGGCCAGGCCGGCCGCGACCTCGAACAGTGGCTCGTCATGGGCTACGCTGCGGCCTTCGCGGTGGTCGGCACGACCCTGTCGCGCAGCTTCCTCGACCGCATGTCGGACAAGCAGTTCTATCACTGGACGCGCCGCGTGATCCTGGCGCTGGGCGCAGTCTACATAGGGCAGGGACTCTGGCTGATGGTGACGCGATGAGCGATGTGAAGGACCAGGTCCGGGCGCTGCTCGACCGCCTGCCGGACGATTGCACCTTTGCTGACGTGCAACGCGGCATCGCGGTGCTGATGTGGCCCAAGAGCGCGGACGGCAGCCTCGAGCCGCCCAAGCGCGTGGACCCCGAGGAAGTGAAGCGCCGCCTGCGCGAATGGATGAAATCGGAGAGTGAAAAATGAAGGATCGCGTCTCGATCGACCTCAAGGACGGTGTGGCCGATGTCCGCCTGATCCGCGCCGACAAGATGAACGCGCTCGATCCGGCGATGTTCGAGGGCATCATCGAGGCGGGCGCCAGGCTCGCCGCCATGCCGGGCCTGCGCTGCGTCGTGCTGTCGGGCGAGGGCAAGGCCTTCTGCGCCGGCCTCGACATGGGCAGCTTCGCCGCGATGAAGGCGGAGGGCGATGCGGTGCCCGGCGTCCGCGACCTCACCAGGCGCACCCACGGCATCGCCAACCGGCCGCAGCAATGCGCCTGGCTGTGGCGCGAGCTGCCGGTGCCGGTGATCGCGGCCGTCCACGGCGTGGCGTTCGGCGGCGGCTTCCAGATCGCGCTGGGGCCGGACATTCGCTACGCCACCGCCGACACGCGCTTCTCGGTGATGGAGATCAAGTGGGGCCTCGTGCCGGACCTCGCCGGCACGCAGCTCATGCGCCATCTCGCGCGCGAGGATGTCGTGCGCGAGCTCACCTACACCGGCCGCATCTTCGACGGCACCGAGGCCCGCGAGCTGGGCTTCGTGACCTACGTGGTCGACGATCCGCGCACCGCGGCGCTGGAGACGGCGCGCGAGATCGCGTCCAAGAGCCCCGACGCCATCCGCGCCAACAAGCGGCTGTTGAATGCCGCCGTCGCGACCGATGCCGCCTCGGGCCTGATGATGGAGTCGGTCGAGCAGCAGAAGCTGATCGGCTCGCCCAACCAACTCGAAGCCATCATGTCCAACCTGCAGAAGCGCGCGGCCAACTACAAAGACTGATCCGCCAGCGCATCCGTCCTGGCGAGGAAGCGCTTGAGCAGGGGCGAGGTATTGGCCTTGCTGTAGCCGATCACCAGCTCGATCGTCGGGACTTCGCCCTGCAGCGGACGGATCACGACGCCGGGCGGCAGCAGGTTCTGGGCGTAGAGCGGCAGCAGGGTCACTCCGCCGGTCGAGGCGACCAGGGAGGTCGCCATCGCGAGATTGTCGGCCACGTATTGCGGCGTGAGAACGAGCCGGAGCTTCTTCAGATAGGCCGCGATCACCTGGCCCAGCACCGGCGCGGTCTTGGTGGGATCGATGAACGTCTCGACCGCGAGATCCTTCGGTCGCACCGTCCCGTGCGCCGCCAGGCGATGATCGGCGCGCAGCACGGCAACCAGCGGCTCGCGGGTCAGCGGCCTGAAGGCAAGGCCGGGCGTCTGGTCGCGCCGCAGGAAGGCGACATCGACCTGACCGCGCAGCAGGGCGCCCACGAGCTCGGGCGAAGTCTGGCTCGACAGCGTGATCTCGGGCGCGGGCTGTTCGTCACGGAGGATCTGCAGCGCCTTGGGCAACCAGGTCACCTCGTGGCCGGTGAGGAAGCCCATCACGAAGGAGGATTTCGCCGGCCGCGCCGCCCGGCGCGCCGCCTCGCCCGCGGCCTCGACCTGGAGCAATGCCATGCGGGCATGGTCGACGAAGACGCGGCCTGCCTCGGTCAGAACGACTCCGCGGGCGCCGCGGCTCAGGAGCTCGGCGCCGACTTCCCGTTCGAGGTCGCGGATTTGCCGGCTGAGAGAGGGCTGCGCCGTATGCAGCCGGCGTTCGGCCGCCTGGCTCAGGCTGCCTTCCTCGGCCACGGCGATCAGGTAGCGGAGGTGGCGCAGTTCCATAGAGATATGCCTTTAAGGTATAGGTAGAGCATACAAAGTCTTGGTCGTGACGCCAAGGCCGGCCGATATCTCCGCCAGCAAACATCCTCCGCTGGAGATTTCGATGACCGACCTCAGGAACAAGACCGCTCTCGTTACCGGCGCCTCGCGCGGCATCGGCCGGGCCTCCGCGCTGGCGCTCGCCAAGGCGGGTGCGCATGTCGTGGCTCATTACGGCCGGAACGCCGCCGAAGCGGACTCCTTGGTGGCGGAGATCCGCGCGGCGGGCGGCAAGGCCGATGCGGTCGGCGTCGACCTCGAGGCGGCCGATGGCGCCCATCTGCTCGCCGCCAAGGTCCGCAACGTCGTGGGCGACCGGCTGGACATCCTCGTCGCGAATGCCGGCATCTCCAGTGCTGCGCCGATCGAGGCGCTGACCGTGGCCGAGTTCGACCGGCTGTTCGCCGTCAACGTGCGTGCGCCGTACTTCCTGGTGCAGCAGCTCCTGCCGGTGCTGCACGAAGGCAGCAGCATCGTGATGGTGTCGTCGCTGGCCGCACATGCCTCGGTCGGCACGCTGTCGGCCTATGCGTCGACCAAGGGCGCGGTCGACACGCTGGTGAAGCATTTCGCCTCGGCGCTGGGCGAGCGCGGCATCCGCGTCAACGCGGTGGCGCCGGGCGTGATCGACACCGACATGTCGAACTTCGCAAGGACCGAGCAGGGCCGCACCTTCGTGTTCGGCATGCAGGCGCTGAAGCGGATCGGCCAGCCGGCCGACGTGGGCTCGGTGGTGAGCTTCCTCGCCTCCGACGAGGCGCGCTGGATCACCGGCGACACGCTGCATGTCGACGGCGGCTCGAAGCTCTGAAGCGATCGGAGAATGCCGTGACCGCCGTCCTCTGCCCCGACCTGCCGTGCCGGTCCTCTCCACCGGCGCGGCAGGCGACGCTCTTCGCGCCCGCCTTCGCCACCTTTACGGCCATGACCTTCGCCGCGAGCGGCGCCGCGCCGACGCCGCTCTACCAGCACTATCAGCAGGTCCTGTCGCTGTCGGCGCCGATGCTGACGGTAATCTTCGCCGCCTACACGATCAGCCTGCTGGCGGCGCTCCTGACAGGGGGCTCGCTGTCGGATCATGTCGGGCGGCGGCCGGTCATCGCCGGCGCCCTCGCCCTCAACATCGTGGCCATGGTCATGTTCGCCGAGGCCCAGTCGGCCGTGGCGCTGATCGCCGCGCGCGCGGTCCAGGGCTTCGCCACCGGTGTCGCGACGGCGACGCTGGGCGCGACCATTCTCGACACGGCGCGCACGCGGGGGCCGCTCCTGAACAGCATCACGGCCTTCATCGGCCTCAGCGCCGGCAGCCTGTTCGCGGGTGTGCTCGCGACCTGGGCGCCCGCGCCGGAACGGCTCGTCTATCTCGCGCTCCTGGTTCTGTCGGCCGGGGAGCTTGCGCTGCTGTTCTGGCTGCCGGAGACGGCCGCACCGCGCGCCGGTGCGCTTGCCTCGTTGCGCCCGCATGTCCGCGTGCCCGTGCCGGCGCGTCGCGCGCTGCTGCAGGTGACGCCCGTCAACACGGCATTCTGGGCGCTGGGCGGCTTCTACTTTTCGCTGATGCCGGGCCTGGTACGCGTGGCGACCGGCCTGATGCAGCCGATCATGGGCGGCGCGGTTGTGTCGGTCTTCATGCTGAGCGGCGCGATCTCGGTGCTGTCGCTGCGCGGCCTCGCCGCCAACCGCCTGCTGGGCGTTGGCATCTGCGCATTGCTGGCCGGGCTCACGATCACGCTTGCGGGCGTACACTTGCAGGCGATCGGCCCGATGATCCTCGGCACCGCCGTCTCCGGCCTGGGCTTCGGCGCGACCATCTCGGCGTCGATGCGTCTCGTGATGCCGCTGGCTGCGCCGGGCGAGCGAGCGGGATTGCTTTCGGCCTTCTATGTCGAAAGCTATCTCGCCTTCACCGTTCCGGCCGTGCTGCTGGGTTTCGCGGTGCCCGTCGTTGGCCTGCAGGCGGCGGCCTACGGCTATGGCGCGATGCTGATCGCGCTCGGCCTCGCTTCGCTCTGGACCACCAGCCGCCGGACCGTCAGCGACCCTTGAACACCGGCTTGCGCTTTTCGACGAAGGACGCCACCGCTTCCTTGTGATCGGCGGTGCGTGAGGACTGCACCAGGCGCTCGGCCTCGCGATAGTGGGCGTCCGAGTAGTTGATATGCAGGGCCTCGTCGAGATTGTCCTTCATGTGACGCAGCGCGACCCGCGGGCCTTCGGCGATCGACTTGGCGAAGGCGAAGGCCTCGTCCTGCAGCTTCGCATCCTCGACCACGCGATTGACGAGCCCGATGCGCTCGCAGCGCTCGGAATCGACCTTCTCAGAGGTGAACATCAGCTCGCGCGCCCGCATCGAGCCCACGGTGCGCGTCAGCAGCCAGGAGATGCCGTAGTCGCCGGACAGTCCGATCTTGGCGTAGCCGGTGGTGCAGAAAGCGGACTTTGCGGCGATGCGGATGTCGCAGGCCAGTGCGATGGCGAGGCCCGCGCCGGCGGCAGCGCCGGGGAGGGCGGCGATGGTCGGCTTGCGCACCGCGACCAAGGCGCCGGTGAGGTGCGTCTGCCGCCAGCGCAGGTCGGCCAGCCGCTCCTCGTAGGTCATCTGGCCGCGCGGACCGCGGCCGCCCATGCCCTTCACGTCGCCGCCGCTGCAGAAAGCGGTACCGGCGCCGGTGATCAGCAGGGCGCCCACGGTATCGTCGTCGCCGCGCGCCTTGATCTGGTTGCGCAGCGCCTCCGTGAGGTCGGGCGACATCGCGTTGCGCGCCTCGGGGCGGTTCAGCGTGATCAGCGCGACGCCGTCGCGGACGCTGCACAAGAGTTCGGTTGTGCCGGTATCGATTTCCATGTGACCTTCTCCTTGCCATGACATTCCCGGTCACCGAACACACCGTCAAGACCGCCCGCCACACGACGGGCTATCTCGCCTGCGGAGCGAAAGACGCCCCGCTGCTGATCTTCGTCCACGGCTGGCCCGAGCTGTCGCTGTCGTGGCGGCACCAGCTTCCGGCCCTCGCGGCGCTCGGCTTCCGCTGCATCGCGCCGGACATGCGCGGCTACGGCCGCTCCAGCACCTATGCGCGGCACGAGGATTTCGCGCAGGAAGAGATCGTGGCCGACATGGTCGAGCTGCTCGCGGCACTCGGTCGCGACAAGGCTGTGTGGATCGGCCACGACTGGGGCAGCCCGGTCGTGTGGAACATGGCGGCGCATCACCCCGAGAAGACGGTGGGCGTGGCGAGCCTGTGCGTGCCCTATCTCTCGAGCGGCTTCACGCTCGACACGGTCGTGCCGCTGGTCGACCGCGCGCTCTATCCCGAGGCGCAGTTCCCGGCCGGCCAGTGGGACTACCAGTTCTTCTACGAGGAGAGCTTCGACAAGGCCTGCGCGAGCTTCGACGCCAATCCGCGCAATCTCGTGAAGGCACTGTTCCGCAAGGGTGACCCGTCAAGGGTGGGCAAGCCGGCACCGACCTCGATGGTGCGCAAGGTCGGCGGCTGGTTCGGTGGCAACGCCTGTCCCGACGTGCCGCGCGATCCCGACGTGCTGACCGAGCAGGACATGGAAGCCTACGCCGCGGCGCTGACGAAGAACGGCTTCTTCGGCCCCGACTCCTGGTACATGAACCACAAGGCTAACGGCGCCTACGCCAAGCGCGCGGTCAATGGCGGCAGGCTCGCGATGCCGGTCCTCTTCCTGCACGGCGCCTACGATACGACCTGCGAGACCATGACCTCGAAGCTCGCCGAACCGATGCGCCGCGATTGCGCGGATCTCACCGAGGTCGTGGTGAACTCCGGCCACTGGATGGCGCAGGAGCAGCCCGTCACCGTGAACGCGGCGTTGGCCAAGTGGCTGGCCGCCAAGCTGCCAAGCTATTGGAGGATGTGAGATTGGTCTGGAGCTCGCTCGTCAGCGACCGACGAGCGAGCCACGGGATCTGAGTGAGTCTTACTCGGCCGAGATCTTCCCGACCTCGATCACGTTCTTCCAGCGGGCGATCTCGCCCGTCAGGAACTTGCGGAACTCCTCGCCATTGCTGGCGACGACCTCGAAGCCTACCGCCTCGAACTGCGCCTTGATGTCGGGCGCATTGGCCGAGGCGATCAGCTCGGCTTCGAGTTTCTTGCGCACGTCGGCCGGCAGGCCCTTGGGCGCGGCCGCGGCCTGCCACGAATAGACCTCGAGATCCTTCACGCCGCCTTCGGCCATGGTGGGCACGTCCGGCAAGGTCGGAGTCCGTGCGGCGCTGGTGACGCCCAGCGCCTTCAGCTTGCCCGACTTCACCTGCTGGGCGATGGCGCCGAGGTTCTGGAACGAGACGTTGGCATGGCCCGAGATCAGGTCGCTGATGGCCGGCCCGCCGCCCTTGTAGGGGACGTGGATGCCGGTCGTGCCGGTCTTCTGCAGGAACAAGGCCGCCGTCAGGTGATCGGACGAGCCCGTGCCGGACGAAGCGAACGTCACCTTGTCGGGGTTCTTCTTCAGGTACTCGACGAGCTCGGCAACCGTGTTGGCCGGAAAGCCGGGATTGGCCACCAGCACGTTGGGCGTGCGCACGGCGACGCTCAGCAGGTCGAAATCCTCCAGCGGATTGTAACGCAGGTCCTTGAACAAAGCGGGGTTGATGCCGAACACGCCGATCGAGCCCACGAGGAACGTGTAGCCGTCGGGCTTGGCTTGCTTGAGACCGGTCGCACCGATCGAGCCGTTGGCGCCGCCGCGATTGTCCACGACGACCGACTGGCCGGTGCGTTCGGCGAGCTTCTTGGTGAGCAGGCGGGCCGTCATGTCCGACGCGCCGCCGGGCGGGAAGGGGACGATGACCGTGATGGCGCGGTCGGGATATTGGGCCTGTGCCGACAGGCTTGCAAAGGCGGTCAGGACGAACGCCAGCACACTCAACGCTTTCATACTTTAACTTCTCCCTTTTGACTCGCCGGACGGGATCGCTGGCGCAAGCGCCGACCTCCCGGCTAAGGTCGCTTCAAATAGCATCTCGGATAGGGTGGGAACATGGCCGGACGGCTGCAGGGCAAAGTGGCGGTGGTGACGGGCGCGGCGCCGCGCGGCGAGGGTGTCGGCAACGGCATGGCGACGGCGCTGCTGTTCGCTAAGGAAGGCGCCAAGGTGGTTCTCGTCAATCGCAGCGCAGAACGCGCCGAGGCGCTGGCCAGGCAGATCAAGGACGAGGGCGGCGAAGCGTCGGTGTTCGCGGCCGACGTGGCGAAGGCCGACGAGGCCGAGGCGATGGCCGACTTCGCGATGAAGACATACGGCCGCCTCGACATCCTGCACAACAATGTCGGCATCGGCGGACCGGGCACGCCCGAGACGGTGACGCTCGAGACCTGGAACAAGGTGCTTGAGGCCAACCTCACGACGACGATGCTCTGCACCAAGTCGTGCCTGCCGCGCATGAAGGAAGGCGGCGGCGGCTCGATCATCATGGTCTCGTCGATCGCGGGTGCGCTTGGGCTGATGGGCAGCGCCGGCGCCGTGGCCTACGCGACGGCCAAGGCGGGGTTGCACGGCTTCACCATGTCGGTCGCGGCCGACTATGCGACCCAGAACATCCGCGCCAACTGCATCATCGTGGGTTCGGTGCACACGCCGATGGTGGCGCATCTCGGCACCGAGGCCCGCGACCGGCGCAAGAAGATGGTGCCGATGCAGGTCGAGGGCACGGCCTGGGACATCGCCCATGGCGCGGTCTATCTCGCCTCCGACGAATCGCGCTGGGTGACGGGCGTGATGCTGCCGATCGACGGCGGTCTGGTCGCGCTGCGGGCGTGGCCGCGATGATCCGGCCGCTGGTTGCGCTTCTCGTGGCGGTCGTTGCGATGCCGGCCGCGGGCATTGCGCAGAGCCAGATGGGACTCAACCAGCAGGCAGGCACGACGCTGCAGGAGGCCGACCGTCAGCTCAACGCCGTCTATACGAAGCTGCGGGCGAAACTCGGACCCGAAAGCCGCGCGCGCCTGCAGGCGGCCGAGGAAGCGTGGATCCGCTTCCGCGACAGGGAATGCGCCTTCATCGGCGGGCCGACGACCGGCGGTTCGATCAACGGGATGATCATCGCCCAGTGCCAGGCGCGCCTCACCCTCGTGCGGGTGAAGGACCTCGAAACCCAGCTTAACTGCCAGGAAGGCGATCTTTCCTGCGTCGGGAATTAAGGCCGGTCTTATTGGAGCGCGCCACTCCAGTGGCGCTCAAGCTTCGCCGATGAAGCAAGACAAGAGCGCCACTGGAGTGGCGCGCTCCAATGACGCTCTATCGGCTCGACCGTCGTTCGTGCTGCCAGGTGTAGAGGCCAGAGGCCACGATCACGGCGGCGCCGGCCAGGGTCCAGTGGTCGGGGATGTCGCCGAAGACGATGGCGCCCAGGATCGTGACGAAGACCAGCAGCGTGTAGCTGTAGGGCTGGACCGAGCCGGCCTCGGCATAATCGAGCGCCTTGATCAGCGCGTAGTGCGCCAGCGCGCCCAGCGACGCGATGGCGATCAGCAGCGCCCAGCCGGTCGCATCCGGCCAGCGCCATTGCCATGGCCCGATCAGGGTCGTGGCAGCGAAGGCCACGAAGGCCGACCAGACGAGCGTCGTATCGGGCGTATCGGTGCGCGAGCAGAGTCGGATCAGGATCTGGTAGGCGCCCCACAGGATTGCGCCGGCGACGGGAATCAGAAGCGTCCAGTCGAGCTCGCGGAAGCCCGGGCGCACGATCAAGAGCACGCCGGCAAAGCCCGCGCCGACGGCCGCCCAGCGGGCCGGTCCCGCACGCTCGCCGAGGAACAGCACGCCGAGCGCGATCACGATCAGCGGCGAGGTCGCGGCGATGGCATGCGTGTCGGCCAGCGGCAGGTAGCGGAAGGCCAGCACGAACACCGCGCTCTCGACCACCGCCAGCAGGGCGCGGCCGAACTGCAGCCATGGCCGGTTCGAGCGTGCGGCCGAGCGCAGGCCGCGGCGGCGCACCACGAACCAGGCGAACAGGCAGAAGACGGCGTAGCGCACCCACATCATCTGGCCGATCGGATAGTCGGCCACCATCCACTTGGTGATGGTATCCATGCTGGCGAAGCCCAGCATGGCGAGCATGGTGAAGACCGCGCCGCGCGAATTGTTGCTGCGGCCGATCGCGGCCGCTGGCGGCGTCATTCCGCGGCGGCGACGCGCTGCGCCGGGGGCCGGAAGGCGGGAATCACGCGCTCGGCGAAGAGCTTCAGGCTCTTCATCGTCTTCTCGCGTCCGTAATAGGGCGGGTAATGCAGCAGCAGCGAGGTCATGCCGGTGCGCGCCTGCATCTCCCGCAGCTTCGCGATCACCGTCTCGGCCGAGCCGTGCAGCAGCGTGGTGTTCAGCAGGTCGTCGTAGCTCAGCTGGTTGCCCTTCTCGGACACCGAGCCGAGATAGCCCGCCGTGCCGGTGCCGCCGAAATGCCCGATATGGCGGACGATCGCGTCCTCGGTCTCGGCGCGTGCCTGCGCATCGGTGTCGGCGATGTAGACCCAGCGCGCGATGTCGATCTGGCCGGCGGCGGGATTCTTCGCACGCTCCGCCGAGGCCTTCGCCAGCTCGCGCTTGTAGAGCGCGGTCTGCGCCGCCAGCGTCTCGATGCCCGGCAGGGTCGACAGCATCAGGCCGAAGCCGTTGCGGCCGCAGTAGCCGATCGAACGGTCGGTGCCGCCCGCCATGTAGAGCGGCGGATGCGGCATCTGCACCGGCTGCGGCAACATCTCGTAGGGCTCGGCGACGGTGCCGCTGAAATACTTGCCCTTGTGGTCGTAGCGATGACGGTGGAAGGCGTCGAACATCAGGCCGACCGCCTCCTCGACCATGTCGCGGCGGCCCTCGAAATCCTTGCCCAGGCCCACGAACTCGTAGGGGCGATAGCCCGAGCCGATGCCCAGCATGACCCGGCCGTTCGACAGGATGTCGACGAAGTTGGCGTTCTCCACGACGCGGATCGGATCGTAGAGCGGCAAGGTGATCACGCCGGACGCCAGCTTGATGCGGCTGGTCTTCGCGGCGAGATAGGCCATGTAGGCGAAGCAGTCCGGCATGATGCCGTAGCTCGTCGAGAAATGATGCTCGGCGATCCAGGCCGTGTCGAAGCCCAGCCGCTCCGCCTCGATGATCTCGTCCGTCGTGCGCGCATGCACGGCGCGATGCGGATAGGGCTCTTCCTTCGGATTGGCGTGCGAAGTGAAGAGGATGCCGAATTCCATGCGGTTTCTCCCGGAGCTTTATTCGAGTTTTATGCCGGTATCCTTCACCACCTTCGCCCAGTTTTCGACCTCGCGGGCGCGCCACGTATCGCTCTGCGCGGGCTTGTAGAGGACGGGATCGGCGCCGAGTTCCTTCAACCGTGCGGCGACTTCGGGAATCTTGGTCGTCTTCTCGATCTCGACATAGAGCCGCTCCAGCACTTCCGGCGGCGTACCCTTGGCGGCGAGGAAGCCCTGCCAGCTTCCCGTGACGAAGTCCTTGATGCCGGCGGCCTCGATCACGGTCGGAAGCTCGGGCGCCAGCTCGTTGCGCGTGGCGCTCGATACGGCGAGGCCGCGCAGCTTGCCGCTCTTCACGTGTGGCAAGGTGGCGATCATGCCGTTGAACAGCGCGTCGGCATGGCCGCCCGCGACCTGCTGGATTGCCTCGGCGCCGCCCTTCATCGGGATGAAGGTGATCTTGAGACCGAGCGAATGGGCGAACAGCGCGCCGGCGAGATGCGGCGCGCTGCCGAGGCCGGCGGTTGCATAGTTGAGCTTGTCGGGATTGGCCTTCGCGAATTCGATCAGCTCGGCCGCGGTCTTGTAGGGACGGTCCGGCGCCGAGGCGAGCAGGTGCGGCGTGTAGGCCAGCACGGTGACGGCGTTGAAATCCGTGGCCACATCGAACGGCAGCTTCATCACCGACGGCGAGATCGTGAGGTTGCCGAGATCGGTCAGCACCAAGGTGTAACCGTCGGGCGCCGACTTCGCGATCATGTCGACGGCGATGTTGCCGTTGGCGCCGGTGCGGTTCTCGACGACGACCGACTGGCCGAGCGCTGCCTGCAGGTGCGGCTGCATCAGGCGCGCCAGGATGTCGGACGTGCCGCCCGGTGCATAGGGAATGAGGATACGGATCGGCTTGTTGGGAAAGCCCTGGGCCCAGCCATTGGTCACGATCGCCGGGGCGGCCATCGTCGCGGCAGTCAGGGTGAGAAGGTGTCGGCGGCGCATGATTCGCTCCCTAAGTGTCTGTTTTGTCGATAGTTTAGGGAGCAGAGCGACTGAAAGCCAGTGGCTGGCGCGCAATCGGCTTGACTCCGCTGCGCTGCACCATCATATACGCGCCAGCCCGCAGGTACGTGGGCCTCTAAGATTTCTCGCGATCGCGCGACGCGCCCCATGGTTTGTGACGGCGCTTCATCCCGAGACAATCCCCCCAAGACAAGAGCCGTCCCAGCCGCGCGCGGGAACGGGCCTAACGCCGCCACAGATGCGCGTGCCCGTGATGGCATGCCGGGCGGCAAGTAAGGATTTTCAGTGAGTGAAGTTACGTTTGCGGACCTCGGTTTGGCCGAGCCGCTGCTGCGCGCGTTGAGTGCAGCAAACTACACCGTGCCGACGCCCATCCAGGCGCGCACGATTCCCGCCCTGCTGCAGGGCCGTGACGTGCTGGGCATCGCCCAGACCGGCACCGGCAAGACGGCGGCGTTCGCGCTGCCCGTGCTGCAGCACCTGTTCGAGAACAAGGAACGCGCCCAGCCCAAGAGCCCGCGCGCCCTCGTGCTGGCGCCGACCCGCGAGCTCGCGGTCCAGATTGCCCGCAGCTTCGACACCTACGGTCGCGGCCTCGGCCTGCGCCTGTGCACTGTCGTGGGCGGCCTGGGTTACGGCCGCCAGATCGAGACGCTGGCGCGCGGGGTCGACATCCTGATCGCCACGCCCGGCCGTCTGCTCGACCTGGTCGAGCGCGGCAACGTGAAGCTCGGACAGGTCAGCTTCTTCGTCCTCGACGAAGCCGATCGCATGTTCGACATGGGCTTCATCCGCGACGTCCGCCGCATCGCGGCCTCGGTCTCGAAGAACCGGCAGACCCTGCTGTTCTCGGCGACGATGCCGAACGACATCGCCAAGCTCTCCGCGGAAATTCTCAAGAACCCGGAGAAGGTCGAGATCGCGCCGCAGGGCCGCACCGTCGAGAAGATCGACCAGCGCGTCTACTTCGTGAACGCCGGTCTCAAGCGCACCCTGCTCAACCATCTCCTGACCGACGAGAGCCTCGAGCGGGTCATCATCTTCACGCGCACCAAGCGCGGCGCCAACCGCGTCGCCGAGGCGCTGGAAGACCGTGGCGTGCGCTCCGAGGCGATCCACGGCAACAAGTCGCAGAACGCCCGTCAGAAGGCGCTCGACAATTTCAGCCGCGGCAAGGCCCGCGTCCTGGTCGCGACCGATCTCGCCTCGCGCGGCATCGACGTGCAGGGCGTGACCCATGTCATCAACTTCGAGCTGCCGGCCGATGCCGAGAGCTACGTCCATCGCATCGGCCGCACCGCGCGCGCCGGCGCCTCGGGCATCGCGATCTCGTTCTGCGACGGTAGCGAGCGCGGCCAGCTCAAGGGCATCGAGCGCCTGACCAACCAGCGCATCCCGGTCGTCCCGACGCCAGCCAACGAGGACATGCCGCAGTTGCCGCCGCCCAAGGCGCGCGCCGAGGGCGACGATCGCGATGATCGCGACGAGCGTCCGCGCGAGGGCCGTGGTGGTCCGCGTGGCGGCGGCCGTCCCGGTGGTGGTCGTCCCGGCGGTCATCGCTCGTTCGGCGATCGCGCCAACCACGATCGTTCGCGCGGCGACCGTCCGCCGGCGCATGCCGACGGCCAGTTCCGCGGTGGCGACTTCCGCGATGCTCCGCGCGCCGAGCGTCCTCAGGGTGACCGCCCCTACGGCGATCGTCCGCACGGCGATCGCCCGCAGGGTGACCGTCCGCAGGGCGACCGTCCCTACGGTGACCGTCCGCGTGGCCCGCGCCCGCAGGGTGATCGCCCGTTCGGCGACCGTCCGCGCGGTGATCGTCCGCATGGCGACCGCCCGCATGGTGATCGTCCGCAGGGCGACCGCTTCGATCGCGCGCAAGGCGATCGGCCCCGTGGCGACCGCCCGCAGGGTGATCGTCCCCAGGGCGATCGTCCGCACGGTGACCGCCCGCGGTCGTTCGGTGATCGTTCGAACCACAATGGTGGTGGTGGCCAGTATGCGCCCCGCCCGCACGGCGACCGCCCGCAAGGCGATCGCCCCGCCGGCGATCGTCCGCAGGGCCCGCGTCCCCAGTGGAAGGGTCGCCGCTTCGGCGGTGGAGGCGGTGGTGGCCGCGGTCGAGGCCGCGCTGCCTAGTTAAAGAATTCCTTCCTCACGGAAGATTTCCAGGCATTTAGAAAGAGCGCGCTCATATCGGGCGCGCTCTTTTGCTATCGAGGCATCGTCCCAGTCGAAGAAGCCGCCCTTGGTCTTGAAGCCGATGCGGCCCTGATCGACGTTGCGCTGGAGCACCGGCGGCGGGCCGTCGGAATTGTTGAGATCGGGCCAGATGATCTTGGCGACGGCGCAGGTCGTGTCCCAGCCGGAATGCTCCTTCTGGGTGATGGGGCCGGCAGCGGCGTAGCGGAAGCCGAAGGAGAGGCGCACGGTCGCGTCGATATCCTCGGGCGAGGCGACGCCTTCCTCGATCAGCCACAGCGCCTCGCGCATCAGCGCGCCCTGGATGCGGTTTCCTAAGAAGCCGATCACGTCCTTCTTCACCTGGACGGGCCGCTTGCCCAGTTCGCTCATGATCGCGCCGACCTTCTCGGCCAGGGCCACATCGGTGTGGACGGAGCGCACGACCTCGACCAGCGGGATCAGGTGTGCGGGCATGAAGAAGTGCAGGCCCATCATGCGGTCCTGGCTCTTGAGGCCCTTGCCGATCTCGCTGATCGGGAAGCTCGACGAATTCGAGGTGAGCGGCACGCCGGGCCGGGACAGCCTCTCCAGGTCGGCGAAAATCTTCTGCTTGAGAGCGAGGTCCTCGGTCACCGTCTCGACCACGATGTCGATCTTCGCCCACGGCGCCTCCTCGAGCATCGCGTAGGTCGCGAGGCCCGACACATCGTCCGGTTTTCCCATGGCCTTGAGCGCGCGGGATGTCGCCGCAGGCAGCCCGTCGCGGGTCGAGGCGGAGCGCGACACGACGTCCACCTTCCACCCGCCACCCAGGAACATGGCGATGATTCCGACGCCCATTGTGCCTCCACCCAGCACCAGGGCGTGACGTTCGCTTTGCGGCATTCCTTGTCCTCCCGTATCGACGCGTGCCCCCTGCCGGGGCAGTATCCGGCCCACGTTAGCCGGATTTTCAACACGGGAGAAAACGTATGAGCGCCACCTTTAAGGATATCGGTGTCAGCACCGAAGGCGCGGTCGGAATCGTCGAGATTCAGCGGCCGCCGCACAACTTTTTCGACAACTCGCTGATCAATCAGATCGCCGACGCCTTCGAGGCGTTCGACCGCGACGACAAGATCCGCGCCTACGTGCTGTGCGCCCAGGGCAAGTCGTTCTGTGCCGGCGCCGATTTCGCCAACCGCCCGCAGACCGGCGCGGCCGAGAGCGGCAAGCATCTCTACAAGGAAGCCACGCGCTTGTTCCGCTCGAAGAAGCCGAGCGTCGGTGCGATCCAGGGACCGGCGATCGGTGGCGGCCTCGGCCTCGCGCTGATGCCCGACTTCCGCGTGGCCGCTCCGGAAGCGCGCTTCGCCGCCAACTTCACGCGTCTCGGTTTCCATCCGGGCTTCTCGCTCACCTTCACCCTGCCGCGCCTGATCGGCCAGCAGAAGGCGAACCTGATGTTCCTCACCGGCCGCCGCATCGGTGGCGAGCAGGCTGTCGAGTGGGGCATGGCCGATGTGCTGGCGCCGCTGGCCGACGTGCGCAAGGAAGCCATCAAGCTCGCGCAGGAGATCGCCGAGAGTGCCCCGCTCGCCGTGATGTCGACGCGTGAGACGATGCGCCGTGGCTTCGCCGACGGTGCGGAAGCGGCCACCGAGCGTGAGCTCACCGAGCAGGACTGGACGCGCAAGACCGAGGACTTCAAGGAAGGCGTCAAGTCGTACGCCGAGAAGCGCCCCGGCAACTGGAAGAACCGCTAAGCTAAAGGGAGCGTTTCCATGGCACAGGTCGCGGGCAAGGTCGCCGTCGTCACCGGCGGCGCATCAGGCATCGGTGAGGCCTGTGCCGAAACGCTGGCGCGCGAAGGCGCGTCGGTCCTGATCACCGATATCGACGACACCCTGGGCAAGGGTGTCGTCGAGCGCATCACCAAGGCGGGCGGCAAGGCCCACTATATGCGCCATGACGTGCGCGACGAGGCCGCCTGGCCCAGCGTGATCGAAGAGGCCGAGAATCGCTACGGCCGTCTCGACATCATGGTCGCCAATGCCGGCATTGGCATCATGTCGCCGATCGCGACGATGACCCTGGCCGACTGGCAGCGCCAGCAGGCCATCAACCTCGATGGCGTGTTCCTTTCCATCAAGAATTCAATCCCGGCGATGAAGCGCGCGGGGGGCGGCTCGATCGTGTTGATGTCGTCGGTGGCCGGCCTGCGCGGCGCGCCGGGGCTCGCGGCCTATTCGGCGACCAAGGGCGGCGTGCGGCTGCTGGCCAAGTCGGTGGCGCTGGAGCACGCAGCCGACAATATCCGCTGCAACTCCGTTCACCCCGGCATCATCGCCACGCCGATCTGGGAGAAGATCCCGACCGGCGCCGAGGGCAATCGTCGTAATGCCCCGATCGATCCGCGCGAGCGCGCCGCCGTTTCGGTGCCGCTGCCGCGTGTCGGCGAGGCGCAGGACATCGCCAACGGCGTGCTGTTCCTGTGCACCGATGCCGGCAACTACATCACCGGCCAGGAGCTGGTGATCGACGGCGGCATGACCGCCGGCGGCCGGCCGACGCGGCCGTTGCAATAACGTCGATGGGCAGTGCCTCGGCCCGGGGCTGGATCGTCGCCGCCGCCCTGAGCGGCGCGATTGCCGTCATGGTCGGCGCCTTCGCCGCCCACGGCCTCGATCTGCGCACCGAAGCCGGACTGAAGGCGCGGGACTGGCTGCAGACCGGCAGCCACTACGAGATCTTTCACGCGCTCGCGATGCTGGGCGTCTGTGCCCTGGCCGGCGCCAAGCTGCTGAACGCCCGGCTGGCCGTTTTCGCCCAATGGTGCTTCCTCATCGGCAGCATCCTATTTCCGGGCGCGCTCTACTCTCTGTCGTTCGGCGGCCCGCGATGGTTCGGCGCCGTGGCGCCGATCGGTGGCCTTGCCTTCATGGCAGGTTGGGTCTTTCTGGCGGCCGCTGCGTTGAGGAAGTCCAACGCCGACTGATCGCAGCTTGAAATCAATCGCGAGAAGAGCCGGAGTCAAAAGCCTCGGGTGGGCAAGACTTCCCGCATACGCGCTCGAGTTCGATCTCTACACGACGGTTTTGAGGTTCAGAGACACCCGGCGGGGTACGGACCAACAACGCATTGTCTCCTCGTGAGTGCACGGAGATTCGAGACGCCGGAACGCCCAGTTCCATAAGCGTCGCCTTGACGGCTTCCGCGCGCTCTAACGAAACGTCTTTTTCTTCTGTGTCGCAATGTCCGTACAGAGTAATCGGACCATCGAAACGGCTACTAGCGGCGGGAATGAGGTTCTGTTTCATTATTTGAATGAACGCCTCGTCAACTATCGCCGAGTTTGCCTTGAAGAACACCGCGTACCACGCGAAGTCGGGAGGGGGGAGCGAAGCCAGCGATGGCCAAGAAATGCTCAACGCGAAGACAAGCGCGCCCAGATAAGTCCTCCAAGCCACGCCCTTCTGCACAACTCTCTCTCCCGGTGGTCGCACGCTAGGAAAGCTGCTCGTCCAGCAGCTTGAGCGCTTCGGCGGCGAAGGCGCGCATGTTGGCGACGCGGTCGTCCGAGCCGGTGCGCAAAGTGCGCGCGACGCTGCCCTTGGGGCCGACGACCGCGACGCAGGTATGACCCGCCGGATCGCCATAGGAATTGCCGGTCGGGCCTGACGCGCCGGTCTCGGCGAGACCCCAGGTCGTCTTGAGGCGCCCGCGGACATGTTCGGCCGCCAGCAACGCCCACGGCTCGGACGAGGAGCGGACGCCGGCGCGCTTCTCGCGCGGCACCGCGAGGAAGGCATCGCCCGCCGGTCGCGTGTAGACCACGGCACCACCCATGAAGTAGGCCGAGGCGCCGGGGACGGCCAGCAGTGCGGCGGAGATCAGGCCGCCGGCCGACGATTCCGAGATGGCGACCGTTTCCTTGCGGGCCTTCAGTTTTTCGCCGACGCGCTTGGCGAGCGGGAGCAGGGAGTCCATCGGGTCAATCCTTCTTCGTGAAAATGTCGAGGACCAGCGGCACCTGCTGGCCCATCCAGATCGCGCGGTCGCGATGATCTTCCAGATCGTGCCCGGTGTTGGGATGAATGAACACCGTAAGATCGCCGCGGTTCAAGGTCAGCCACGACATGAAGGGCAGGAACTGCTCGTTCTTCAATCCGACCTGGTAGCTGAAGCGCGGATGCGGTCCGACCGGCTTCTCGTGGAAGCGCCCCATCTCGATGGCGAAGCTCTTCTCGATGCGCTCGCGCAGCGCCCACGCCGCATCGCGTGACGCTTCGTCGAAGTAGACGTGGGCATGCCAGTCCTTGATTTGGTCAGTGTTCATGACGTTTCACCATATCGTTGCACAACCCGCCTGACGGAACCTAGAACCGTTCCCCGAGCCGAGCTTGCTTGCTAGGGTCGGGCATCATGAACTTCGATTTCTCCGACGACCAGAAGCTGCTCAAGGAGCAGGTTCGCAAGTTCCTCGCCGACAAGTGCCCCACCAAAGTGGTGCGGCGCGTGCTCGACGGCGACGAAACCCATGCAGATGATGTCTGGAAGGGGCTCGTCGATCTCGGCGTGCCGGCCCTTGGCATTCCCGAGGAGTATGGCGGCATGGGCCTGTCGCCGCTGGAAGTCTGCGTCGTCGCCGAGGAGATCGGCCGTGCCGCAGCACCAGTGCCGTTCGACACCTCGGTCGTGCTGGCGACCGAAGTGCTGAAGCTCGCGGGCTCAGACGCACAGAAGAAGAAATGGCTGTCCGACCTCGCGTCGGGCAAGGCGATCGGCACGCTGGCCATCGCCGAGGGCGCGCAGCCGCCGAAGCCGCGGAACATCCGCACCATGTTCGGTGGTGGCCATCTCAACGGCAAGAAGCTGCCGGTGACCGACGGCGAGGCCGCGACGTTTGCCATCGCGCTCGCCAACACCGGCGGCACGGGCGATCGCGCCGTGTCGCTGGTGCTGGTCGACCTCACGCAGAAGGCTGTTGCGAAGAAGCGCATCGAGACGATCGATCCGGCGCGCAAGCATGCCGAACTCACTTTCAGCGATGCCTCGGCCGAGTTGCTGGGCGCCGAAGGCGAAGGCTGGAGCCTGCTCGAAAGGCTCTACGATGCGGCGGCGGTCTACTTCGCCTTCGCGCAGGTGGGTGGTGCCGAGGCGGCGATGTGGATGGCGCGCGACTATGCGCTGCAGCGCAACGCCTTCGGCCGCGCCATCGGCTCCTACCAGGCGATCAAGCACAAGCTGGCGGACTGCTACGTGAAGCTCGAGCTGGCGCGCTCCAACGCCTATTACGGCGCGATGATGCTGACCGAGGGCGGCGCCGACCTGCCGCTGGCGGCTGCAGCGGCGCGCATCGCGGCGACGGAGGCCTACGACTTCGCGGCCAAGGAGAACATCCAGACCCATGGCGGCATCGGCTTCACGTGGGAAGCCGACACGCAGTTCCACTACCGCCGCTCGCGCCTGATGGCGCTGTCGATCGGCGGTCCGATGGCCTGGAAGGACAAGCTGGTGACGCGTCTCGAACAGAAGAACGCGGCCTAGGAGGGAACGATGGATTTCAACGACACTCCCGAAGAAGCCGCCTTCCGCAAGGAAGTGCGCACCTGGCTCGACGCCAACGCCACGCGCAAGAGCGACGACAAGCAGAGTTTCCGCGCGCGCAACGACGATCCCGAGCTGCTGACGAAAGCCAAGGAGTGGCAGGACAAGAAGGCGACGGCCGGCTATGCCCGCCTCACCTGGCCGAAGGAATTCGGCGGCCGCGGCGCCTCGCCGATCCTGCAGGTGATCTACCAGCAGGAGGAGGCGAACTATCTGGTGCCGCTGGGCTTCTTCGACATCGGCCTCGGCATGTGCATCCCGACCATGATGGCCTATGCCAAGCCCGAGCAGTTGCAGCGTTACGTGAAGCCGGCGCTGCACGGAAAGGAAGTCTGGTGCCAGCTCTTCTCCGAGCCCGCCGCCGGCTCCGACGTGGCCGGCATCCGCACCAAGGCTGAGCGCGACGGAGACGACTGGATCATCAACGGCCAGAAGGTCTGGACCTCGGGCGCGCACTATTGCGACTTCGGCATCGTGATCACGCGTACCGATCCGAATGTGCCCAAGCATGCCGGCCTCACCATGTTCTTCCTCGACATGAAGAGCCCCGGCGTCGAAGTCCGTCCGATCAAGCAGATGTCGGGCGGCGCCAACTTCAACGAGGTGTTCTTCACCAACGTTCGAATTCCCGACAGCCAGCGCCTGGGCAAGGTGGGCGAGGGCTGGAAGGCCGCGCTCACGACCTTGATGAACGAACGCCTCGCCGTCGGCCTGCCCTCGGGCGGCCTCGACATCGACGAGCTGATGGAACTGGCGCGCGAGACCGAGCTGGAAGATGGTGCCGCGATCCGCAACCAGCAGGTCCGCTCGAAGATCGCCGACTGGTATGTCCAGCAGCAGGGTCTGAAGCTCACGCGCTACCGCACGCTGACGGCGCTCTCCAAGGGCCAGACGCCGGGACCGGAATCCTCGATCATCAAGATCGTGGCGGCACCCAAGATGCAGGACATGGGGGCCTTCGCCATGGAGCTGATGGGCCATGCCGGCATCATGAAGGAGGACGTGCCCTTCGCGGCCGGCTTCCAGGCGCAATGGATCGGCGGCGCGGGGTTCCGCATCGCCGGCGGTACGGATGAGATCCTGCGGAACATCGTGGCGGAGCGGGTGTTGGGATTGCCGGCCGACATTCGGGTCGACAAAGACATCCCATTTAACCAGCTCGGGAAGAAGTAGGTCCCTCATTTCCTCCCCTTCGCGGATGCCGCGAAGGGGAGGTGCCCTCGTCATACGAGGGCGGAGGGGTCAGAGCCGCAGGAAGAATTCTTATCTATTCTGCGCGGTGTGGGCTCTCGCGCTTGATTACAAGCGCTGACGCCCACCGCTCTCAAACAACGTTAACGTTGTTTGAGAGCCCATTCCGTATACTTCTTCGCCTGCGCCTGAGTATCCGCGTAATACTTCGCATACTCCGCCCCGACCATCGGCTTCAATGCAAGCCCGACCGCGTCCATCTTCTGCAGCATCTCCGGCGAGTTGATCGCCTTCAGGAAGGCGGCCTCGATCACCTTCACGACGTCGGCCGGCGTGCCCTTGGGGGCGCCGACGCCGCGCGTCGAGGAGGAGATGATCGTCGGCATGCCCAGCTCCTTGGTGCAGGGCACGTTGGGCAGGAACTTCGAGCGTTCGCTGTCGGTGACGGCGAGGCCGCGCACCTCGCCCGACTGCACGCGCTTGAAGACGCCGCCGACATTGTCGAAGGCGCAGTCGACATGGCCGCCCAGCACGCCGGTGATCTGCTGCGCACCGCCGTCGAAATGGACGATGCGGAATTCACACTTGGCGATCTCCTGGACCATCAGGATGGCGAGATGGTCGTCGCTCAGGATGCCGGTGGTGCAGGCGCTGATCTTGCCGGGCGCCTTGCGGGCCGCATCCGTCAGGTCGGCCAGCGTCTTGTAGGGGCTGTCGCCCTTGACCCAGATCAGGCCGGGATCGAGCACCTGGTTCACGATGGGAATGAAGCTGTCGACGTTGAACGCGGCCTTGCGCTCGGGATCGAGAATGATGGTGTTGACCGCCGGCAGGTTGAGGAAGCCCAGCGTGTAGCCGTCGGGCCGGGCGCGGGCCACTTCGGTGAAGCCGATCTGGCCCCCGGCGCCGGCCTTGTTGACCACGGTGATCGTCTGGCCGAGGTCCTTCTCGGCGGCCGCCGCGAGGATGCGGGCGCCGACGTCGGTGCTGCCGCCCGCGGGAAAGGCGACGATCATCTGGACCGCACGGCGCGGATAGTTCTGCGCAAGGGCCGGGCTGGCGACGGTGGCGGCCGCCGTGGCGGCGAGCAGGGTGCGGCGACGAATGAGCATTTCTTATTCCTCCCTTTGTTTGACGACTGGAACGCGCGTTACTCGATGTCGCTCTCCCTGAGCGGCGCCAGCGAGCGCGGCTTGAACAGCAGGAAGCCGACCACGATCACCGGAATGGCGAGCAGGGCGAGGGCCACCGGACGGTCGAGGAAGATGGCGAAGCTGCCGCCCGAGATCTCGAGCGTCGTTCGCAGCGACTTCTCCATCATCGGACCCAGGATCAGCGCCAGGATCGCCGGCGCTATGGGAAAGTCGAGCTTGCGCAGCAGGTAGCCCAGGATGCCGAAGCCCAGCATGACCCAGACGTCGAACAGGCTCTGCTTCAGCCCGTAGGCGCCGATCACGCAGAAGATCAGCACGCCCGCGCACATGTAGCTGAACGGGATCTTCAGCAGCTTGGCCCACAGGCCGACCAGCGGCAGGTTGAGGATCAGCAGCAGCGCATTGCCCACGAAGAAGCTGGCGATCACCGTCCACACCAGCTCCGGCTGCTCCTTGAACAGGAAGGGCCCCGGCGTGATGCCGTTCACGATGAAGGCGCCCATCAGCACCGCGATGGTGGGCGAGCTGGGGATGCCCAGCGCCAGCAGCGGCACCATCGAGGCGTTGGCATAGGCATTGTTGGCGGTCTCGGCGGAGGCCACGCCTTCGATCGCACCCTTGCCGAAGCGCTCGGGCGTCTTGGAGACACGCTTTTCCAAAACATAGGCCATGAAGGTCGGCACGATGGCGCCGACGCCGGGGATGAGCCCCAGGACGAAGCCCACGACCGTGCCGCGGCCGATCGCACCCACCGACTGTCGGCACTCCGCGCCCGTCGGCATCCAGCTCTTGAGCTCGGCCTCGACCATGTGGGTCTGGCGCTTCTCGGCGGCCAGCAGGAGCTCGGCGACGCCGAACAGGCCCATGACCACGGGCACGAAGCCGATGCCGTCGTAGAGTTCCTCGACGCCGAAGGTGAAGCGCGGGGCGCCGCGCACCGGATCGACGCCGATCATGGCGAACAGGAGCCCGATCACCGTCATGAGCAGGGCCGCCAGCATGTTGTTGCCCGCGAGGCCGACGACGAGGCAAAGGCCGGCCACCATGAGGGCGAAGAACTCCGCCGGCCCGAACTTCAGGGCCAGCGAGGCGAGCGGCATGGCGACGGCGACCAGCGCCACGGTGGCCAGGGTGCCGCCGACGAAGGAGCCGATCGCGGCGATGCCCAGCGCGGAGCCGGCGCGGCCCTGCTTCGCCATCTGGTGCCCGTCGATGCAGGTCACGACCGAGGCGGCTTCGCCCGGCACGTTGATCAGCACGGACGTGATGGTGCCGCCGTACATGGCGCCGTAGTAGATGGCGCACAGCATGATGATGGCGCCGGTGGCGTCGAGGCTGAAGGTGAGCGGGATCAGGATCGCCGTGCCCGCAGCCGGCCCCAGGCCGGGCAGCACGCCGATCAGGGTGCCCAGCATGCAGCCCACGAAGGCGTAGAGGAGATAGCCGGGCGTCAGCGCCGCCGCGAAGCCCTGGAGCAGGTGGCCGAGGGCTTCCATGCGCCTATATCCCGAACTGACCGGTCGGCAGGAGAACGTCCAGCCACGTGGTGAAGACGTAGTAGACGCCGAAGCTGCCGAGCACGGCGAAGACGGCGATGAGCCACCAGCGACGCTCGCCCAGCGCGATCACGAGGGCGGCGTTGAAGACCAGCATGGCGAGGCGAAAGCCGACGAATTCCATGGCGACGGTGACGGCCGCCAGTAATCCTATGATGGCGAAGCAGCGCAGGGCGCCCCAGCCGTGCGGTAGGATGCGGACCTCTTCGGTCGATGCGTCGGCGGCCGGTTGCGGCTCGCGCCAGATCGACACGAGCAGGGCGAGCGAGAGCACGATCCCGATCAGCGCCAGCCAGAACGGAAAGAAGCCCGGGCCGGGGCCCAGGCGGTCGGTCAGCGACAGCAACAAGGATTGCCAGAGTGCAAACAGGCAAAAGGCCAGCATCGCACCCGTCGCGATCAGCCGTCCCTGGCGCATGCCTGGCGGCCCTCCCTAGTTTTCTTTTCTTGTTCTCGCAGGCAGCATAGCCGCAAACAGCACGGGCGCAACACGCGACCCACGAGGAGGAAACGAATGAACAGGCTTGACGGCAAGGTGGCATTTCTCTCCGGCGCTGCCCGTGGCATCGGCGGCGAGGCCGCGAAGTTGATGGCGAGTGTCGGCGCCAAGGTGGTGATCGGCGACGTGCTCGAGGAGCGCGGACGCCAGACGGCGAAGGAGATCGAGGCGGCCGGCGGGCAGGCGATGTTCGTGCCCCTCGACGTGACTCAGGAGGCAAGCTGGACCGCCGCCATCGATGCCACGGTGAAGAAATTCGGCGGCCTCGACATCCTGGTGAACAATGCCGGCATCTTCGTCGGCAAGGGCGTCGAGGATGCCTCGATGGATGAATGGCACAAGCTCGTCGCCGTTAATCTGACCGGCGTGGTGCTGGGTACTCGTGTTGCGCTGCCGCATCTCAAGGAGCGTGGCACGAAGAGTGCGCACGGCTCGGCGATCGTGAACCTCGCCTCGGTGGCGGGCCTCGTCGGCTCGCAGCTCGACCCGCTCTATTCGCTGACCAAGGGCGGTGTCACGCTGTTCACCAAGTCGACCGCTCTGGAGTTCGGCCGCAAGGGCTATCGCATCCGCGTGAACTCGGTCCATCCCGGCGTCATCGACACCGACATGGGCCAGCAGACCTTTGCAATGCGGGCCCGGGCGCTCGGCACCAACGACACCGAGGCCACGCGCAAGACCTCGCAGACCATGCATCCGATCGGCCGGCTGGGCGTCGCCGAGGACATCGCCAAGGGCATCGTGTTCCTGGCGTCGGACGATGCCGGCTTCATGACCGGCTCGGGCCTCGTCGTCGACGGCGGCTACACCGCCCAGTGACTTAGAAGATGCCGGCGGCGAGGCCGGCCGCCATGGCCGCGCCCAGCTCCTCGCACTGGTCGACGAAGGCCGGCTGCCAGGGGCCCTTGCACAGAAGGGGCTCCTGGACGGCGCGCCAACGCAGGCCGGTCAGGATCGTCTCGACGCCGCGGCGCGTGCCGGTGCCGTCGCTGCCGGCCCGGATGTAGAGCGCGCAAGGCATGCCCTGCGTCTTCTCCAGACAGGCATTGTAGCTGCGGTCGAAGAAATCCTTCAGGGCGCCGCTCATGTAGCCCAGGTTCTCGGTGGTGCCGAGGATCACCGCCTGGGCGGCCAGCACATCGTCGGGGCCGGCCTGCAGCGGCGCGATCACCCGCACGTCGATGTCCGTTTCGCTGCGCGCGCCGCGTTCCACGGCCTCGCGCAGGGAGAGGGTGTTCTCCGAAGGGGCGTGCGCCACAATGAGCAGCCTTTTAGACATGGAGGGGGTTTTACCCCACGCAGACATGCTCAAGAAACTCCTGATCGCCAACCGCGGCGAGATCGCCATCCGCATCGCCCAGGCTGCCGCCGAACTCGGCATCGCAACCGTGGGTGTCCATTCCGAGGACGACGCGACCTCGCTGCATGTCTGCCGCGTCGACGAGGTGCGGCCGCTGAAGGGACGCGGCGCTGCGGCCTATCTCGACATCGCTGGAGTGATCTCGACCGCGAAAGACGCGGGCTGCGATGCGGTGCATCCAGGCTACGGCTTCCTGTCAGAGAACGCCGCTTTCGCCAAAGCCTGCGCCGACGCAGGGTTGGTGTTCGTCGGTCCCACGCCCGAGCATCTCGACCTGTTTGGCGACAAGGCGCGTGCGCGCGCCCATGCCGGCAAGAACAAGGCGCCGGTCCTGTCGGGCACCGATGGCGCGGTCGACGTGGCGGGCGTGAAGGCCTTCTTCGCCAAGCATCGCAAGGCCGGCATCGTCATCAAGGCGATCGCGGGCGGCGGCGGGCGCGGCATGCGGATCGTCACGCAGGAAAGCGAGATCGACGAGGCCTTCGCGCGCGCCTCGGCCGAAGCGAAGGCAGCCTTCGGCAATGGCGATCTCTATGCCGAGCGGCTGATCGCGCGGGCGCGTCATATCGAGGTACAGATCGTCGGTGACGGCGAGGGTGGCATCGTGGCCCTGGGCGAGCGTGAATGCACGATCCAGCGCCGCAGCCAGAAGATCATCGAACTGGCGCCAAGTCCCAATCTGTCGGAGGCGATGCGCAGCAAGATCGTCGAGTCGGCGGTCACAATGGCGAAGGCTGTGAACTATCGCAGCCTCGGCACTTTCGAGTTCCTGGTCGACGATACGTCGCCGGACTTCTTCTGCTTCATCGAGGCCAATCCGCGCCTGCAGGTCGAGCACACCGTTACCGAGGAGGTGTGGGGCGTCGATCTCGTGAAGACGCAGCTGCGCCTGGCGGGCGGCGCGTCGCTCGATGATACCGGTATCAGGAAGGCTTCGCCGCGCGGCCATGCCATCCAGCTTCGCGTGAACATGGAGACCATGACGGCCGACGGTTCGGCCAAGCCGGGTGGCGGCACGCTCACCTCCTTCGAGCCGCCGTCGGGGCCGGGTATCCGCGTCGACACCTATGGCTATGCGGGCTATCGCACCAATCCCAACTTCGATTCGCTGCTGGCCAAGGTGATTGTTCATGCGGCCGATTTTGATGGCGCGCTGCAGCGGGCCGAGCGGGCGCTGGCGGCGTTCCGTTTGGAGGGCGCGCCCTCGAACATCGCCTTCCTGCGCGCGCTGATCGCCCATCCCGATTTCCGTGCCGACAAGGTCCATACGCGCTTCGTCGACGAGCAGGCCGCGTCCCTGATCGAGGCAGCGGGCAAGCTGAAGGCCGGTCTCTATTTCGAAGCGGCGGTTCCGGCCGCTTCGTCGGCCCGGCAGGTCGGCGCGCGGGTCGACAGCGTCGATCCGCTGGCGGTGCTGGCCTTCGGCAAGGCCAGGTCGGAGACGGCTTCCTCCAGCGTGGCGAGCGACGCACTGGAAGGCACTGTCGCGGTGCCGGCGCCGATGCAGGGCACGATCGTGAGCCTGTCGGTGAAGGAAGGCGATGCGGTCGCGGCAGGCCAGGCCTTGCTGGTCATGGACGCAATGAAGATGCAGCACGAGATTCGCAGCCCGGCGCGCGGCTATGTGCGGCGCATTGCGGTTGACGCCGGCGAGACGGTCTACGAAGGCCATTCGCTTCTCTTCGTCGAGGAGGCCGATGTCGAGGTGAAGGGTGCGGCTGTCGAGGAGACGGTCGACCTCGACCATGTCCGGCCCGATCTCGCGGAGTACCTCGAACGTCGCGCCATGACGCTCGACGAGAAGCGGCCGGACTCGGTGGCGCGGCGGCGCAAGACCAACCAGCGGACGGCGCGCGAGAATCTCGAAGACCTCGTCGATCCCAATAGCTTCGTCGAGTACGGCGCCTTCGCGATCGCCAGCCAGCGTACGCGCCGCACGGCCGAGGACCTGATCGAGAAGACGCCGGCCGACGGGCTGATCACCGGCATCGGCCGGGTGAACGGCTCGCTGTTCGGGCCCGAGCGCAGCCGGGTCGCGATCGCGCACTACGATTACACGGTGCTGGCCGGCACGCAGGGCAAGAACAACCATCACAAGAAGGACCGGCTGTTCGAGATCGTCGAGAAGCAGCGCCTCCCGCTGGTCTTCTTCACCGAAGGCGGCGGCGGCCGGCCGGGCGACATCGACGTGCAGTCGGTCGCCGGGCTCAACACCATGGCCTTTCATATCTTCGGGCGCCTGAGTGGCGTGGCGCCGCTGGTCGGCATCAACTCGGGCCGCTGCTTTGCCGGGAATGCCGCCATCCTGGGTTGCTGTGACGTGGTGATCGCGACGAAGAACTCATCGATCGGCATGGGCGGTCCGGCGATGATCGAGGGCGGCAATCTCGGCGTCTTCTCGCCCGAGGAAGTCGGGCCGATGGACGTGCAGGTCCCCAACGGCGTGGTCGACATCGCCGTCGAGGACGAAGCCGAGGCGGTCGCCGTGGCCAAGAAGTACCTGTCGTACTTCCAGGGTGCGCTGCCTGAGTGGCGGGCGGCCGACCAGCGCCTGTTGCGGCGCGCGATCCCGGAGAACCGGCTGCGCGTCTACGACGTGCGCGATGTGATCGCCACGCTGTGCGACGAAGACTCGGTGCTGGAGGTGCGCCGCGCCTTCGGGCCCGGAATGGTGACGGCCTTTGGCCGCATCGAGGGCAAGCCACTCGGCATCGTGGCCAACAATCCTGTCCATCTCGCGGGCGCCATCGACAGCGACGGCTCGGACAAGGCCGCGCGCTTCCTGCAGCTCTGCGATGCCTTCGACATCCCGATCCTGTTCCTCTGCGACACGCCCGGCATGATGGTCGGGCCGGAGATCGAGAAGACGGCACTGGTCCGTCACTGCTCGCGGCTGTTCGTGACCGGCGCCAACCTCACCGTGCCGTTCGGCACCATCGTGCTGCGCAAGGCCTATGGGCTGGGCGCGCAGGCGATGGCCGGTGGTTCCTTCCACGCGCCGGTCTTCGCGCTCTCCTGGCCGACCGGCGAGTTCGGCGGCATGGGCCTGGAAGGCGCGGTGAAGCTCGGCTTCCGCAAGGAGCTGGAGGCGGTGAGCGACCCGAACGAGCGCCGCGCGCTGTTTGACAAGATGGTCGCGGCCGCCTACGCGCGCGGCAAGGCGCTCAGCACCGCGACCTACTTCGAGGTCGACGAGGTGATCGATCCGGCCGACTCGCGGCGCTGGATCGCGACGGCGCTTCTGGAGGCCAAGCCACGGCCGGCGCACAGCCACAAGAAGCGGCCAAACATCGATACGTGGTGAAAGAATAAAGGTCCCTCACTGCGTTCGGGATGACAATGTTTTCTGCAGCGACGCACCGCGCCAACCCTCAGCAAAATTGTCATCCCGAACGCAGTGAGGGACCATTGAGTTACATGCGATGACCCTGCTCGAAGGAGGGGCCTCTCTCGCTTACTGCGCGATCCAGAACGTGTCCGGCTGGTAGAGGCCGATATATCCGCCCGGATCCCAGGCGTAGTAGCCTTCCTTCGGCACGTTGTGGATCTTCGGGCCGACGACGACGGGCTGGCGGATGCCGTTGACCGTGCCGATCGAGAAGACCTCGTCGGCGTTGGTGGCGAGGATCTTCTCCCAGGCCTTGCGCCGGTCTTCGACCGTCGCGCCGGTCTCCCATTCCTTCACGTAGTCGAGCAGCTTGCAGGCCGAGTCGAGATCGCACTTCTCGCCCTGCTTGCCCTTCGACTCGACGAACATGCCCCAGCGCGACCATTGCAGGCCGCCCAGCATGGTCGGCGCGAACTCCTTGGGGCTGGTGTTGGGCGTCGGAACCGCCGTCACCGCCCCGGCGAAGGCCGTCATGACGGCTTCACCCGAGAAGGTGCGCAGGCGGAAATTGTCGCGCGTCTGCGGCTTGGTCAGCATCTTGATGCCGATCTTCTTCCAGTTGTCGGTAATCAGCGCGAGCGCGTCGCTGTCCTCGGTTTCCTCGCTGGAATGCTCGACGACGATGGTCGCCGGCCGGCCGTCGGGCAGCAGACGAAAGCCCTGGCTGTCTTTCTTGGTCAGGCCGATTTCGTCCAGCAGCTTGTTGGCGAGCTTCGGATCGTAGTCGGCCCACTTGGTCGCGTATTCCGGCTTGAACAGCTCGGAACGCGGCATGATCGTGTTGTTGGAGGGCTTGGCCAGGCCGATATAGACGACCTGGTTCAGCTCCTCGCGGTCGATGGCCAGCGACAGCGCGCGGCGGAAGCGAACGTCGCGCATCAGCTTGCGCCATTCAGGGTCGTTGGCCGTGAGGTTGGGATAGAGCGCGAGCTGCGAGCCCGAGCCCGCTTCCCAGAGGCGCACGTTCACGCCCGAGGTCTGGGCGCTCTTCTGCAGGAAGGTGTAGTCGCGCATGTTGAGGTAGCGCGGCTGCAGGTCGGCCTCGCCGAGACCCGCCTTGGCCGGCACGAGGTTGGTCGCCGTGACGGTGAAGATGATGCGGTCGACATAGGGAAGCTGCTGCCCCTTCTCGTCGATGCGATGATAGTAGGGGTTGCGCACATAGACGAAGCGCTGCGCCGGCGACGGAGTCGTGCCGACCCATGGGTTGAGCGTCGGCAGATCGATATTGTCGTTGGTGTACATCACATCGTTGCGGCGGAAGATCGACGCCCAGCCCTGCTGGCCGCCCTTGGCGGACTTCACGATCTCGGCTTCCGGCGTGTACTTGTTGTGGAACTTCTTCAGGTAGTGAGCCGGACGGAAGAGGAAGAGCGGTGCGGCGCGCGCCTGGCTCTCGATGAAATAGGGGTTGGGCTTTTCCCAGGTGTACTTGATGGTGAGCGGATCGATGATCTCGACCTTGGGCGGCTGTCCGTCGACCAGCAGCTCGACACTGGGACCGCCGCTCGAGAGGTCCTTGTTGTTGGCGACGTCTTCCCAGAAGAAGCGGAAGTCCTCGGTGGTGAACGGTTCGCCGTCCGACCATTTGTGTCCGGCGCGCAGCTTGAAGGTGAACTCGCGGCCGTCCTTCTCCTCGTAGCTCTCGAGGATGTCGGGCTTCAGCTTGAACTTATCGTCATAGACGATGAGGCGCGTGTAGCTGAAGATCGTCATCAGGCGCGTATCGCGTGCACTGGCGATCAGCATGTTGAGCTGGCCGCCCTGCTGGCCCGGACCATCGCCGCCGGCGAAGTAGTTGACGACCCAGGGCTGCTGCGGAATGCGCTTGTCGACGGGGGGAAGGGCGCCCGACTTCACCTGGTCGGCGAACATCGGCGTTTCCTTCATCGCGGGCACCGGCTCGGCGGCGAGGGCTGGCCCCGCGATCAAACCGAGAACCAGTGCCATCGTCAGTGCCCGTCTCTTCATCTCGAGTCCTCACCGCCGGCCATTGATGAGGCCAGCCCTTCTTACTGGTTCCGCCGAGCGAATGCCCGGCGGGGAAATCGTCCGAAGCCGCCATCGTCAATGCCAGCGGCCTGTGACGCCACGTTGACGTGGCGCCGAAGGACGCGCAAGAAACCGCCACCACTGCGAGAGTCGAGGGAATAATGGCGAGCGGTCTGGAAAGCGACTTCGTGACGCTACACGAAATCGTAAAAGCGGCGAAAATCCGGCTCAATCCGAACATCTGGGATTATTTGATCGGTGGCACGGAAACCGAAACCACGCTGCGCCGCAACAGACTGGCGCTCGACACGATCGCCTTCAAGCCGCGCGTGCTTCGCGACGTGTCGACGATCGATCCCTCCTCCGAAATCCTCGGTCGCAAGATTCGCTTGCCGGTGATGCTAGCGCCCGTCGGGTCGCTCGAATCCTTCGAGCCCGGCGGCGGCATCACGGTCGCGCAGGGCGCCGGCGCGGGTAACGTCGCGATGCTGATCAGCTCGGTCACCACGCTCAAGCTCGAAGACATCGTGAAGGGTGGCGCAGGCCCCAAGATCTATCAACTCTATGTGCGCGGCGACGATGCCTGGGTGGCAGACCGGGTGAAGCAGGCGATGGATGCGGGCTACGACGCCTTCTGCATCACCGTCGACACGCAGGTGTACAGCCGCCGTGAACGCGACATCGCCAAGCGTTTCGTGAAGTCCTGGCGCTCCTCGGCGACGGGACAGGATCACCAGGCGGCCTTCTCGTGGAATAACTTCATCGCCGTCCGCGAAAAGTTTCCCGATGTGAAGTTCATGCTGAAGGGCATCGGCACCGGCGAGGATGCGGAGCTCGCCTGCCAGCAGGGCGTCTGGGGCGTCTATTGCTCCAATCATGGCGGCCGCCAGCTCGACCATGGCCGCGGCTCGGCCGAGGTGCTGCCGGAGATCGTCGAGGCGGT
Source organism: Reyranella sp. GW821-FHT14A01 (assembly GCF_058803965.1). Lineage (NCBI taxonomy): Bacteria > Pseudomonadati > Pseudomonadota > Alphaproteobacteria > Hyphomicrobiales > Reyranellaceae > Reyranella > Reyranella sp. GW821-FHT14A01. The sequence goes on from NZ_JBXAPM010000020.1 coordinate 80,096, forward strand.
GGCGGGGCGTGCCAAGGTGGCCGTCGACGGCAGCTTCAGCCGCGGCAGCGACATCGTGAAGGCGATTTGCATGGGCGCCGACTGGGTCGGCCTCGGCCGTCTCTACTGCTACGGCCTCGCCGCTGCCGGTGCGGCCGGCATCGAGCGCGTGATCGAGCTGCTCGAGGAGGAGATGAGGGAGGTGATGGGCCTGCTGGGCGTCACCTCGCTGTCGCAGCTCGACAAGAGCTACATCGCCAGGAGCTGGCCCACCAACCTGACCGGCGTGCACAGCGCGTTCCCGCTGCTCAACCTGCAGGACGAGGGCTACTAGAGTCTTTCCGAGGCTGATTGAATCGGAAGGGATTCCCAAATCGAGAGGACTGTGATTCAAACTGCTGACCGAT
>NZ_JBXAPM010000021.1:0-76188 GCF_058803965.1 Reyranella sp. GW821-FHT14A01
GTCCAACCTCGGTGAAAAAGCATGCCTGCGCCCAAGAATGTGTTGTTGATCGTCGTCGACCAGTGGCGCGTTCAAGAAGAGAAGACGCGCCACTGGAGTGGCGCGCCCCCAGCAGCTTAGAACTCGACGTCCAACTCCTCGACTTCCTCGGGCTCGGACTTGGCGGCCGCCGTCCATTCGAGCAGGGCCGGGAAGCGCAGCATCAGGTCGCGGTAGCCGGCCGAGGCCGGGTCGAGCTTCACGTTATAGGTCTGGAAGCGGGTGCAGACAGGGGCGTACATGGCGTCGGCCATGGTCGGCGTCTTGCCGAACAGGTAGGGCCCGCCATACGTCTGCAGGCACTCGCGCCAGATCGTGGTCACCCGCTCGATGTCGGCCTGCGCGCCGCCCCACACCTTGAAACTTTCGTGACGCACCTTGAGGTTCATCGGCAGCGCCGAGCGCAGGTTGGCGAAACCCGAATGCATCTCGCCGCACACCGCGCGGCAATGGGCGCGCGCCGCCGGATCGGTCGGCAGGAGGCCGGCATCCGGCTTGGTTTCGTTCAGATATTCGGCGATGGCCAGCGTGTCCCAGACCTTGACCGCACCGTGCTCCAGCGAGGGCACGAGGAACGACGGCGACAGCAGCAGCAGTTCAGCGCGGGTGGAGGGATCGTCCCAGGGCGCGACTCGCTCTTCGAAATCCAGGCCGGCAATTCGACACAGGAGAAAACCTCTGAGTGACCAAGAGGAATAGTTCTTGCTACTGATGGTGAGCGAGGCCTCGGCCATGGACTCCACCCCTCCCCGGTTGGTGGGTTGTCTGTATCTTAGGTGCCCGCACAAATGCAAATTCCGAGCCGGTCGCCCCTCATGCTTTACGCGATGTACCAGACCGCCGCCGATATGATGCTCCCGGTCCGTGTGTGGGCCACAGCGGCGGGCCAAACCCTCAACGGGGGCGGCAGTTCGAGACCGGAGAGCTGGCGGGCCGCCAGCGCGCTCTGCGAGATGACGACGCGGGCCACGCTCACCCACAAGCGTCCCGCCTTCGGCATTCCCGAGGTGAAGTACGGCAACCAGATGGTGGCGGTGCGCGAGGAGGAGGTTTTCTCGACGCCCTTCGGCACGCTTTTGCGCTTCGCCAAGGTGGGCGTCCCGCCGCAGCCCAAGGTCCTGCTGGTCGCGCCTCTTTCAGGGCATTTCGCGACCCTGTTGCGCGATACCGTGCGCGTTCTGTTGCCCGACCATGACGTCCATATTACCGACTGGGCCAATGCCCGCGACGTCGGCATCTGGAACGGCCGCTTCGGCTTCGACGAGTATGTCGAGCACCTGATCCAGTTCCTCGAAGTGATGGGCCCCGGCGCCCACGTCATCGCCGTGTGCCAGCCCTGCGTCCAGGCGCTGGCGGCGGTGGCGATCATGGCCGAGGACGACAATCCGGCGCAGCCCGCCAGCATGACCCTGATGGCGGGTCCCATCGACACCCGCATCAGCCCGACCAAGGTCAACGAGCTGGCGATGGGCAAGCCCATCGAATGGTTCGAGCAGAACCTGATCCACCGCGTGCCGCTGCGTTATCCCGGTGCCACGCGGCGCGTCTATCCCGGCTTCATCCAGCTTACCGCCTTCATGAGCATGAACGCCGAGCGCCACATCAAGGCGCAGGTCGATCTCTACAACCACCTTGCCAAGGGCGAGACCGAGCAGGCTGCCACCATCAAGGCCTTCTACGACGAATACTTCGCCGTGCTCGATATGGCGGCAGAGTTTTATCTGGAGACCGTGCAGTGGGTGTTCCAGGAGCACCGGCTGCCCAAGGGCGAGCTCGACTACAAGGGAAGGCGGGTCAACCCCAAGGCGATCCGCAAGACCGCCCTGTTCACGATCGAGGGCGAGCGCGACGATATCTGCGCCCTGGGCCAGACCGTGGCCGCCCACGACCTCTGTTCCAGCCTGCGGCCCTACCGCAAGAAACACTATATGCAGGCCGGCGTCGGCCATTACGGCGTGTTCAGCGGCCGCCGCTGGGCGACCCAGATCTATCCCTTGGTGCGAAACACGATTTTGGCCAACGAATAAAGAGGGCCTGGCCAACGAATAGCGGGTCTTTTCTGGCCGGAAATCCGCAGTACATTGTGGGTATGGCCGATTTTCCGAAGAAGACCCTCGCCGACTGGGAAAAGCTCGCAGCGAAGGAACTGCGCGAGCGCCCGATCGATGACCTCACCTGGATGACCCCCGAGGGCATCGCGGTGAAGCCGATCTACACGGCGGCCGATCTCGAGCAGATCGAGACGGTCGGCTCGCTGCCCGGCTTCCCGCCCTTCACGCGCGGCCCCAAGGCCACGATGTACACGGGGCGTCCCTGGACGGTCCGCCAGTATGCCGGCTTCTCGACGGCGGAAGAGAGCAACAAGTTCTATCGCGCCAATCTCGCGGCCGGCCAGATGGGCCTGTCGGTGGCGTTCGATCTCGCCACCCATCGCGGCTACGATTCCGATCATCCGCGCGTCGTCGGCGACGTCGGCAAGGCCGGTGTCGCAATCGATTCCGTCGAGGACATGAAGATCCTGTTCGACGGCATCCCGCTCGACAAGATGAGCGTGTCGATGACGATGAACGGCGCCGTGCTGCCGGTGCTCGCCGGCTACATCGTCGCCGCCGAGGAGCAGGGCGTGCCGCAGGACAAGCTCGCGGGCACGATCCAGAACGACATCCTCAAGGAGTTCATGGTCCGGAACACCTATATCTATCCGCCCGGACCTTCCATGCGCATCGTGGCCGACATCATCGAGCACACCGCGCTCTACATGCCCAAGTTCAACTCGATCTCGATCTCCGGCTATCACATGCAGGAGGCGGGCTCGACGCTTGTTCAAGAGTTGGCATTTACTCTTGCGGATGGACTCGAATATGTCCGCGCCGCCAAGGCCAAGGGCCTCGACATCGACGCCTTCGCGCCGCGCCTCTCGTTCTTCTTCTGCATCGGCATGAACTTCTTCATGGAAGCCGCGAAGCTCCGCGCCGCGCGCTTCCTGTGGGCCGAGCTGATCAAGCCGTTCGAGCCCAAGAAGGCCGATTCGCTGTCGCTGCGCACGCACTGCCAGACCTCGGGCGTCTCGCTCACCGAGAAGGATCCGTACAACAACGTGATCCGCACCGCCTACGAGGCGTTGGCGGCGGTGCTGGGCGGCACGCAGTCGCTGCACACCAACTCGTTCGACGAGGCGATCGCGCTGCCGACGCCGACCTCGGCCCGCATCGCACGCAACACCCAGCTGATCCTCCAGCACGAGACCGGCGTCACCAAGGTCGTCGATCCGCTGGCCGGCAGCTACTACGTCGAATCGCTGACCGCGAGCCTCGTCGCCGAGGCGCGCAAGCTGATCCAGGAAGTCGAGGCGCTGGGCGGCATGACCAAGGCCGTCGAGGCCGGCATGCCCAAGATGCGCATCGAGGAAGCCTCGGCACGCCGCCAGGCCCGCATCGACCGCGGCGAGGAGATCGTGGTCGGCGTGAACAAGTTCCAGCTCAAGGAAGAGCCGCCGATCGACATCCTCGACATCGACAACGACGTCGTGCGCGAGGCCCAGCTCAGCCGCCTGCACAAGATCCGCACGACCCGCGACGAGACCAGGTGCGTCGAAGCGCTCAAGGCACTGGGCGAGGCCGCACGCAACGGCACCGGCAACCTCCTGGGCCTCTCGATCGAGGCGACACGCGCGCGCGCCACCGTGGGCGAGATCTCGTCGGCGCTGGAGGGCGTCTATGGCCGCTACCAGGCCACCATCCGCTCGATCGCCGGCGTCTATGCCGGCGAATGGGAGGGCGACGTCGGGCTGGAGCGTATCCGCACCGACATTGCCGCTTTCGCCGAAGAGGAAGGCCGCCGGCCGCGTCTCATGGTCGTGAAGATGGGCCAGGACGGCCACGATCGCGGCGCCAAGGTGATCGCCACCGCATTCGCGGACCTCGGCTTCGACGTCGATATCGGCCCGCTCTTCCAGACGCCCGAGGAAGCCGCCCGCGCCGCCATCGAAAACGACGTGCACGTGATCGGCATCTCGAGCCAGGCCGCCGGCCACAAGACGCTGGTGCCGCAGCTCATCGAGGAGCTCGCCAAGCAGAACGGCTCGGAAATCATGGTCGTGGTCGGCGGCGTCATTCCCGCCCAGGACTACGACTTCCTGAAGAAGGCGGGCGTCGCCGCGATCTACGGCCCGGGCACCAATATCCCGGCCGCCGCCGCGGAGATCCTGTCGATCCTGCGCCAGCGCGACCAGAAGCGCGCGGCGTAGGGACACGCATTCTCAATGGAGCGCGCAACTCCAGTTGCGCTCAAGATCATGATTGCGCCACTGGAGTGGCGCGCTCCAATGAGGTGCTCAGCTCGTCCTACTTCCGCATCGCCTGGCTTTCTTCCGGCGTCAGGGCACGCTCGCGGAAGCTGAGGATGCGGCCGCGGATCGTGCCGAAGCCGGTCTGGGCTTCGAGCTTGGCGGGATAGCGCATCTGGCTCTGGTCGAGGCGGGCGAACCAGACGCGCATCGGACGTTCGCGCTCGGTCTCGGCTTCCTTGGGTGCCTCGTCGAATTCGCCGGCGATGCGCTTGGTGAAGATCTCGCAGACCAACAGGTCGCCCTGGGCGCCGGGCACCCCGGCCGTCGCCGCGGGCTCGGTCCCGACCTTCTTGACCGTGATGTCGATGCGGCGCTTGCCGTCGTTGCTCTGCACGGTGCGGTCGCAGGCGGCATCGCCCGCGAAGCCGACACTGAGCGCCGCCGAGAGCGGATCGAGCGAACCACGCCGCTGGTCGTCGGTGATGGTGTTCTGCGGCAAGGGCTTGTAGGCCGGATTGTGCTGCTCCTGCATCGTGCCGCCGCCATACTGCGCGACCCAGGTGCGCGGCTTGTCGCCGACGACGATCGACAGCGAGCCGGCGGACGGGCGCGCACCTTGCGTCGAGAAGCCGCCCCAGGCGCGGTTGCGGCCTTCATAATTCATGGTGACCGCCTTCAGGATACCTTCCTTGAAGGTCCGGCTTTCCACGTCGTAACTCGCGCCGTTGAACTTGGCGGTGACGTCGATGCGGAAGCCGGAGAGGCCTGCGAAGGTGATCTCGTAGGCGATGTCGACCTGCCTTGCGTCTTGTGCAGACGCTGCCGCGGGAGCCGCCACGCTCAAGGCAAACGCTGCCAAGGCCTTACGAAATCTCATGAGAGTCCCTTTCTATGAGGGGCTTACTTCGGCCTGCTTGGCACGATAGAAGGCCGTCGCTCCCTTCGCCACCCAACATGGTGGCCCAATAAGGCATTTTTCGTTCATGTCGACGACCGAGAATGACGGCCCTCCCAGGATCGGCGCCTCGCGCAGCTGGGGCGTGATCGGGGTTTTGGCCCGGCATTTGTGGCCAAAAGGTGAAAAGACCCTGCGCATCCGCGTGGTCGTTGCCCTGGTGCTGCTGGTGCTGGCCAAGGTCGTCAACGTCTACGTGCCGATCCTCTACAAGGATGCCGTCGATGCGCTGGGAACGCCGGCCGCCCAGGCGGTTGCCGTGCCGATCGCCCTGATCGCTGCCTACGGTTTTGCCCGTGTCCTGGCGCAGGCTTTCGGGGAGATCCGCGACGCGATTTTCGCCCCCGTCGCCCAGCGGGCGATCCGTAACCTCGCCCTGCAGGTATTCGGCCATCTCCATGCACTGTCTCTGCGGTTCCATCTGGAGCGGCAGACAGGCGGTATCAGCCGCGTCATCGAGCGCGGCACGCAGGGCATGGACTTCCTGATCCGCTTCACGACCTTCAACATCCTGCCCACCCTGTTCGAGATCGTCCTGGTCGGGGCCATCCTGTGGAGCCTCTACGACTGGCGCTTCTCGGTCGTCACGCTCGTCGTGGTCGGCGTCTACATCGCCTTCTCGATCGTCTTCTCGGAATGGCGCATCAAGTTCGTGCGCTCGATGAACGAGGCCGATACCGAGGCCAATGCCAAGGCGATCGACAGCCTGCTGAACTTCGAGACGGTGAAATATTTCGGCAACGAAGCGCACGAGGCGCGGCGCTACGATGTCGGCCGCCGACGCTACGAGGATGCCGCCATCCGCTCGAGCCGCACGCTGTCGCTGCTCAATATCGGCCAGGGCACCATCATCTCGGTCGGCCTCGTCACGGTCATGGCAATGGCGGGCCAGGGCGTGATCGCCGGCACGATGACGATCGGCGACTTCGTCGCGGTCAACGCCTTCCTGATCCAGCTCTACATGCCGCTCAACATGCTGGGCTTCGCCTATCGCGAGATCCGCAACGCCCTCGTCAGCATGGAGAAGATGTTCGGCCTGCTCGACGTGCCGGCCGAGATCGCCGACAGGCCTGAGGCCCCGCCGCTCGCCGTCAGCGGCGGCGAGATCGTGTTCGACCATGTCGACTTCTGCTACGAGCCGACGCGGCCGATCCTGCACGATGTCAGTTTCCGCGTGGCGCCGGGCCATACGGTGGCCATCGTCGGCTCGAGCGGCGCCGGCAAGTCGACGGTCTCGCGCATCCTGTTCCGCTTCTACGATGTCTCGTCGGGCCATGTGCGCATCGACGGCCAGGACATCCGTGAGGTCCAGCAGGCGAGCCTGCGCGCCGCCATCGGCGTCGTGCCGCAGGACACGGTGCTGTTCAACGACACGATCTACTACAACATCTGCTATGGCCGGCCGAACTGTACCCGCGAGCAGGTCGAGGAGGCAGCCAGGCTGGCCCGCATCCACGATTTCATCATGGCCCTGCCGCTGGGCTACGACACGACGGTGGGCGAGCGCGGGCTGAAGCTTTCGGGCGGCGAGAAGCAGCGCGTGGCGATCGCCCGCACCATCCTGAAGAACCCGAGCATCCTGCTGTTCGACGAGGCGACCAGCGCGCTCGACACGCGCACCGAGCAGGAGATCCAGCGCTCGCTGGAAGAGGTGAGCCGCGGCCGCACCACGGTGATGATCGCCCATCGCCTGTCGACCATCATCAATGCCGACGAGATCGTCGTCCTCGATCGTGGCCGTGTCGCCGAGCGCGGCCGCCATGGCGAGCTGCTGGCCCGCGACGGCCTCTATGCCGATATGTGGCGCCGCCAGCAGGAGGCCGCTGCCGAGGCCGAGCGCCGCATCGAGGAGCCGGCGTCCTTGCGCGGCGAGGGGCATCTGCGTGTCGCCGACTAGCACGGAAACGGCGGCGACCGGCCCCTGGCGGTCGCTGGTTCCCGTCTTCGCCGCCTGTGCCGCCATCGGCCTGCAATCCGGCGTCGCGATGCCGCTGGTGCCGCTCGCGCTGGAGCGGCAGGGCGCGGACAAGCTCACCATCGGCATCATCGCCGCCGCCTGGGCGATCGGCATGCTGGTTACCGGGCCGTACATTCCACGGTTGGCAGCACGCTTCGGTGCGGTGCCGTTCATCCTGTCCGCAGTCGTGACCGGCTCGCTGCTCACGGTCGCCTACACGCTGACCACCAGTCCGGTCATCTGGTTCGTGCTTACCCTCCTGCATGGCGCGGTCGGCGGCGTGCCCTGGGTGGTGAGCGAGATCTGGATGAACACCGTCGTGGAGGAGAAGCGCCGCGGCCGGGTCATGGCGGTCTATGCCACCATGATGGCGCTCGGCATGGCGCTGGGCCCCTTCGTGCTGCAGATCGTCGGCGTCTATGGGCCGGCGCCGTTCCTGACCTGCGCCGGGCTCGCGCTGCTGGTCGCCCTGCCGCTGCTGCCCCACTGGAACAAGGCGCCGGCAATCGAGCATCACGAGGACAGCGGCTATGCCCCGATCATCGTGGCCGCTCCGCTCGCCATGCTGGCGGCCTTCGCCGGCGGCCTCGGTGAGCAGGTCGCCTTCAGTTTCCTGCCGGTCTATGCGGTCGGTGCCGGTGTCGCGCCCGAAATCGGCGCGCTGTGGCTCTCGGCCTTCGTGGTGGGCAACGTGGTCATGCAGTGGCCGATCGGCTGGCTGGCCGATCATCTCGACCGGCGCGCCGTGCTGGCGGGCTGCACGCTGGTCAGCGCGGGGCTGGTGATCGGCCTTACCTTCGTGCCGGCCCAGTCGCTCGCCATCGTCGGCGTGATCATGCTGTGGGGCGGCATCTCGTTCGCGATCTATCCGGTGGGCCTGGCGCTGCTCGGCCAGCGCTTCCACGGCGGCGACATCGCCCGCGCGAATACCGCCTTCAGCCTGATCTACATCGTCGGCGGTCTGGTCGGCCGGCCGCTCACGGGGGCGGCAATGGATGCGTTCGACGAACCCGGCCTCGGCTGGACGCTGGGCTTTTTCTACGCGGTCGCGACCCTCGGCGCCTTGCTGGCAATGCGCCGCCGCGGCTGATAAATCTCGCCGCCGATGAGTGCGTCCGCAGCGATTTCCAACGAATCGGCCGATCCGCTTCTCGCGCCCCTGCTGGCAGGGGACCGGCGGGCGCTCGCGCAGGCCATCACCCTGATCGAATCGACGCGCAGCGACCATCGCGCGCGCGCCGATGCGTTGCTGGCCCAGGTGCTGCCGCATACCGGCAAGTCCGTACGGCTGGGCATCACCGGCGTGCCCGGAGTCGGCAAGTCGACCCTGATCGAACGTTTCGGTCTCTCTCTGCTGGAGCGTGGCCGGTCGCTGGCCGTGCTGGCGATCGATCCCTCGTCGAAGCGCGGCGGCGGCTCGATCCTGGGCGACAAGACACGCATGGAAGAGCTGTCGCGGCGTCTTGGCGCCTTCATCCGGCCTTCGCCGGCCGGCATCACCCTGGGCGGCGTCGCCCGGCGCACGCGCGAGACGATGCTGCTGGTGGAGGCGGCGGGCTTCGACACGGTGATCGTCGAGACGGTGGGCGTGGGGCAGTCCGAGACGGCGGTCTCCGACATGGTCGACATGTTCATCGTGCTGCTGCTGCCGGCCGGCGGCGATGACCTGCAAGGCATCAAGCGCGGCGTGATCGAGCTCGCCGACCTCATCGTGGTCAACAAGGCCGACGGCGATCTCAAGGCGACCGCTCAGCGCTCCGCCGCCGACTACCAGCACGCGCTGCGCATGCTGCGCTCCCCGACCGCCGGCTGGACGCCCGAGGTCATGACCGCCTCCGCCCAGGTGGGCGAGGGCGTCGCCGAGATCTGGGACGTGGTCGAGCGCTTCAACGCCGCGGTGGGCGAGAAGGGCATTCAGAAGCGCCGCGCCGAGCAGGCCCGCGCCTGGATGTGGAACGAGGTCGGCGAGACCCTGCTGTCGGAACTGAAGAAGCACCCCGAGGTCCGCCGGCTGGTCGGCGGCCTGGAGCGCGAGGTCGAGGCCGGCCGCCTGACCCCCGCCGCGGCGGCCCGGTCCATGCTACAAGCCTTCCATGGTCGCTAAGTCCTTCATCAAGCGCGCCCGCCGCGCCGCCGAGGCCCAGAAGGAGCCCTTCTGGAAGCGCAAGACCCTTGCCGAGATGAACAAGCAGGAGTGGGAATCGCTCTGCGACGGCTGCGGCATGTGTTGCGTCAACAAGCTGGAATACGAGGGAACGGGCGAACTCGCCCAGACCGACACCTGCTGCAAGTTGCTGGATCCCAAGACCGCGCTCTGCCGGGACTACAAGAACCGCAAGAAGATCGTGCCGGACTGCATCCAGCTCACCCCAAAGGTGGTGGCCAAGATGGATTGGCTCCCAAGGACTTGTGGGTACCGGCTGGTCCACTTCAAGCAGGACCTCTACTGGTGGCACCCCCTGATCTCGGGCGACCCAAACACTGTGCACGAGGCGGGAATCTCGGCCCGGGGCCGGGTCATTCCCGAGGACCAGGTCGAGGATATCAGCGAAAGGATCGTGGACTGGTTCGCTTGACGGGCACCCGTCAGGCCCGTAAAAAGCCGGCCTTCCCGCCCTCCGGCGGGATCGTTTTTTAGCGGATATTGTCATGCCCCGTCGCTGCGCCCTCTCGGGCAAGGCCGTCCAGTACGGCAACAATGTGAGCCACGCGAACAACAAGTCGCGGCGTCGGTTCATGTCGAACCTGCAGATCGCTTCGGTCCTGTCCGATGCCCTGGGTCACGCGGTGCGCCTGCGCCTGACGCCCCGCGGCATCAAGACGATCGAGCACAATGGCGGCATCGACGCCTACCTGCTCGACACGAACGACAGCAAGCTCTCGCCCGAGATGAAGGTGCTGAAGCGCCGCGTCGTGTCGGCCAAGGGCAAGAAGGACGCGAAGAAGGCGGCGGCTTAAGCCTTTTCCTTCTGAGGGGGCAGAGCCGGTCGTTCGTCCTCCGGCGCTCTCGGACATTGCAAAGCAATGTCCTGTCGCTCAACGGGCTGAGCTTCGCTCAGCCCGGAGCTAGTTCGAACAGCATCAGAATATTGCGCTGAAGCGGATTGAAGTTGTCATCCGACATCAGCCAGAGCAGCGTCTCGCCCTTGGCGCCGCGCGTCGCCGCCAGCCCTTCGAGATTATCGACCGCGTAAGGCGAGGCGAGGTGCGCCAGCTCCTCGGCCTTTACCGTCGCGCCGGGCTTGAGCTGGGCAGCATCGAACTTCATCACCCGCACGCGCACCCCGCGCACCATGTCGAAAGCCCGCTCCAGCGTGGCGAACGAGCCATCGGGCAGGACCGTGAGCGCGGTCGGCTTGTAATCCGGGACCGTTGAATAGGCGAAGGGGCTCCAAGCGTAGCGGCCGCTGCCGTCGGGCTTGCCGATCCAGCCCACCACCGTTGCAGGCTTCAGGCTGTATTCCTCGCTGATGGCGATCACCGTGCCGTCGGTCAGGGCCGTCATCGCCTCGATGCCGCCATTGCCCGGCTGTCGGCCGATATCGGCGGGCCCCTCGACGGGGAGCGGCGTCGCCGCGAGCGACGTGTAGCGCCACAGCCTGTGGCGGCGCTCGAAGGCCACTATCCACGATCCATCGGGCAGCAGCGTCATGGCCTCGGCATCGGCCTCGGGCTTGCTGTCGATCGGCTTGCCGTCCAGCCCGCGCAACTGGCCCATGCGGGCATCCGCCAGCCCGACGAGATTGCCTTTGTCATCGAGGCGCGGCGAGGCGATGAGCCAGGCGCCTTCGTCGGAGATCGCGGTGAGGGTGCGGCCGTCCGGCGTGACATGGATATCGGAGAGCCCGCCGAAATTGCGCGAGCTGGCGCGCATCTCGAGGCCGCCGCGCCAGATCAGCTTTCCGACGCGCGTGGCCTTCGGTTCGTCGACCTTGAGCGTGAGCGCCGTGCTTTCGATGGTGACGGGCGTTTCCTGCGCCAGGGCCGGCGGCGGCGTGACGCCGGCGCAGGCCGTGGCAAGCAGGCAGAGAACGAGAAGGAAGCGGTTCGTCACGGGAATTATGGCCTGAGCTAGAAGGCCCGTCGTCTCGACCGGAGCCGAGCGAAGCGAGGCGGAGTGGAGAGACCTTCTCTCCACGATTTGCCGGCATTTGGTGGAGGGAAGGTCTCTCCGCTCCGCACCGCGTGCTCCGGTCGAGACGACGAAGTTTCTCGAACCGGATTCACAATCAGCTCGATCTAGGCCGCACGCTTGCCGGACTTGGTTCCGACCTTGCCGCCACCCTTGCCCGAACCGCGCGCGGCGCGGGTCTCCTTCTTGTCGTCGTCGTCGAACAGCGAGGCGAGCTGCTCCATCATCGTGCCGCCCAACTGGTCGGCGTCGACGATGGTGACGGCGCGGCGGTAGTAGCGCGTGACGTCGTGGCCGATGCCGATGGCGACCAGCTCGACCGGCGAGCGCGTCTCGATCCAGTCGATGACGTCGCGCAGGTGCCGCTCGAGATAGTTGCCCGGATTGACCGACAGGGTGCTGTCGTCGACCGGCGCGCCGTCGGAGATGACCATGAGGATCTTGCGCTCCTCGGGCCGCGGCAGCAGGCGGTTGTGCGCCCACAGGAGCGCCTCGCCGTCGATATTCTCCTTGAGGATGCCCTCGCGCAGCATCAGGCCCAGGTTCTTGCGGGCGCGACGCCACGGCGCATCGGCCGGCTTGTAGATGATGTGGCGCAGGTCGTTGAGGCGACCCGGGTTGGCCGGCTTGCCGGCGGCGAGCCACTGCTCGCGGCTCTGGCCGCCCTTCCAGGCGCGCGTCGTGAAGCCCAGGATCTCGACCTTCACGCCGCAGCGCTCGAGCGTGCGGGCCAGGATGTCGGCGCTCATCGCCGCCACCGTGATCGGCCGGCCGCGCATCGAGCCCGAATTGTCGATCAGCAGCGACACGACGGTGTCGCGGAAGTTGGTGTCGCGCTCGGTCTTGAACGACAGAGCGTGCATCGGATTGGTGACGACGCGGGTGAGGCGCGCGGCGTCGAGGATGCCCTCGTCGAGGTCGAATTCCCAGGCGCGGTTCTGCTGCGCCATCAGGCGGCGCTGCAGGCGGTTGGCCAGTTTGCCGATGACGCCCTGCAGGTGCGCGAGCTGCTGATCGAGGTGGTTGCGCAGGCGGCCGAGCTCCTCGGCGTCGCACAGCGCATCGGCCTCGACGATCTCGTCGAACTTGTTGGAATAGGCGTGATACTGCTGGCCGGCGGGCTCGTTGCTGAGCGCGCCCGGCGGCAGCCACGGACGCTCGGCGCGGCCCGGCTCCTCCTCGTCGCCCGAGCCCATCTGCATCTCGGTCTGGGCCTGGTCGGCGACGGTCTCGGAGGCGTCGTCCTGCTCGGAGGCGTCCTCGGTCTCCTCCCCCTGGGCGCCGTAGCCCTGGGTCTCGCTCGAATCGCTCTGGTCGTCGCCGGTCTCGTTCGACTGGCCGTCGGCGTTCTCCTGGTCCTGCGAGTCCTCGTTGTCGTCGTCCTGCAGGTCGGCCGTCTCGTCGCCGAGCTTCAGGTCGCGGATCAATTGGCGGGCGGCGCGGGCGAAGGATTCCTGGTTGGTGAGCGCTTCGCGCAGCTTCTGGAAGTCGCGGCCGGCGGCGCTCTCGATGTCGGCGCGCCACATGTCGACCATCGCCTTCGCCGACTCCGGCGGCGCGGCGCCGAGGAGCTGCTCGCGGGCGATCAGGCCGATCACGTCGGCGATCGGCGCGTCTTCCTTGTTCTTGATGCGGGCATGGCCGCGCTGGTCGGAGCGCTGGCGCCACAAAGCGGAGAGATTGTCGGCGACGCCGACCATCTTCTTGGCGCCCAGCGCCTCGACGCGGACCTGCTCGACCGCCTCGAAGATCGCGCGCGCCGCCTCGCCGCGCGGGACGCGGCGCAGGTGGGTCTTGCGGTCGTGGTGGCGCAGCTTCAGCGCCATCGAGTCGGCCTCGCCGCGGACGCGGCTCACATCCTCGACCGGCAGATCGCGCGCCGGCACGGTGATGCGGGCTTCCTGGCCCAACAGTGAACCGCCATCGGGAACGAAGGCTACGTTCACATCCTTGCGCGACACCGCCCGCATTGTGGTGGCGGTGACGCGACGAAACTCCTCGAGGGGAGTGGAGTCCTTGGCCATGCGGCCCTCTTTGCTAACTTAGTGCAGCTTGCCGCCCTTGCCGCTGGACGCCGGCAATTCCTTGCCGAAGCAGCGCTGATAATACTCGGCGAGCGTGCTGCGCTCGACCTCGTCGCACTTGTTCAGGAAGGTGAGACGGAAGGCAAAGCCCACGTCGCCTCCGAAGATGCGCGCATTCTCGGCCCAGGTGATCACCGTACGCGGCGACATGACGGTCGAGATGTCGCCGGCGATGAAGCCCGCGCGGGTGAGGTCGGCCAGCGCCACCATGGCGGCGATCGTCTTGCGACCCGCTTCGTTGTCGTAGTGCGGCGTCTTGGCGGCGACGATGTTCACTTCCTGGTCGTGCGGCAGGTAGTTGAGCGTCGTCACGATCGACCAGCGGTCCATCTGGCCCTGGTTGATCTGCTGCGTGCCGTGATAGAGGCCCGTCGTGTCGCCGAGGCCGACCGTATTGGCGGTCGAGAACAGGCGGAACGCCGGATGCGGATGGATGACCTTGTTCTGGTCGAGCAGGGTCAGCTTGCCGTCGACCTCGAGCACGCGCTGGATCACGAACATCACGTCGGCGCGGCCGGCATCGTATTCGTCGAACACCAGCGCCGTCGGGTTCTGCAGCGCCCACGGCAGGATGCCTTCACGGAACTCGGTGACCTGCTTGCCGTCGCGCAGCACGATCGCGTCCTTGCCGATCAGGTCGATACGCGAGATGTGGCTGTCGAGGTTGACGCGCAGGCAGGGCCAGTTGAGGCGCGACGCGACCTGCTCGATGTGGGTCGACTTGCCGGTGCCGTGATAACCCTGGACCATCACACGTCGGTTGTGGGCGAAGCCGGCGAGGATCGCCATCGTCGTGTCGTGATCGAACAGGTAGGCATCGTCGACCTGGGGGACATGCTCGGTCGCCGTGCTGAAAGCCGGGACTTCCATGTCGGTGTCGATGCCGAAAACCTGACGCGCAGAAACCTTGATATCCGGCATGCCCGAGACATTCTGCCGGGCTGCGGTCGTCGTAGAGGCCATCACACGAATTCCTACAAAACAATGCCCGCCAATTGCGGGCAAAAACGATAGTCGCAGGCAGAATTGTGCGCCGCAAGCGGCCAAATGCACGGACAGCCCCAAGCAGGGCTAAATCATTCGGCCGGAAGGTGCTCCGAGGCTCGCAGAGTGGAATAGGCCGCGTTGATTTCCTTAATCTTTTCCTCGGCTTCGCGCGCCCCACCGTTTGCGTCGGGGTGATGGAGCTTCACCAATTCCTTGTAGCGGGATTTCACGACTTTCCGGGTAAGGGGCCATGAAAGTTCGAGGACATCGAGGGCGTTGCGCTCCGCCGGGGTCAGTTGCTCGCTGCCATCGTACTTGGGCGGCGGCTTTTCCCCCAGGCCGGCATCGTCGGCCAGGCCCAGCGGATCCTTGATATGGGCGTAGGGATTGCCGTTCCGGCGGGCCCCCAGCGGCCAGACCGGCCGGCGCCAGGTCGTGTCGGCACGGATATGGGCCTCGATCTGGTCGGAGTCCAAACCGGCGAAATAGTCCCACTTCTTGTTGTAGTCGCGGACATGGTCGAGGCAGAACCAGCGATATTCGTCGAGCTTGTCGCGGGCGCGCGGCGCACGATATTCCCCCTGCAGCCGGCAGCCCGGCGACTCGCAGACGCGCTGGTGCGGCTTCGCACCATCCATTGCCGCCAGTGGGTTCACTCTCCGTCGGGCCATCGGACTAATATGTGTTCAACCAATTGAACCGGCAAGATGAGGCAAGATGATCATGGGCAGGGTGGCGACGGCGATTGACAGCAAGCTTCGGGCGGCCTTCGCGCCGGCGCGTCTGGCCATCGAAGACGAATCCTCGAAGCATCACGGCCATGCCGGTTGGCGCGAGGGCGGCGAGACGCATTTCCGGGTGGAAATCGTGTCGCAGGCCTTCGAGGGCAAAACCCGCGTCGCCCGCCAGCGTCTGGTCTATGCCGCGCTCAAGGACGAACTCGACGCCGGCCTTCATGCGCTGGCCATGGAGACGCTGACGCCGGCGGAAGACAAATAAGGAGTAAGGATCCTTCGCTGCGCTCAGGATGACACGGGTGGTGGGGTTGGCGCAGTGCGCCACTCTCAAAAACGGTGTCATCCCGAGCGTAGCGAGGGATCCTTAAGCTGACGGCGTCTCGCCGTCAGCCTTCCATCTCCACGTCCTTGCCTTCGACGGCGGCGCGGACCGCTTCGGCGTCGGGGCCGGTATAGAAGTGCGGCACCCAGCGCTTGGTGACTTCGCTGTCCGACGCCCAGGTGTGGCAGGTGTCGAGCATGTAGGGCTTGCGCCGCGGCTTGGGCGGGGCGTTGGGATCCTTCGGCGGCAAGGTGCCGGTCTTCTCGCGGTGCGCCCGGTTGAGTTCCTGCGCTTTCTTCGACGACACGGTCTGGAACACCGTCGTCGCGACGGGCCCCAGCAGCTCGACGATATGCGTGCAGCCATGGATGCCGCCCAGCCGCTCGCGCACCGCGCGATGGAAGCCGCCGCCGATGCGCAGGCCGATCAGCTTCTTGAAGGCGGGCGCGATGTCGCCGCACATGCGGTAGGGCGACTTGTCGGTCACCGCCTCGGCGTCGACGATCGTGAACTTGTGGTCGATCGTCAGCCGGATCGACATGTCGTGCACGAAGTCGCCCGGCTGCAGCGGGCCGCGCCACTCGTTGGCGTGCTCGTAGGTCTTCTCGTCGGTGATGCGGCCTTCGATGTCCCACAGCCCGTCGTCACGGAAGAAGCCCTGGCAGACGACGCGGCGCGTATGAAGGTGCTGTCGCCCGACCGGTGGCGATAGCGGCATGGTCGGTCCTCGCAGTGTCAGATGAAGGTCAGTTGCCCGCCTGTATGGCGGCGGGCGGGACGATCCGCAACTCGGCGATGCGGGTGCCCTCGCGCTTCAAAATCTCGAAGCGAAAACCGTAAAATGCATAAACCTGGCCCACTTCGGGGATGCGTCGCGCTTCGTGCAGCACCAGGCCCGCGATGGTCGTGGCGACGTCTTCCGGCAGGCCCCAGCCGAACTCGCGATTGAGGTCGCGGATCGGCACGTCGCCGCGGCAGACCATGCTGCCGTCCTCGCGCCGGGTCACGCCGCGGCGGATGGCGTCGTGCTCGTCCTCGATGTCGCCCACGATCTCCTCGATGATGTCCTCGAGCGTGACGATGCCGCGCAGCGCGCCGTATTCGTCGACCACGATGGCGAAATGCTCGTGCCGTGCGCGAAACGCCTCTAGCTGGTCGAACAGGATCGTCGATTCCGGAATGAACCAGGGCGGGGTCAGGATCGAATCGATCTGCACCGATGCGGGACCGCCGGCCGCCTCGACCGCGCGGAAGAGGTCCTTGGCGTGCATGATGCCGATCACATTGTCGGCCTGGCCGCGATAGAGCGGGATGCGCGTGTAGGGCGCCGCCAGCATCTGCGTCACGATGCTCTCGATCGGCTGCTCGGCATCGATCAGCACGACGCTGCCGCGATGGGTCATGACGTCGCCCACCGTGCGGTCGCCGAGATCGAGCACCGACCTCAGCATCGCCTTCTCGGCCGGTGCGC
Source organism: Reyranella sp. GW821-FHT14A01 (assembly GCF_058803965.1). NCBI lineage: Bacteria > Pseudomonadati > Pseudomonadota > Alphaproteobacteria > Hyphomicrobiales > Reyranellaceae > Reyranella > Reyranella sp. GW821-FHT14A01. Next base: position 16,973 of record NZ_JBXAPM010000021.1, read on the forward strand.
TGTCGCCGCTCTGGCCCTCGCCGTGCAGTTCGATGGCGCCGCGCAGCGCGTCGCTCTGCTCCTCGGCGTCGGGCGTGCGGTCGGTGCGCACGTTCAGGAGCCTCAGGAAGAAGCGCGAGATCGCCGCCACGCCGCGCGCCATCGGGCCCAGGATGGTCAGCGTCACCATGATCGACGGCGCCAGTGCCAGCGCCACGCGGTCGGCGCGCAGCAGCGCCCAGGTCTTGGGCATGACTTCGGCGAAGATCACGATCAGGACGCCGATGACCAGGGTGGCGTAGACGACGCCCGCCGCGCCGAACAGCGCCGTCAGCACCGCCGTCGACAGCGAGGCGGAGAAGATGTTGACCACGTTGTTGCCCAGCAGGACGGCGCTCACCGTCTCGTCCTTGCGGTCGAGCAGAGCGTTCACGATGACGGCTTTGGGATTTCCCTGCTGGGCGAGGCGATGCATGCGCGGCCGCGAGGCGCCCGTGATCGCCGTCTCCGCCGCCGAGAGATACGCCGCCAGGAACAGGCAGACGACGACGAGGGGAACCGCGATCGAAAGCGGGATGTCGAAGTGCAGCTCGGCGTCCATGCTGCTCCTCAGGCCGCGATGGCGTCGTCGAGCAGGCCGCGCAGGCCCGCCTCGTCGACATCGCGCGTCACGAAGGATTTTCCGATGCCGTGCGCCAGCACGAAGGTGAGCTTGCCGCCCTCGGCCTTCTTGTCGCCGCGCATATGCTCGATCAGCTTCGCCGCGTCCCAGGTGCGGCTGTTGTCGCCGCCGATCGTGCGCAGCCGCACCGGCAGGCCCACGCTCCCGAGATGGCGCCGCACGCGCTCGGCATCGGCTTGCGGGCAGAGGCCGAGCCGGGCCGACAGGTCGAAGGCCATCGCCATGCCGGCGCCGACGGCCTCGCCGTGCAGCAACGCCCCGCCGAAGCCGGTCTCGGCCTCCAGCGCATGGCCGAACGTGTGGCCGAGGTTGAGGAGGGCGCGCAGGTCGGTGGTCTCGCGCTCGTCGGCGGCCACGATGCGCGCCTTGGACAGGCAGCTCTGCTCGATCGCGTAGGTGCGCGCCGCGGCATCGCCCGCCAGCACCTTGGCGCCGTTGGCCTCGCACCAGGTGAAGAAATCCGGATCGTCGATCAGCCCGTATTTCGCAACCTCGGCATAGCCCGCCAGCAACTCGCGGCGCGGCAGCGTGTCGAGCACCGCCGTGTCGGCCATCACCAGGCGCGGCTGGTAGAAGGCGCCGACCAGGTTCTTGCCGTGGCGCGTGTTGATGCCCGTCTTGCCGCCGACCGAGGAATCGACCTGCGCCAGAAGCGTGGTCGGCACCTGGATGAAGTCGACGCCGCGCAACAGGACGGCCGCCGCGAAGCCCGTGAGGTCGCCGACGACGCCGCCGCCCAGCGCCACCAGGGTGGTCTTGCGGTCGGGGCGTCCGTCGAGCAGCTCGTTCATCAGCCGGCCGAAGCTGGCGAAACCCTTGCTGCTCTCACCGGCCGGCACCGTCACCGTGCGGGTCTTGATGCCGGCTTTCTCGAACGAAGCGACGAGGCGCGCGCCGTAGATCGGCTCGACCGTGTCGTCGCTCACGATGGTCACGCGGGGCGCGGCCAGCAGCGGGCGCGAGAGTTCGCCGGCGCGGTCGATCAGGCCGGGGCCGATGGCAATGTCGTACGCGCGACCGGCCAGGTCGACGCGGATGGTGCGGAGCGAGCTCATGCCGTTTGTCCTGTTCTCTCTGCCTGCAGGTACGCGCGGATCGCGTCGATCACCTGCTCGGTCGTGCGGTCCGCCGGCTGGGCGGTCGAATCGACCACGATGTCGGCCTCGGCGTAGATCGGGTAGCGCGCCTGCATGAGCCGCGCGAGAATTTCCTTGGGATCGCCCTGACGCAAGAGCGGTCGATGGGTCCGCTTCTTCACCCGGTCGAACAGCACGTCGAGTTCGGCGCGCAGCCATACGGTCAGCGTCCTGGCCTGCATCAGCGCACGGGTTTCAGGGTCCATATAGGCGCCGCCGCCGGTCGACAGGACACGGGGTGTCTCGTCGAGCAGGCGCGAGATCACGCGGCGCTCACCGGCGCGGAACTCCTGCTCGCCGTACCTCTCGAAGAATTCAGCGATGGTGCAGCCGGCCGCGCGCTCGATCTCATCGTCTGCGTCGACAAACGGGAGGCCGAGTCTGAGCGCCAGTCGTTTGCCGATGGCGCTCTTGCCCGCGCCCATCAGCCCCACGAGGGCCACGGTGCGCGGCAAGGACAGGGGGGAAGAGGCGTCCATGTCGAGCTGCAGCCTATGGATGTCGCCCATAACGCCGCAGGTTTCAAGCGACCGGGCTGTTTGCTGCCGTCTTCGCTCTCGGCAATTGCCGCCTCCACGGCGGGCAGGTACTTTGCCCGCGTCGTGCCCCTGTTCCGTTCCAGAAACCGATTCAGCATGCCTACCCTGCGCCTCGGGCCCGTGCTGATCGTCGCCGTCCTGGCCCTGGCGATTGCCGGGCTGGTGGCCCTTGCGGTTGTGGAACCGCGCCCGCCGCTCAAGCATTTCGAGGTGCCCGTCCCCAATGAGCGTCTCGCTCGCTAGCCGCGCTCACGGCCCGTGAAGCGCAAGCCGCCCTTCAAGCATGTGCGCGAGGCCGAGGCCTTCCTCGAGATGCTGCAGGCCGAGCGCGGCGCCTCGAAGAACACCTTGATCGCCTACGCCGCCGACCTGGCCGATCTCCAGGGCTTCCTGATACGCCGCAAGCAGAGTCCGGCGACGGCCGACGCGACGGCGCTGCGCGCCTACCTGAAGTCGCTCGACTACCTCGGCATGACGCCGCGCACGGTGGCGCGGCGCCTCTCGGTGATGCGCCAGTTCTTCCGCTTTCTGCTGGCCGAACGGCTGCGCGAGGACGATCCGGCCAGCACGCTCGATTCGCCGCGCCTCGGCCGGCCGCTGCCCAAGGTCCTGTCGCGCGAGGAGGTCGACCGCCTGATCGACGCGGCGCGCGCCCGGGACGCCGTCGATGGCGGCCGCATGGCGACCCTGCTGGAGATCCTCTACGCCGCCGGCCTGCGTGTGTCGGAACTGGTGAGCCTGCCTTTGTCCGCCGTCGAACGCGATCCCTCGATGCTGCTGGTTCGCGGCAAGGGCGACAAGGAACGGCTGGTGCCGCTGTCGGATCCGGCGCGGGTGGCGATCATCGCCTGGCTTCACATGCGGGCCGGCCAGTTCGCCGAGGGCGAGACCTCGCGCTTCCTGTTCCCATCGCGCGGCCGCGCCGGACACCTGACGCGCCAGCGTTTCGCGCAGCTCCTGAAGGAAGCAGCGCTGGGTGCCGGTATCGATCCCGCGCGGGTGTCGCCGCACGTGCTGCGCCACGCCTTCGCCAGCCATCTGCTGGCGGGCGGCGCCGACCTGCGCTCGGTCCAGTTGATGCTGGGGCATGCGGATATCGCCACGACGCAGATCTACACGCATGTGCTGGATGAAAAGCTGCGCTCACTGGTCCAGGAGCATCATCCGCTGGCCCGGCGAAAGCGCCGGCCGGCCGGTTGACAGGATTCGGCGACCGGGCGACACCTGCCGACAATGACGACTTACCTCGACTTCGAGAAGCCGATCGCGGAGCTGGAAGGCAAGATCGCCGAGCTTCGGCACCTGCCCAATTCCGGCGACGTCGACATCGCCGAGGAAGTCATGCGCCTGCAGGACAAGGCGCATAAGCAGATTCGTGCGACCTATGCGAAGCTGACGCCGTGGCAGCGGGTGCAGGTCGCCCGCCATGCCGAGCGGCCGCACGCCCAGGCCTATATCGACCGGCTGATCACCGACTACACGCCGCTGGCCGGCGACCGCGCCTTCGGCGAGGACGCCGCCATCGTGGGCGGCATGGGCCGCCTGCAGGGCCGCAGCATCGTCGTGCTGGGCCAGCAGAAGGGCGACGACACCGATTCGCGCATCAAGCACAATTTCGGCATGGCGCGGCCCGAGGGCTACCGCAAGGCGCAGCGCCTGATGCGGCTCGCCGACCGGTTCAGGCTGCCGGTGCTGACCCTGGTCGACACGCCCGGCGCCTATCCCGGCATCGAGGCCGAGGCGCGCGGCCAGGCGGAAGCCATCGCCAGCTCGATCGAGACCTGCCTGGGGCTGGGCGTGCCGCTGGTCAGCGTGGTGATCGGCGAGGGCGGTTCGGGCGGTGCGCTCGCCATCGCCTCGTCGGACCGCGTCTACATGCTGGAGAATTCGGTCTACTCGGTGATCACGCCGGAAGGCTGCGCCTCGATCCTGTGGCGCAACAACGCCAATGCGCAGGATGCCGCCGAGGCGATGAAGGTCACCGCGGCCGACCTGAAGAAGCTCGAAGTGATCGACGACGTGATCCCCGAGCCGATGGGCGGCGCCCATCGCGCGCCCGACGAGACGATCGACGTGGTGGGCCGCGTCGTCGGCGAGGCCATCGCCGAGTTGTCGAAGCTCGATGGCAATACGCTGCGCGAGCGTCGCCAGGACAAGTTCCTGGCGATGGGCAAGAAGGGCCTCTGACTTCCTTGTCGCTGCGTCTCAGCGTTCTCGACCAGTCGCCGATCCGCAAGGGGGGCACGCCGGCCGAAGCCGTGCGCGACACGCTGGAGCTGGCGCAACTCTGCGACCGGCTGGGCTATCATCGATACTGGCTGGCCGAGCATCACAGCAGCGAGGCGCTGGCCGGTTCGACGCCTGAAGTCCTGATCACGCGGGTCGCGGGCCTCACCGAGCGCATGCGCATCGGATCGGGCGGCGTGATGCTGCCGCACTACAGCGCCTTCAAGGTGGCGGAGAATTTCCGCATGCTGGAGACGTTGTTCCCCGGCCGCATCGACGTCGGTGTCGGCCGCGCGCCCGGCAGCGACCAGCACACCATGCGCATCCTGGCCGACGGCAAGCCCAACTGGAGCAACGCCGACAAGTATCCCTACCAGGTGCGCGATCTCGTGGCCTGGCTGCACGATGCGCTGCCGCTCAATCACGAGGGCACCGGAATCGTGGCGCAGCCGAGCGGCGAGACGGCGCCCGATGTGTGGCTGCTGGGCTCGAGCGACGACAGTGCTGCACTGGCGGCGCATTTCGGCCTGCCGTTCTGCTTCGCCCACTTCATCAATCCCGATGGCGGCGATGGCGTGACCCGCGCCTATCGCGCGCACTTCAAGCCCTCGTCGCTGCACGCCAAGCCGATGCCGATGATGGCGATCTCGGTCCTGTGCGCGGAGACCGACGAGGAGGCCGACCTTCTGTCCCGCAGCCGCGAGGTCTGGGCGATGCGCCTCAGGACGCTCGGCAATCCCGGCCCCGTGCCGTCGGTCGAGGAAGCACTGGAGGCCGCCAAGCAGCCTGGCGCCGAACGCTGGCTGCCGGCCTTGCGCCGCCGTTCGGTGGTCGGCTCGCCCAAGACCGTCCGCGCCGGCCTCGAACGCCACGCCGCCGCCTACGAGGTCGACGAGATCATGGCGGTCACGATCTGCTACGACTTCGAGAAGCGGAAGCGGTCGTATGAGCTGCTGGCGGAAGAGTTCGGGTTAAGCGCGTAGCGTCTCAACGGAGCGCGCCACTCCAGTGGCGCTCATGATCATGATTGCGCCACTGGAGTGGCGCGCTCCAATCAAAGCCCCGCCAGCGGGAACCCCTTGCCCTTGCCGTTCTGCGGCCGGCGCTTCTCGATCATCGCGCGGGCCTCGCTCGCGCGGCCGGCTTTCACCATCGCCGAGGTCACGACATATTCGAGCAGGTCGCGTTGCGCGCGGCTGCCGCCCAGGCGTTCGTGCGTGGCGAGCAACGGTTCGATCTCAGCGATCGCGCGCGTCCAGTCGCCCTGCGCATAGGCTTCGAAGCCGCGCGCCATCGGCTGCAGCATGTCGGCGGTGGCGCCGCGCGGGCTCTCGATGAACTTCGCGAGTGCTGCACTGTCGCCGGCCATCGCGTAGGCCAGCACCGTGTGCATATCGACGAAGCCGAGGCCGGGCCGCCCGAACCACTTGGTGCTGTAGTCCGCCAGCTCGCGCCACCGCGCGGCCTGCCGCGGTTCACCCGCCATCTCGGCGCGCGCGAGGAAGGCGGCGCAATCGGTCGCGACGTTGATCTGCGGGCCCCAGGCGACGGCGGGGCTCAGCGCCTCGTCGTAGATGCGCCAGGCATCGTCCCTGCGGCCGGTCTCCATCGACCACAGCGCAAGGTGCCAGCTGTTGTGGACGTGCATCAGCCCGTCGCGCGAATAGTCCTTCATCCACTCCGTCAGGAAGGCGAGGCCGGTCTCGCGCTCGCCCAGCTCGTAGAACAGATGCCCGCGGATGTGCGCCGCATGGGCGCTCTTCGGAAAGGCTTCCAGCGCCGCATCGATGTTGCGCTGGCCATCGTCGAGCTTCTGCAGCTCGATCTGCGCGAAGGCGAGTTGCGTGCGGTACCACCAGTCGTCGCCGTAGTGCTTCTCGAACGGTTCGAGAAGTGCCAGCTGGTCGACCTCGCGGCCGGCCTTGCCGGAGAAGCCGATCAGGCCGAACACGCTGGTCGCGGGTGCGAGCGCCATGGCGTCGCGCGGCCATTCCTTCATGTGCACGTGGATCGCATCGAGCGCGGCGGCGCCTTGGCCGGTCAGGATCTTCTCGAAGATCGCGATCTGGCTCTGCTCGCGCGGACTCGCGCCGGCGGCCAGTTCCTTGGCGCGTGCGAGCGGCGCCTTGGCCTCATGGCCACGGCCCAGCAGCTGCTTGGCGCGGGCCAGCGAGATGTGGGCGAGGGCAAAATTCTCGTCGGCCTCGACCGACTTCTGGAAGGCCGTGTCCATGCCGGGCGTGGCGGCCATCAGGCTCTCGACACCCTGTAGGTAAGCGTCGTGGGCCGCGGCGGATTGGGTTCCGAGTTCGTTGCCGTAGCGATCCTGCAGGCTGCTCATCACTTCTCCTTGCCCGCGGTGGGATCCCACATCGGCGAGGCCATGGTCTCGGTGAAATTCTTGAACATCAGGTTGAACGAGATGCTGATCCGCTCGCTCTGCCCGTCGTTGGCCGGCACCGTGTGCTTCAGCCAGGCCGGGAAGATCACCATGCGGCCGTCCTTGCTGGCGGCATTGGCGCCATTGGCGGTGAGGCGCGTGTACTGGCGCGGCTTGGGCATGATCATCGAGGCCTGGCCGCGCGGGTCCTGGAACTGGATCTGCGAGCCGCCGGCCGGGATCGACACGTAATAGACGCCGCTCAGGTAGTTGTTCGGATGGTGGTGCATCGGATGGTAGGCGCCGGGCGGATTGACGTTCGCCCAGCAGCCGGTGATCGCCATCGGATACTGGTCGATCTGCAGGAAGCGGGCGACGCCGCGGGCCGCGGTCTCGACCAGCTTGGCGAACTCGGCGAAGGCCGGCCGCGTGTGCAGGTCCTGCGGCGTCTGCCAGTTGCTGCCGGCGGGAATCGGTGGACGCGGCTCGATCAGCCGCTCGATCTCGGCCTTCAGTTTCGCATTGAGGCTGGCCGCGGCGGCCGGCTGGAGATCCACGATCCACAAAGGGGTCGGGAAAATCTCCTGCACTTCCTGCTTCTCGATCATGTCAGCCAATATATCCGGCGATTGCCCGATTGTCCGTTAGGTGATCCAATCGGCCGCATAATCAAAGGCTAGGGAGAAAACAACCGATGCCCGTGTCGATCCATGCCGTGACGCCCGACTTCGTGGCCGAAGTGGGCGACGTCGCCCTGAACAAGGTTTCGCGCGAGGACCTCGCCGCCATCCGCGAGGCGTTCACCAAGTATGCCGTGCTGGTCTTCCCCGACCAGGAATTCGAGGACGACAGCCAGCTCGATTTCGCGCGCAACTTCGGTCCGCTCGAGACGACGGTCTTCATGGCGCGCAAGGGCCACAAGCTGCGCCTTCACGAGAACATGGCCGATGTCGGCAATCTCGACGCCGAGAATCGCATCCTGGAGGCCAACAACCGCCAGCGGCTCTACAATCTCGGCAACCGTCTCTGGCACACCGATTCCTCGTTCAAGCGCCTGCCGGCCTATTGCTCGATGCTGCATGCCCGCTCGATCCCGCCGATCGGCGGCCACACCGAGTTCGCCGATATGCGCGCCGCCTACGACGCGCTGCCCGACAGCACCAAGCAGCGCATCGCGGGGCTGGTCGCCGAACATTCGATCATGACCTCGCGCGCCAAGCTCGGCTTCAAGGACTTCGACGAGAGCGAGCGTGAGGCCTTCGCGCCGGTGCCGCAGGTGCTGGTGCGCCGCCTGCAGGATTCCGGCCGCATGAGCCTCTATATCGCCAGCCACGCCGGCGCGATCCGCGGCATGGCCGACGACGAGGCCCGCCAGCTTATCGACGAACTCACCGCGCACGCCACGCAACGCCAGTTCGTGCACTCGCACCGCTGGCGCGAGAAGGACCTGGTGATCTGGGACGATCGCTGCACCATGCATCGCGGCATGGAGTTCGACGACCAGCGCTACAAGCGCGATATGCGCCGCGCCACCGTCTCCGACGTCGCTCCCACCTGCGAACAGATGGGCCTGGCCGTCGCCGCGGAGTAGGTTGGAGGGTGAGCGGGAAGGGACTTCCCACTCTCCCTTTCCGCTCATTCACTCAAGTCGACGACTTTCGAGAAATCGAGGTTCTGCGGCTTGATCCATCCCATCTCGTGCGGGCCGTTCTCGCGGGATTCTCCGGTTAGTGGAACGGTGCCGTCGACAGCGGCGAGTTCGAACGCTTCGGCCCATACGCTGCCGGCTCCCTTCAGGAAGAAGCCGAAGGCGAGGGACGTGCCCTCCACCGGTACGTCGAGGACGATGCGACGTGCCGTCCAGCCATTGTCGCCGAACAGCCATCCATCAGGATGATTTTGCAGGTTGTCGAAGGCCAGTGAGTGCCCAGCCGCCTTGTCGACGCGCGCCCAGAGTGTCGCGCCGTGGGAAATCCGTTCTGTCGCAAGATTCGCGCGAATCTCGATACGTTTGCCGTGATAGGGAATCGCTGAGACGGTCTGCATCAGCGTACCGAACACGTGCGCCGGGTCGCGATAGCGCGTCGACGCTGCTCTTGTGTAACGGATGAGCGCCGCCCGCCGGCCGGTGCCGCGCGCGTCTTCATCGACGCCGTAGTCGAACTCGGTCGGATGCTCGCTGAGGAAGTCCCAAGACTGAAGTGCTTGCAGGCGACGCGCGTCCGAAGCCTCGGCGCGCTTGATCCGCGCCGAAAGCATATTCCAGTCGTCCAGTCCGAACTGCCTGGCGACGATGTTGAGGCTTTCTCCATGGGAGATATCGATCTTCCTCTCGCGGAGAGAAGATTCGAGGGCTTTCGCCATGCGTTTGGCGTCTCGATAGGTGTGCATTTTTTCCCTGTGACGGGTCGATCCCAAAGGGCCAGTGCTCACGTTGCTGACGGATCGACCTCGCAAGGAAATTGATCGTCGTCTCGATGCTTTCACCATCCCGGAGGGTGTGAGCGGCCGGCAGCATCAGCCTTGGTCGTCAGGATGTTGGCTCGCCTGCCCTCTGTCAACGCCATGTCTCAAAAGGCCGTGGTGGTTGGCGTTCTGAAGAAGGCGAAAGGTCCCTCGCTTACGCTCGGGATGACAATTTTGCTGGGATTTGCGCAGTGCGCCGATCAAACAAACGGTGTCATCCCGAGCGTAAGCGAGGGACCTTTACCTCATATGCGGTTGCCCTACCTCAAACGGAGAGTAGGCGCCTCATGATCGTGCGGCGCCAGGGCGGATGGCCGTGCCGGTTCTCTTGCATCGACTGCATCCGGAGGACGTGCGGCCAGTCTCCGCGCGGCATTTCTTCGAAGCCGCGACGCGTGTAGTAGGGCGCGTTCCACGGGACATTGCGATAGGTCGATAGATGGAGCGTGCGATGGCCCAGGCTGCGGGCGGCTGTCGCGACCTGTTCGATCAGCGCGCCGCCGAAGCCACGGCCTTGCCAGCGCCGCAGCACCGAGAGTTGGTCGAGCCACGCCGTGCCACCCGGGAACTTCATCAGGGCGAAACCGACGGGCCGGTTGAGCGGCGACACCGCCACCCAGAGCCAGCCCTCGCGCCGGCCGGCCTCGAGCGAGCCGAGGCTGGCAGGCGGCATGTCGACGACGCGGCCGAGGCCCACGCGCCGATAACGAAGGTCGGCTTCGTTTTCGATCTGCGGCAGCAGCTTGATTTCATGCGGGTGCGGACGGCGAATCATGGCAGGGGATTGGTTAGGCTGGCTGAAAGACCGGAGGAAGTGCCCATGACGATCGACATCGAACCGCTCAAGAAGGAACTCGGCCGCAAGATCGAGGACGAGGACGTCGTCACGCAGGCGCCGCTCAAGGCGATGATCGCGACCTTCGACCGGAACGACAAGGTGCCGGCGGAGGGCGAGGCGATCGCGCCGGGCTGGCACCTCTGCTTCCTGCATTCCTATGCGCGCCGCAACGTGCTGGCCGAGGACGGGCTGCCGACCGAAGGCGGCGTGCTGCCCAAGATCCCGCTGCCGCGCCGCATGTATGCCGGCTCGACCTTCACCTTCGACGGCGACATCCGGGTCGGCGACAGGCTGCGCCGCGAGACCGAGTTCTCGGACGTGCAGCTGCGCGGCGGCGGCACCGGCAGCCTGATCGTCACCAGCCAGACGCGGCGCGTCTACACGCCGCGCGGTCTCGCCGTCACCGAGGTCGCGAACACCGTGTTCCGCGAGGAGGTGAAGGCGGGCGAGAAGAGCGGCGTGCCGGTGCGCGAGGCCGCGCCGAGCGACGTGCCGTGGCGGCGCACCATCAAGGCCGATCCGGTGATGCTGTTCCGCTACTCCGCCATCACCTTCAACCCGCATCGCATCCACTACGACCGCACCTACTGCATCGAGACCGAGGGCTATCCCGGCCTCGTGGTGCATGGACCGTTTGCGCAGCAATGCCTGTTCGACCTGCTTCGCGATTCCAATCCGGGCCGGACGATCAAGAGCTTCGCCATTCGCGCCCGCGCGCCCTTGTTCGACACCTCGCCGTTCGACGCGATCGGCCGCCCGACCGCCGACGGCAAGGGGGCCGAGCTGTGGACGGTGACGCCCAAGGGCACGATCGCGGCGCAGGCGACGGCGACCTTCGCCTGAGCCTTACCTGAACAAGGGCATGCAAGCACCACCCCTGCCGCGGTTCCTGATCCCGCGGCTGCCGTTCTTCTATGGGTGGGTGGTGCTGGGATGCATCTGCCTCGCGGGCTTCGCGCGGCAGGGGCCGGCCGTCGCAGTGCTGTCGATCTTCGTCGTGCCGATGACCGAGGCGTTCGGCTGGTCGCGCACGGAGATGTCGGGCGCGGTGTCATTGGGCGGCGTGCTGGCGGCCATCATCTCGCCGGTGATCGGGCCGTTCGTCGATCGCCGCGGCGCGCGCCTCGTGCTCTGCCTCGCGGTCGCCGGCACGGGCATCGCCTGCATGGCGCTGTCGCTGATCCAGTCGCTGCTGCTCTTTTACCTGCTGTTCTGCTTCGCCCGCATGATCTGGGCGGGGCCGTTCGATCTCGGCCTCTACAGCGCGCTCAACAACTGGTTCGTGGCACGCCGCGGCATCGCGGCGTCGTTCGCGACACTGGCGCAGATGTCGGGGCTGGTCGGGTTGCCGCTGATCGCGCAGTTCGCCATCAGCGGCTCGGACTGGCGCGCCGGCTGGATCGCGGTTGGCGCCACGGTGCTGCTCGTCGGCTTCGTGCCGTGCTGGCTCCTGCTGGTGCGGCGGCCGGAGGATGTCGGCCTGCAGCCCGACCGGCTGTCCGACGGCAAGGCGCCGCCCTTGGTCGAGCCGCGCTGGAGCCGGGCGCAGGCGATGCGCACGCCGGCCTTCTGGCTGCTCTCGCTCTACACCGTCCTACTGTTTCCGGTGCAGGCGGGTGTCAGCCTGCACAATGCGCCGCATCTGATCGAGCGTGGCCTGTCGCCCATCGCGGCGGCTTCGGTGATCGCCTTCGTCGCGATGCTCTCGGGGGTGGTGAGCTTTGGCATCGGTTTCCTGCCGCGCACCTGGCCGGTGCGCTACCTGATGGCGCTCTGTGCGGCGTGCATGTCGCTCGGTGCCTACGGTTTGATCTTCATCTCCGGGGTGGAAACCGCGATGGCAGCGGCGGGCCTGTTCGGCATCGGCATGGGCGGCGTCATGCTGCTGCTGCCGGTCGCCTGGGCCGACTATTTCGGCCGCGAGAGCTATGGCGCGATCCGCGGCGTGGCGCTGTCGCTGCAGGTCACGGCGCAGGCGGTGGGCCCGCTCGCGTCGGGGATGCTGCGCGACTGGAGCGGCAACTACACCGATTCGCTGCTGCTGTTCGGCACGCTGGCAACGTTCGCGATGGTCGCTGCACTGGCGGCACAGCGGCCGCGACTCCTGTCGATCTAATCGTTCGCCGCGCCGTAGCGCAGGGGGCGGAAGAAGGCCCGGATATCCTCGACCAGCAGGTCCGGCTCTTCGAGCGCCGCGAAGTGGCCGCCGCTCGGCATGATCGTGTGTTGGCGAAGATTGAAAGCGCGCTCGATCCATTCCCTGGGCGGGGCCGGCGCGATGTCGGCGGGAAAGGCCGCGAAGCCGGTCGGCGTCTCGACCTTCGCGCCCTCGGGCAGCGCGCGCGGCTTCTGTTCGGTGACGCCACGATAGAGCCAGGTCGCGGTGCCGGCCGTGCCGGTCAGCCAATAGACCATGATGTTGTCGAGCAGCAGATCCATCGAGAAGCGCTTCAGCGGATCGCCATCGCAGTCGCTCCACGCCTGGAATTTCTCGACGATCCACGACGCGAGTCCGACCGGAGAATCCGCCAGCGCCACGCCGAGCGTCTGTGGTCGCGTCGCATGGATGCGCTGGTAAGCCGTCTTGTCGTCGAGGGCGGTGCCCATCTTCGCCAGCCAGGCCTGCTCGCCGGCGCTGAGGGTAGCGGTCTTGAGATCGATGCCGGGCCGCAGTCCCATCATGTTGAGATGGACGCCGAGGACGCCGGCCTCGTCCTTCATCGGATGATCGAAGGCGAGCCATGACGAGACGACCGCGCCCCAGTCGCCGCCCTGCACGCCGTAGGGTCGGCCGTAGTTGAGCTTCTCGGTGACCAGCTTGTGCCACAGGCCCGCGATGGCACGCGGGCCGATCGGGCCCGTCGTGCCGTCCTCGCGGACCGGCGGACCGGAGAAACCGTAGCCCGGCAGCGAGGGTACGATTACGTCGAAGGCGTCGAGGGGATCGCCGCCATGATCCTCGGGATGGGCGAGGACGTCGATGACGTGCAGGAACTCGACGATCGATCCCGGCCAGCCATGCGTCACGACCAGCGGCAGCGGGCGCGGCGCATCCTCGACCTCGGTGCCGGGTTCACGGATGAAGTGAATGCGCTGCGGGCCGATATCGACCAGGTAGTTGGGCCACCGGTTGATCGCCTCCTGGCAACGCTGCCAGTCGTAGCCATGGCGCCAGTAGTCGACCAGCTCGGCCAGGAAAGCGGGATCGGTTCCGGAGGCCCAGGAGCCGTTGTCGGCGATGGCGGTGGGCGGGCGCCAGCGGCGCAACCGCTCGTCGAGATCGATCAGCGCCCGTTCGGGGATGTCTACCTTGAAAGGCTCGGGAGTGTCGTAGGCCATGAGGCGATCATAGCCGACCTCGGGCCTTAATCGAGCAGGTCCGCCTTCAGCCGCTCGCGCGCCTTGGCATCGAGGCCAAGGGCCTTCTCGGCAAACTCTTCCGGCGTGCCGAAGTCGCCGCGCACCACCTCGAAGGCGGCTTCGAGATAGGGCGTGCGCGCCTCGATGATGGCGGCGCGGGTGTCGATGTCGAGTTCGGGATAGCGGCCGATATGGCCGGTCCACAGCTCGTTGGTGCGGAGATAGTCGTCCATCACCGTTTCCCACGGCACGCCGAGCAGGGTGAGCAGCAGGGCGGAGGCGAAGCCGGTGCGGTCCTTGCCGGCGGTGCAATGGAACACCAGCGGCCGGTGCTCGCCGTCGCTCAGGGTCGCGAACAGGGTGCGGAAGCCCGGGGCGCAGCGGCGCGGATAGTCACGGTAATGATCCGTGAGGAACTGCATCATGATGTGCGGGTTGGCGGAGCCGTCGGCCACGGCGCCGCGGATCTTGTCGCCGACGCCCGGCTCGATATGCGCGCCGACGATGCGGCACTCGATGCCGTCCACGAGGTGCGGCGTCTCGGCTGCTTCGCTGACGCCGCGCAGGTCGACGATGGTGCGCACGCCGAGGCGTCCCAGTGCGCCGCGATCCTCGTCGGTCAGGCCGCCGAGATGGGCCGAGCGGAACACCGTATTGCGTCGGGTGGTGCGGCCGTCCGCGGTCTTGTAGCCGCCGAGGTCACGGAAGTTGGAGCCGCCTTGCAGCGCCAGGACGAAGGGGAGATGTGAGTCGGGCATGGCGTGATTTTAGCACGCCCGCCCGGCCGCGATCATGTCGTTTGCGCGTCAGAATTTTTGCGCCAGTGTCACGAAGAAGGCTCGTCGCATTCCGTATTGCGGCGCGCCGACGCCGACACCTTCGCCGGTCCGAAGCTGGTACACGCCGTCTGTGACGTTGATCGCGTCGAGGCGAATCTGCGTGCCCTTGCTGCCGTTGATCGGAATCTTCTGCGTGAGCGAAAGATTGAGAGTCGCATAGGCCGGCAGCGACGTGTCGTTGGGCGTCACGATGCTGGTGCGCAGGCCGCTGCCGAATAGCATGTCGGCCGAAACGCGGGTCGCCCAGTCGCTTCCGGAATTGAAGATATAGGCGGCGCCTGCCGATCCCGTCCAACCCTGGTCGTGGTCGGCGGCGATCCAGTAGTTGGAGATGTACGACAGGTCCTCGGGCGAGAAGTTGTACTGTGCGGAGTTGATCCTTGTGGCGCTGACCTTGGACCAGGCGAGGTTGCCGTAGAGCGACCATGGGCCCTTGTCGTAATTGGCGTACAGCTCGAAGCCCTTCACCTGGGCGTTCGCATAGTTGAAGGAGGCGAGCTGGATCGGCGCGCCGAACTGTCCCTTGTCGAGATAGTTCTCGGCGAATTTGTAGTAGCCGCTGAAGCCGAGTGTCAGCCCGTCGACGGGCTTCACGGTCAGGCCGACGTCGAAATAGTCGGAGCGTTCCGCCCGTACCGGATCGTTCACAAAGTTCTCGGGCTCGGCCGTCGTCCCGGTGCGGACGGCCAGCGAATTGAAGCTCACCTGGTTGAGCGGCGCCGGCACGAAATAGCGCGAGTACCCGGCCCGCAGGCTGATCTCCGGGGTCGGCTCCCAGACCACGTTGATGCGCGGGCTGAACTGGTTCTCGGAAATCTGCCCGGAGATCGCATCGAAGCGCGCGCCGAAGTTCACCGTGACGGTCGGGATCACCTTCCACTCGTCCTGCAGGTAGACGCTGTAGGTCCAGCCGACCAATTCGGAACCATCGGTGAAGCCCACCGGATTGGTGCCGGGAATCAGGGCCTCCGGATCGCTGGGATCCGGAATGAGGGGCAGGGCGTTGTTCTGGCTGAAGCTGGAGACCCTTTCGCGCTGGACGAGGAAGCCGCCGCGCAGCGTGTGCGCGGACGCGATCTTCCAGCTCGCATCGCCCTGGACGCCGACCGCCAGGCTGGAGCGCTGCGACCAGGGGGCGATGCCGTTGTAGAGCAGGTCACCCAGCGCGTCGGGCTGGTAGGAGAGCTTGGAATAGCGGGCAAAGCCCGAGAACTGCATGTTGAAGTCCTGATAGCTCTTCTGCAGCGAGGCGATGCCGAAATACGTGTCCTCCCACTGCCGCTGGTCGAGGACTGCGCTGTTCCAGTCGGTGATGCCGTTGACCGGGAAGGAAGGTGCCTGCCCCGGTACGTTGGGGATCTGGTAGCGCGCGCTGGCGCCGCCCCCGATGAAGCTCAACCGGGTGTTCTCGTCGGCCAGGGCGGTGAGCTTGGTGAGGGCGTACCATTGCGCGGTGTTGTCATGGAGGGGCGCCGTGGTCGCGGTCGGGTTTTCGATGCCGATATTGTTGCTGACATACTGACCCACGGCGAAATAGTCGAAGTTGCCGGACTTGCCGCCATATTGCAGCGCCGGCTGGATCCAGTTGTAGGAGCCGGCCATCACCGAGGCCTCGCCGCCGGGATTGGTCGTGCCGGACTTCACGCCGATATCGACGACGCCCGCGGTGCGCAGGCCGTATTGCGCCGGCAGCGCGCCGGTGATCAGCGACAGGGAGTCGGCGAAGCGCGGCGAGAGGATGTTGCTGAACAGCGCCAGGCCTTCGGGCAACTGCACGCCGTCGAGCCGGTACTGCAGGCTGCCATGGTCGCCGCGCACATGGATCTGGCCGAACCCGTCCTGCACGACGCCGGGCGCGCGCAGCAGCACCTGGTTGAGCGGCGCGTTCTCGCCCTGCGGCGTGTTGCTGATGGCCGTCTTGCTGAAATCGTAGCGCGTGGCGCCGAGGCTCGGCTGGATCTCGGCGCGCTCGCGGTCGAACTTCTTGCCGATCACCTCGATCGCCAGCCCGTCCGACGGCGCCGGTGTCTGCGACGGTGCCTGTGGCGATGCCGGTGTCGGGGCGTCGGGCGGCGTCTGCGCCAGCACGGGGTAGGCTGCGGAAAGACCTGCTGCGAGGGCCAATGTCGATACGCCGATCCGCTGCATGCGGTCTCTCCTCTGCCACACTAAAAACGTTATACTGTATCTTGTTATAATATAACATTTACGTCAATCGATATGGTCCACCGACGGGCGGTGTATTCAGGCCGCATGAGTCTTGAAGCGCGCAGCGGCAGGCCGGGCCTGTCGCCTCAATCCGTCGTCGTTCTCTGTTGCGTACTGATCGTCGCCATCGTGCTGGCCTACACGGCCGTCAACGCCATGGTCCGGCCGGTCATCTGGTCAGACAGCGGCTGGGGCCTCCTCGGATGGGACCTGCGCCACGGCCTGCCGTGGAACCATTGGGCCTCACCGGACCCGCAGGACATCGCCAAGGACATCTCGACCTTCATGTCGATCTGGTCGCCGGGGCAGCACGTGGTGCCGGGCGTCCTCGAGGCGCTGGGCCTCAGCCTGGGCCACGCGGTCATCGCCACCGATGCGGTCTTCTCGGTGATCGGCCTCGCGGGCTGGTTCATGCTCTACCGCGCCTTCGGTTTCCCGAAGCATGTCGCGGCCATCGCCCTCGCGCTGATCGCCTGCAGCCGCGGCTTCGCCTTTCCCTTCGTGAACTTCGTCGGCGGCGTCGACCGTGATGGCGATCGAGTGGTCTTCCCTGATCCCGCACGCGATCTTCATCCTGAGCTGCGTGTGGGGCGCCGCCCTGTCGTTCGGCGAACTGGCGAACTTCATCCTTCTCCATCCCGGCCGCGCGATCTTCGGATCGCAGCTGGCGGTGGGCTACCTGCTGGCGCTCCCCGCCGCGGCCACGCTGTACCTGGTGTGGCGCCAACTGCGCCGTACCCATCCGGAGTATCTGGTCTTCGTGGGTCTCACGACGCTGGCCTACAGCACCGTCTTCCTCTGTCTGTGGGTGTACGGCGCCACGATCGGCCAGGAGGAGCGCTACTTCCGGCCGCTGTCGCTGCTGCTGCTGGTCGGCGCGGTCCAGGCCTTCCTGACGGTGCCGAGCCGGCTGGTGCGGCTGGCGGCTGCGATGATGGCGCTGGTCGGCGTGCTTTATGGGCTGGCGGGCCAGGCCCGGCATATCGTCGTCAATCTCGGCCATCCGCTGGGCGTGCGCGACTTCAGGCACTCCACGGCCGACGAGGCCGTGGTGAAATTCCTCCGCACGATCGACGTGCCGTCGCCCGACCGCGCCTCGACGCTGATCTTCGTGCCGTCTCCGGAAATCGCCCTCGAGGTCCGCAATGTCCGCGTCATGGCCAACCATGCCGACTTCTGGGCGATCGAGGACATGCGCAACCTCAAGTTCCGCGGCCGGGTACCGCGCCTCTACGTCATCGTCCAGAAGAGGCTGGTTCGCGAAGGCAAGGCGCAGGCGATGGTGGAGCAGTTCGTCGACTACAAGCCGTCGGAATGGAAGGAGATGCCGCTCGGCAACGACTTCGTCTGCTTCTACGTCGTCGACTGACGCGGTCGCGCCGTCATCGCTATTGCTTGGCGCACGGCCAGGTCTGCTCCAGCGCCTCGCCCGCCAGATCGATGAAATTCTCGTGGAGGCGGGCGGGGTTGTTGTTGATGTAGGTGACGACGCCGCGCACCAGCAGGCGACGCGTCGAGATGCCGGGCAGGCAGATGTTCGGCTTGATCGCCTGCAGCGTGTCGACGATCCCGGCGCAGACTCCGGCCACCAGCAGCTTGGATGTCGGAATGGGGTCGAGGAGGAAGGCCTCGCAGCCCAGCATGATGTAGTTGGCCGAGTTCGTGTCCTGTTGCGCCCGGGCCCCTGGAGAGGCCAGGGGGCCGGCGAGGGCCAGGGACAATGTGACAGCCAAAAGGCGATCCCGCGTCATTCGTCCATTTCTCTTTCGTTTCGCTGCGATGATAGCGCGCAGCGACGGCCCGCGAACAGGGTTTGGCGGATTCCACGAGGCGCGTGATAGGTTCGGCATACGGGGACGGAGGCTTCTGGAGTCAAACGATGCCGCTACGCTGGGAGATTCTTCATTCGGAAAAACTCATTCATGTCATTGCCGAAGGGGAAGTGACGTTGAAGGAGATGGAGGCGCATTTCGATGCCCTGGTCGTTGCCAATGCGCTGGCCTACTCGAAGCTGTTCGACGCGACCCGCCTCAAGCCGGTCTACGACGATGCCGATGTCATGGCGATGGGAGCACGGCTGAGCGCCTACACGTCCCACTTCCCGAGCGGTCCGCTGGCGGTCGTCGGCCGCGACGAGGCCGTCGTCCTTGCCTTCAAGCGCTTCGTCAACATTTCGCCGTCGAAGCGGCCGGCGGGATTGTTCTCGACAGAGAAGAAGGCCCGCGCCTGGCTCGCGACACAGGCCGAAGCCTGATACATCCGAAACGTTACGCGCTGCAGCAGTCGCACTGATCTGTTGCAGCGCCACTTCTCTGGTCGCTATCTTCGGCCGGTCTTTCAGGGGAGGGTTTGGGATCATGAAAAGCTCGATGTTCGCGGCTGCACTGCTTGTCGTTCTTCCCATCGCGGCTCATGCGGACCAGGCTGCGGCGAATGCCTGTGCGGCCGGCCTGTCGAAGGACGGGCAGATGATCTACAGCAAGACCGCCCCGACGATCACGCCGACGAGCGACATCAAGGACGCCCTTACCGCACAGGCCCGGCCGCTGGTCATGAACGGCACCCTGTCGCGCGATGCCGCACGACATGCCGCCGAAGCGGCCGGGGAGTGCCTGAAGCTTCTGAAGTAATCACAGAAGCCTTCATTGCCGGACAATCAGCGACACGTGAAACGGATAGTCTTTGAGCTGTGCGCCGTGGCCTGCTGTCTTCCGACAGCGGCCCTGGCGCAGACGAATGTCTGGGATTCGATCCTTTCGAACACGAACTGGTACGTCCCGGTCCCCAACCTGATCGCCTACATGACGGGCAGTCAGAGCTTCACGACGCCGGCGCCGCTCGCCATCGGTGACCAGACGCTCTGGGCCTGGGGCGCCGTGGTCGACGGCGTCATCTCGGGGACCAGCAACGCCACGTTCAGCCTCGGCTCGACGACCGTCCCCACCTCGCCGTTGCTGATGAACGGCAAGGTGACGAATTCCGGTCAGATCGTGCTCGAATTCACGCCCGAGGGCGGCGGCACGACGACTCTCGGAATCGGCCAGATGCGCATGGTCGGCGGCGTGCCGCTGGCCGAGATGCAGATGATCACCGGCAGTGGATCGCTGGTCACGCACTGGGCCTACATGGCGCCGTACAATCCCGCGACCTTCACGCCGCCGTCGCCCACCCAGGTCATCACGGCGAATGTCACCTCGCCCCAGTGGAACTGGACCAGCAGCACGACCTGGCAGATCGTCAGCCCGACGCTCTTCGGCACCAGCACGCCGGGCACGTTCAAGATCGGCACCTACAACAACGGCTACTTCTGGGGCCTCGGCGCGGGACCGACCGGCGGGCTGATCGGCAATTTCACGCAGATGGGATCGATTACGCCGGAAGGCAACGTCCTGTTCGCCGTGCTGGACGACGGCACCCTCATCACCCTCACGGGATTGATCACGGGCGATTCCAGCACCGGCACGATGGCGCTCAAGCCCTACGACCTGTCGGGCCCCTACGGAACGGCGTCGATCGCGACCCTCATGCCGGTCTCGAACATCACCAGCGGCATGACCTACTTCGCAAGCGACCTCGGCACGGTGGTCAATCCCGTGTTTGCCGGCGGTACGCTGCAGATCGACACGGTAGGCTCGACCTACGCGCAGAACTTCACGCTCGATGGCTCGGGCACCAACATGATCGACCAGCGCGGACGGCCGGCGACCTTTTCCGGTGTCTTCTCGGATGCGGTGCCAGGGACTCCGAGCGGCCTGACGATCGCGAACAGCGAGACGCTGGGCAGCATCACCTTCACCGGCGACAGCACCTATACGGGGCCGACGACGGTCGACCCCGGTGCGACCTTCATCGTCAACGGATCGATCGTCTCTCCGGTGACGGTCAACGGCACCCTGGGCGGCAGCGGCACGGTCGGCTCGGTGACCGTCAACAGCGGCGGCGTGCTGAGCCCCGGCAACTCGATCGGCACCCTCACGGTGGCGGGCGATGCGAGCTTCGCGGCGGGCTCGACCTATCTCGTGGAAGTCTCCGGGGCGGCGGCCGACCGGACCAATGTCTCCGGTGCCGCGACCCTTGCGGGAGGCACGGTCCTCGCAAGCTTTGGTCCGGGCGGCTATTCCCGGCGCTATACGCTGCTGTCGGCCGCCGGCGGGCGCACGGGCACGTTCGATGGATTGACCACGCTCAATCTGCCGGTCGGCTTGTCGGCCAGCCTCGGCTACACGCCGACCGACGTTCAACTGGGCCTCACCGCGATCCTGGGATCGGGGACGGCCCTCACCGGCAACCAGGCCGGCGTTGCGGAGACGATCAACACAGCCTTCAACAGCGGGATCACCGTCCCGACCGGTATCCAGGGCGTGTTCAGCCTGAGCGGCGCCAGCCTGTCCTCGACACTCAATACCCTGACCGGCGAGGCGCAGGCGGGCGTGCAGGCGACGGCCTTCACCTTCGGCACGCAGTTCCTGAGCACGGTGATCGCGGGTGCCGGCGGCGGCGGCTCCGATCCCCAGCAGGCCCTGCAATATGCGTCGACCTCGGCCACCGAGACGATCGGCGAGGGACGCCGCTTCCGGTCGTGGGCGGCCGGCTTCGGCGGCTATGGCTGGCTGGGCGGCAGCACGACGACGGGCAGCGCCTCGGTGCAGACCTCGACCCAGGGCGTGGCGGTGGGAACCGACTGGAGCTTCGACCACGGGATGCTGGGCGTCGCCGTGGCCGGCGGCACCACGGGCTGGTCGCTCGAGGGCGGCCTCGGCAACGGACGGGGCAATGCCTTCCAGGCGGGACTCTACGGCCGCACGGCGCTCGGCCCGCTCTACGTCGCGGCGGCGGGCTCGTGGGGGCAGCAGACGATCAGCACGCAGCGCTCTGTCCCCTTCCTCGGCGATTCGTTGACCGCCAACTACACCGCCGGCCTGTGGTCGGCGCGCGTGGAGACGGGCCATCGCTTCGCCGTGGGCGACTTCGGCCTCGTTCCCTTCGTCGCGGGCCAGGGGCAATGGCTCACCGTGCCCGGCTTCTGCGAGAGCTCAGCGCGCAACAGCGGCGCCAACCTCTGCTTCGCGGGCAATACGAGTTCCTCGATCCGCTCCGAGCTGGGCGTCGAGGCCGATGCCGACATGGGTTCCGTGCTGGGCTCGCCGGCGAGGCTCAGGGCCCGCCTCGCCTGGGCGCATGAATTCGAGACCACCGGCCAGATCGCGGCCTGGTTCCCGTCACTGTCCGGCTCGGCCTTCCCGGTCGTCGGCGCGTCACTGCCGAGCGACCTTGGGCTGGTTCGTATCGTGTCCGACTTCGCGCTCGACGACCAATGGTCGTTCCGCCTGCAAGGCGACGGCGCATTTGCCGACAACTATGCAGGCCTTGCCGGGACCATCAGGCTGTCGGCACGTTGGTAGCCGGTGATCAGAAGGTCGGCGGCGTATTGATCCACACGACACGAGTCGTCTGGTGGCCCGGGTTGGCGTACGTGTGGACGAGATCCGACAGGAAATGAAAGGAGTCGCCGGGCTGTAGGAGGAAGCGGCTGCCGCTGACGGTCAACTCCAGAAGCCCCTCCAGAACGTATCCGGCCTCCTCTCCCTTGTGCTGCAACTCGCCGCTGAATGCCTCCGGCTGGAGCACGACGATGAACCCCTCGAGCAAACGGCCTTCGGCCTGGGGCACGATGACTTCGGCATGAATGCGATCGTTGCCCTGTGACTCAGCGTGGCCAATGATCGGCCGCTCGCCGTCCCGCACGATCGACACGGTTGAAGGCGCCCCATTGTTCAGCAGGGCCGAGACGCCGATCTTGAGGACCTTGCAGATGCGATGGAGCGTCGTGAGGGAGGGGACCACACGTTCGTTCTCGATCTTGGAAATCATGCTCTCCGAACAGCCTGCGAGGTCTGCGAGGTCCTTGAGGCGCATGCCGTTAATCAGGCGCGTATGACGGAGCTTGGCGCCGATCCTGATTTCTTCCGCACCGGCGGGCGGCGGGTCGGGAGCCTTGTTCTTTTTCCTGGCTGAGGCGGCCGAAGCCATTGCACACCGAAATTGAAGATTATGGACGCGCTCGGACCCTAACACAGGTTCTGCGGTCTGGATAAACAGACTTTCTCGAGTTTGCTGAATATTTAGCCATGTTTCCGGTTTGAGATTTTAATTCAAGTAACTTTCTTGATAAGAAAACATCATGTAATTATGGCAAGATACTTGCTGTGGTGTGACGTGAGGCAATTAACCCTCGAGCACCGCAGCAAAAGGACCCAAGCCAGATGACCCGTGCCCTCGACCTCGGAATCTTCCTGCCGAACGCCAAAGGCGGGGCGATCATGGCGACCGGCGAGCCTCCGCAATATTTCCCGACCTGGGAACTCAACAAGAAGAACGCGCTGATCGCGGAAAGGGCAGGGTTCGACTTTCTACTCTCCATGGTGAAGTGGCGGGGATTCGGCGGTGTCACGAACCACTGGGATTACTCCCTGGAATCGTTTTCCCTGATGTCGGCCGTTGCCGCGGTGACGTCGCGGATCAAGCTCTACGCATCGGTGGCCATTCCGACGATCCATCCGGCAGTCATCGCGAAGATGACTTCCACCATCGACGACATCAGCAACGGCCGGTTCGGGGTCAACATCGTGTCCGGTTGGAACAAGTTCGAATATTCGCAGATGGGCTTGTGGCGCGGCGACGAATATTTCGGCTATCGATACGACTACGCGACCGAGTATCTCGATGTCCTGCGCAAGCTGTGGGGCACCGGGCGGACATCGTACGATGGCCGCTTCTTCAAGCTGGATGACTGCAAGTCCCTGCCGCAGCCGTCGCGGGACATTCCCATAATCTGCGCCGGACAGTCCGACCGCGGCATCCAGTTTACCGCGCAGTATGCAGACTACAGCTTTCTCGGTGGCCAGGACGACAGCCTTGCCGATCTCGCCGCCCTGAACCTGAAGCTGCAGGCCGCCGCCCGGCAATACGGCAAGACGGTGGGAGCGTACGTTCTCCTCACGGTCATCGCCGAGGAGACCGACGAGGAGGCTTTTGCCAAGCGCGACCACTTCATCGAGACCAGCGATCGGGCGGCCATGCAGGAGTGGTCGGGAAACGCTGGGCAGGATTTTTCCCGTGCCTCGTACAAGGATCTGGCGGTTCAAACCTTCATGGCCATTCCCTATGTCGCGGGCTCGTACGCCACCGTCGCCGCCTATCTGGACGGACTCGCGGAAAGCGGGATCGCCGGCGTTTGCTTCATCGTTCCCGACTATGAGACGGATCTCCAGAGGATTGTCGAGCGGGTGCTTCCCCTGCGTCGGCATCAGGTGCGGAAGCTCGTGGCATGACCATGCACGCCCCCGTAGATTTCAAGACCGCCGTGCGCGCCGGCCGTGGCCTCGTTGGAACGATGGTCACGGAGTTCGCGAGCACGACGCTCGTCCGTATCGCCAAGGCGGCAGGATTGAACTTCGTCGTGTTCGATCTTGAACACGGAATCGTCGACAGAAGATCGCTGGCCGATGCGATCGGCGCCTGTCGCCTTGCCGGCCTGGCGGCCGTCGTCCGTGTCGGGGCGATCGAGCGGACCGCGGTCGTACAAGCCCTGGAAGCCGGCGCGATGGCTATCCTGGCTCCCAACGTAGAAAGCGCCGGGCAGGCACGGGAACTGGTGAGCTTTACCCGCTACCCGCCGCTCGGCAGCCGCGGAGCGTCCTTCGGATCGGCGCACACCGACTATCTCGTATCGTCGGCGCCCGAGGCGATTGCCTCTGCCCACAATTCCACTTCCGTGCTCTGCATGATCGAGTCTCAAGCCGGCCTGGACGCCGTCGAGGCGATTGCCGCCGTCGACGGAGTCGATGGCCTCTGGTTTGGATATATCGACTACTCCCTGTCGGTCGGCCACCCGGGCGAGCTGGCGCATCACAGCATCGTGGATGCGTCGCGGACCATTGCGTCCGTTGCCCGCCGGTCGGGAATAGGCGCCGCCATTGGGGTTTCGACGGAGGCCGAGCTGGCGCGTTCGGCCCAGGCCGGATACGGCACGATCTGCTGGGGATCCGACGTCAGGTTGATCCGCCATGCCCTCGCGGAAGGAGCCGGGACGTTCCGTGCACATTTCCCCGGCACCCCCGGCTAGGACATCCGGTAGAAGCGCATGACGAGGCTCTGCAGCAGCAGCAGGCAGCCGAAGAGCGTGAGGCCGATGGCGCAGAGCGCGATCAGGGTGGCGAATATCAAGGTCGTTTCGGCCTTGGACGAGGCGAAGAGGATCAGGTAGCCCAGCCCCTCTCGGGCCGTGATGAACTCTCCGACGATGACGCCGATCATCGACATCGTCGCGGCGACCTTCATCCCGGCAAAGATGTAGGGCAGCGCCGTCGGGAAACGCAGGGACAGGAAGATCCGCAGTTTGCTTGCGGTCAGCACGCGTCCGAGCCGGACGAAGTCTGGCGGCGTCTGGGCCAGACCCGTCGCCGTTGCGATCATCACCGGAAAGAAGGCGACGAAGACCGCGAAGATCAGGCGCGATTCGAACCCGAGGCCGAACCAGATGATGAAAAGCGGAGCCAGCGCCACTTTCGGCACGAATTGCAGGGCGACAAGGTTGGGCAGGACGCATTCGCGAACGACCGACGAATAGGAGATCGTGGCCGCAATCGTCACGCCCGTGGCACACGCCAGAACGAAGGCTGCGACCACTTCCTTGGCGGTGGGCACGGCGTGCGCGAGAATCAGGGGCATCGCACGAATGAACGTGGCGACAATGGCCGACGGCGACGGGACAATGACTTCGAGGACGCCCGAATAGCGCGTGGCGGCCTCCCATGCCGCCAATGCCAGTAGCGCCGTTACGAGCGGCAAGGCAACGACCCGAGCCTGGGAAGCCAGGGCCCAGGCGGCCTGGCTGGCGGTCACGCTGGTCTCGGTGGCGTCTTTCATCGCTTTGTCCCCGTGCGTGCATTGGAGCGAAGGGCGGTCGGCATGACGACGCGACTTTCGCGATCATGATTTGGATGGATCATCGCCTTGAGTTCGGTGCAGAGCCGGACAAAAGCCGCGTCCTCCTGGATCTCAGGCCTTCTCGGGCGGCCTCCCGGGACCGTGATGTCGGCGATGATGCGGGAGGGCCGGGCGCCCATGACGATGATGCGATCCGAAAGGAACACGGCCTCCCTGATGCTGTGCGTGATGAACAGGGCCGTCTTGCGGACCTGCTGCCAGAGCGACAGCAGGAGGTCGTTCATCTCGTCCCTCGTGATGGCATCGAGTGCACTGAAGGGCTCGTCCATCAGCAGTATCGGCGGGTCGTTGATCAGGGCACGACAGATGGCCGCGCGCTGCCTCATCCCGCCGGACAGCTGGCTGGGCCGCTTGTCGGCGAAGCCGTGCAGGCCGACGGCGTCGATGAGCTGATGCGCGCGGTCGATATCGCCGGTATTCGGCCGGCGCAGCACCTCGACCGGGAACAGGATGTTCTGGAGCGTCGTCTTCCACGGCAGCAACGTCGCGTCCTGGAAGATCATGCCGATGTCGGCGCTCGGCTGGGAAACACGTTGTCCCTTGAGCAGGACACGGCCCGACGTGGGAGCTTCCAGCCCTGCCACCATCATGAGCAGCGTGCTCTTTCCGCAGCCACTGGGACCGAGGATCGAGACGAATTCGCCTTCGCGAACGCCAAAGCTGGCCCGGCTGACCGCTTCCACGACGTTGCGCCCCGACCGGTAGACCTTCTGGACCTGCTGGATCTCGATCTCGAGGCCGCTCTCGTCGGCGGGCTGCTCGAGGGGGGCGCGGAGCGCCGTTGCGTCAATTTGAATGTTCATAAAGTTTCTTGAAAGCAACCGGCATGCCACGCGTTGTATGATTGCGAAGCTCGCGCATTCGGCTTTTTCCAGGGCGCCCTTCTCACGGGAGGAGCAGTAACGGCATGGGTGTTGCTTAGTGTTCAAGTTAGTTGAATACAAGTAAGGAAGGCATGTCATGAGCACGAAAAGCGGATCCCATCGCGGGCGGCGCTCGGCCCTTCGCACTCTCGCGGGCGCGGGCTTGGCGGCGGTCGCCGGATTTCCGGCCATATCCAGCGGCCAGACCCTCGAGAAGGTTACGTTTACCCTGTCCTGGGTGCCGCAGGGTTCTTCCGCCTATCTGAATGTCGCCAGAGCCAAGGGATTCTGGAGCAAGCGCGGACTGGACGTCGATCTGCCGCGTGGCTTCGGGTCCATTCCGACCGCTCTTGCGATCGGCCAGGGAAAATTCGCCTTCGGTACGTCCCAGTCGGCTGCGGTCATCCTTGCCGCGGCACGAGGTGCTCCCGTGGTCGCCCTCGGCATCAACAGCATGACGACGGGCATCGGCGTGGCCACGCTTCGCGACTCGCCGATCCGGTCGCTCAAAGACCTGGAAGGGCGCACGATCGGTGGCGTGCTGAATTCCGGCGAATCGCCGTTTCGCGAGCTCCTGGCTCAGCGCGCGGGCTTCGATTTCTCCAAGGTGTCGGTGAACAACCTGGATATCGCGGTCCTCGAACAATCGTTGATGCAGAAGCGAGTGGACGCGATCTTCTGCGTGGCCGTCTCCAGCCTGCCCCCGATCCTGTCTGCAGGCTTTCCAGTCCGGTTCTTTCCCAGCCGCAAGTACGGAATCGACTTCTATGGCGGCTGCATTCTCACCAACCAGAGCATGGTCGATAGCAACCCCGGGCTATGCAAGCGGATGGTCGAGGGCGCCCTCGAGGGAATCGCCTACACGATCGCCAATCCCGATGAAGCATTGGATATCTTCATCAAGGATTACCCCGAGGTTGCGATCAGCAAGAACGGCCGCGCCTTCACCAAGATCGGCCTTCAGATCTGGATCAACGAGTTCGTCGATGAGGCGCGTGGCCATCCGATCGGCTGGGCGGATCCGAAGATCGTCGAGAACAGCGTCGATCTCATCATGAAGTACGTGGCGCCGCCGGAACTGCAGCGTCCCAACCCGGAGAAGATCTTCACCAACCGCTTCGTCGGCGATGTGCGCCTCTCCGCACCGCAATGGGAAGCCGCCCAGCGATGGGCGGAAGAGGTCCGCAAGGCAATATCGGCCGAAGGCTAGGCCCGACTGCAACAAACGTGAGCACATCCATGGAAACCCGTACTCTGAGCCCTGCTCTGGGCCTCGAAATCAAGGGCTGCGATCTTTCGCGACACGCTGCACTCGATTGGCAACACATGCTTTCGCTGCTCTACAAGCATCAACTGCTTGTCTTTCCCGCGCAGCAGCTATCAGCGTCCGACCTCGTCGCCATCAATCGCAGGTTCGGCACGCCGGAGCCGCAGAAGCCCCAGCAGTACACGCTGCCCGGCCACGAGGAAATCTTTCTGCTGTCGAACATCGTCGAGAACGGCCGGCAGATCGGAAGCACGATGACCGGCTTCGGATGGCATACCGACACGATCTATCACCAGAACCCGACGGCACTTACGATGCTCTACGTCGTCGAGGTGCCGAAGAGCGGCGGGGCGACGCTGTTCGCCAGCACGCAAGCCGCACTCGACGCCATGCCCGAGGAGGAGGTCGCGCGCCTTCGGTCCTCGCGAACGATCCACTCGGTGGGAGCGATGTACGCCCGTCGGCGGAATACGCCCCCCGTGCCGGCGGACGAAGCCGTCTCCGACGTCTCGCATCCGATCATAAGAATCCATCCGGTTACGGGGCGGGAGGGACTGTTCATCAGCCGTAATTCGCTCAAGGGCGTCGAAACGGATCGCGCCGATGTAACCGAGCAGACCGTTCTCGACCTGCTCGCATACGCGACCCAGGACCGGTTCTCATATGAACACAGATCGTCGCCAGGCGATTTCATCGTCTGGGACAATCGCGGCCTTCTGCACTCCGCAACCGACTACGACTTCGAGCAGGATCGAAGGCTGGTCTATCGCCTCGTCACGGGCGGAGAAGTGCCGATGTCGCGCTCGATGTAGTTCTGGCGCGGCCGGGGTTCCTTGGGCGGGTCTCAGACCCGCCCGTGGCAGTGCTTGAACTTCTTGCCCGAGCCGCAGGGGCAGGCGGCGTTGCGGGAGACCTTGCCCCAGGTCGAGGGATCGTTGGCGTCGACCGGGCTGTTGGTGACGGGGCGCGGGCGGTGCAGCGTCGCCACGCCGCCGCCGTCCGGGTCGGCCGGATCGTAGGCGGGGTCGTTGCTCATCGCCGCGGCGAGGGCCGGGTCCTCATGCACCTCGTGCATGTTGGTCGGCATGTCGGGCATGGGCGGCGGCTCCATGCGGATCTGCAGGGTCGCCAGCAAGGTCACGACCTGCTCGCGCATGTTGGTCAGCAGGTCGCTGAAGAGGTTGAAGGCCTCGCGCTTGTATTCGTTCAGCGGATCCTTCTGGCCATAGGCGCGCAGGCCGATGCCCTGGCGCAGATGGTCCAGGTGCAGCAGATGGTCCTTCCAGTTCTGGTCGAAGATCTGCATCAGCACGCTCTTCTCGACCTGGCGCCAGACATCGGGCCCGTACTGCGCGGCCTTCTGCGCGAACACGCGCTCGACCGCGTCGCCGAGGCGGACCTTTATCTCCTCGTCGGCGATGCCTTCTTCCTTGGCCCAGTCCTCGACCGGCAGGTCGAGGCCGAAGATGCGCTGCACCTCATCCTTCAGTTCGCCGACCTTCCACTGCTCGGCGTAGACGCCCTCGGGGATGGTGCGCTTGATGAGCGTGTCGACCACGTCGCGGCGCATGCCGGCGACGGTGTCGGACACGTCCTCCGTGCCCATCAGCTCGATGCGCTCCTTGTAGATCTCCTGGCGCTGGGCATTCATCACGTCGTCGAAGCGCAGCAGGTTCTTGCGGATCTCGAAGTTGCGCGCCTCGACCTTGCCCTGCGCCGTCTCCAGCGCCTTGTTCAGCCAGCGATGGGTCAGCGCCTCGTCGTCGGCCATGCCCTTCTTCTGGACCCAGTCGAGCACCTTGTTGTTGCCGAAGATGCGCATCAGGTCGTCTTCCAGCGACAGGAAGAAGCGCGAGGCGCCGGGGTCGCCCTGGCGGCCCGACCGGCCGCGCAGCTGGTTGTCGATACGGCGCGATTCGTGGCGCTCGGTACCGACCACGAACAGGCCGCCCGCCTCGCGCACGATTGCGCGGTCGCGCTCGACGCCGGCGCGGATCTCGGCCTCGACCCTGGCGATCTCGGCGTTGCGCGCCGCCTCGTCGGGGAACTGCGCGGTGATCACGGGCACGCTCTGCTGCACCAGCATGTCGACGTTGCCGCCGAGCTGGATGTCGGTGCCGCGGCCGGCCATGTTGGTGGCGATGGTGACGGCGCCCGGCCGTCCGGCCTGCGCCACGATCTGGGCTTCCTGGTCGTGGAAGCGGGCGTTCAGCACGTTGTGCGGGATGCCGGCCTTCTTCAGCGCTTCCGACAGCTCCTCGGACTTTTCGATCGACACCGTGCCGACCAGCATCGGCTGCTGGCGCGCGCGGCATTCGCCGATCAGCTTGACGATGGCGCGCGTCTTGTCGCCCAGCGTGCGGTAGATCTCGTCGTCGGCATCCTTGCGGGCGACCGGCACGTTGGTCGGGATCTCGACCACTTCGAGCTTGTAGATCTCGGAGAACTCTGCGGCCTCGGTCAGCGCCGTGCCGGTCATGCCCGAGAGCTTCGGATACATGCGGAACAGGTTCTGGAAGGTGATCGAGGCCAGCGTCTGGTTCTCGCGCTGAATCTCGACATGCTCCTTGGCTTCGAGCGCCTGGTGCAGGCCCTCGGAATAGCGGCGGCCCTGCATCATGCGGCCGGTGAATTCGTCGATGATGACGACCTGGCCGTCCTTCACGATGTAGTCGACATCGCGGCTGAACAGCTTGTGGGCGCGCAGCGCCTGCGTGATGTGGTGCAGCACCGATACCATGTTCGGCGCGTAGAGGCTGATGCCCTCGGCCAGCAGCCCGTCGGCGCGCAGGATGTCCTCGATCGCCTCGATGCCGGCGTCGGTCAGGACGACCGTGCGGTTCTTCTCGTCCTTCTCGAAATGCTCGGCCTTGAGCTGCGGGATCACCGTGTCGGCGCGGCGGTAGAGCTCGGAGGAATCCTCGGCCGGGCCGGAGATGATCAGCGGCGTGCGCGCCTCGTCGATCAGGATCGAATCGACCTCGTCGACGATGGCATGGTTGAAGGGCCGCTGGACCATCGCGTCCTGGCGATACTTCATGTTGTCGCGCAGGTAGTCGAAGCCCAGCTCGTTGTTGGTGCCGTAGGTGACGTCGCAGGCGTAGGCCGCCTTGCGCTGCTCGTCGTCGAGTTCGTGGACGATGATGCCCACGGTAAGGCCGAGGAATTTGTAGACCCGGCCCATCCATTCGGCGTCGCGGCGGGCGAGATAGTCGTTCACCGTGACCACGTGCACGCCCTTGCCGGACAGCGCGTTGAGATAGACGGCGAGGGTGGCGACCAGCGTCTTACCTTCGCCGGTCTTCATCTCGGCGATCTTGCCCTGGTGCAGGACCATGCCGCCCTTGAGCTGCACGTCGAAGTGGCGCTGGCCCAGGGTCCGTTTGGCCGCCTCGCGCACCGTGGCGAAGGCCTCGGGCAGCAGATCGTCGAGCGTTTCGCCCTTGTCGAGGCGTTCGCGGAACTCGACGGTCTTGCCTCTCAGCTGATCGTCGGAAAGCTTGACCATCTCTGGCTCAAGCGCGTTGATCCTCGCCACCGGCTTGTCGAAGCCTTTGACGATCCGGTCGTTGGCCGTCCCGAAGAGTGTCCGGGCAAGCGCGCCAAGCATGGAAAACCTCGATATTCTAATGACTTAGGCGGGCGCCGGGGCCCGCCATCCCTGTGAGAGATAGAGAGCGGGTGGGGGAGTGTCAACGCAACGCACCAGCGCAGTCGCGCTCAATCGCGAGGCAAAAGTGTCATCGCCTCGTCATGGACGCGAGACTCACGAAAAAGTGCCGCAATTCAAAGCCATCACGCACTTCCTCGGGGAGGCGGCGCTTGCTTGGCCCAAGGGGCCCTGTGTAAACGGTTTGCGCCTTTCGAAATGAACGAAGCTGCTGGAGTCCGCCATGAGTCATAACCTGCGTTACCTGCGCCTCGCCCTCCTGAGCGGCGCGGTCGCCCTCGTCGCGGGTCCCGTCCTGGCCCAGACCCCGCCGGCCGGCCAGCCCGCCAAGCCGCCGGCGACCGCTCCCGCGGCTCCGGCTGCCCCCGCTGCCAAGCCGCCGGCCGCCGCCGCGGCGCCGACCGCGGTCAAGGACCCGGTCGTGGCGATCGTGAACGGCCAGCAGATCCGCCTGTCCGAGCTCGAAATCGCCCAGCAGTCGCTGCCGCAGCAGTATCGCTCCATGCCGCTGCAGGCGGTGTTCCCGGCGCTGCTCGAGCGCATCATCGACAGCAAGCTGGTCGTCCAGGAAGGCAAGAAGAGCAAGACCAACGAGGATCCGGCCTTCAAGAAGCGCATGGCCTTCGTCGAGGAGCAGGTGCTGCAGGATTTCTGGATCCAGCGCGAGATTTCCCGGCTCGTCACCCTGGAGAAGATCCAGCAGAAGTATCAGGAACGCCTTAAGTCGATGCCGCCGGAAGAAGAGGTGCATGCGCGCCACATCCTGGTCGCCACCGAGGACGAGGCCAAGGCCATCATCGCCGAGCTGAAGAAGGGCGCGGCCTTCGACAAGATCGCCAAGGAGAAGTCGACCGACAAGGCGTCGGGCGCCGAAGGCGGCGACCTGGGCTGGTTCAAGAAGTCCGACATGGTGAAGGAATTCGCCGATGGCGCCTTCGCCCTGAAGAAGGGCGATCTCTCCGAGACGCCGATCAAGACCCAGTTCGGCTACCACGTCATCAAGCTCGACGATCGCCGCACGGCCCCGCCGCCGGCGCTCGAGGAGCTCTCCGAGCAGATCCGCGAGGAACTGGCGCGCGAGGCCGTCACGGCCCAGCTCGACAAGATCCGCGCCGGCTCGAAGATCGAGAAGTTCAACATGGACGGCACCAAGGCCGAGGCCGCGCCCGCTGCTCCGGCAGCCCCTGCCGCGCCCGCCGCCAAGCCCGCGACTCCGGCAACACCGCCGAAGTAGAACTTACGCTCAACTAAAACTCACGTTTTAGGGCGTTTCTGGTGTAGTCTCCGCCGCTGGCCGGCCGCTTCCCGCGGTCGCGCCTGAGGGGAGATACATGTCTGCACAGCACGCCCAATCGCCGCTCGCGCCCAAAACGACGCCGACGCTGCCCCGCATTGCCGGCGTAAAGCTCGGCGTTGCGCATTCCGGCGTGCGCTACAAGGATCGCGACGACGTCCTGCTGGCGGTGGTGCCGGCCGGTGCGACCATCGCGGGCGTCCTGACCAAATCCAAGACCTGCTCGGCGCCCGTCGACTGGTGCCGCAAGAACCTGCCCCGCGGCAAGGTCCGCGCGATCGTGGTCAATGCCGGCAACGCCAACGCTTTCACCGGCAAGCTGGGTGACAAGGCGGTCGAGGAGACGACCCGCGCCATCGCCCAGGCGCTGGGCTGCCCGCGCAACGAGGTCTTCATGGCCTCGACCGGCGTGATCGGCCAGCCGCTCGACTGGGAGAAGATCGCCGCCGTCGTGCCGGCGCTCATCAAGTCTGGCAAGGAAGAGGCCTGGTCGTCGGCCGCGGCCGCGATCATGACCACCGACACCTTCCCGAAGCTCGCCACCCGCCAGGCCAAGATCGGCGAGCGCACGGTGACGGTGAATGCCTTCCTCAAGGGCTCGGGCATGATCGCGCCGGATATGGCGACGATGCTGGGCTTCGCCTTCACCGACGCCAAGATCCCCGGCCCGGTGCTGCAGAAGCTGCTGTCCGACGCCGCCGACAAGTCGCTGAACTGCGTCACCGTCGACGGCGACACCTCGACCAGCGACACGTTCCTGCTGGTGGCGACCGGTGCGGCGCGCCACGCGCCGATCGAAGAGGCGGACGATCCCGTGCTGGTCGACTTCAAGCGCGCCCTCGACGAGGTGATGATCGAGCTGGCGCAGCTCCTCGCGCGCGACGGCGAGGGCGCCACCAAGTTCGTGACCATCAACGTGGGCGGCGCCTCTTCGAATGGCGCGGCGCGCAAGATCGGCCTGGCGGTCGCCAATTCGCCGCTGGTCAAGACCGCGATCGCCGGCGAGGACGCCAACTGGGGCCGCATCGTCATGGCGGTCGGCAAGTCGGGCGAGCGTGCGGACCGCGACAAGCTGCGCATCTCGATCGGCGGCGTGCGCATCACCGACCAGGGCCAGGTCGTGCCGAACTACGACGAGGCGCCGGTCGCCCAGCACATCAAGGGCTCCGACGTGGTGATCGACATCGATCTCGGCATCGGCCGCGGCCGTGCCACCGTCTGGACCTGCGATCTGACGCACGGCTACATCGACATCAACGGCAGCTACCGTTCTTGACGTTCGAGGAGGAATGTCCGGGCGGCCCGCCGCCGCTGGGCGAGCGTCCGCTCGTGCTGGTGGCGGCCGTTGCCCTGGTCGATACCGATAGCCGGGTCCTCATCGCCCAGCGCCCGGCCGGCAAGTCGATGGCCGGCCTCTGGGAATTTCCCGGCGGCAAGGTCGATCCCGGCGAGACGCCCGAGCATGCGCTGGTCCGCGAGCTGCACGAGGAGCTGGGCATCGAGACGGCGACGAGTTGCCTCGCGCCGATCGCCTTCGCCAGCCACGGCTACGAGAAGTTCCATCTGCTGATGCCGGTCTTCGCCTGCCGCAAGTGGAACGGCACGCCGCAGCCGCGCGAGGGCCAGATTCTGAAATGGGTCGCGCCGATGGACCTCGCGAAATACCCGATGCCGCCCGCCGACCTGCCCCTGATCGGCCTGCTGCGCGATTTGCTCTGATCATTGGAGCGCGCAACTCCAGTTGCGCTCATGTCTTGTCCGTCAGCAAAGCTTGAGCGCCACTGGAGTGGCGCGCTCCAATGAGGCGCTTCGTCTCCGCTATGTATTTGGCGCCCGAAGCGGCGCCCCTTCGCGCCAACCCAAAAGATCGCGGAAGATGAGCGCCTGGGCGGTCGCTGCCACCGCCGTGCCGGCATAGGAGACGAGGATCGCCGCGGTCCAGGTGATCACGGCCGCTGATTCGCCGGCGCCCAGCACGCCGCGTGTCAGGCCGAGCACGACCAGGGTCGCCATCGTGGTGGCGAGCGCGCTGCCGAAGAATATCAGGAACAGCACGCCGATGATCGTCCAGGCATTGCCCTTGCTGTAGGCCCAGGACAGGCGAGGCGAAAAGGGTTCGTCGACCGCGGTCGCGGCGAGGCCGTAGCTGATGCGCAGCGCCAGGATGATCGACACGGTGAAGCCGGCGCCGATCGGCGCGGCCAGTGCCTGCCGGCGCGCGACCTCGGGATCGAGCGCGGCGCCCGCCGCCAGCATCTCGGGATCGATCGTGCCCAGGCTCAGCACGAAGGCCGCGAGCAGGACGAAGGTGAAGCCGCCGATCTTGATCAGGTGGATGAGGAAGGCCATCTCGCGCGACGACCAGCCAAGGCCCGGCAACCGCCCAACGCGCTGGGGCCCAAGCAGCACGACGCGCTGCCACGCCACCATGAACATCACCGTCGGGATCATGTCGACGGCCTTTTCGAGGAGCATGGGCATCAGCGAGTCGCGCGGCATCGTCGATCCCAGCAGCCGGATCGCGAGCGAGGCGATCCATGGAATCGTCACCAGATGGAAGAACAGGCTGAAGTTCGCGAAGACGAAGCCGAAGCTTTGGGCGACCAGGCCGCCGAACGAGAGTTTCACCGCAGGCACGATCTAGCTCCGTTCCACTTTTTCGCCGGCACTGATTTCCGAAGTCCCCAGCGCGTCGGCCAGTCGCTGCGCGGCGCTGCCGGGCTTGAGCGCCTTGGGCTGCGAGGCGTGCGGCGACCAGCCGTGCAGGAACAGGACCTCGAAGCTCGCGGTGACACGACCGTTCGGCCGCGCGAACCGTTCGCCATAGAGTTCGGCCGCGCGCAGCAGCACGGCGCGGCCGGTCATGCCGCGGCGTCGCCCGACGATGAGGTTGCTCTCGCCCATGGCACGTAGGTCGCGCATCAGCGCGAGCGCGCTCTCGTACTCGACCTCGATCGTCTCGCTGTCTGCCACCGGCAAGGCAAAGCCCGCCCGCTGTAACAAACCTGCTGCATCGCGCAGGTCGGCGAACGGCGAGACGCGCGGGCTCAAGCCCCCGTCGATCTCGCTCTCGGCTGCCGCCAGCGCCTGGCGAAGCTCCCACAGGGTGGCGCCGCCCAGCAGGGCACCAAGGAACAGGCCGTCGGGTTTCAGGATGCGCGCGATCTGGATCAGCGTGCCCGGCAGGTCGTTGACCCAGTGCAGGTCCATGGCGCTCAGCACCAGGTCGAAGCGACCGGCGGCGAAGGGCAGGAACTCCTCGTCGGCGACGACGGCCGGTCCGCGCGCACGGGCCGCGAAACCACGACCGAGATCGGCGCGCACGAGGTCTCCGACGATCGGGCGCTCGCCCAGTGAAGCCGCGATCTCGTCGCCGTGGCTGCCGAGGTCGAGGGCGAGGGGGAACGTGCGGCGCACGTCGGCCAGCCGGTCGACCAGCCGATCGGCGATCTCGCGCTTCAGGAAATCATGACGCTCCCAAGCGCGGGCCGCGCGCTCGCGGCGCTGGCGCAAGATGGTGCGGTCGAACACCAGCAGGGGATCGGGGCTCGTCACAGTGGGTATGTAGGGAAAAAGGGCGGCGGCCGGTAGGGGAACGCCATCCTGTGGGCGCATTTGCCCGCCCCAATCCGCCGCATGTTGCCGGGGAGAGTGAGCGGAGCCGTTGCAGGCGCCTTTTCAGGTTGGGGCCGAACCGTGCTCGACGCCGTGTTGCCGCCGGTCTGCCTGGGCTGCAACGAGATCGTCGGCGCGCCGGGCGCGCTGTGCATGAGCTGCTGGCAGGGCTTCTCCTTCATCTCCGCCCCGCACTGCGCCTGCTGCGGCACGCCGTTCGCCGAGGATCTGGGCGCCGAGGCGCTCTGCGCCGGCTGCCTCGCCCGCCGGCCGCGTTACCATCGGGCGCGTGCTGCGCTGGTCTACGACGAGGCAAGCAAGCGGATCGTATTGCCCTTCAAGCACGGCGACCGCACGGACATTGCACGGGCGTGCGGCGGCTGGATGGCGCGGGCGGGTGCCGATCTTCTGGGCGAGGCCGATCTGGTGGCGCCGGTACCACTCCATTGGCGGCGGCTGTTTATGCGCCGGTATAATCAGGCGCAGCTCCTGGCGCGTATCGTCGTGCGAACGATGGGGCCACGCCGCGACCTGCGTTTAGTCCCCGATCTGTTGCGGCGGCATCGCTGGACCGGCTCGCAGGCCGGTCTCAAGGCGAAGGAACGGCGGCGCAACGTGCGCGAGGCTTTCGACATCCATCCCAAATGGCAGCCGCAGGTCGCCGGCAAGGCGATCCTGCTGGTCGACGACGTGCTCACGACCGGGGCGACGGTCGAAGCCTGCGCACGGGCGCTGCAACGGGCCGGGGCCCAGCGGGTTGATGTCCTGACACTGGCGCGGGTTATCCGGCCAGCGGTATAGTAGGGGAAAGAGGTTCACCCATGGCCAAGATCGAAATCTACACCACGCCCTTCTGCGGCTACTGCGCGCGGGCCAAGAGCCTGCTCGACCGCAAGGGCGCCGAATACGAAGAGACCGACGTGATGATGGACGACAAGAAGCGCACCGAGATGCGGGCACGTGCCAATCGCACGACGGTGCCGCAGATCTTCATCAACGGAGAGCATATCGGCGGCTCCGACGACCTCGCCGCCCTCGAACAGGCGGGCAAGCTCGACGCGCTGCTCGCGCAGCCGGGTTAAAAAGGACCTCCACCATGACCGCGTTCAAGGCCGGCCTGATCCAGACCAACGTCAGCAACGAGATGGCCGAGAACGTGGCCTCGCTGCGCGAGCAGGCGAAGCTCGCGCGCGATGCCGGCGCCGATTTCATCATGACGCCGGAGAATACCGGACTGATCGGCGCCAGCCGCACCGAGACGCTGGCCAAGGCGCAGACCGAGGAAGAGCATGCGATGCTCCAGGCCTGCCGCGCCGCGGCGCGTGACACCGGCGCGTGGTTCCTGCTGGGCTCGATCCATGTGCGCGTGCCGGGCGAAGAGCAGATCCGCAACCGCTCCTACCTGATCGATTCGTCGGGCGGCATCGTGGCCAGCTACGACAAGATCCACATGTTCGACGTCCAGCTCGCGGGCGGC
This sequence comes from Reyranella sp. GW821-FHT14A01, assembly GCF_058803965.1. Taxonomy (NCBI): domain Bacteria; kingdom Pseudomonadati; phylum Pseudomonadota; class Alphaproteobacteria; order Hyphomicrobiales; family Reyranellaceae; genus Reyranella; species Reyranella sp. GW821-FHT14A01. The sequence continues at coordinate 54,821 of NZ_JBXAPM010000021.1, forward strand.
GAGAGCTACCGCGAATCCTCGACCTTTAAGCCGGGCGAGAAGGCAGTGCTGGCCGAGACGCCGTGGGGCGTGCTGGGCATGACGATCTGCTACGACCTGCGCTTTCCCTATCTCTATCGCGAGCTGGCGCATGCCGGCGCCACGATGCTTTCGATCCCGTCCTCGTTTACCGTGCCGACCGGCCAGGCGCACTGGCACACGCTGATGCGCGCCCGCGCCATCGAGACCGGCTGCTTCCTCTTTGCGCCGGCGCAGGTCGGCACGCACAAGGGCTCCAACCGCAAGACCTATGGCCATTCGGTCGCCGTCGCTCCGTGGGGCGAGGTGCTGGCCGATGCCGGCGGCGAAAAGGCGGGCTTCGTCATCGCCGACATCGACATGGCGAAGATCGAGGAAGCGCGGAAGATGGTCCCGTCGCTGACCCACGACCGCAAGTACGCCGCGCCGGTGCTGCACAAGGCCGAGGTCGCGAAGGCGGCGGAGTAGCACTCCGTCGTCCCGAGCTAAAACGTCTCGAACAAATGCTCGTACTTCGCGACGAGGCCTTCCTCGTCCATATCGAGCCGTGCGGTAAAGCCGTCGGACACGCCTTTGTCGACGTAGCGCCAGGCGCGGGGTCCTAGATACTCGTAGCGCTGGCGTGACGGCTGGCAGGTGAGGACCGAGGCTTCGACGAACAGCGCCAGCCATTCACCGTCGGCCTCGCCGAAGCGTCGGATCGCCAGCCCGTTGCAGAACGGCGTCGCCGACACGTCGACCTCGTGGCAGCCGTCGAGGTCGGGCCGCGCCTCGCCATCGACCCGCCAGCTCGTATCGCCCGTCCGTTCGATCGTGAGCGACTTCTCGGCCGCATCGGTCCGCTCGATATGCAGCATCCGCGTGCGCCAGGACGAATCGAGCTCCCAGCGATAGCGAAGGCCGAAGCTTTCCTCGCCGGCAAGGATCAGCGTCGAGCGGACGCTGATCCCCGAAGCGCTGCGCGACAGGGCCATCAGCTCGAGCCCCGGCTCATCGACTCGCCGCCATCGGCGGAAGATCTGGTCGTTCTGCATGCGAAACTCTTGCGTCAGATCGTGTGCAAAATGCGGCACTCCGCCTCGACCGGCCTGCCGAATCGCGCCACTCTCGATCGACCGCACCTCGGAGTACGCGATGTCTTCTCCCAGTCTGGTGATTCGCAACGGCACCATCGTCGATGGCTCGGGCGGTGATCCCTACGAAGCCGATCTGTCCATCGTCGATGGAAAGATCGCGGCCATCGGCGGCAGCATCGCCAGGGGCGCGGAAGAGATCGACGCGCGCGGCAAGCTCGTGACGCCGGGCTTCGTCGACGTTCACACCCATTACGACGCGCAGGTGACGTGGAGCGAACGGCTGTCGCCGTCCTCGTGGAACGGCGCGACCACCGTTGTGCTCGGCAATTGTGGTGTCGGCTTCGCACCTTGTCACGAAGACCAGCACGCGATGCTGATCAATCTGATGGAGGGCGTGGAGGACATTCCCGAGGTCGTGCTGTCGGAAGGCCTGCCATGGAACTGGCACAGCTTCCCCGATTTCATGGATGCGATCGCCGCACGTTCCTATGATGCCGATGTCGCGACGCAGGTTCCGCACGCGGCATTGCGCGTCTACGTGATGGGCCAGCGCGGCGCCGATCGCGAGCCCGCGACCGAGCAGGATCGCCAACGGATGGCGGAGCTCACCATCGAAGGCCTGCGCGCCGGCGCGCTGGGTTTCTCGACCTCGCGCACGCTCAATCACAAGTCGGCCGACGGCAAGCACATCCCGACCCTGCGCGCGGAGGAAGCCGAACTCACGGCGATTGCGCGCGCGATGCGCCAGGCCGATGCCGGCTGGCTGCAGATCGTGTCGGATTTCCAGGAAGGCGAGATCAGTCTGTTCCGGCGCCTGGCGAAGGAGTCCGGCCGTCCGGTCACGATCACGCTGATCCAGTCGAATGCGCGGCCCGATGGCTGGCGCAGTACGATGGCCGAGATCGACGAAGCCAACCGCGAAGGGCTGCGCATCACCGCCCAGGTCCGCTCGCGCCCGACCTGTGTGCTGCTGGGTCTCGAACTGTCGCAGAGCCCGTTCACCGGCCGGCCGAGTGCGGACCGCATCGCGCGCCTGCCGTTCGCCGAACGCCTCGCGCACTGGCGCAATCCCGAGTTCCGTGCACGCCTGCTTGCCGAAACGTTCGAGGGCGACCGGCGCGGACGGATGGTCGATACCTGGGAGCGCATGTTCCCGCTGGGCGATCCGCCGGACTACGAGCCGACGGCCGAGCAGAGCATCGCCGCGATGGCGGTGCGACAGGGGCGTCCTCCTGCCGAGGTTGCGTATGACCTGATGCTGGAGCGCGACGGCAAGCAGATCATCTATCTGCCGGTCACCAACTTCGTCTCGGGCAATCTCGACGTGGTGCGCGAGATGATCTCCGCGCCCAACACCTTGCTGGGCCTCGGCGACGGCGGCGCCCATGTCGGCGTGATGTGCGACGCGACGGCCACCAGCTACACGCTCACGCACTGGACGCGCGACCGCGTACGCGGCTCGCTGTTCCCGGTATCGTGGGCGATCAAGCGGCTGACCGCCGACAATGCCATCGAGGTCGGCCTGCGGGATCGCGGCCTGCTGAAGGTCGGGCTGAAGGCCGACATCAACGTCATCGACTACGACAATATGCGGCTGCGCCGGCCCGAAATCGTCTACGACCTGCCGGCCGGCGGCAAGCGCCTGATCCAGCGCACGGAAGGTTTTGATGCGACCATCGTGTCGGGCGCCGTCGTCTATCGCGGGGGTGAAGCGACCGGCGCCTTGCCTGGACGTCTCGTCCGCGGCGCGCGCGACGCCTGAGGGCGATCTACAGAACTCGGGCGGCGATCCTCTGCACCATCGCCATCTTCGGCTGGCTGATCAGCCGCGCCTCGTAGGCGGTCACCGAGAATTTTCCACGCACGAGGTCGAGAAGCTCGCCGTCCTTCAGCAGGAAGTCGGGCCGGTGGGGTTTCCCGAAGCGTTCGTTGCCTGCCATGAACGTCTCGTAGAGCAGGATGCCGCCCGGCTGCAGCGCCTCGAACAGCACGGGAAACAGCGGCCGGTGCAGATAGTTGGTCACGACGATCGCGCCGAAGCGGCGACCGGGCAGGGGCCACGGCGAGCCGTCTTCGAGGTCGGCGGCGATAACCTCGACCGTGTCGGACGCGGCGAGCGCGCTCACGTCCCGGTCGACGGCGGTCACGCGATGGCCGCGGCTGGCAAAGAATTGCGTGTGCCGGCCTTTGCCGGCTGCGACATCCAGCACGGGGGCTTCGGGCGCGACAAGGCCGGCCCAGGTGGTGACCCAGGACGAGGGCGTCATGCCTTGCGCACTCCCGCGCCTTTCAGGTTGAGCAGGTTGCCCGACAGGATCAGCGCGGCGCCGAGAATAGTGAGGATGTCCAGCCGTTCATTGTAGAGCAGCCAGCCGGCGAGGGCGGTCAGCGGCACGCGCAGGAAGTCCATCGGGACGACCACCGTTGCGTCGGCATGCAGCATCGCGCGCGTCAGGCAGTAGTGGGAGAAGGTGCCACAGAAGGCGATGGCGACGATCCACGCCCAGGCATAGGCCGAGGGCCAGTGCCAGACCTCGAGCGCCGGTACGAGGCCGATGATCGACTGGATGAACAGCATCCAGAACAGGATGGTCACCACGCTGTCGCTGCGCGTGAGCGACTTCACCATGGTCACCGAGATGGCGAAGCCGACGGCAGCCGCCAGCGCAATGACCTGGCCGGGCACGATTTCGTTGGCTCCGGGTCGCACGATGATGACCACGCCGACGATCCCCAGCGCGACGGCGAGGTTCTTCCAGAGACCCATGCGCTCGCCCAGGAAGGCGACGGCCAGGATCGCCGTCCAGATCGGCATGGTGAACTCGATCGAGATGACCTGCGCCAGCGGGATCAGGGTCAGCGCCTTGAACCAGGCGAACTGCGCGCCGTAGTGGGCGATGTTCCGCCCGACCTGCTGCCAGGGTCGCTTGGTCTTGAGCTTACCGAAGCCGCCCGCCTTGTGGATCAGCGGATAGAGCATCGCGATGCCGATGACCGAGCGCATTTCCATGATCTGGAAGACGTCGAGCTCGCGCGTCGTCTCGCGGCCGGCAATCGCCATGACGAGCATGGCCGTCAGCCAGCCCGCCATCCAGAGGGCGGCTTTCAGGTTCGAGGGTTGCGGGGACATCGGGTGGGTGAGGGTTGGTTTTCACGTGGCGGGGCGCGACAATCGGCTCTTGCGTCCGGCCCGACAAGCCACCATTTTTCTTTCCGTCATGATTTTGTATCGCTTGCGCTGCGCCAAAGGCCACGAGTTCGACAGCTGGTTCAAGGACAGCAAGTCCTATGAGCGCCAGGAGAAGAAGTCGCTGATCGGCTGTGCCGTCTGTGGCACGGACAAGGTCGAGCGTGCCTTGATGGCACCCCGCATCGGCAAGAAGGGCAAGGAAGCCGCGGTGCCGGCCGCTGTCGAGGCGCCAGCCGAAGCCGCCGCCGCGCCATCACCCGAACAGCAGCAGCAGATGGCGGCGCTGGCCAAGCACATGCCCAAGGAGCTGCGCGAGGCCCTGCTCAAGGTCCGCGCCGAGGTCGAGAAGAACTGCGAGCATGTCGGCGACAAGTTCGCCGAGGAGGCCCGCAAGATTCACTACGGCGAAAGCGACAAGCGCGGCATCTACGGCGAAACCAGCGACGAGGAAGCCGAGGCGCTGGCCGAAGAGGGCATTGAGTTCGGTCGCCTGCCTTGGATTCCGCGCGGCAACTGAAGCGGCGTCGCTAAAGGTCCTTCGCTGCGCTCAGGATGACAGCATTGTTGGACCTGGTGCAGTGCGCCGATGCAGAAAACATTGTCATCCTGAGCGTAGCGAGGGACCTTTCCCTTCTCGTCAGCGCGCCCCAGCCGTCCCGTACAGCATGTAGTTCACGTCGAGGTCGCTCTTGTTCAGCGACCACTTGCGGCTGAGCGGGGCGTAGACGACGCCCACGATTTCCTGCGGTTCGATGCCGCCGGCTCTGAGGCCGCGTGCCACTTCGGAGGGCTTCAGGAATTTCTTCCAGTCGTGGGTGCCGCGCGGCAGCCAGCCCAGCACGTATTCGGCGCCGGCAATGGCCAGGGCCCAGGCTTTGGCGGTGCGGTTCAGGGTCGACAAAAAGAGGAGCCCGCCCGGCTTCACCATGCGGCCGCAGGACTGCAGGAACAGATCGACATCGGCCACGTGCTCGACGATCTCGAGAGCCAGCACGATGTCGAACTGCGCGCCGCTTTCGGCCAGCGCCTCGGCGGTGCCCTGGCGATAGTCGATGCCAAGGTCCTGGCGTTCGGCATGCAGGGACGCCACGGCGATGTTGCGGGCCGAGGCGTCGACGCCGGTGACCGAGGCGCCCAGCCGGGTCATCGGCTCGCTGAGCAGGCCGCCGCCGCAGCCGATGTCGAGCAGCGACAGGCCCTGCAGTGGCTCGCCGTTCAGGGCGTCGCGCTGCCAATGGGCGGCGATCCGGTCGCGGACATAGCCGATCCGCACCGGGTTCAGCCGATGCAGCGGCGCGAACTTGCCGGTGGGATCCCACCATTCGTCTGCGATGCGGGAGAAGCGCTCGACCTCGGCGGGATCGACCGTTCCGTCAGTGGGGATATGCGCGGTTTCGACCATGGCTACCCTTGACCCATATGGCGCCGCCGGTGTCTATAGCCCGCTTTCCGGGCAGGGGCTGCCCTTCGAGTGGATTCATGGCGCGCATCGTTCTGAAATTTGGCGGCACATCGGTCGGCGATACGGATCGGATCAAGAACGTCGCGCGCAAAGTCAAAGCCGAGGTCCTGCGCGGCAATGAGGTCGCGGTCGTGGTCTCGGCCATGTCGGGCGCCACCAACCAGCTCGTGAAGTGGGTGAACGAGATTTCCCCGCTGCACGATCCGCGCGAATACGATGTCGTCGTGGCGACGGGCGAGCAGGTCACGATCGGCCTGCTGGCGATGGCGCTGCAGCTGGAAGGCGTGAAGTCGCGTTCCTGGACGTCGTGGCAGTTGCCGATCAAGACCGACGATGCCTATGCCAAGGCCCGCGTGATCGAGATCGACACGGTCGAGCTCTCCCGCACCATGTCCGAGGGCGAAGTGCCGATCGTGCCGGGCTTCCAGGGCGTCTCGCCGGACGGCCGCATCACGACCCTGGGCCGCGGCGGCTCGGATACGTCGGCGGTGGCCCTGGCGGCCGCCCTCAAGGCCGACCGCTGCGACATCTATACCGACGTCGATGGCGTCTACACGACCGATCCGCGCATCGTCGAGAAGGCGCAGAAGATCGATCGCGTGACCTACGAGGAAATGCTCGAAATGGCCTCGCTCGGCTCGAAGGTGCTGCAGACGCGCTCCGTCGAGCTGGCGATGAACCATCATGTGCGCGTGCAGGTGCTGTCGTCGTTCGACGAGGCGCTCGGCAGCGATCTGCCCGGAACTCTGGTTGTGGACGAGGAAGAGATCATGGCCCAGGGCCTCGAGAAGTCCGTCGTGAGCGGCATCGCCTTCGCCCGGGACGAGGCGAAGATCACCGTGGTGCAGGTGCCGGACCGTCCCGGCGTCGCCGCCGGTATCTTCGGCCCGCTGGCCGAGGCCAACATCAACGTCGACATGATCGTGCAGAACGTCTCGGTCGACGGCAGCGCCACCGACATCACCTTCACCGTCCCGAAGGCCGATCTCGCGCGCGCCGCCGAGAAGCTGGAGAAGGCCAGGGCCGAGCTGAAGTTCGCCGAGGTGAAGTCCGACCTCAATGTCTCGAAGGTGTCGGTGATCGGCGTCGGCATGCGCAGCCACGCCGGCGTGGCGCTCAAGATGTTCGAAACCCTGGCCGCCAAGGGGATCAATATCCAGGTCATCTCCACCTCGGAGATCAAGATCAGCGTGCTGGTCGCGGCCGAGTACACCGAGCTTGCGGTGCGTGCCCTTCACACTGCCTATGAACTGGACGCCGCCTGATCGACCCCGAAAAACAGCCCTAAAGTCCAGCGGGGCTCTGCAAATTAGCCGGTAGGCAGTCCGGCGCAGGTCTTGCTATAAGCGGCGCATGGACGCCGCACTCGCCCATATGCCTTGCCTGAATACCCGACCGACCAAGTCGGCGGCCGCGGCTTGGCGAGTCTGCGCCTGTATCATCGACCGCAGCTTCGTCGTTATCCGACTCAAGCATCTCGCGGTCTGACCATGGAGAGATCAACTCCCCTGGCCGGACCGCGAATGCTCCTCAAGCGGCTCCGGGACACGATGGCGCGTGCCGACTCCGTCGAAGTCACGCTGGGCGAGGTCGTGCGCCTGGTCGCCAACGAGATGGTGGCCGAGGTCTGCTCGATCTACCTGCTGCGGGCCGGTGAGGTTCTCGAACTTTTCGCTACACAGGGTCTGAATCCTTCGGCCGTCCACCGCACGCGCCTGCGGGTCGGCGAAGGTCTGGTGGGTGACATTGCGGCCCATGGCCGGCCGCTGGCGCTCGACGATGCCCAGCACCATCCGCAATTCGCCTATCGCCCCGAGACGGGCGAGGAAATCTACCATTCGCTGGCTGGCGTGCCGATCCTGCGCGCCGGTCGCGTGCTGGGCGTGCTGGTCGTGCAGAACCGCACGCGCCGCCAGTACGACGAAGAAGAGATCGAGACGCTGCAGACCATCGCCATGGTGCTGGCGGAACTGGTCTCGGCCAGCCATGTCGTCAGTCCCAACGAGGTCCAGCAGGTCGACGGAATCGGCCTCCTGCCGCTGCGCGTCGACGGCGTGCAGCTCACGCCCGGCGTCGCCATCGGCCGCGCCGTGCTGCACGAGCCCCGGATCGTCATCCAGCGGGTCGTCGCCGAGGATGTCGAGCAGGAGCAGGTCCGCTTCCAGGAGGCGCTGCACGGTGTCCGCGAGGATGTCGACCGCATGCTCGAGGCGCACGACATGCAGTCGGGCGAGCAGCGCGAGATCCTCGAGACCTTCCGCATGTTCGTCGACGATCGCGGCTGGGCCGAGCGGGTGCGCGAGGCCATCGATTCCGGCCTCACCGCCGAAGCCGGCGTCCAGCGCGCCTTCGACGATGTCCGCGCGCGGCTCGGCCAGTCGACCGATCCCTATATCCGCGAACGACTGAGCGACCTGCAGGATCTCAGCAACCGCCTGCTGCTGCGTCTCACCGGCCGGGTCGCCGTCGATCCCGCGTCGCTGCCCGACGACATGATCGTGGTCGCCCGCGACATGGGACCGGCCGAGTTGCTCGACTACGACCGCAACCGCCTGCGCGGTCTGGTGCTGGAGGAGGGCTCGGCGCTCAGCCACGTGACGATCGTGGCGCGCGCGCTCGACATCCCGGTGGTCGGCCGCGCGCCCAATGTGCTGGCGCGGGTCGAAGCCGGCGATCCGATCGTGGTCGATGGCGACAATGCCCAGGTCCTGGTCCGCCCGGCCGAGGATATCCTCCAGACGGTCTATGTCGCGATCGATGCGCGCGCCGAGCGTCGCCGCAAGTATGCAGCGCTGCGCGACCTGCCACCGACGACGCGCAACCAGGCGCGCATCTCGCTCAACATGAACGCCGGCCTGCTGATCGACATGCAGCATCTCGACGATACGGGCGCCGACGGTGTCGGCCTCTATCGCACCGAGATTCCGTTCATGGTGCGTTCGGAGTTTCCCGACGTCGATGCACAGGCCTGGCTGTACGGACGCGTGCTCGATCTCGCTGACGGAAGGCCGGTGACTTTTCGCACCCTCGATGTGGGAGGTGACAAAGTCCTTCCCTATATCGGCGCCTTTGGCGATGAAAATCCCGCAATGGGCTGGCGCGCCATCCGCATCGGCCTCGATCGTCCGGCGATGCTGCGTCGCCAGCTTCGCGCAATGATCCTTGCGGCGAACGGGCGTCCTTTGTCGATCATGTTTCCGATGATTGCCGAAGTCACCGAATTGCTACGCGCGCGTCATCTCCTCGACCTCGAACTCGCGCGCGCCGCGCGCCGCGGACAGGCCGTGCCGGAGCGCCTGCGCGTTGGCGTTATGTTCGAAGTGCCGGCGCTGGCGTGGCAGCTCGACGGTCTTCTGCCGCATGTGGATTTCATCTCCGTCGGCACGAACGATCTGATGCAATTCCTCTACGCTGCCGATCGCGGCAACAGTCGGTTGGCCGGTCGCTACGACAGTTTGTCCCCAGCCTTGCTGCGACTGCTACATTTTGTAGTGGAGAAGGTACGGCCTGCCGGAGTCGACATTGCCGTGTGTGGTGAGATGGCAGGGCGTCCGGTGGAAGCACTGGCTCTGCTCGCGATCGGCGTGCGCTCCTTGTCGATGTCGCCGGGTTCGATCGGCCCCGTGAAAGCGATGGTTCGTTCGCTTGATCTAAATGATGTATCTGGTTTCATGACCTCTGCGCTTACTCAACCCGATCGGCCCTTGCGCGAGACGTTGCGTCTCTTCGCCGCCGATCACGCGATCGAAATTTAACAGCGAGAAGCCGAATCGCTTTTGCCCTGTCATGGGGCCTCTGCTAAGAGTCGCGACGAGGGGACAAGCAGGGAATTTCAATGCCGGATCAGGTTGACTGGCGGGCGATTGAACGTGAGGCCGGACCCGGCCAGGCGGTCGGTCGACTCCTACGCGATCAACGCGAGGCACGCGGTCTGGACCTGACTCAAGTCGAGAAGAGCATTCGAATCCGGCGCGCTCATCTCGAAGCGATCGAAGAGGGTCGCTACGACAAGCTTCCCGGCGCCGCCTACATTCCCGCATTCCTTCGCGCCTATTCGGCGCATGTCGGTCTCGATCCCGAGAAGGTCATGACCGCGTACCATCTGTCGGGCGCGGTTCCCATCAAGCGACCGGTCGCACTGCCGGCCGATTTCCCGGTCACCGAGAAGCGCGCGCCGATCGGCCTCGCCGTCCTCACCGTCCTTCTCGTCGTCGGCGCCGGCTATGGCGTGTGGCACTACATCCCGCGCGATCAGGCCGTCGTGGCGCAGAAGGTTCCGCCCGTGCCGGACCGTCTCCTCTCCGAGCGCCCCAGCGCGCCCGCTCCTGCGGCTCCCGCGCCCAACCCGTTCGTCGCCCAGATGCCGGCCGCGCCGGCTCAGGAAACACGCACCATCAACGGCTCGCTGCCCGCCCAAGTGTGGCCGGCGCAGCGTGTCGATAGCGGCACTCCGGCTGCACCCCTGGCGCCGCCGCCGGTCGTCGTCGCCGTTCCCGCGCCGCCGCCGCCGGTCGTGATGAATGTTCCCGCCATCGGGCAGGCCCAGGCGGCCCAGCCGCCGGCGCCGATCGAATGGCCGCGTCTCGAGCCGCCGAAGCCGGTCGAGGAAGCCAATGCGCGCCAGCCCGAGGTCGTGCCGGCGCTGATGCCGGTGCGGGTCAACACCCCGATCAGCGTGAGGACCAACAGCTGGGTCGAGCTGCGGGCGCCGAACGGCGACGTGCTGACGCAGACCTATGTGCGCGCCGGCGAAAGCTACGTCGTTCCGGCCGGGATCGCCTACCGCATCACCGAGGCCCGCTAGCGCCGTAGCCCCGTTGTAACGGCAAGCCGGCTGGCGGAGACGGGGTCTCGCCGCTACATTGTCCCCATGAGCATCAGACCGTACCGCGACATCCAGCGCCGCAAGTCGCGGCGCGTGATGGTCGGGTCCGTGCCGGTGGGCGGCGATTCGCCGATCACCGTCCAGACCATGACCAACACGCTGACCGCGGACGCCGACGCGACCATCGCCCAGATCCGCCGCTGCGAAGAGGCGGGTGTGGATATCATCCGCGTCTCCTGCCCCGACGAGGACTCGACGGCGGCGCTATCCAAGATCGTGCGCGCCTCCAAAGTCCCGATCGTGGCCGACATCCACTTCCACTATAAGCGCGCCATAGAAGCGGCGGACGCGGGCGCCGCCTGCCTGCGCATCAATCCCGGCAACATCGGCAGCGCCGAGCGTGTGCGCGAGGTGGTGAAGGCGGCCCGGGACCATGGCCTGTCCATGCGCATCGGCGTCAATGCCGGGTCGCTGGAGAAGGACCTGCTCGAGAAGTACGGCGAGCCCTGCCCCGAGGCGATGGTGGAGAGCGCGCTCGACCATGCTCGCATCCTGCAGGACCACGATTTCCACGAGTTCAAGATCAGCGTGAAGGCGTCCGACGTCTTCCTGGCGGTCGCGGCCTACCAGCAGCTCGCCGACGCCTGCGATTACCCGCTGCATGTCGGCGTCACCGAAGCGGGCGGCACGCGCACCGGCACGGTGAAGTCGTCGATCGGCATGGGCTCGCTGCTATGGGCGGGCATCGGCGACACGATCCGCGTCTCGCTCTCGGCCGAGCCCGAGGAAGAGGTCCGTGTCGGCTTCGAGATGCTGAAGGCGCTGAACCTGCGCCATCGCGGAGTCAACATCATCTCCTGCCCGTCCTGCGCCCGTCAGCAGTACGACGTCATCCGCACGGTCGAGGCGCTGGAGAAGCGTGTCGCCCACATCACCACGCCGATGACGGTGTCGGTGATCGGCTGCGTCGTGAATGGCCCGGGCGAGGCGCGCGAGACCGACATCGGCTTCACCGGCGGCGGCTCGAACACCCATCAGGTCTATATCGCCGGCGTCCCGCATCATCGGCTGAAGGACGCCAACGTCGTCGATCACCTGGTCGGGTTGATCGAGAAGAAGGCGGCCGAGATCGAGGCCGCAAAGGCCGAAGAGGGCAAGGCGAAAGAAGCCGAGCGACATCGCGCCGCCGCGGAGTAGCGGTCCCAGGCTTTCCTTACCCGACGATTTTTCAAGGCGATTTCCCGTGAGCAAGATGCAACCCGTGCGTGGCACGCACGATCTCCTCCCCGACGATTACCGGCGCTTCGCGCATGTCGTCGACACGGCGCGCGACGTGGCGCGCCTCTACGGCTATCGCGAGATGGCGACGCCGATCTTCGAGTTCACCGAGCTGTTCGCGCGCGGCATCGGCGAGACGACCGACGTCGTGTCGAAGGAGATGTACACCTTCGCCGATCGCGGCAACGAATCGCTGACCCTGCGGCCGGAATACACCGCCGGCATCTGCCGCGCCTTCGTGTCGAACGGCGAGTTGGCGCAGCAGCTTCCGCTCAAGGTCTTCGCGGCGGGCCCGATGTTCCGCTACGAGCGGCCGCAGAAGGGCCGGCAGCGGCAGTTCCACCAGATCGACCTCGAGGTGCTGGGCGCTCCCGAGCCCGGTGCCGACATCGAGGTGATCTCGGTCGCAGCCGACATCCTCGATCGCCTCACGATCCTCGATCGCTGCGTGCTCAAGATCAATTCGCTCGGCGATCCGGAAAGCCGTGCCGGCTATCGCAAGGTGCTGACGGATTATTATTCCGGTCACGTGGACAAGCTTTCGGAGGATTCGCGCAACCGCCTGGCGCGCAACCCGCTGCGCATCCTCGACAGCAAGGACGAGGGCGACAAGGCGATCAACGCCAATGCGCCGAGCTTCTCAGATCACCTGAACGACGCCAGCCGCGACTTCTTCAAGTCGGTGCAGGACGGCCTCACGGCCGCCGGCATTGCCTTCGAGGTCGACCCGGCGCTGGTGCGCGGCCTCGACTACTATACGCACACCGCCTTCGAGTTCGTGACGACTCATCTCGGCGCCCAGGGCACCGTGCTGGGCGGCGGCCGCTATGACGGGCTGATCGCCGAGCTGGGCGGGCCTCCCACTGCCGGCATCGGCTGGGCGGGCGGCATCGAGCGGCTGATGATGCTGGCGGATGAGCCCAAGCCTCTGCCGCGGCCCGTCGTCATCGCGCCGCTGGGCGCGGCGGCCGAGGCCCGGGCGCTCGGCATCGCGCGCAGCTTGCGCAAGCAGGGCATCGCCGTCGAACAGGACTATCGCGGCAACATGAAACGGCGCATGCAGCGGGCCAACAAGCTCAACGCCCGGGCCGCGCTCATCATCGGCGACGACGAACTGGCCAAGGGTGTGGCCCAACTCAAGGACCTCGACAGCGGCGCCCAGCGCGAAGTGCCGTTCGACGGTCTCGCTGAAGCCTTGAAGGTCTGACATGTCGTTGTTGTTGAAGCTCAACCAGGTCGTGACGCGCCATGCCGAGCTGCAGGCGGCGCTCTCCGCCGGCACGCTCGATTCGCAGAAGTTCGTCGCGGCCTCGAAGGAATATGCCGAGCTCGGCCCTCTCGTCGAGGCGGTGAACGAATGGCACAAAGCCGAACGCGAATTGAAGGATGCCGAGGCGATGGCCTCGGATCCCGACATGAAGGCGATCGCCGAGGAAGAGGCCGCCGAACTGCGCAAGCGCCTGCCGGAGCTCGAGCGCACGGTGAAGCGCATGCTGCTGCCCAAGGACGCGGCCGACGAGAAGAACGCCATCCTCGAAATCCGCGCCGGCACCGGCGGCGACGAGGCCGCGCTCTTCGCGGCCGACCTGTTCCGCATGTACCAGCGCTACGCGGCGGAAAAGGGTTGGAAGTTCGAGGTCATGGAACTTTCGGACACCGGCATCGGCGGCTATCGCGAGGCGATCGCCACGGTGACGGGCCGCAGCGTGTTCGCGCGCCTCAAGTTCGAATCGGGCGTGCATCGCGTGCAGCGCGTGCCGGCGACCGAGACCCAGGGCCGCATTCATACCTCGGCGGCGACGGTGGCGGTGCTGCCGGAAGCCGAGGAGGTCGACATCAAGATCGACGAGAAGGACCTGCGCATTGACGTGTTCCGTGCCTCCGGCCCGGGCGGCCAGTCAGTCAACACGACCGACTCGGCGGTGCGCATCACCCATATCCCGACCGGCGTCGTGGTCAGCCAGCAGGACGAGAAGAGCCAGCACAAGAACCGCGCCAAGGCGATGAAGATCCTGCGCGCCCGCCTCTACGACGCCGAGCGGCAGCGTCTCGACGATCTGCGCGCCGCCGACCGCAAGGGGCAGGTCGGCAGCGGCGACCGCAGCGAACGCATCCGCACCTACAACTTCCCGCAGAGCCGGGTGACCGATCACCGGATCAATCTCACGCTCTACAACCTCGCCGAGGTCATGGATGGGCGCGGGCTGGACGCGATCGTCGATGCCTTGACCGCCGACGACGAGGCCTCGCGCCTGGCGGAGCTCGCGGCCTAGCAGGTGGCGACGAACGTCTCCTACGACGCCCTGTTGCGCGATACGGCCGTCGCCCTGACCGCGGCCGGAATCGACAATGTCCGCTTCGAAGCGCGCCTGCTGCTGAGCCGGGCGACCGGCCTCTCGATCGAGCAGTTGATTTCGCGCGGACCCGATCCTGCGCCCGCTGCTGCGGCCGCGACCTTGCGCGAACTCACGGCGCGGCGCGTGCGGCGCGAACCGATGGCCTACATCCTGGGCGAGCGCGAATTCTGGGGCCTGCCCTTCAAAGTCTCGCCGGCGGTCCTCATCCCGCGTCCCGACAGCGAGACGGTGATCGAGACGGTGCTCGACCTGTTTCCCGACCGCAGTCGGGAACTGCGGATCCTCGATCTCGGGTTGGGATCGGGTTGCCTGCTGCTCACCCTGCTGTGGGAATATCCGCAAGCCACCGGTGTCGGCATCGACGCCTCGGAGGCGGCACTCGCGGTTGCACAGGCCAATGCCGATACGCTGGGCGTGGCGCCCCGTGCGCGTCTCGCAATCGGCGACTGGGGCCGCGCCGGCTGGAGCGAGCGGCTGGAAGGCCCGTTCGACCTGCTCGTGTCCAATCCGCCCTATATCGAGAGCGCAGTTGTGGACGGGCTGATGCCCGAAGTGGCCGCACACGAGCCGCGTCTGGCGCTCGACGGCGGCGCCGACGGGCTTGCGGCGTATCGCATCATCGCTGCGAAAGCACCCCGGCTGGTCGCTACCGGCGGTTGGGCCGTCGTCGAAGGGGGAGAAGGCCAAGCCCCTGATATCGCCGCGCTTTTTGCGGCCGCAGGCCTGACGCCCGCGTCGCCTCGGCGGGATTTGGGCGGGATCGAGCGCGTCGTGCCGGCCCAGCATTAATGGTTGGCAATTAGAGGGAATGAGACTAGGTTTCGATCACCCCTTGAGGGGAAACTGGTCCGACCGGTCTGTGGCGGCGGACACCAAACCCTCTGAATTCAGCCGTGACGGCGCCCGAGAAGGGCAGGGGGGAACTAACAACAACATCCGTCCGGCGTGTAACTGGCCCTAGGTTAATGAGACCAAACAATCGTCAGCGGTCGCGCGGCGGTCGCAATGGTGGCGGCGGCAGCGGTGGTGGTGGCAACAATCACCATCACAAGCCTCAGCATCACAATTCCAACCGCACGCCCAATCGAAACCAGATTTTCGATAGCAGCGGCCCCGACGTCCGGGTCCGAGGCAATGCCCATCAGGTCTTCGACAAATATCAGTCGCTGGCCCGTGAAGCGGCATCCTCCGGCGATCGCATTCTCGCCGAAGCCTATTTCCAGTACGCCGACCATTATTTCCGCGTGATCCAGTCCATGGGCGGCTTCGTCCAGCGAAGCCCGGGTTGGGAAGGCGAGGACGGCCAGCAGCAGGGCCAGCCCGGCCAGCAGGGGCAGCAGCCCGGCCAGCCACAGCAGGGCCAGGGCGGTCCGCAGTCTTACGACGGCGGCGACAACCAGTCCGGCGAACGCGGCGAGCAAGGTTCCTCCGAGCGCGGATCCGAGCAGCGCCAGTCCGATAATCGCCAGGCCGATAATCGGCAGTCCGATCATCGCCAGGCCGAGGGGCGGCAATCCGAGGGTCGTCAATCCGAGGGGCGTCAATCCGAAGGTCGCCAAGGTAATCGGCGCCAGAACGACTATCGTCAGGGCGATCGTGAACGCGATCAGGATCAGGGCGAGGCCGAGCCCGGCCTCAACGGCGTGGCATTCCTCCAGAACGGACGCAATGCGCCGAGCAGCAGCGACCCGGCCATCGAGGAGCAGCCCGAGGTGCCGGAATTCGTCCCGGCGAGCGGCGGCCGGCGCGGCTGACGGCCCGCCTCCGTCCACCCGACAAAAACGCCCGCCGGCAGTCGCCCGCGGGCGTTTTCTTTGGTGCCTACAGGTGGACGAGAGTCGGGGCGACGAAGGCCAGCATGGTGAAGCCCAGGCCCAGGGCGCCAAGGCCGATCGAGAGGAAGGTCAGCCCGATCACCGAGGTGAGGGCGGCCGCGCCGGCCAGCACGATGGCAAGCTGGAAGCAGGCCGAGGCATATTCGAACATGTGATAGGCGGCCAGCGAGCGGTCGCGATGCTCTTCCTTGATCTTGGCGCGGGCGGCCAGTTCCTTGCGGCCCTCGCCGGTCTCCGGCTCGCTGTCGTAGCGCTGCGCGGTCTGGCGCCAGCGGTCGGCCTGCGCCTTGAGCGCCGGCGGCATGGGCGCCGGCCCGTCCTTGTAGGTGGCCTCGACCTCTTCGGCGGCGGTGCGCAGGGTCGTCTGCCGGATGGTCTTGGACTGGAAGAAGGACCACAGGTTGGAGGCATCGATGTGGCTCGACAGCGAGTTCGTCTGTGAACTCTTGCCCCCCATTTCCGAGATCGCGAGCAAGGCGGCCAGGATGGCGACCAGCAGCGCGATCTTCTTGTTCGATCCGTCGACGTGACCGTGGCCACCTGACATTTTTGTGCTCCCTGATTTTGTTGGCGGCGTTCTTAGCCCACGTCGAAGACAAGCAAAAGTCGCACCCGGGCTGAGGTCTTGCAGGCCGCCAAACCGACCCCATATCGCCTGCAGGATGCTTCTTCGGAGGGTCCGCTCTTCCGCCCGCCGCTCGACGGGGGCGTAAAAGAAAGGGTTAGTAATGAATCAGGAAAAGTATACCGAACGTATGCGGGGTTTCCTGCAGAGTGCCCAGATGCTGGCGCTCCGCGAGGGCCATCAGCGACTCATCCCAGACCATGTCTTGAAAGTCCTGCTCGACGATCCGGAGGGCCTTGCGGCCAACCTGATCGGCTCGGCGGGCGGCGATTCGCGCGCGGTCTACCGCGCCGTGGAAGCCAACCTCGCCAAGCAGCCCAAGGTCGAAGGCCAGGGCGCCGGCCAGATCTACATGGCGCCGGAAACCGCGCGTCTGTTCGACCAGGCCGAGGCGATTGCCGAGAAGGCGGGCGATTCGTTCGTCACGGTCGAGCGCATGCTGATCGCGCTGGTGCTCGCCAAGGGCACCGAGGCGTCCGATGCGCTGGCCAAGGGCGGCGTGAAGCCCCAGGCGCTGGAGAAGGCCGTGCAGGAGCTGCGCAAGGGCCGCACCGCCGATTCGGCGTCGGCCGAGGACAGCTACGACGCGCTGAAGAAGTACGCACGCGACCTCACCCAGGCCGCACGTGACGGCAAGCTCGACCCGGTGATCGGCCGCGACGAGGAGATCCGTCGCACCATCCAGGTGCTGAGCCGCCGCACCAAGAACAACCCCGTGCTGATCGGCGAGCCCGGCGTCGGCAAGACCGCCATCGCCGAAGGCCTCGCGCTGCGCATCGTCAACGACGACGTGCCGGAATCGCTCAAGAACAAGAAGCTGATGTCGCTCGACCTCGGCTCGATGGTCGCGGGCGCCAAGTTCCGCGGCGAGTTCGAAGAGCGCCTCAAGGGCGTGCTGTCGGAAATCTCGTCGGCCGAGGGCGAGATCATCGTCTTCATCGACGAGCTGCACACGCTGATCGGCGCCGGCAAGGCCGACGGCGCGATGGATGCCTCCAACATGCTGAAGCCCGCACTGGCGCGCGGCGAGCTGCATTGCGTGGGCGCCACGACGCTCGACGAGTACCGCAAGCACATCGAGAAGGATGCCGCCCTGGCGCGGCGCTTCCAGCCGGTGTTCGTGGCCGAGCCAACGGTCGAGGACACGATCTCGATCCTGCGCGGCCTCAAGGAAAAGTACGAGCTGCATCACGGCGTCCGCATCGCGGACTCCTCGATCGTGGCCGCCGCGACCCTGTCCAATCGCTACATCGCCGACCGGTTCCTGCCGGACAAGGCGATCGACTTGATGGACGAGGCCGCGAGCCGCATCCGCATGCAGGTCGACAGCAAGCCCGAGGCGCTGGACGAGCTCGACCGGCGCATCATGCAGCTCAAGATCGAGAAGGAAGCGCTCAAGAAGGAAAGCGACTCCGCGTCGCGTGACCGGCTGGAGCGTCTCGAGAAGGAGCTGTCGGAGCTCGAGCAGAAGTCGGCCGCGCTGACGGCGCAGTGGACCTCGGCCAAGGACAAGCTTGCCGATTCGCAGAAGGTGAAGGAGCAGCTCGACAAGGCTCGCTCCGAGCTCGAAGTCGCGCAGCGGCGCGGCGAACTCGCGAAAGCGGGCGAGCTGGCCTACGGCGTGATCCCCGACCTCGAGAAGAAGCTCAAGGAAGCCGAGACCCACGAGGTCGCGGGCGGCAAGGGCGTCAAGGAAGAGGTCATGCCCGAGGACATCGCGGCCGTCGTGTCGCGCTGGACCGGCGTGCCCGTCGACAAGATGCTGGAAGGCGAGCGCTCGAAGCTTCTCCGCATGGAGGAGGAGATCCACAAGCGCGTGATCGGCCAGGACGAGGCCGTCGTCGCGGTGGCGAATGCGGTGCGCCGTGCGCGTGCGGGCCTGCAGGATCCGAACCGTCCCATCGGTTCGTTCCTGTTCCTCGGCCCCACGGGCGTCGGCAAGACCGAGCTCACCAAGGCGATCGCGGCGTTCCTGTTCGACGACGACACGGCGATGGTGCGCATCGACATGAGCGAGTTCATGGAGAAGCACTCCGTGAGCCGCCTGATCGGCGCGCCTCCGGGCTATGTCGGCTACGACGAGGGTGGCGTGCTCACCGAGGCGGTGCGGCGCCGGCCTTACCAGGTGATCCTGTTCGACGAGGTCGAGAAGGCGCATCCGGACGTGTTCAACGTGCTGCTGCAGGTGCTGGACGATGGTCGCCTGACCGACGGCCAGGGCCGCACGGTCGACTTCAAGAACACGCTGATCATCCTGACGTCCAACCTGGGCAGCTCGCATCTGGCGGCCCTGAAGGACGGCGAGCCCACCGAGTCGGTGCGCGAGCAGGTCATGGAGGAGGTGCGCCGGGCGTTCCGTCCGGAGTTCCTGAACCGTCTCGACGAGATCCTGCTGTTCAACCGGCTGAGCCGGGCGCACATGACGGACATCGTCGAAGTGCAGCTGCAGAAGCTCACGAAGCTGTTGGCCGATCGCAAGATCGGGCTGAAGATCGACGGCAAGGCGCTGCAGTGGCTGGCCAACCGCGGCTACGACCCGGTCTACGGCGCGCGGCCGTTGAAGCGGGTGATCCAGCGCAGCTTGCAGAATCCGCTGGCCACGCAGCTGCTCGAAGGCAAGGTCCATGACGGCGACACGATCGAAGTCGGCGTCGAGAACGGAGAGCTGACGGTCGGCGGCGAACGCGTCCTGAGCGACGCCGCCGACTAAACCTTAATCGCCTTTGGCGATCTGAGACGGCGCAGGTTCCTTCGGAGCCTGCGCCGATTTCTTTGGTGCAGGCTTCGAATCGGCCGGCTTTTCGGCCTCGCCGGCAACCGGCGCATTCCTGAATTGGGCGAGATACTGCTTCGCCAGGCCCTGGAAGCGCGCGGCATCCTTGGCCCCGACGGTGCCGCGCATGGCGAACTTCTGGGTGAGCGGATTGACGTGCTTGCCGCCCTTCAGGAACTCGTAATGCAGGTGCGGACCGGTCGACATGCCGGTCGATCCGACGAAGCCGATCACCTGTCCCTGGCGCACCGATACGCCCGGCTTGATGCCAGGGCCGATGCGCGACAGGTGGGCGTAGGCGGTTGCGACATCCTGGGTGTGCTGCAATCTAACGTAGAGGCCGTAGCCGCCGTTCGGTCCGGCGGTAGCCACCTTGCCATTGCCGGCAGCAAGGATCGGCGTGCCCGACGGGGCCGCGAAATCCACACCCGCGTGCAACGCGCTGAAGCCCAGGATCGGATGCTCGCGCATGCCGAAGCGCGAGGTGATGCGCGACGCATCCATCGGCGTGCGCAGGAAGGAGCGCACGACGCTCTCGCCTTGCGGGTTGAAGAAGCCTTCCGCTCCACCCTGCGGCCGATAGCGGATGACGACGGCGGTGCGCTTCATCAGGCGCAGCTCGCCGGCCAGCAGGCGACCCGGATGCGTGACCTTGCCGTCGCTCGTCACCAGCTGCTCGAGCAGCACGGTGAACTTCTGTCCCTGTTTCAGTTCGCGCTGGAAATCGACGTCGTAGGAAAGCGCGCGCACGAACTCGATCATGGCGGCGGAAGGCGCGCCGGCCTTGATGCCGCTCTGCTGCAGCGAGCCGTCGCGCTCGCCTTCGACTCTCACGATACGCGGACTGACCTTGTAGATTTTCTCTTCGGCATCATAGGTCCCGTCCTCGTTGCGGCTGACGATGTACTCCCGTTCGGGTTGAGGCCGCACCGACAATGCCAGCACGCGTGGTGCGTCGGGCTGTTCGGGAATCGTCTGCATGGTGAGCTCGATCGTCTCGCCGACCGCGAGCCGCCGCTTCTTCAGCAGCGACCGGAGCTTCTCGGCGATCTGCTTGCGTTCGGCTTCCGCCACGTCGATGTCGGCCAGCATCTTCTCGATCGTGTCGCCCTTCTCGAGGCGCAGCGTGAGTTCGTAGATGTCGCTGGCCGGCGGTTCGGCGTCGGCCGTGGCTTCCGGCGGCTTCATCTGGAAGCCGCGAAGGTCGAGTGGTGGGGCCGCTTTGCCGAAATCCGCCGCCGTTACCGGCGGGGCAGGCTGCGAATCCGCCAGGATCACGGGCGCCGGTGCAGTCTGTGCCGTTGTTGCGGGCGCCGCCGCGGGGGGCGTCGGTGTTGCGGGAACCGCCGCTGTCTTCGGCGGCAAGGAAGCGATTTCCGGGTTCGAACGATGGCTGAGGATAAGTCCGCCCATCGCCAGGCCGATGACGCCGATGGCGAAGAGAACAGGCCTGAACAGCCCAAAAGTCGTGTTTTTGGGGCGTTTCGGCCTGTCCGACGGAGAGGGGAAGTCCGTCATGACCGCTGACCTATTGTGAGCCTGGTGTGTCCAGGCCTCGGGTTAGGGGTGGTGCCGGACCGGAAAATCTATCCTCGCCGGCGACGCGCTACATATTGATGCCGGAAAGGCTTCTGACGCACAACAATACAATAGGTTCGACAGGCTTTTTGCCGAATCCGAGTCAGCGTTACGAATTCGTAAATTTCTCGTTGACGGTCAAAAGGCACCCCCATATAAGCGCGGCTCCCGACGACGAGCGGGGCCGCCGAAACCACCTCAGACGCTGAGGCGCCAGGGTCGCAAGATCCAGCGGTGGCAATGTTCGTCGAAGGTCTCGACCCGAGGGTCGTGTGCTCTATGCATCGTATGTTTGGAAAGGGATACGCCGGCGGCGGCGATCATGACGTGCTTCGGCATGGATTGATTTCG
>NZ_JBXAPM010000022.1:0-70268 GCF_058803965.1 Reyranella sp. GW821-FHT14A01
CGCCACTCCAGTGGCGCTCATGAATCATGATTGCGCCACTGGAGTGGCGCGCTCCAATGATTCAGGTCGTCATGACAGAAGCAGCATCCGCACGAGCGGCAAGGTCACGAAGGCCAGGATCGTGTCGACCATGATGACGAAGGCCAGCGTCTCCTCGTCGAGCTTGAACTTGCCGGCGATGACGAAGGACAGGATCTGGCTCGGCATCGCGCCTTCCAGCACGGCGGCGTTGCTGTAGACGCCGGTGATGCCGAGCGGCGCAACGGCCAGGAAGACGACGAAAGGTGAGAAAGCCAGCTTGATCGCCGAAACCGGAATCGCGAGCGCCATCAGCGGTGTCGGCGAGAAGCGCAGCGCCATACCGAGCGACAGCATCAGGATGCCGCTGACCGCCACGGCGAGGATCGAGGCCGTGTCCATGATCAGCGCCGGGCAGGGGATGCCGGACAGCTTCCAGGCGATCGCGACGAACAGCGCCCAGAGCGGCGGCAGCTTCAGCGCCTCCAGGGCGGTCCGTTGGAAGGTGATCGGTTCCTGGCTGCCATAGGCGATGGCGATCATGGCGCCGAGCGAGAGGTTGAGCGACGATTTGGTGATCTCGAACAGGACCGAGACCTCGGAGACGTGGTCGGCCTGGCCGGGGAAGACGCCAAGCAGCACCGGCAGGCCGAGAGCGGTGACATTGCCGAAAGCCGCACCCAGCATCATTGCGCCCTTGGTCGGTCCGGGAATCGGCAGGAAGTGAAAGACCAGGAAGCCCACCGCCAGACAGGACAGCGTGCCGATCGCCGCCGCTGCGGGGATTTCGAGGAACAGGCCGTCGATCGTGCCGTGCATCACCGTCCGGAAGACGAGGGCCGGCAGGAAGACGTAGAGCACCAGTTTGTTCATCGATTGGCGCGTCTGCTCCATGCCGGGAATGAAATGGCGGAGCAGGGTACCCATCAGGGCGATGGCGGCCAGAGGCAGGAACGCGGCGATCATCTGTATCGAACTCTAGTCGAGAAACTCTACCCTGGGCCACAGCTCGCGCCAGCGCTTGGCCTCGACCCGCGCATCGTATTCGTGGCGTCTGGTGCGGCCGAAAGGCGTTGGGCGGCAGCGCAGGTTCAGAAGATCGTCGGTGCCGAGCGGCGCGATCACCGACAGCGTGTCGTCGGTCTCCAGGCGCACGCCGATGCCCGTCACGGTCTCCAGCCAGTAGATCATCGAGTCGGCGGTATCGCGATGCGGCGGCAGGTCCTTCCAGACATGCATGCGCGCCTGGTTGCGCACCTGCCACGGCAGGCCGGGCAGCAGCGTGTCGAGCCGGCGCTCGAAGGCCGCCTCGCTCTCCCGCGAAACGTCGCCTGCGTCGAAATAGATGACGTCGATATCCACAGGCAGTCGTGCCGGCACGATGCCGTGCAGGTGGTCCCAGACGCGATTGCGCACGAATCCCGCGGCAATACACCAGTCCGGCAGCGCCAGTTCACGCACCGCACGAAGCTGTTCCATCGCGATGGCGTCTTCTGCGATGATGCGGGCGACGATCGCTGAGCTTTGGGACATGGCTCAGTCTAGCCGGCCTCGATGGGGATAATGCCAAGCTTTCGATTCGAATTGCGTTGTGAAGGACGTGTCGCCGGCATCGACGAAGCCGGTCGCGGGCCGCTGGCCGGGCCGGTCTATGCGGCGGCGGCCGTCATCGATCGTGCACGGGCGGCGCGCAAGCTGCTGCGCATGATCGACGATTCCAAGAAGTTGACGCTCGAACAGCGCGAGGAAGCCTACGAGGCGATGATCGCCTCGGGCGTCGTGCAGTTTGCCGTGGCCGAGGCGAGCGTCGAGGAGATCGACCGCATCAACATCCTGCAGGCCACGTATCTCGCCATGCGCCGCGCCGTGCAGGCGCTGGCCGAGCAGCCGGAGGTCGTCCTGGTCGACGGCAACCGCGCGCCGCCGCAACTGGGCTGCCGTGCCGAGACCATCGTCGGCGGCGATGCGCATTCCTATTCGATCGCCGCCGCCTCGATCTTCGCCAAGGTGACACGCGACCGCTACATGCACGCGCTGGCGGTGACCTATCCCGGCTACGGCTGGGAGACCAACCGTGGCTATGGCAGCCAGGAGCATCTCGAGGCGCTGTCGCTGCTGGGGCCGACGCCGCATCATCGGCGCAGCTTCGCGCCCGTCACGCGGCTGGTGTGAGCACCATGGGAATCGGATCGATCCGCAACCTAGACTATGTCGTCCTGCTCTGCGAGGACCTGGTCCGCGCGCGGCAGTTCTATCTCGACGTGATGAAGCTCCGCATCGAGCGCGAGACGCCGCGCTGGGTGAGCTTCCATGTCGGCTCGGGTTTGCTCTGCCTGCGGCCGCGCACGCTCGAAGGTGTTTTCCAGGACGGGCCGGCCGGCCCGACGGGTTCGGCGTCGGTGCAGCTCGCCTTCCGCGTCTCGCCGCCCGAGATCGACGAATGCCAGGCGGAGCTTGCCGCCAGGGGCGTCGCATTGATGGGCCCGCCGCGCGACATCCCGTCCTGGGGCCATCGCGCGATCTTCTTCCGCGACACCGAAGGCAACGTCATCGAGATCTACGCCGAAGTCTGACGTCTGGAGACCGCGATCATGCTCAAGCTTTACTACGCCGCCCATTCCTGCGCGCTCGCCACGCACATCGTGCTGGAGGAGGTCGGTGCCGACTATTCGACGGTGCGCATCGAGTTCGCCAAGGAACAGCAGAAGTCGGCCGAATATCTCAAGGTCAATCCGAAGGGCCGCGTCCCGGCGCTGGTGACCGACAAGGGCATCCTGACCGAGACGCCGGCGATGCTGGTCTATGTCACGCAGAGCTTCCCGGCGTCGCGGCTCGCCCTGATGGACGATCCCTTCGCCTTCGCCCAGGTGCAGTCGTTCAACTCCTATCTCTGCTCGCACCTCCACGTGGCGCACGCGCACCGCATGCGCGGCCATCGCTGGGTCGATGCCGACGATGCGGCGTCGATCGCCGCCATGCAGCGCAAGGTGCCGGAGTCGGTCGGCGGCGCCTTCGAGCTGATCGAGCGCGAGATGCTTAAGGGCCCGTGGGTGATGGGCGAGCACTACACGATCTGCGACCCCTATCTCTTCACCCTCGCCCAGTGGCTGGAGAAGGACGGCGTCGATCCCGCCCGCATCCCGCGCGTGGTCGATCACCGCCAACGCATGTCGGAGCGGCCGGGCGTGAAGGAGGCGATCGCCGAGGAGCTCGCCTGAGGTGGTTCGTTCGGACCGGGCAAGGCCCGGCTCGTTCCTGACGTTCATCAAGGCCGCACACACGATCGTGTGGGCGTTCTTCGTCGTCTGTATCCTGGCGATCTGGGTCTTCGCCGCGCGAGCGGAATTTCTCAGTGCCGCGCTGTCGATCGGGATCGTCTTCGTCGAGGTCGTCGTGTTGGGATTCAACGGTTGGCGATGCCCACTCTCGGCCGTTGCCGCGCGCTTCACGGACGATCGTCGCGCGAATTTCGACATCTATCTTCCGCAATGGCTGGCGGCGCACACCAAGCCCATCTTCGGCCCGCTGTACGGGGCGGGCATCGCATTCACTCTCGCGCGATGGGCCCTTGTGCCGTCGTAGACGACCGTTGCGCGCGATGTCCCCTTGACCGAATGTTTTTCACCGCCTCGATGAGGTCACGCCATGCCCCGACTCGTTCCGTCACTGATCCTGATTCTTGGCCTCATAGCGGCCGGTGCCGCATCGGCCCAGCAGCCTCCCTCTCCGAGAGAGGCGATCGAGAAGAGCAGGGAAGCCGCTGTTGAGCGCGCCCGTGCGATGGGGCCCGAACTCAAGGCGCTGCGGGACGAGATGACGGCGCAGGTCGGTGAGTTGCGGGCGCTGGTCGACAGGAAGGTCGACGAAGCCGGTGCCAAGGCGATGACCTACGCCATATGGGCGGCCGTGGGCTTCTTCGCGCTGATGGTCCTTGCCTCCGTGCTGGGCGGGGTGATCGTTGCGCTGCTGTTCCGGCGCAACCGCGCCTAACTTGCCAACACCAGATCGCTCGCCTTCTCGGCGACGGCGGTCACGGCGGCGTTGCTCATCGCAGCCGGCAGGCCGGGCAAGACCGACGCATCGATGACGCGCAATCCCTCGACGCCTTTGACGCGCAGGGCGTCGTCGACGACGGCGCCGATGCGGCAGGTGCCGACGGGATGGTGGAACGAATCCGTGGCCCGGCGAATGAAGTCGTGCCGGTCTGCTTGGTTCGCCCAAGCCGGCCCGGGATAGACCTCCATCGCCCGCCAGTCGTCGAACGCTGCGGCGGCGCCGATGTCGCGCGCTATGTCGACACCCTTTGCCAGCAACGCGATGTCGTCGGGCTCGGACAGATAGCGCGGATCGATCAGCGCCGGCGCGCGCGGATCGCGAGAGGCGAGCCTGACGATGCCGCGGCTGCGCGGCCGCAGGAGGCAGGGCACGAGGACATAGGCCGGCGCGGGCAGGGGGCCGACGGTCGGCCGCACGAACGGCACCGACAGGCACATGACGAGAATCTCGGGGCTCTCGCCGGGAGTCGCGTGCGGCACGTAAAGCAATGAGTCGGCGTGATTGTAGTGCGAGAGCGGAACGTCGCGACGCGCCTGGTAGGCCACGCCGGCCAGCAGCGGATGATCCTCCAGATGGCGGCCGACATCAGGCAGGTCGACGGCGCTTGCGATCCCAAGCGCACGCAACTCATCGGCCGGGCCGATCCCCGACAGCATCAGCAGGCGCGGCGAATCGATCGCGCCGGCACAAAGCAGGACATCCCGCTCGGGTCGAACGATCCCGCCGGCCAGGCGGACGCCGCGGCATCGGCCGCGCTCGATCTCCAGGCCGAGCACCTCGGTGCCGGCGAGCAGATCGACCGACGCGTCCCCGGAACCGCTCTCGAGGCTGTCCAGATAGGCGGTCGCGGCATCGTCGCGCGCATGGCCCCTGATGCTGAGCTGGTTCCAGCCGACGCCGGTGGTGAGTTCGCCGCCCAGGTCGGGTGTCATGGGGAATCCCGATTGCTGTGCGGCCGCCATGAAAGCCGCGGCGACCGGCGTGCGATCCGTGACGTCAGCCAGCGACAGGACATGCAGCGGGCCGTTGCCGCCCCGCCAGGCATTGGCGCCGCCGGAGAAGGTTTCGGCGCGCTTGAAGTAGGGCAGGAGGTCGGCGTGACGCCAGCCCGTCGGCCAGCGATCATAGGCTGCCGCATGGCCGCGCTGGTAGGCCAGCGCATTGATGATGCTCGATCCGCCCACCGCCTTGCCGCGCGGACAGGTGATCGCGCGACCGCCAGCCCGGGTTGAGGCGTCGTCACGTATCGCCAGTCCAGCGCGCTCTCCTGGAGCCGGGGCCAGTCCGGCGGGACCGCGACCGCCGGCAGGTCCGCCTGCAAGCCGGCCTCGACGAGGAGCACCCGCCGCCCGGCCCGCCCCAGTCGATGCGCCAGGACGCAGCCCGCCGATCCCGCGCCCACGATCACATGGTCATAGGCCGCACGGAGTTGCTCGGGCGAGGTCAGCGTGCGGATGCCGGTGGCCGCTCTCGCCGGAGACGAGAGGCCCGAAAGCGCGATGCCGCCCGCCATCGCCGCGCCCAGCGCTTCGCGGCGTCCCAACCGGCCCCTGCCGTCGCTGTCTTCGAATGATCGTGTTCCGCTCATGCCTACCCGATGCGCCCCCGTGGCTGCCGGCTCGACATGGTATGTAAGCAGCGGCTCGCGTTAAGTCAGTCCTCAGTGAGCGGTCTTGCCGCCGATCGCGCTCAGTCGGGCGAACATCTCGTCCGATAGCTTGAGGTCGGCGGCGGCCAGGTTCTGCTGCAGGTGATCGACCGAGGACGTGCCGGGGATCAGCAGGATGTTGGGCGCGCGGCGCAGCAGCCAGGCGAGCGCCACCTGCATCGGTGTCGCGCCCAGTTCCTTGGCGATGTCCGAGAGGCTCGATGATTGAAGCGGCGTGAAGCCGCCGAGCGGGAAGAAGGGCACATAGGCGATACCCTGGTCTGCGAGTTCGTCGATCAGCGCATCGTCGCCGCGATGGGCGATGTTGTACTGGTTCTGCACGCAGACGACCGGCGCGATGGCTTGCGCTTCCTTCACTTGGGCACGCGTGGCGTTGCTGACGCCGAGATGGCGGATCAGGCCCTGCCGCTGCAGCTCGGCCAGCGCGGTGAACTGCTCCGCGATCGAGCCTTCGCCGGGCCCATGGCCGTCGCCCATTATGACGCGCATGTTGACGACGTCGAGCGCCGGCACGCCGAGGTTCTTCAGGTTGTCGTGAACCGCGCGGGTGAGATCGGCCGGCGTCTGCGCCGGGTTCCACGAAGCGTCGCTGCCACGCACGGCGCCGACCTTGGTCACGATCGTCAGGTCGGCGGGATAGGGATGCAGAGCCTCGCGGATGATCTGGTTGGTGACGTGCGGGCCGTAGAAATCGCTGGTGTCGATATGGTTCACACCGCTCTTCACCGCCTCGCGCAGGACGGCGACTGCGGCGGCCCGATCCTTGGGCGGACCGAAGACGCCGGGGCCGGCGAGCTGCATGGCGCCATAGCCCATGCGCTTCACGGATCGGTTGCCCAGTTGGAAAGTGCCGGCGGCGGTAATGTCGGTCATGAAAACCTCCGAAGTTGAACAGATCCTACATAGGCGTCGTGCATTACAACGATAATCCCGCATAATCGGAACAGGCTGTGCGGGAATATGGACAATGACGGCTGACCTCAACGATCTCTCGGCCTTCGTGGCGGTGGCGCGCGCCGGCGGATTTCGCGATGCCGCGCGGCTGGGCGGCGTGTCGGCCTCCAGCCTGAGCGGCGCCGTGCGGCGGCTGGAGGCGCGGCTCGGCATGCGCCTGCTCAACCGCACGACCCGTAGCATCGCGCCGACCGAGGCGGGCTCCCGTCTCCTCGAACGGCTGAGGCCGGCGCTGGGCGAGGTCGAGGCGGCGCTCGACATCGTGAACAGTCTTCGCGACCGGCCGGTCGGAACGCTCAGGCTCAACGTGCCCGGCACCGCGGCGCGCCTTGTGCTGCCCAAGATCGTCGCGCCGTTCCTCAAGGCCTACCCGGACATAAGGCTGGAGGTCGTCGTCGAGGACGGCTTCGTCGATATCCTGGCGGCAGGCTGCGACGCGGGCATCCGCTACGACGAGCGGCTGGAGCAGGACATGATCGCGGTGCCGATCGGCCCGCGTGTGCAGCGCTTCGCGACGGCCGCCTCGCCCGCCTATCTCGCGGCGCGCGGCCGGCCGGAGCATCCCCGCGATCTGCTCGGCCACGCCTGCCTGCGCGGGCAATTCTCCAGCGGGGCGATGCCGACTTGGGAGTTCGAGCGCGATGGCGAGATCGTCCGGGTCGACCCCACCGGGCCGTTGGTTGTCAGGCTGGGCGCCGCAGTGGATCTCGCGATCAGCGCCGCCGTCGACGGGGTCGGTATCGTCCATCTTTTCGAGGAGTGGCTGCGCCCTCATCTCGACAGCGGTGCGTTGGAGCCGGTGCTGGCTCCCTGGTGGCAAAACTTCTCCGGACCCTTCCTCTATTATCCCGGTCGTCGTCAGCTTCCGGCGCCGCTGCGCGCCTTCGTCGACTTCATCCGGAATTAGGGGCGTCGGGCCGCCTCAAGGGCTGGTGGGTCGGTTGGTTTGTTGCGACTCCATCTTGTGGATTGATCTCGTAAACAATTGAATCAATTGTAATTTCTTGACCAGAACTCCCTGTGGACTCATTTTCCACAGATGATCGAAGACAAGCAGGACCGTGTATTCGTGGGCGATTGCATCGAGCTGATGCAGGCCCTGCCCGAAGCTTCCGTCGACATGGTCTTCGCCGACCCGCCCTATAATCTCCAGCTCGGCGGCGACCTGCTGCGGCCCGACAACAGCAAGGTCGATGCGGTCGACGACGACTGGGACAAGTTCGGAGACCCCTCCGCTTCGGTCGGGGCAAGCTTTGCCCTCTACGACCAGTTCACGCGCGCCTGGCTGGCCGCCGCGCGCCGCGCGCTGAAGCCCGAGGGCACGCTCTGGGTGATCGGCAGCTACCACAACATCTTCCGCATCGGCACGGCGCTGCAGGACCAGGGCTTCTGGCTGCTGAACGACATCGTGTGGCGCAAGTCGAACCCGATGCCGAACTTCCGCGGCAAGCGCTTCACCAACGCGCACGAGACGCTGATCTGGGCGGCGCGCGACAAGGCGGCCAAGCGCTACACCTTCAACTACGATTCGATGAAGGAGCTGAACGAGGGCGTGCAGATGCGCTCCGACTGGCTGCTGCCGCTCTGCACCGGCGGCGAACGCCTGAAGGGCGAGGACGGCAAGAAGGCGCATCCGACGCAGAAGCCCGAGTCGCTGCTGTTCCGCTGCATCATGGCCGCCTCCAATCCCGGCGACACGATCCTCGATCCGTTCTTCGGCACCGGCACCACGGGCGCCGTGGCGCGCCGCCTTGGCCGCCGCTTCATCGGCCTCGAGCGCGATCCCGACTATGCCGCGATCGCGCGCAAGCGCATCGCCGAGATCGAGCCGCTGGCGCGCGAAGACGTGACGCCCAAGCCCAGCAAGCGCGCCGAGCCGCGTATTCCGTTCGGCGTGCTGATCGAGGCTGGCCTTTTGCAGCCCGGCACCGTACTCTCGGACCAAAGCGGCCGACTGCAGGCCCGCGTGCGCGCCGACGGCACGCTCTCGGCCTCCAATTCGATGGGCGACCATCGCGGCTCGATCCATCAGGTGGGCGCTGCGGTGCAGGGCGCCCCGGCCTGCAACGGCTGGACCTTCTGGCACATCGATGTCGCCGGCGCCCGCCGCCCGATCGACCATCTACGCCAGCAGGTCCGCGCGGGCCTCTAGCAGGCGAATAAACGAAATAAACGAAATATTCGAAACAAACGAATCGAGAGGGACGGCTCCCGTGTTGGGGTAACCCGGTAACGATCTAAGCCTTGACGGCGTGCTCGATCACCTTGCGCATGACCGTCGGGAGGGCGCGTTCGTCCAGCCGGTCGAGTTCGCACCAGCTCGTGCCGGGGGCCAGCGCCGCGAGCCGGCCGGTTGTGGCGATGGCGCGGGCGACCGTGAGTTCCAGATGGAAGTGCGTGAAGGTGTGACGCACCAGGCCGTTCATCACCGTCCAGCGCGCGGGGACCGGCGTCTCCGCCATCGCGCTGGCCTCTACGAAGGGACCCTCGCGCCAGGCGCTTGACGGCACTTCGTCCATGCCGCCGAGCAGGCCCTTGACCGGCCGCTTGCGCAGCAGCACCGCGCCGTCCTTGCGCAGCAGCACGAAGGCGAGGCCGCGGCGGGTCGGCTTCTCGGCCTTGGGCGCGCGGCGCGGCAGCTCCTCGGCGATGCCGAGCTTGCGGCCCTTGCAGCCCTGCATCAGCGGGCAGATGACGCAGCGCGGGTTACGCGGGATGCAGACGGTGGCGCCGAGATCCATCATCGCCTGCGCGTAGTCGCCGGCCCGCTGCTGCGGCACCAGCCGCGCGGCGCGGACCTGGATGTCGGGCTTGGCGTCGGGCAGCGGCGTCTCGATCGCATAGAGGCGGGCGATCACCCGCTCGACATTGCCGTCGACCGCCGACGCCGGATGGTCGAAGGCGATGGCCTGGATGGCCGCCGCCGTGTAGCGGCCGATGCCGGGCAGCGCGAGAAGGCCCGCCTCGTCCTCGGGGAACCGGCCGCCATGGGCACCCGCCACGGCCTGGGCGCAGGCGTGCAGGTTGCGCGCGCGCGCGTAGTAGCCGAGGCCCGCCCAAGCCGAGAGCACATCGTCCAATGGTGCCTCGGCCAGCGCCTCGACCGTGGGCCAGCGCTCGATGAAGCGGCGGAAATACTCACCCACCGTGGCGACGGTGGTCTGCTGCAGCATGATCTCCGACAGCCAGACACGGTAAGGCTCCGTGCGTTCCCCCGGGGCTGCGCGCCAGGGGAGGGTGCGACGATGTCGATCATACCAGGCGAGCAGTCGGGCGGCGTGGGTCATGGTCACTTGCGGGGGCGTGGCCTACCATACGGAGCGGCGTTTGAAAGGGTCCATGCGCGAAAACGGCTTCCGTGCGATCGGCGGTCTGGCCCAGAAGCTCACCTCCGGCATGGCCCGCGGGGGAGCGAAGGGAGGCCGTGGCGCTTCCCTCGCCCGACTGAAGGCCGACTGGCCGGCGGTCGTCGGGCCGGAGCTTGCGCGCACGACGCTGCCCGATGCGCTGCTGGCCGGCCGCGGCGCGCGGGCCGGCAAGGCGTTGCGGTTGAAGGTGGCCGGTGCTGCTGCCCTCGAGGTCCAGCACAGGAGCGGCCAGATCGTGGAACGGGTGAATGCCTATTTCGGGCACAAGATGATCGACGATGTGCGGATCGTGCAGGGCGTCATCTCCGCGCCGCCGCCGGCGCCGAAGGTGCCGCGTCGCGATCCCGTGGCCGAACGCGAGGTCGCCAGCCGCGCGGCCAGTGTGCAGGACCCCGACCTGCGCGCGGCGCTGACGCGCCTGGGTGCCCGCATCGCCACGAACCGGCGCGGCCTTCTGCTCGCCGGGCTCGGCGGCCTGGCCACGCTGGGGCTCGGCGATGAATTGCGGGCGCAATCCCCGGATCAGGCCAGGCTGCTCGATCCGCAACCGGACGATCACGTGCTGGGCAAGGCGGACGCACCCAACGTGCTGATCGACTATGCCTCGTTCACCTGCCCGCACTGCGCGACCTTCAACGCCGCGGTGATGCCCGTCCTGAAGCGGGACTGGATCGACACCGGCAAGCTGAAGCTGATCCACCGCCACTTTCCGTCGGACGCCATCGCCACGCGCGCGGCCCTGCTGGCGGAGTGTGCCGGGCCGGACAGGTTCTTCGCCGCCGTCGACACCCTGTTCCGCACCCAGGTCCAATGGCTGACCGCGCCCGACCCGGCGGCCGACCTGATGACCGTGCTCGCGAAGCAGGGTGTGAGCGAGGCGGAAGCGCAGGCCTGCGTCGCCAACGACCGGCTTTTGGACAAAGTGATCGCCGACGTGCAGTCCGGCCAGACGCTGGGGGTTCAATCCACCCCCTATTTGTTCATCAACGACCAGCCATACGCCAATCCGGGCGGGATGGATGCCATCGTATCGATTTTACGCCAGGTGGGCCGTTAACGTTTGACTCCCCACAGGCGTAATTCCCAAGATGTAGTGGAGAGGGCAGAGGAAAATGCGGAATATCTTGATCGTCGCCGGCGGGGTCGTGGCGGTGGCTGCGATAGCGGCTGGCGTCTACTTCGGCACCCGTGCGCCTGCGCCCGGTCCGACTCCGGTCGCCGCCGCGTCGGCCCCCAACAAGGCCGCCCTCGAGACCGTGCAGCCCGGCGACCATGTGCTGGGCGACCCGAAGGCGCCGATCACGGTCATCGAGTATGCGTCGCTGACCTGCTCGCACTGTGCGCATTTCCACACGCAGATCCTGCCCGACATCAAGAAGAAGTGGATCGATACCGGCAAGGTGAAGCTGGTCTATCGCGACTTCCCGCTTGATCAGATCGCGGCCAAGGCCGCCCAGATCGCCGAATGCGCCGGCAACGACAAATATTTCGGCGTGGTGGACATCATCTTCCGCGGCCAGCCGCAATGGGCGACGGCGGCCGATCCGCTGGCCGAGCTCGCCAAGCCGCTGCGCATCGCCGGCATGGGCGAGAACGAGATCAAGGCCTGCCTCGCCAACGACGCGATGAGCAACGCCGTGATCAAGGACTACCAGGGCGGCGAGGCGATGGGCGTCAACTCGACGCCGACCCTGTTCATCAACGGCCAGCTCTATCGTGGGTCGCGCTCGGTCGAGGAACTCGACGGCGTGTTCTCCAAGCTCGCCAAGTAAGCAACAGAACAAGACAGGCGTGGTGTAATGGTCCAGTTCGACAAGCTCCGGCTCTCCGGCTTCAAGTCCTTCGTCGATCCGACGGAGCTCAGCATCGAGCCCGGCATGACCGGGATCGTGGGGCCGAACGGCTGCGGCAAGTCGAACCTGGTCGAAGCGCTGAAGTGGGTGATGGGCGAGACCTCCGCCAAGCAGATGCGCGGCAGCGAAATGGAGGACGTCATCTTCGCCGGCTCCGGCCAGCGGCCGGCGCGCAACATCGCCGAGGTGATGCTGTCGCTGGACAACAAGACGCGCACCGCGCCGGCGATGGTGAACGATACTGACCAGCTCGACGTCGTGCGCCGCATCGAGCGCGGCCACGGTTCGGCCTATTCGGTGAACGGCAAGGAAATCCGCGCCCGTGACGTGCAGACGCTGTTCGCCGATGCCGCCACGGGTTCGCGTTCCACGGCGCTGGTCAGCCAGGGCCGCATCGGCACGCTCATCAACGCCAAGCCGGCCGATCGCCGCTCGGTGATCGACGAGGCGGCCGGCATCACCGGTCTTTACGCTCGCCGTCACGAGGCCGAGCTGCGCCTGCGCGCCGCCGAGCAGAACCTCGCCCGCGTGCAGGACGTGCTGGTCGCCCTCGAAGAGCAGCATAAGGGGCTGAAGCGCCAGGCCCGTCAGGCCAGCCGCTACCGCAACCTGTCCGACCATATCCGCCGCGCCGAAGCCGCCGTCTTGGCGCTGAAGCTCGCTAATGCCGAGCGCGATCTCGCGGAATCGGCCGAGCGCCTGAAGGAAGCCGAGGCGCAGGTCTCTGACCTCACGCGCCTGGTCGGCCTCGCCACCACCGCGCAGGCCGAAGCCGCCACCGCGCTGCCGCCGCTGCGTAACGACGAAGCGGCCGCCGCGGCCGCGCTGCAGCGCCTGCGCGTGGCCCACGATGCGCTGACCGCCGAGGCCGAGCGCGTGGCCTATGCCCAGCTCGAAGCCGAGACCCGCCTGCAGCAGACCGTGCAGGACCTCACGCGCGAGATGGGGCGCAAGAACGACGCGGAAGCCGCCATCGCCGAGCTCGACAGCCAGCGTGAGCGTTTGGAGGAGGAGCGGTTCGGCGAGGAGGATCGCGCCGCTGCCGCCGAGGAGGCGCGCGATACCGCGCGCAGCGAGACCAACGTGGCCGAGGTCGAGCTCGATCGCCTGACCCGCCAGATCGCCGACGACGAGGCGCTGCGCCAGAGCGTGTCGCGTGAGATCGCCGAGTTGCAGGACCGGCTGCGCCGCCTGACGTCGCGCCGCGACGAGGTCACCGCGCAGCAGCGCCAGATCGAGACCGAACTCTCGAACCTGCCGGCGCTGCCGGAGGTCGAAGCGGAACTCGAAGCGGCCCGCGCCGCGCTCGAGGAAACGCGCCTCACCAGCCAGGAATCGATCGAGGAGGCCCGTGAGGCCGAGCGCTACGAGTCCGAGGCCGCGCGGCAGGCCGTCGCCAAGGCCGAAGCCGAGCGCCTCGACATGGAAAAGGCCCGTGCGGCCGAGCGGCAGGCCGCGGAAGCCAGCCACGCCACCGCCGTCGAGACGCTGCAGAAGACCAACGCGCGCCTGACCAAGCTGCGCGCCGAGGAAGCCGGCGTCGCCGCCGCGCTGAAGTCGGCAGCCGATTCGCTGTGGCCGCCGCTGCTCGATGCGCTCAACGTCGAGCCGGGCTTCGAGAAGGCCTTGGGCGCGGCGTTCGGCGACGAGCTGGAAGCTTCGTCGGATCGTGGTGCGCCGGTGCACTGGCTGCCGCTCGACCCGCTGGCCGAGGTGCCGGCTCTGCCGGAAGGTGCGACGCCGCTCGGTGCGCATGTCGGCGCCCTGCCGGAACTGGCCCGCCGTCTCGCCTTCATCGGCATCGTGGCCAACGACGAAATCGGTGCGGCGCTGCAGCCCGGCCTCAAGCCCGGCCAGCAGCTGGTCAGCCGCGAGGGCGCCGTCTGGCGCTGGGACGGCTACACGATGCGCGCCGGCGCGCCGTCGACCGCCGCCGTGCGGCTGAGCCAGCGCAATCGCCTGGCCGAGATCCGCCATCAGATCGACGGTGTCGTCGCCGAGCACACGATCGAGCAGGCGAGGGTCGACGCCGAGAAGAGCTGGCTCGCCGCCGCTCGCGACGCCGAGAAGACCTGCGTCGACCAGGCCCGCGCCTATGAGCGCAGCGTGGCCGAGGCCGCGCGCCGCAAGGCGCAGGATGCCGGCGAAGCGACCCGCGCTGCCGAGCGCGCCGCGCAGTCGGCCATCGGCACGGCCGAGCGGCTGGCCACGCAGGCGCGCGACCGTCACGTCGAGATCGCCCGTCGCACCGACCAGCTTCGCACCCGCCTCGCTGGCATCGAGACGGCGGTGGCGGAAGCGCTGGGCGACATCGCCGAAGTCGAGATGCGCCGCACCTTCCGCGAGGCGCGCCTGTCGTCGATCTCCGACACGCAGGCCGACCGCGCCGAGGCCGGCGCGCTGCGCGTGCGCATCGCCGAGCTGCGGGCCGCGCTCGTCGAGGCCGAGGGCCAGTGCGACCGTCTCGCGCGCGAATCGAAGATGCGGGTCGAGCGGCTGGCGCAGATCGCGCAGGATCACGAGGGCTGGAGCAAGCGCCTGAGCGAGGCCGATGGCCAGATCGTCGAACTCGACGCCCGCCGCGAGCAGACCGCGGCCACGATCGCCGACTTGGCGGCCAAGCCGGCCGAGATCGAGGAGAAGCGGGTCGTGCTCGGCGAGGAGATCTACAAGGCCGAAGCCAACCGCCAGGAGACCGCCGATCGTCTGGCGATCGGCGAGACCCGCCTGGGCGAGGCCGACAAGGCGCTGCGGCAGGCCGAGACCGAGATGGGCCAGGCGCGCGAGACCCGTGTCCGCCGCGAAGGCCAGGTCGAGCAGGCCACCAAGGATCGCGAGGCGGTGGTCGAGCGCATCATCGAGCGGCTGCGCTGCGAGCCCGACGGCGTGATGGCGCTGGCCGAGGTCCAGTCGATCGAGGAACTGCCGGAACTCGACAAGGCCGAGCACAAGCTCGAGCGTCTGGTGCACGAGCGCGAGACGATGGGCGCCGTCAACCTGCGGGCCGAAGAGGAAGCCAACGAACTCGAGCAGCAGATCACCGGCATGACGAGCGAACGCGACGACCTGGTCGCCGCCATCGGCCGCCTGCGCCAGGGCATCCAGAGCCTCAACCGCGAGGGCCGCGAGCGCTTCCTCGCCGCCTTCGAGCAGGTGAGCGGCCACTTCCAGCAGCTCTTCACCAAGCTGTTCGGCGGCGGCAAGGCCGAACTGCGGCTCACCGAGTCGGAGGATCCGCTCGAGGCCGGCCTCGAGATCCATGCCTCGCCCCCGGGCAAGAAGCTGCAGGTCATGTCGCTGCTGTCGGGCGGCGAGCAGGCGCTGACGGCCCTGTCGCTGCTGTTCGCGGTGTTCATGACCAACCCGGCGCCGATCTGCGTGCTGGACGAGGTGGACGCGCCGCTGGACGACCTGAACGTGGAGCGCTTCTGCGGCCTGGTGAACGACATCGCCGGCCGCACCGACACGCGCTTCCTGATCATTACCCATCATCGCGTCACGATGGCGCGCATGGATCGCCTCTACGGCGTGACCATGGCCGAGCGGGGCGTCTCCCAGCTCGTCTCGGTCAACCTGCAGGAGGCCGATCGCATGGTGGCCTAGGGCCGCCCAAGAGTTCAGCTCAAACAAGCAAGACTATCTTCCTCTCAAAACAACTGGGCGCCGGCTGGCCTGACGGCGCCCTTTTCTTTGCCTGCCTTCCCGAGGCCACCCTTCTCAGGGCAGGAGCGGGCCTGTAGTGTCCGGCCCATGCCCGATACGCTCAGCACCAACGCCACCGATGTCATCGAACTGACGCGTACGCTCGTCCGCTGCGAGAGCGTGACGCCGCGCGAAGCCGGTGCCCTGCAGCTCCTGGAGCAGACGCTGGCGCCGCTCGGCTTCACGTGCGAGCGCATGGATTTCACCGAGACCGGGACCGACGATGTCGCCAACCTCTATGCCCGCATCGGCACTGAGGGTAAGCACTTCTGCTTTGCCGGCCATTCCGACGTGGTGCCGGTGGGCGACCTCTCCTCGTGGACGATCGGACCGTTCGCCGCCGAACTGTCGGGCGGTTACCTGTTCGGTCGCGGCGCGGCCGACATGAAGGGTGCGATCGCCGCCTTCACCGATGCCGCTGCACGCTTCCTCAGCAAGCGCGGCCGCGATTTCGGCGGATCGATCAGCCTGCTGATCACCGGCGACGAGGAAGGCCCGGCGGTGAACGGCACCGTGAAGATGCTGCAGCGGCTGGCCGAGCGCGGCGAGACGATCGATGCCTGCATCGTCGGCGAACCCACCAGCTCGAAGCGTTTCGGCGACATGATGAAGATCGGCCGGCGCGGCAGCATGACGGTCGACCTGGTCGTGCGCGGCGTGCAGGGCCATGTCGCGTATCCCGAGCGGCTCGACAATGCCATCCATCGCCTGTCGGCGATCATCGAGGCGCTGGTGCGCGAACCGATCGACAAGGGCAGCACTCATTTCCAGCCGACCTCGCTGCAGTTCACCACCGTCGATGTCGGCAACCCGGCGACCAACATCGCACCGGGCACCGCCAAGGCGCGCTTCAACACGCGGTTCAACGATCTCTGGACTTCGAAGACCCTGCTCGCTCACCTCAAGGAGCGCATCGAGCGCGCCAACGCTGCACTCGGCGGCAACGGCATCGTCGAATACAGCGTCCAGGTTTCCGGCGAATCCTTCTACACGCCGCCGGGACCGCTGAGCGATCTCGTCGCCGGCGCGGTCCGCGACATCGCCGGCGTCGAGACCGAGCTGTCGACCACCGGCGGCACGTCGGACGCGCGGTTCATCCGCAGCTACTGTCCGGTGCTCGAATTCGGGCTGGTCGGCGAGAGCATGCACAAGGTCGACGAGAAGAGCGCCGTCGCCGATCTCAAGACGCTCGCCCGCGTCTACGAAACGGTGCTCGACCGTTACTTCGCGGCCTGAGGACGTGCTCAGCGCGGCTGAAATCGCCCGGGGGATGCAGGGTGCGCTCGGGCTCCTGAAGCGCGACCCGGCGGCGCCGTCCTGGTTCGACAACACACTGGAAGCCTGCGTGCGCTCGTTCCAGGTGATGATCCTGGTCGCGCCGCTGCATGCGACGCTCCTGCTGATCCGCTATTCGAGCGTCTCGACGACATCCGACGATCTCGAGATCGTGCTGGTCGAAGCGCTTCGCTACGTCGTCGACTGGTTGCTGTTTCCCGTCCTGTTCTACGAGATCGCGCGGCGGCGGAACTGGCTCGGCCATTTCCCGCGCTACATCTCGGCGCTCAACTGGGTGAACCTGCCGGCCATGATCGTGGCGGTGATCGGCGTGGTGCTGGCCACGCTCCTGCCCGACTCGCTTGGCAATGCCATTCGCTACGCCCTGCAGGGGCTGTTCTTCTACTGGTTTCTCGTGACGACGCGGACGATGGTCGGTGTGAACTGGCCGATCGCCTTTCTCTTGCTGGTCGTCAACTGGGTGCCGTCGGTCTTCCTGTCACTGATCGTCGATCGCTTCCTCGGGGTCGCCGCTGCGGTCGGCGCCTGACTCGTAGAGCACTTCCATAAGGCACAGCCCGTGCGGCGGCGCCGTCGGGCCGGCACGGGCGCGGTCCCGGGCGGCCAGCGCTTCCTCGACATCGCGGCGGGTCCACTGGCCGCGGCCGACGAGATGCAGCGTGCCGACCATGATGCGCACCTGGTTGTGCAGGAAGGAGCGCGAGCCGACATCGACATGAATCTCCTCGCCGTGGCGCCTGACCTTCAGCAGGTCGAGCGTCTTCAGCGCCGAAGGCGACTGGCAGGAGGTCGAGCGGAAGCTGTTGAAGTCGTGCCGCCCCACCAGCACGGTCGCAGCATCCGCCATCAGGTCGACGTCGAGCGATCCCGGCACGTGCCAGAGCTGGCCGCGATCGAGTGCGGGCGGCGCCCGGCGGTTGATGATGCGATAGCGGTAGCGCCGCCACGTCGCGGAGAAGCGCGCGTGGAAGCCCGGCGGCGCAGGCTCGGCGACGAGGACGGAAACCGGCTGCGGCTTCAGGTGGAAGTTGATCGCCGAGCGGATGGTCTCCACCGGGCGCTCGCTCGACAGGTCGAGATGAACGACCTGGCCGCGCGCATGCACGCCGGTGTCGGTGCGGCCGGCGGCCTGCACGGGCGGACGTTCGCCGGTGAAGGCGAACACGGCCTCTTCGAGCGCGGCCTGGACGGAGGGACCGTTGGGCTGGCGCTGCCATCCGACGAACGGCTCGCCGTCATATTCGATGGTGAGCTTGTAGCGCGGCACGGTGTCAGGTCGGCAGGGACGCGACGGCGGGCGGCATCAGCACCGTGTCGGCCTCCAGCGCGAAGCCGCGCAAAAAGGCATCCGCCGACTGAGCCGACTTGCCGGGCCGCTGCAGCTTCAGGAGCTTCAGCCCGCCGACGCCGCAGGTCACGACCGGGAACCCGTCGCGCGCGATGCTGACACTGCCCGGCGCGCCGCCGGCCAGGGTGAGCGCCGCCGCCAGCACCTTGATACGCTCGACGCCGCCGTCTTTTGGCGCCTCGAACGAGGTGCCGGGCCAGGGATGGAAAGCACGCACCTTGCGCTCCAGCTCGGCCGCCGGACGCCGCCAGTCGAGCACGCCTTCTTCCTTGCCGAGCTTGTGGGCATAGGTGACGCCGTCGGTCGGCTGGACCACCGGCTCGATGCTCCGGCGCAGCAGCCCGTCGAGGGTCGAGACGACAAGCCGCGCGCCGAGATCGGCCAGCCGGTCGTGCACGCTCTCGGCGGTGTCGGCGGCGGAGATCGGCGTGCTCTCGGCCAGCAGCATCGGCCCGGTGTCGAGGCCTTCGTCCATGCGCATGGTGGTGACACCGGTCTCGGCATCGCCGGCAAGGATCGCACGATGGATGGGCGCCGCGCCGCGCCAGCGCGGCAGCAGCGAGCCGTGGATGTTGATGCAGCCCAGCACCGGCGCATCGAGGAAGCTTTTCGGCAGGATATGCCCGTAGGACACGACCACGGCAGCGTCGAGGTCGAGCGCCTTGAAGGCTTGGGCCTCTTCGTCGTTCTTCAGGGTGCGCGGCGTGCGCACCGGCAGGCCGAGTTCGTCGGCGAGTTCGTGGACCGGCGTCTTGCGCTCCTGCTGACCGCGGCCGGCGGGCTTGGGCGCCCGCGTATAAACAAAAGCGACGTCGTGGCCGGCCTCGACCAGAGCACGGAGGGCCGGCACGGCGAAGGCGGAAGTGCCGAGGAACGCAATCTTCATCGCCGCACCTTATAGGCAGCCGCGCGGCGGTGAGCTAGGTATGCCGCCGTAATGGAGTCCAGTCCCCCCTCGACCGGCAAGGGCCCACTCGCCAACCTCGCCGCGCGCCGCGCCGCGGGCGAGATCCACGCCGATCCCGTGCAGGAAAAAGTCGTTCTGCGATTGCAGGCGATCCACGACCAGCTGGGCGCCATGGCTTCCGCGCAGCCGGTCAAGCCAGGCTTCCTGGCCCGTCTCGGCTTCGGTCACGTGCCGAAACCGCCGGAAGGACCGCACGGCCTCTACATCTGGGGCTCGGTCGGCCGCGGCAAGTCCATGCTGATGGACCTCTTCTTCGCCGACGCGCCGGTGACCAGGAAGCGCCGCGTGCACTTCCACGAATTCATGCTCGAAGTACAGGCGCGCCTGCACAACCGCCGCGAGGAGCTGGCGGCCAAGGGTGCGCCGCCGGAATCCGACA
Organism: Reyranella sp. GW821-FHT14A01; assembly: GCF_058803965.1. NCBI lineage: Bacteria > Pseudomonadati > Pseudomonadota > Alphaproteobacteria > Hyphomicrobiales > Reyranellaceae > Reyranella > Reyranella sp. GW821-FHT14A01. The sequence continues at coordinate 19,611 of NZ_JBXAPM010000022.1, forward strand.
CGATCGTGCCGATCGCCAAGCAGATCGCGGCCGAGACGCGGCTGCTCTGCTTCGACGAGTTCCAGGTGACCAACATCGCCGATGCGATGATCCTCGGTCGCCTGTTCGAGACGCTGTTCGAGGAGGGCATCACCGTGATCGCCACCTCCAACCGCGCGCCCGACGATCTCTACAAGAACGGCCTGCAGCGCGACCGCTTCCTGCCCTTCATCGAGCTGGTGAAGCAGCGTCTCGAAGTGCTGGAGCTAGGCGGTGCGCAGGACTACCGGATGGGCCGGTTGCGCGAACTCGATCTCTACCTGACGCCGCTCGGCGCCTGGGCGACCAAGAAGCTCGACGAAGCGTTCCGTGCGTTGAGCAACGGCGCCGACGGCGATCCGCGCGTGCTGCGCACGCAGGGGCGCGATGTCGAGGTGCCGCGCGCGGCGCCCGGTGTCGCGATGGCGCATTTCATGGACTGGTGCGCCAAGCCGATGGGCGCGGCGGACTTCCTGTGCATCGCCGATAATTTCCACACGGTCATCGTGGCGGAGATTCCCAGGATGGGACCCGACAGCCAGGACAAGGCGGTTCGGTTCGTGACGATGATCGATACCTTTTATGAGAAGAAGGTGAAGTTCATCTGCTCGGCAGCGGCGCTGCCGGCCAAGCTCTATCTCGAGGGTGACGGCGCGTTCGAGTTCCAGCGCACCGTCTCGCGTCTCATGGAGATGCAGAGCCCCGAGTATCTGAACCTCGATCACATCGCCTAATTGTGATTGTGGGCCGGTGGGCCTGCAGCATAGGCTCTGCCGCGTTTTTCAGACTGAGGAGGCAGGACATGGACGGCGATCGCATGATTTCCCTGAACGAAGGCGGCCTGTCGCGGCGCAATGCCATGAAGGCGACGGCGACCGGCGCGGCGCTCGGCACCACCTTCGCCCTGTCGGTGCAGCCGATCCAGGCGCAGACGATGATCACCACGCCGGCGGATGGCCTCACGGCCGGCGTCGTCAAGGTGAAGACCAAGGACGGCAAGGAAATGGACGCCTATCGCGCCATGCCGGCCACGGGCCAGGCCTTCGCCACGATCCTCGTCGTGCAGGAGATCTTCGGCGTGCACGCGCACATCGCCGATCTCTGCCGCCGCTTCGCCAAGGCCGGCTACTACGCCATCGCGCCGGAACTCTATTTCCGCCAGGGCGACGCCAAGGCCGTCAGCGACATGCAGGCGCTGCTGCGCGACATCGTCTCGAAGGTGCCGGACGCGCAGGTCATGGGCGATCTCGACTCGACCGTCGACTTCGCCAAGGGCGAGGGCAAGGCCGACACCGCCAAGCTCGGCATCACCGGCTTCTGCTGGGGCGGCCGTATCGTCTGGCTCTACGCCGCCCACAACGCGGCGCTCAAGGCGGGCGTGGCGTGGTACGGCCGTGTCGTCGCCGCAGCGAATAACGACGCGGCCATGACGCCCAAGAATCCGATCGACATCGTCAAGGATCTCAAGGCGCCGGTACTCGGCCTCTACGGCGGCGCCGACACCGGCATCTCGAATGAAAGCGTCGACCAGATGCGCGCGGCGCTGAAGACCGGCAGCCCGGCCGCGCAGAAGTCGCAGATCGACACCTATCCCGACACGCCGCACGGCTTCAACGCCGACTACCGCCCGTCCTTCCGCAAGGAGCAGGCGGAGGACGGCTGGAAGAAGGCGCTTGCCTGGTTCAAAGCCAACGGTGTCTGATCGGCTTATGGCCGAAACGATAAATCTCAAGACCCGATCGGGCCTGACATTCACCGTGGATGTCGACGGTCCGGTCGGTGGGCCGCTCGTGCTGATGCTGCACGGGTTTCCCGAATCGAGGCATAGCTGGCGGGCGGCCCTGCCGGCGCTGGCAGCGCACGGCTATCGCGCCGTCGCACCGGATCAGCGGGGCTACTCAGCCAATGCGCGGCCCGATCCGGCCGATCTTTCCAACTACGCCTTCGACAAGTTGATCGACGACGCGATCGAGATCGCGGCGGCGGCCGGCTACGAGGGCAAGCGCTTCCATCAAGTCGGCCATGACTGGGGCGGCCAGGTCTCCTGGGGTGTTGCCGCGACATATCCCGAGCGCGTCGCCTCGCTCACCATCCTGTCGCGGCCGCACCCGCAGTCGTTCCGGCAGGCGCTCCTCAAGGAAGACGGCGACCAGAAGCATCGCTCGCGGCACCATCGCGCGTTCCTGGAGCCCGAGACCGGCAAGCTGCTGCTGGCCGACAATGCCAAGCGCCTGCGCGACGGGCTGTTCGGCCAGGGCGTGCCGTCGGACGCGCTCGAGGAGCATCTCTCCGTGCTCGGCAATTCCGAGGCGCTGGAAGCCGCACTCGCCTGGTATCGTTCCAACAAGGGGCTGGCGGCCGATATCGGGACCATCACGGTGCCGACTCTCTACATCTGGGGCGATGCCGATGCGACGGTCGGACCGGACGCGGCCTACGGCACGGCGGAATTCGTGAAGCCGTCTTTCGCGATGGAAGTGCTGCCCAATGTCGGCCACTTCGTGATGGACCAGGCGCCGGCCAAGGCGACCGATCTCCTGTTGGCGCACCTGGCGAAACACCCCGTCTGAAGCCGCCTGCCTTGCTGCTGTGGGCGAATCGCGCTACCACGCGACGCCTTTAAGAACGGGAGTTTTTCGCATGGCTCGCAAGAAGATCGCGCTGATCGGCGCCGGACAGATTGGCGGCACGCTCGCGCTGCTGGCCGGTCAAAAGGAACTGGGCGACATCGTCCTGTTCGACGTTCCCGCCGCTGAAGGCACCGCCAAGGGCAAGGCGCTCGACATCGCCCAGCTCAGCCCGGTCGAGGGCTTCGATGCCAAGTACAGCGGCACGTCCGACTACAAGGACATCGAGGGCGCCGACGTCGTCATCGTCACCGCCGGCGTGCCGCGCAAGCCCGGCATGACCCGCGACGACCTGGTCGGCATCAACGCCAAGGTCATCGATTCGGTCGGCAAGGGCATCAAGCAGCACGCCCCGGACGCCTTCGTCATCGTCATCACCAACCCGCTCGACGCGATGGTCGGCCTGATGCAGGAAGTCACCGGTTTCCCGGCGGCCCGCGTCGTCGGCATGGCCGGCGTGCTCGACAGCGCCCGCTTCCGCTCGTTCCTGGCCGAGGAGTTCAACGTCTCGGTAGAGGACGTCACGGCCTTCGTGCTGGGCGGCCACGGTGACACGATGGTGCCGCTGCTGCGCTACTCGACGGTCGGCGGTATTTCGCTGCACGATCTGGTCGACATGGGCTGGACTACCAAGGAGCGCCTCGAGGCAATCGTCCAGCGCACCCGCGACGGCGGCGCCGAGATCGTGGCCCATCTCAAGACCGGCTCGGCCTTCTACGCCCCGGCCGCATCGGCCATCGCCATGGCGGAGTCCTATCTCCGGGACAAGAAGCGCGTCATTCCCTGCGCCGCGAAGCTGAACGGCGAGTACGGCGTGAAGGGCCTCTACATCGGCGTGCCGGTCGTGATCGGCGCCAAGGGTGTCGAGCGCATCGTCGAGGTCGAGTTCAACGCCGAGGAAAAGGCGATGTTCGACAAGTCGGTCGCCGCCGTGCAGTCGCTGATCGACGCCACCAACAAGATCGTTGGTCGCTAAGTCCGCTGTGAAAACAGGGTCTTTCGACCTTCGTCGAACGACCCTAAACGTTCATCAGTCCGTCGTTGCCAAGGGCTTGTGGCGCTCATAAAGTGCCGCATCCCTTGGTCAGTTTCGTTTAAAAACTGAGGGAAGCATGCCCTTGCGGGCTGTCCCGACGAGAGGACTCGATGAACATCCATGAGTATCAGGCCAAGGCGTTGCTGGCCAAATTCGCCGTCCCCCTTCTGAAGGGCGGCGTTGCCTATACGCAGGACGAGGCGATCGATGTCGCCCGCAAGCTGGGCGGCCCCGTGACGGTCGTGAAGGCGCAGATCCACGCCGGCGGTCGCGGCAAGGGACATTTCAAGGAAGATCCGAACGGCAAGGGCGGCGTGCGCATCGCCAAGTCGGCCGACGAAGTCGGTGCGGCGGCGGCGGCGATGCTCGGCCACGACCTCGTCACCAAGCAGACGGGACCGGCCGGCAAGAAGGTCCAGCGCCTCTACATCGAGGACGGCTGCGACATCAAACGCGAGCTTTATCTCTCCATGCTGGTCGACCGCGCCGTCGGCCGTATCGCCGTGGTCGCCTCGACCGAAGGCGGCATGGACATCGAGACCGTCGCGCACGAGACGCCCGAGAAGATCGTCAGCCAGGCCATCGATCCGGCCGCCGGCTACCAGGGCTACCAGGGCCGCAAGATCGCCTTCGCCCTCGGCCTCCAGGGCAAGCAGGTCGGTGCTTTCGCCAAGCTCCTTGGCAATCTCTACCGGGCCTTCATCGAGCTCGACTGCTCGCTGATCGAAATCAATCCGCTGGTCGTCACCGGCGCGGGCGACATTGTCGCGCTCGATGCCAAGATGAACTTCGACGACAACGCTCTCGAGCGGCACAAGGAGCTGGAGGAGCTGCGCGATCTCGACGAGGAGGATCCGGCCGAGACCGAGGCCGCGAAATACGCGCTGAACTACGTCAAGCTCGACGGCCAGATCGGCTGCATGGTGAACGGCGCGGGCCTCGCCATGGCCACCATGGACATCATCAAGCTCTACGGTTCCTCGCCGGCCAACTTCCTCGATGTCGGCGGTGGCGCCACCAAGGAGCGCGTGACGGCGGCCTTCAAGATCATCCTCAAGGATCCCAACGTCGAGGGCATCCTGGTCAACATCTTCGGCGGCATCATGCGCTGCGACGTGATCGCCGAGGGCGTCGTCGCCGCGGCCCGCGAGGTCAATCTCCACGTTCCGCTGGTCGTCCGGCTGGAAGGCACGAACGTCGAGCTCGGCAAGAAGATCCTCAAGGAATCCGGCCTCAAGATCACTTCGGCAGAAAACCTCGCGGATGCGGCCGAGAAGATCGTCAAGGCCGTGAAGGAGAACAACTGATGGCCGTCCTGGTCGACAAGAACACCAAGGTTATCTGCCAGGGCATCACCGGCTCGCAGGGCACCTTCCATTCCGAGCAGGCGATCGCCTACGGCACCAAGATGGTGGGCGGCGTGACGCCGGGCAAAGGCGGCTCCACGCATCTCGACCTGCCGGTCTTCGACACGGTCGCGGAAGCGGTCGAGAAGACAGGCTGCAACGCGTCGGTGATCTACGTGCCGCCGCCGTTCGCGGCCGATTCGATCCTCGAGGCGATCGACTCGGAGATCCCGCTGATCGTCTGCATCACCGAGGGCATCCCGGTGCTCGACATGGTGAAGGTGAAGCGGGCGCTCACCGGCTCGAAGTCGCGCCTGATCGGCCCGAACTGCCCCGGCGTCATCACGCCGGGCGAATGCAAGATCGGCATCATGCCGGGCCACATCCACAAGCGTGGCAGGATCGGCATCGTCTCGCGCTCGGGAACGCTGACCTATGAAGCGGTGGCGCAGACCACGGCCACGGGCCTTGGCCAGACGACCTGCATCGGCATCGGCGGCGATCCGGTGAACGGCACGAACTTCATCGAATGCCTCGACATGTTCATCCGCGATCCCGAGACCGAGGGCATCGTGATGATCGGCGAGATCGGCGGCGACGCCGAAGTGAAGGGCGCCGAGTTCCTCAAGGCGTCCGGAACGAAGAAGCCGGTCGTCGGCTTCATCGCCGGCCGCACCGCCCCTCCGGGCCGCCGCATGGGCCATGCCGGCGCGGTGATCTCGGGCGGCAACGACACGGCGGAGTTCAAGGTCGAGGCCATGCGCTCGGCCGGCATCAGGGTTGCGGAGTCCCCCGCGGCATTGGGCGAAGAAATGCTTAAGGCCCTGAAGGGCTGACAGGCAGATCGGCCGCCAAGCCTCTGCCAGGCGGCAAACAGATACGGGCCAGGGAGTAAGGGCCATGAGAGCAGAACAGACCTCGTTCCTGTTCGGCGCAAACGCGCCTTTTATCGAGGAACTCTACGCACGGTTCCTCGCCGACCCCCAGTCGGTCGACAGCGAATGGCAGACCTTCTTCGGCGCCTTGGCCGAGCAGAAGGGTGACGTGCTGGCCGAGGTGCGTGGCGCCTCCTGGGCGCCCAATGGCGCACGGGTGATCGGCGCCGTCGATCCCGACGCCGTCCCGGCGCCGGCAAATCGCAACGTGAAAGGCGGCAAGGCGGCCAACGGCGCGGCAGCACCCGCCGCTCCCGCGATCGCCGGCAAGACCGAGGAAGAAATCCGCACGGCCGCGCAGGACACCGCACGCGCGCTGATGCTGATCCGCGCCTACCGGATCCGCGGTCATCTCGCGGCCGACCTCGATCCGCTCGGCCTGGTGCGCCAGGCGCCCCATCCCGAACTCGATCCGGCGACCTACGGCTTCGCCGAGGCCGACTGGGACCGCCCGATCCTGATCTTCGGCTCGCTGGCGCTGGGTGAATCGGCGACGCTGCGCCAGATCATGGAGCGCCTGCGCAAGACCTATTGCGGCAAGATCGGCGTCGAATTCATGCACATCTCCGATCCCGCCCAGAAGGCGTGGATCCAGGAGCGCATCGAGCATATCGAGAACCAGACCGAATTCACCGTCACCGGCCGCAAGATGATCCTCGAGCGGGTCGGCGAGGCCGAGGGGCTCGAGCGCTACCTGCACGTGAAGTTCGTCGGCACCAAGCGCTTCGGCCTCGACGGCGGCGAATCGCTGATCCCCGGCATCGAGCAGATCCTGAAGCGCGGCGGCCAGCTCGGCGTGAAGGAAGTGATGCTGGGCATGCCGCATCGCGGCCGCCTGAACACCCTCGTGCACGTCATGCACAAGAGCTACACCGCGCTGTTCTCCGAATTCCAGGGCCGCTCCTCGCAGCCCGAGGAGATGCGCGGCTCGGGTGACGTGAAGTATCACCTGGGCGCCTCGGCCGATCGCGAGTTCGACGGCAACGTGATCCATCTCTCGCTGTCGCCCAATCCCTCGCATCTCGAGGCGGTGAACCCGGTCATCCTGGGCAAGGCGCGCGCCAAGGAAGACCAGCGCGGCGATACCGACCGCAGCCAGGTCATGTGCATCCTGATGCACGGCGACGCGGCCTTCGCGGGCCAGGGCCTGGTGGCCGAGAGCCTCGACCTCTCCGACCTCGCGGGCTACCGCATCGGCGGCACCATCCATTTCGTCGTGAACAACCAGATCGGCTTCACGACTCTGCCGACCGAGTCGCGTTCCGGTCCCTATTGCACGGAAGTCGCGAAGATCGTGCAGGCGCCGATCCTGCACGTGAACGGCGACGATCCCGAGGCGGTGGTCCATGTCTCGCGCATCGCGACGGAGTTCCGCCAGCATTTCAAGCGCGACATCGTCATCGACATGTTCTGCTACCGCCGGCACGGCCACAACGAGGGTGACGAGCCGATGTTCACCCAGCCGCTGATGTACAAGGAGATCGGCGCGCATCGGTCGGTGAAGGAAGTCTACGCCGCTTCGCTCGAAGCCGCGGGCGTTGTGACGGCCGACGAGGTCGCCGCCATGGACAATGCGCTGCGCGAGAAGCTCGACAAGGCGCTGGAGGCCGCGACCAACTACAAGCCCAACAAGGCCGACTGGCTCGAGGGCAAGTGGGCGGGCATCACGGTTGCGCCGGGCGAGGAGGATCGCAAGGGCGTTACCGCCGTCGGCCTCGACAAGCTCAAGGCTGTCGGCCGGGCGATCTCCGAGCCGCCGGCGCACTTCGAGCTCAATCGCAAGATCGTTCGCCAGCTCCAGGAGAAGCGCAAGACGATCGACACGGGCGAGAACATCGACTGGGCGACCGCCGAGGCGCTGGCTTTCGGCACGCTCCTGTCGGAAGGCACGCCGGTGCGGCTCAGCGGCCAGGACTCCGGCCGCGGCACCTTCTCGCAACGCCATTCGGTGCTGGTCGACCAGGCGACCGAGGCCAAGTACATCCCGCTCAACCATGTCGCGGACGGCCAGGCCCGCTTCGAGGTGATCGACAGCCCGCTGAACGAGGCGGGCGTGCTGGGCTTCGAGTACGGCTACTCGCTGGCCGAGCCCAATGCGCTGGTCCTGTGGGAGGCGCAGTTCGGCGACTTCGCCAACGGCGCGCAGGTCATCATCGACCAGTTCATCTGTTCGGGCGAGAGCAAGTGGCTGCGCATGTCGGGCCTCGTCCTGCTTCTGCCGCACGGCTACGAGGGTCAGGGACCGGAGCACAGCTCCGCGCGCCTCGAGCGCTACCTGCAGCTCTCCGCCGAGGACAACTGGCAGGTCATCAACCCGACGACGCCGGCCAACTACTTCCATGCGCTGCGTCGCCAGATGCGCCGCTCCTTCCGCAAGCCGCTGGTGGTGATGACGCCGAAGTCGCTGCTGCGTCACAAGGATTGCGTCTCGACCCTGGCCGACTTCGGACCGGGCGGCTCGTTCCGCCGCATCCTCGCCGAGACCGACCAGCTGGTCGACAACGCCAAGGTGCGCCGCGTCGTGCTGTGCTCGGGCAAGGTCTACTTCGATCTCGTCGCCGAGCGCCGCAAGCGCAAGATCGACGACATCGCCATCATCCGCATCGAGCAGCTCTATCCGTTCCCGTTCACGCGGCTCGGTGTGCGGCTTTCACAATATCCCAATGCCGAGATCGTATGGTGCCAGGAGGAGGCCGAGAACATGGGCGCCTGGCACTTCGTCGACCGCCGCATCGAGCGCGCGCTGGCGAACATCGACGTCAAGGCGAAGCGGCCGATCTATGTCGGCCGCGCCGAAGCCGCGTCGCCCGCCACCGGTTCGGCGCGCACGCATCTCAAGGAACAGGCCGATCTGGTCGACCGCGCTCTCACGATCGGTTGAGCGCGGGCAGAGAAGAGGAAGTGTAATCATGGCCGTCGAGATCAAGGTTCCCACTCTGGGCGAATCGGTCACCGAGGCGACCGTCGCCAAGTGGTTGGTGAAGGCGGGTGATGCGGTCACCGTCGACCAGCCTCTGTGCGAGCTGGAAACGGACAAGGTCACCGTCGAGGTGAATGCCAGCGTTGCCGGCACCATCACTGAACTCGCCGTCGAAGAAGGCGCGTCCGTCCAGGTGGGCGGCGTGCTTTGCCACATCGAGGCGGGAGCTGCCGGTGCCGCTGCGCCGAAGGCTGCCGCTGCGATCGCGCCCGCGCCGGCTGCACCGAAGCCCGCTGCGCCCGCACCGGCGCCGGCCGCCGCGCCCGCCGGCGCCAATCTTGCCGCCTCGGGGCCCGCGACGCGCAAGCTCGCCGAGGAGAAGGGCGTGTCCGCCGCCGCCATCCAGCCGACCGGCAAGGACGGCCGCGCGACCAAGGAAGACGTGCTGGCAGCACTTTCGTCGATCCCGGCCGCTGCCGCGCCGGCCGCCAAGCCCGCCGCGCCGTCGGGCCCGCGCCTCAAGGCCGACCGCGAGGAGCGGGTGAAGATGACGCGGCTGCGCCGCACCATCGCCAACCGCCTCAAGGACGCGCAGAACACCGCCGCCATGCTCACCACCTTCAACGAGGTGGACATGACCGGCGTGATGGCGCTGCGCGACCGGCTGAAGGACGATTTCGAGAAGAAGCACGGCGCCCGGCTGGGCTTCATGTCGTTCTTCGTGAAGGCCTGCATCGCCGGGCTCAAGGAGCTGCCGGCGGTCAATGCCGAGATCGAGGGCGACGAGCTCGTCTACAAGAACTATTACGACATCGGCGTCGCCGTCGGCACGCCGCAGGGCCTCGTCGTGCCGGTGCTGCGCGATGCCGATGTGCTGGACTTCGCGGGTATCGAGAAGGGCATCGGCGATCTCGGCCGCAAAGCGCGCGACGGCAAGCTGTCGATCGCCGACCTGACGGGCGGCACCTTCACGATCTCGAACGGCGGCGTCTACGGCTCGCTGATGTCGACGCCGATCCTGAACCCGCCGCAGTCGGCCATCCTCGGCATGCACAAGATCCAGCAGCGGCCGATGGTGGTCGGCGGCGAGATCAAGGCGCGGCCGATGATGTACCTCGCGCTGTCCTATGACCATCGCATCATCGACGGCCGCGAAGCCGTGTTGTTCCTGGTCAAGGTCAAGGACTGCCTCGAGGATCCCGAGCGCATGCTGCTCGGCGTCTAGTTCAACAACCGTGTCATCCCGAGCGCAGCGAGGGATCCTTCGCTGCGTTCGATCAAGGATCCCTCGCTGCGCTCGGGATGACACCGATTTTTCGATAATCACGGTGCGTTCATGGCAAACGAATCCTTCGATCTGGTCGTGATTGGTGCCGGGCCCGGCGGCTACGTCGCCGCGATCCGGGCATCGCAGCTCGGGCTCAAGGTGGCCGTCGTCGAGAAGCGGGCGACGCTCGGGGGCACGTGCCTCAACGTCGGCTGCATCCCGTCGAAGGCACTGCTGCAATCCTCGCACCTGTTCGAGGAAGCGGGCCACGATCTCGGCGTGCACGGCATCCTCGTCGAGGCGCCGAAGCTCGATTTCGCCCAACTGATGAAGCGCAAGGGCGAGGTCGTCGAGGCCACCACCAAGGGCGTCGCCTTTCTGTTCAAGAAGAACAAGATCGCCTCCTACACCGGCGCGGGCCGCATCGAGGCGGCGGGCTCCGTCGCGGTCCTCGGCGACGACGGCGCGGTGAAGGATACGCTCGCGACGAAGAACATCCTGATCGCCACGGGCTCGGAAGTGACGCCGCTGCCCGGCGTGACGATCGACGAGAAGAAGATCGTCTCCTCGACCGGTGCGCTCGAACTCGCCGAGGTGCCGAAGCGTCTCGTCGTGGTCGGCGCCGGCATCATCGGCCTCGAACTGGGCTCGGTCTGGCGCCGCCTCGGCGCCGACGTGACCGTGGTCGAGTTCCTCGACCGCATCACGCCGGGCGTCGACGACGAGATCACCAAGTTCTTCCAGCGCACCCTCACCAAGCAGGGGCTGAAGTTCAAGCTCGGCGCCAAGGTCACCAAGGCCGAGACGACCGATGCGGGCGTGACGCTCACCGTCGAGCCGGCGAAGGGTGGTGCGGCCGAGACGCTCGAAGCCGATGTCGTGCTGGTCTCGATCGGCCGCCGTCCCTTCGTGCAGGGGCTGGGCCTCGACAAGATCGGGGTGAAGATGACCGAGCGCGGCCGCATTGCCGTTGACGGCCATTTCCAGACCTCGGTGCCCGGCATCTACGCCATCGGCGACGTGATCGACGGGCCGATGCTGGCGCACAAGGCGAGCGAGGATGGCGTCGCCTGCGTCGAGACCATCGCGGGCCAGAAGGGCCATGTGAACTGGGATCTCGTGCCCTCGATCATCTACACCCAGCCCGAGGTGGCCTGGGTCGGCAAGACCGAGGAACAACTCAAGGCAGCGGGCGTTGCCTATAAGGTCGGCAAGTATCCGTTCACCGCCGACCCGCGCAGCCGCGCGAACGGAACGACGGAGGGTTTCGTGAAGGTCCTGGCCGACAAGGCGACCGACAAGGTGCTGGGCGTCCATATCTTCGGCGCCGAAGCCGGCACGATGATCGCCGAGGCCGCCATGGCCATGGAATTCTCCGCCTCGGCCGAGGATATCGGCCGCGTCTGCCACGCCCATCCCACGGTCAACGAGGCGATGAAGGAAGCCGCCCTCGCTGCCTGGGACAAGCCGATCCATCTCTAGGCCGCCATGCGCAAGCCCCTGATGGTGCTTGCGATCGCTGCCTGTCTGGTGATGTCGGTGGTCGGCGGCTTCGTGCCGATCCTGCAGGGCTGGATCTTCTTCGTGATCGCCCTCTATCTGCTGGCCACCGAATTCGAGACCGGCCGCAGATGGGTGACCTCGGCGCGGCGGCGCTGGCCGAAGCTCGACGAATGGATCGTGAAGGCCCGTGACCACAAATGGGCACCGCGCCACCTCAAGGAATTCGAGGATCTGACGGATCCGTCGAAGTAAAAGTTAACTCTTCCCTTCAAACCCGCGATAGACCGCCTCGGCGATCGGCAGCAGCTCGTCGCGGCTGGCCGTCGCCGTCACCGCGAAGCCGAAACCCTGGTCGATCCAGGCGAAGGTCGAGGCCTCGCCTTCCTTCTGGAAGCGGAACGCGGTCTCCGTGCCGTCGGCGGCGCGGACATAGATGGTGAGCCGCTTGCCGCTGGTATCGTCGTACATGAGCTGGGCCGCTGCGCCGTTGGCGCCCGGCAGCAGGCGGCCGCCCATCAATTTGTAGCCGAAGCGCGAGAGGTCGGGCGCGGCGAGCTTGCGGCCGAGCCGCTTGGAGAGCCACTGCAGCAGATGCGCTTCCTGCTGCACACCGACCTCGACCGGATGGGCAACCTCGACCACGAAGGTGCGGTAGGCGGCATGCGCGCCCTGCGCCACGCTGGCGGTCGGCGCGATCGGCAGCGGTGCCGGGGCGATCTCGTTGGCGAACCAGCCGGCTGTCGCACCGGTCACGAAAATGACGACCGCAGCGGCGGCGGCCGTCCAGCTGCGCGCCCAGAAGGTGCGGCGTGCCGCGCGCAGGTTGGCGATGCGGAGGCGGGTAGGGATGGGCTCGGCGAACTTGGCATCGAGGCGGCTGCGCAGGATGGCGCGCTGGCGACGCTCCAGGGCAATGCGCTCGGCCAGTTCGGGATGGTTGGCGAGATGGGCTTCGACGGCGACGCGGCGCTCGCCGTCCAGCCGCTCGTCGACGAACGCCTGCAGCTCGTCCTCGCCGATGGGATACTCGCTCTTTGGGGTATTGGGGCCGGTCATTTCACTCTCCGCAGGAGCGTGGCGCGCCCCGTCTCCAGCAGCGCGCGCAGCCGCTGCCGGCCGCGCGACAGCCGCGACATCACGGTGCCCGCCGGCACACCCATGACCTTCGCCGCGTCGTCGTATGAAAAATCCTCGACCCCGACCAGCAGCAGAAGCGACTTTTGCTCCTCCGGCAACTGGTCGAGCGCCGCCAGGATATCCTGCACCTCGACGCCGCTTTCCTGCTGAGCGGCCATCGAGGGTGTCGTCGCCTCGTCGAGCTCGACATGGGGCCCGCGCCGCCGGTCCTGCCGCAGCGCCGAGATGTAAAGGTTGCGCTGGATGGTGAACAGCCAGGCCCTGAGGTCGCCGTCGCTCCGGCGCAAGGTCCAGCGCGACAGCGCGCGCTCCAGCGTGTCCTGCACCAGGTCGTCGGCGGCATCGTGGTCGCGCACCAGCGCGTAGGCATAGCGGCGCAGCGCGGGGATCAGCGGTTCGAGCAGGGCTTCCGCATCGGCCATGGCGATACTCTACAACAGGATGGGTGGTGCCGGCCGAAACGGGGCCGGCGCCGGTTCCATTGTCGTTACTTCGCGATGTGCCAGGCGCCCTGCAGGAAGCCGTCGCCGGTCGTGTCGCCGGCCTTGGTGTCCTTGGCGAAGGCGTAGACCGGCTTGCCCTTGTAGGCCCACTGCTTCAGCCCGTCGTCGCGCGTGACGATCGTCCAGTCGCCCGCCGCCTTGGCGCCGTCGGCGACGAGGGCCGGCGGCCAGTTGGTGGCGCATTGCCCGTTGCACACCGACTTGCCCGGCGTGGCGTCCTTGTCGAACGTGTAGAGCGTCATGCCGCTCGCGGTGACGAACATGCCGTTCTTCATCATCGGCGGCGTGGCGGAGGCGGGATCGGCGGCGAAGGCGCTGCCGGCGGCGAGGATCGCCAGGGCGGCGGCGGTCGAGAGGATCGTCTTCAGCATTCTGTGACTCCCATGCAGCTGTTGGTCTGCAGGGAGAGAGACGCCACGCCCGGTGGAATTATTCCGCGCGCGTCTGGATTTTCTTCCACGATGCCGCACGCGGCCTGCGGATGCTACGATGATGTGCAATTCACAATAAGTGCAAACGCCGCCACATCTCTTTAAAATCGTTGTTCCTCCTCAACGACCGGCAGGCTCTGCGCGTGCATCACGAAGCGGCACTGATTTCCACCATCGCCATCGGTTTCGTCCTCGCGTTCGGCTTCGGCTATGTCGCGGACCGGCTTCGCCTCCCGCCGCTGGTCGGGTATCTCGTCGCCGGCATCTTCATCGGTCCCTACACGCCGGGCTTCGTCGCCGATGCGGGGCTCTCGGCCCAGCTCGCCGAAGTGGGCGTGATCCTGCTGATGTTCGGCGTCGGACTGCATTTCTCCGCCTCCGACCTCCTGGCCGTCAAAGGCATCGCCATACCGGGGGCCATCGGCCAGATCGTGCTGGCGACCCTGCTCGGCATCGGCATGTGCTCGCTGTGGGGCTGGAGCTTCGGTACCGGCCTCGTGGTCGGCCTGAGCCTGTCCGTCGCGAGTACGGTCGTGCTGCTCAAGGCGCTGGAGGAGCGCAACCTGGTCGACAGTCCCAACGGCCGCGTCGCCGTGGGCTGGCTGATCGTCGAGGATCTGGCGATGGTGCTGGCGCTGGTGCTGCTGCCGGCCTTCGCCGAGGTGCTGGGCGGCAAGCCGATCCAGGGCCACGAGCCGTCGGGCATGCCGATCGCGCTGGAACTGATGGCCACGCTCTCGAAGGTCGCGGCCTTCGCCGTCATCGCGATCCTGATCGGCCCCAAGGTGGTGCCGTGGATGCTGGCCCGCGTTGCCCGCACCGGTTCGCGCGAGCTGTTCACGCTCTCGGTCCTCGCGGTGGCGCTCGGCATCGCCTATGGATCGGCGCACATCTTCGGCGTCTCCTTTGCCCTGGGCGCGTTCTTCGCGGGCGTCGTGCTGAGCGAGTCCTCGTTCAGCCACAAGGCGGCGGCCGACTCGCTGCCGCTGCAGGACGCCTTCTCGGTGCTGTTCTTCGTCTCGGTCGGCATGCTGTTCGATCCGACGATCCTCTACCGCTCGCCGGGCGCCGTCCTGTCGGTGCTGGCGCTGATCATCTTCGGCAAGTCGCTGATCGCCTTCGCCATCATCATGCTGCTGCGCTACCCGGTCGGCACCGGCCTCATGGTGTCGGCCAGCCTGGCGCAGATCGGCGAATTCTCCTTCATCCTGATCGCGCTCGGCATCTCGGCCGGGCTGGTGCCGAACGAGGGCCGCGACCTGGTGGTCGGCGGCGCGCTCTTCTCGATCATGCTGAACCCGCTGGTCTTCTACGTGGTCGGCCTGCTGCAGAAGCGCGTGGCCCAGCCGGCCGGTGCACCGTTCTATGGCCGGCGGCACTACGAGTCGCTGGGCCGCCAGCTCGCCGTCATCAAGGCTCGCCAGGAAGAGCGCTCGAAGGCCGAGGACCTCAAGCTGAACAGCCTGCTGGAACTCTTCCCCATGCTGCAGCTCGTCGAGCGCCAGGACCAGGAATCGCTGCTGCTGATGTTTCGGCCGAAATCGGCCTCGCCCGGCGACCGCGTCATCCGCCGCGGCGACCGGGCCGACGGCATGTACTTCATCTCGTCGGGTGCCGTCGAAGTGCATGTCGCCGACCGGGTCATCCGCCTCGAGCCCGGCGCCTATTTCGGCGAGATGGCGCTGTTGACCGGCGAGCGCCGCACCGCCGATATCATCGCCGTCGACTTCTGCCAGTTCCTGGTGCTCGACCGGCGCGACTTCAACCAGTTCATGGCGCGCCACCCCGGCGTCCGTGCCGCCGTCGCCAGCATCGCCGAGGAGCGGCAAGCGATGAACATCGCCCCGCCCCAGACGGGCGCACCCGCCGAGGCGGACGACGTTCGAACCTAGAGTCTTTCCAGGCGAGCAAACGAAATAAGCGAAATAAACGAAACAAACGAATCGAAGGCAGCGGCTCCTGAATCAGGTGTCAGGGTACCGTTGCCGGTCAGCCGTTGCCGGTCACGCGGATGACGAGGTTGACCAGCCCGTTGACCGGCTCGCCGAGAATCCAGCCGATGACGTTCAGGTCCCTGCCAAGCTGATTGCCGATCAGGGGCAGGATGAAGATCAGCCCGAGCAGGATCGGCACCCCGAGGGGCTCGAGCCGCGCCAGCGGCAGCGCCAGGCTGTCGGGCAGCAGGCCGACGGCGACCCGCCCGCCGTCCAGCGGCGGCAGCGGGATCATGTTGAAGAGGGCGAGCACGACGTTAATCAGGATCGCGTTCTCGATGTTGAGGATCGTCCACTTCGCGGCGGGCAGCGGCAGGAGAAAAGCGAGATGCGCCAGCAGGCCCGCCGCCAGGGCCAGGAGGATGTTGGTGGCGGGACCAGCCGCGGCGACCCACACCATGTCGCGCTTCGGATTGTTCAGCGCCCGGAAATTCACCGGCACCGGCTTGGCGTAGCCGAACAGGAAAGGCGCGCGCAGGAAGATCAGCAGGCCCGGCAGGAGGATCGTGCCGAACGGGTCGATATGCTTCAGCGGATTGAGGGTCACGCGGCCCTGCTGCCAGGCGGTGGTGTCGCCGAAGCGATAGGCGACGAAGCCGTGCGCGGCCTCGTGCAAGGTGATGGCGAGGATGGCCGGGATCACCCAGGTGGAGATCGTGTAGAGCGTGTCGTTCACTTGCAATCCACCTGTTGTCTCTGCCCTCGCATCGGTTACGGTCCTGCGATGATGGCAAGGCTGATGTTTCTGCTCGCTTTACTATGCGCGATGCCCGCGCTGGCCCAGCAGAATGTCCGTGTCCCCGTCGAACAAAACGGCCGCACGGTCCAGCTGTCCGCGCAGATGTTCCGGCCCGCCAACGCGACGGCGGCGCTTCCCGCGGTCGCGCTGTTCCATGGCTGCGGCGGACCGGGACAGAACACGTCGCGCATGGCGGGGCTGCTCGCCTCGTGGGGCTATGCCGCGCTGGTGGTCGACAGTTTCTCGGCGCGCGGCCTCAAGGATGTCTGCGGGCGCAACTGGCCGACGCCGGCGGCGGCCGAGGCGCGGGCCGGCGACATCGATGCGACGCTCGCCTGGCTGGCGAAGCAGCCGGGCATCGATCCGCGGCGGCTCGGCTACATGGGATATTCCTACGGCGGCGGCGTGGCGATGCTGCGGGCGCTGTCGGGCAAGCCCGAGGATCAGACACACTCTGCGGCGCGCGCCGTCGTGCTGCTCTATCCCGACTGCGCGCTGGCCGATTCGCTGGGGCCGCGCCTTGCGGTGCGGCAGCCCACGTTCTTCGCCATGGGCGCGCTCGACGACTGGACGCCGGTCTCGCAGTGCCGGGCCGTGATGGAGCGGGTCGTGCGCGGCAGGGAGCTGATTGAAACAAAAGTTTATGAAAACGCTCATCACAGCTTCGATGCACTCGGCCTGCCGGTGCGCTATCTCGACGGCGTTGGCAACCGCAGCAAGCCCGGCGGTTGCTGCGGTGCGCATTACGGCGCCCACGAGCCCGCCTGGAGGCAGTTCGTGATCGACGTGAAGGCGTTCCTCGAAAAGGCTCTCAAGCCGTAACGTGGGCCGGCGGGAGCGCATGCGTTCGGTTGTTTGGATTGGCGCACTGACCGCCCTGTTTTTTCCGCTCGCGGAAGCGGGAGCCCAAACCCCGGCCGAGGCCCAGGCCGAGGTGCAGGCGGCATACGACCCGGACGGTACGCGCCATGTCGGCAGAGTCCATAACCGGGTGCGGGCGGCCGAGGCGCGCGAGCAATATTTCCTCGACCAGGAATTCGACGACGCGTCCCGGCGCTACGCCCTGGCGAAGAAGGAGATCCAGAAGTCGACAGGCATCTTCTACTCGCTGACCTCGTCGGCCCTGGGCCAGTGGGGCACGCCCGGCAACGACTATGGCGCGGTGCAGGCCCAGTTCTCGCCGGCGGTGAACTGGAAGCTGTTCAAGGATCCCGAGCTCGGCGCCGGCTCCTTCCAGTTTGCCTACCTCGCGACCCAGTACTGGTCGGGCCAGACCGGCGCCAGCCTGCAGAACCGGCTCAACCTCAACAGCCAGGTCAACGACTATCCGATCAACCAGCTCACCTTCGCGCAGGTGAGCTACACGCACGACTTTCCCGGTCATTTCGTGTCGCTGACGGTGGGGCAGTTTCCCTTCACGAATTTCGACAGCAACGCCTACGCCAACAACGAGCAGGTCAACTTCATCGGCTATTCGCTGTCGCAGAACGGCAGCCAGAACTACTCGCAGGGCAGTCTCGGCGCCTACATCCAGGTCAACCCGACCAAGGAGATCGCTCTCGCCGCGGGTTTCCAGGACGCCAACAACGTCCTGCCGTCCAACTACATCCAGTTCAACACAGTGGGGCAGGGCCAGTATTCCTGGTTCCTCTACGGTGCTTGGTCGCCCCTCTCCGGGAAGCTGAACGGCGGCAGCTACTCGCTGTTCTACTACAACCTGCCGAGCGTCGAGATGCAGCCGCAGGCGAGCTCGGGCCTGTCGTTCAACGCCTCGCAGCCGTTCGGCAAGCATTGGGGCCTGTTCGTTCGCGCCAACACCGCGTGGAACTCGAGCCAGTACATCCAGTCGTCGATCGCGGGCGGCGCGGTCTACAACAATCCGCTGGGCCGCGCGCCGCTCGACCAGATCGGGCTGGGCTTTGCCTGGAACCGGGTCAACCAGACCCTCTATACCGA
Source organism: Reyranella sp. GW821-FHT14A01 (assembly GCF_058803965.1). Lineage (NCBI taxonomy): Bacteria > Pseudomonadati > Pseudomonadota > Alphaproteobacteria > Hyphomicrobiales > Reyranellaceae > Reyranella > Reyranella sp. GW821-FHT14A01. Next base: position 38,023 of record NZ_JBXAPM010000022.1, read on the forward strand.
CACCTTCGTGAACCCCAGCGAGACGATGGTCGAGCTTTACTGGTCGTGGTCGGTCAGGCACCTGTTGATCACGCCGGACGTTCAGCTCTATTTCCAGCCGGCGCTCACGCCGACACAGTCCATGGCGGCGGTCTTCTCGCTACGCGTGACGGTGCTGTTCTAGTTCTGGTGACGGATAGATGGCAAAGACGATCTGGCACTGTCACATCGCGATGTCGCTCGATGGCAAGATCGCGCGGGCCGACGGTTCGTTCGACTGGCTGGAGCGCTACCCGCCGCAGGAGTTCGGCTTCGGCGCCCTGATGGCGAGTATCGACGCGATCCTGATGGGACGCGACACCTACGAGGTCATGCGCGGCTTCGGCGACTGGCCCTATGGCGACAAGCAGACGATCGTCATGACGAACCGCCCGCTGGTCGATCCGCCGCCTTCCGTCGAAGCGCGCTCGGGCGATCTCGCGCTGGTGGCGGCCGAACTGGAAGCGCGCGGCTATGGGCGGGTCTGGGTCGAGGGCGGCGCCAAGGTGATCCGCGGCATGATCGCGGCCGGCAAGCTCGACATACTGGAGATGGCGATCGTCCCCATCGTGCTGGGCGACGGCATTCCGCTCATCGCGCCCGGCACGCCGGAGCTTAAGCTGACCTTGACGTCATGCGAGCCGCGCAGCGGTGGCGCGCTCCACGTCTGCTACGAAGCAATTACCTCCCAATAACGAGGTAAACGTCCAAATTGTGACTTCGTCCGCAGCGTGGCGGCACAGCAATTGTGCCGTGGCCCGCCGCGTGTTCAACTGGTCTGCGTTCTTCACCGGTGCTGTATGCGTAACGCATCGAACCCCGCCGTCCGATCGGCGGTTGCGGGTGGTTTTTCCTGACACCAAGCGAAGGAGCGGCCATGGCGACACCGAATGTTCTCATGATCTTTCCGCGCTTCAATCCGAACTCGTTCTGGAGCCTGCAGGCGGCTTGCGACATCCAGGGCGTCCGCTGTCCGGCGCCCCCGCTCGGCCTGATCACCCTGGCGGCGTTGCTGCCGCGCACCTGGAACATCAGGCTCGTCAACCGCAACGCCGAAGAACTCGACGCCGCCGATCTCGCCTGGGCCGACATGGTCATGACCGGCGGAATGATGCCGCAGCGCCTCGATTCGCTCGAAGTCATCCACCTGGCACAGGCGCAGGGCAAGCCGGTGGTGGTCGGCGGGCCCGATGCCATGTCCAGCCCCGAGGTCTTCGAGCATGCGGAATTCCTGGTCATCGGCGAGGCCGAGGGCCTCATCGACCGCTTCGTCGAAGCCTGGGAGTCCGGCGCGCGGACGGGAAGGTTCGAGGGCGAGAAGTTCAAGGCCGATATCACGACGAGCCCGATCCCGCGCTTCGACCTGCTGAACTTCAATCATTATCTCTTCGTCGGCGTGCAGTTCTCGCGCGGCTGTCCGTTCAACTGCGAGTTCTGCGACATCATCGAGCTGTTCGGCCGCGTGCCCCGCTCCAAGACGGTGCCGCAGATGCTGGCCGAGCTGCAGGCGCTGCACGATGCCGGCTATCGCGGCCATGTCGATTTCGTCGACGACAATCTCATCGGCAACAAGAAGGCGTTGAAGAAGTTCCTGCCCGCACTCGAGGCCTGGCAGAAGAGCACCGGCTATCCCTTCATGTTCTCGACCGAGGCGTCGATCAACCTGTCGGACGATGCCGAGTTGCTCGACTTGATGAAGCGGGCCAATTTCTTCGCCATCTTCGTGGGCATCGAAAGCCCCGATACCGCCACGCTCGTCTCGGCCCGCAAGAAGCAGAACACGCGCAGGAGCCTGGCCGAGAGCGTGCACAAGATCCACGCGGCAGGGATGATGGTGGTCGCGGGCTTCATCGTCGGCTTCGACACCGAGGAGCTTCGCGTCGCCGAGACGATGATCGACTGCATCGAGGCCACCGACATTCCGGTTTGCATGGTGGGGCTGCTGACGGCGTTGCCCTCGACCCAGTTGACCCGCCGCCTGGAGAAGGAGGGGCGACTGTTGCCCTTCTCCGACATTGGACTCGGCGACCAGTGCACGGCGGGACTGAATTTCGAGACCCGCCGCCCGCGCATCGACATTCTGAAGGACTATCGGGCGGTTCTCGAAGCGACCTATCGGCCCGCCGCCTACTTCGAGCGGGTTCGCAGATCGGGCCTCAACCTGCGACGCCCCAACCATCCCATAACGGCCCGGCCGGTCGTCAGCCCCCGCGATCGTAATACGCTACTCCGCCTGATGTGGCGCATGACGGTCGGCCGTCCGCTTCTCGCACCGCATTTCTGGCGCACCTTCATCGACATTGCCCGGCACAATCCGTCCGCTCTGGAGGTGGTGGTCATCCAGATCACGCTCTATCTCCATCTCGGACCCTTCGCGAAGACGGTCATGGCGGAGATCGACCGGCAGATAGGCGTCCTCGAGCGTGAACCACAACTTCAGCAACAGAAGCGCGACGCTAGGGTCCTGCAGCGGGCGGTGTAACGGCGCGCCGGAGTGCTGCGCGCGCCAGGAGCCGCGTCGAATCGAGCGTCGGCAAGGGCGAGTTGGCGTCGTTCATGATCAGCGGGATTTCCGTGCAGCCCAGGATGACCGCATCGCAGCCTTCGGCCTTCATGCGATCCATCACGCGCTGGTAGGCGGTGACGGCTTGCGGCGTGAACACGCTCTGGACCAGCTCCTCCATGATGATGCGGTTGGTCTCGTCGCGCTCGGCCTCGGTCGGCCGCAGCCATGCGAGTCCGCGGGCCTCGATCTTCTCCGGATAGACCTCGCTGTCGATCAGCCAGCGCGTGCCGGTGATGCCAAGCTTCCAGTAGCCACGTGCCGCGGCTTCGGCGGCGACCACCTCGGCGATGTGCAGCCAGGGCAGGGGCGAGCGCGGCAGCACGTGCTCCATCGCCTGATGGATCGTGTTGTCGGGGCAGATCAGGAAATCGGCGCCGGCGCTCGCGAGCTTGTTGGCCGAGGACAGCATAAGCTCGGCCACGCCGGCGCGATCGCCGCGATCCAGCCGCTCGACATAGTCGGCCAGCGAATGGGTGTGCATCGAGACTTCGGGATGGGCGTGCGGGCCCATCAACTGGCCGCCCTCGACGCAGATGGTCTTGTAGCAAAGCGCCGCGCCCTCGGCCGAGCAGGCGACGATTCCAATATGCTGCGGCATGGTTCAGCCTTTGGCGCGCGGATGGGCGGCGCGATAGACGGCGGCGAGGCGGGCCGAGTCGACGTCGGTGTAGCGCTGCGTCGTCGACAGCGAGGCGTGGCCCAGCAACTCCTGAATCGTGCGCAGGTCGCCGCCGGCGCCTAGCAGGTGCGTGGCGAAGGAATGGCGCAGCGCGTGCGGCGTCACGCTTTCGGCCAGGCCGAGCTCGCGGCGGATCTCGCGCACCCGCTTCTGCACGATGGCGGGATCGAGCGCGCCGCCGCGGGCGCCGACGAAGACGCGATCCGTGGGCTTGGCCGCGGCGAGCCATGGGCAGTTGTCGCGATAGGCTTTCAGGGCCTGCAGGGCCTGCGGCAGCAGCGGCACCAGCCGCGTCTTGTTGCCCTTGCCGGTGACCGAGAGCGTGTCGCGGCCGTTCTTTAGGAGATCGTCGACCTCAGCCTTGGTGAGCGACAGCGCCTCGCCGATACGCAGGCCGGCGCCGTAGAGCAGGATCAGCACCGCGGCATCGCGCTGGTCGATCCACGGCGCGCGGTCCTGGTCGGACTCGGCCTGCAGCACATCCTCCATGTCGCGCTCGCTCAGCGCCTTCGGCACGGAGCGCGGCAGCTTGGGCGTCTGGATGGTGGCGATGCTCGCATTGTGGGCGAGCTTGTTCTTGTCGAGGAAGCGGAAGAACGAGCGCACCGAGGAGAAGGCGCGTGCCGTCGAGGTGCGGGCCATGCCCTGGCGCGACCGCTCGGCCAGCCAGGCGCGGAACTCGGCGGGCTTCAGTCGGGCCAGCGCATCGAGCGTCGGTATCTCGCCGAGATAGGTCGCCATGAAACCAAGGAAGGTCGCGACGTCGTGCTCGTAGGCGGTGAGCGTGTGGACGGCGAGGCGGCGCTCGCTCTTCAGCCAGTCGCGCCACGCTTCCTGGGCGTCTGCGACGCTCACCCCGGTGTCACTCCGGCAGGTCGAGCCAGGCGCGGATGGTGTTCTCCAGCACCTTCGACAGGAAGAACAGGAGCTCGGTCGACATCTCCGGCCCGAAGGCTTCGGGATCGCGGGCGCCGAAGCACATGACACCGTCGGGCGAACCCGAGGAAACCTGCAGGCGCATCAGCACGTCGGACTTCACGAAGCGCGCGACGTCGCCGAAGAAGGCTTCCTCGCCCGCGATGTTGGAGCGCAGGCGGGCATGTTTGTCCGGACCGATGGCGGCATCGATGGCGCCCGGCGCCAGCACGTAGACGCCGCGCACGGGCACGCGCTTGGGCGCGTCGGCATTGGCCTCGATCGCCATCGTGATGAAATCGACATCGAGCAGCTCCGGCAGCTCGTGCGTCACGACGTGGATCATCTTCTCGAAGGTCGTCGCCTGGATGATGCTGATGACCGCCGCCTGGATGCGGTTCTGGACGATCTGGTTCTGCTTGGAGTTGGCGATGATCTCGGTGCGCTCGTCCTTGAGCTTTTCGATCTCGCCGCGCAGGCGCTTCAGGATCGCCTGCTGCATGTCGATGACGCCCGGCCCCTGGACCCGCGGCGTGACGCCCATCTCGGCGGCCAGCTCGCCGTGCTTGTCGAAGAAGTCGAGATGGGCCTTGAGATAGGCCACGACGTCGTCGGCGGTGATCAGCTTCACCTGCCGGCCCGAGCCGTCGGGCGCCGGAATCGTACCGTCACTGGCCATGCGCCCGCCTCCGGGTCAGAGGATCGACTGGCCGGTCTTGGCCCAGTCGTCGAGGAAGGCTTTTAGGCCATTGTCCGTCAGCGTGTGCTTGAAGAGCTGGCGCAGCACGTTGGGCGGCAGGGTGCCGACATGGGCGCCGAGCTTGGCGGCGGCGATCACATGCTGGGTATGGCGGATCGAGGCCACCAGCACCTCGGTCTTGAAGTGCGGATACTGCCGATAGATCGTCATGATCTCGCCGATGAGATGCATGCCGTCCTGGCCGATATCGTCGAGGCGGCCGACGAAGGGCGAGATGAAGGTGGCGCCGGCCTTGGCCGCCAGTAGTGCCTGCGCCGCCGAGAAGCACAGGGTGACGTTCACCATCGTGCCTTCGGAGGTCAGCACCTTGCAGGTCTTGAGCCCGTCGGGCGTCAGCGGCACTTTCACGGTGACGTTCTTGGCCAGCTTGGCGAGCTTGCGGCCTTCCTCGAGCATCGTCTTGTGGTCGGTCGCGACCGTTTCGGCGCTGACCGGGCCCGGGACGATGGCGCAGATCTCCTTGATCACGTCGAGCATCTGCCGGCCGGACTTGGCGATCAGCGAGGGGTTGGTCGTCACGCCGTCGAGCAGGCCGGAGGCAGCCAGATCCTTGATATCGGCGACATCGGCGGTATCGACGAAGAACTTCATATAAACTACCCCAATGGCCAGTGGTTCGAACTCGCCTGTTGCCACAATTTCTAGCGATTCCCCCTCGGAGCCACAAGCCAAGGGGGCCGCGTCGTCGCGTCTCGAACCGGTGGAAAACACGATCAAGGTCCTGCTGCCGCTGCCCCTCGGCGATGCCTACGATTATCGCGTCCCGGAAGGGATCGAGGTCCTGCCGGGGCATTTCGTCGTCGTGCCGCTGGGCAAGCGCGAAACCGTCGGCGTCGTCTGGGGCGAGGGCACGGGCGATGTCGCGCCGGAGAAGTTGCGCGATGTGATCGCGGTGTTGCCAGCACTGCCGATGGCCGATGCGATGCGCCGCTTCGTCGACTGGGTGTCGGCCTACACGCTGATGCCTGCAGGCGCCGTGCTGCGCATGGCGATGAGCGTGCCCTCGGCGCTCGAAGCACCCAAGACCGAGCTGGTCTATCGACCTGCCGTGCCGACCGACGATATGCCTCTCAAGCTCACCGCCGCGCGGCGTCGCGTGCTGGAGCAGTTGAAGGATGGTCCGGCGATGGCCGCCGCGGAACTGGCGCATCTCGCAGGCGTCGGCACGTCGGTCGTGAAGAGCATGGCAACACTCGGGCTGCTGGAAACGGTGGAGCGCATCGTCCGCCGGTCCTTTCCCCAACCGGACGGGCTGCATGCGGGACCGGTCCTGTCGCCAGCCCAGAAGATCGCCGCCGATGGGCTGGTCGAGAGAGTGAAGGCGCACAGCTTCTCCGCGACCCTGCTCGATGGCGTGCCCGGCGCGGGCAAGACCGAGGTGTATTTCGAAGCGATTGCGGCCTGCCTCGCCGCGGGCCGCCAGGTCCTGGTGCTGCTGCCCGAGATCGCGCTGACGGCACAGTGGCTGAAGCGCTTCGAGGACCGCTTCGGCGCCTTGCCATCGCCCTGGCATTCCGGCCTCACCAGCCTGGAGCGCCGCGAGACCTGGCGCGCCATTGCCGAGGCGCGCGTGGGCGTCGTGGTCGGTGCACGCTCTGCTTTGTTCCTGCCCTTTGCCAATCTCGGCCTCATCGTCGTCGACGAAGAGCATGACAGTTCGTTCAAGCAGGACGAGGGCGTCGTCTACAATGCGCGCGACATGGCGGTGGTGCGCGCGCGCCTTGCCTCCGCACCCATCGTCCTGGCGTCGGCGACGCCGTCGCTCGAGAGCGTCGTTAATGTGAAGAACGGCCGCTACGGCGAAGTGCATCTGCCGGGGCGTCACGGCGGGGCGCAGCTTGCAGCCCTGTCGGCCATCGATCTGCGGCGCCATCCGCCACCCCGCGCGCGCTGGCTGTCGCCGCCGGTGGTCGAGGCGATGAAGGAGACGCTGGCGGCCGGCGAGCAGACGCTGCTGTTCCTCAATCGCCGCGGCTATGCGCCGATCACGCTGTGCCGCGCCTGTGGCTCGGGCCTCGAATGTCCGCAATGCTCCGCCTGGCTGGTCGAGCATCGCTTTCGCCGCACCCTGGTCTGCCATCACTGCGGCTATTCCGAGCCGCCGGCGCAGACCTGCCGGCATTGCGGCGCGGTCGACCAGTTCGTTGCCTGCGGTCCCGGCGTCGAACGGCTGGCCGAGGAGGCATTGGAACTTTTCCCCGAGGCGCGACTCGAACTCTTCACCTCCGACAGCCTGATGAACCGCGACGAGGCCTCGGCAGCGGTCGATCGCATGGAGAAGGGTGAGATCGACATCCTGATCGGCACGCAGATGGCGGCGAAGGGCCATCATTTCCCCAATCTCACCCTGGTGGCCGTCATCGATGCCGATCTCGGCCTGAACGGCGGCGACCTGCGGGCCGCCGAGCGGACGTTCCAGCTCCTCTATCAGGTGGCGGGCCGGGCGGGCCGCGATGGAAGGCCGGGCCGGGCCCTGATCCAGACCCACAATCCCGAACATCCCGTCATGCAGGCGCTGGTGTCCGGCGATCGCGACCGCTTCGTGGAGGTCGAGCTTCATGATCGCGTGACGGCGGGCATGCCGCCCTATGGGCGGCTGGCTTCGCTGATCATTTCCGGGCCGGACCCGGTCGCGGTCGACAATGTCTGCGCCGCGCTGGCCCGCCAGGCGCCGCAGCGGGAGGGCGTCACCATCCTGGGGCCGTCGGTCGCACCGATGGCCCTGCTGCGCGGCCGGCACCGGCGCCGCTTCCTTCTGAAGGCCGGCCGCGACACGGCCGTGCAGCCTTTACTGCATGCCTGGCTGGAAAGGATCGGCCTGCCGGGCTCAGTCCGCCTGCAGGTCGATGTCGACCCTTATTCCTTCCTTTGACCCTCTGCGCCGAAAAACCGCTGTAGAACAGGGCCTTGCCGCCGTTGCGCCGGGAAATGCAGCATGGTAGCAACGCGCGCTTTTCCGGGGTGGGGCGGCAAGCGACGCGGCGCGTTCTGCTAGGGAAAAGGTAGTGAATTCAATGGCTTGCCGGCTGCGTTCCGCAGCAGGGGAGAGGCTCTCGACGTGACCACCGCAACCACCGGCGTTGCCGGACGCTACGCCAGCGCCCTTTTTGATCTCGCGGACGACGCAAAGTCCCTCGATCAGGTCGCGCAGGACCTGGCCACTTTCCGCAAGCTCGTCGCCGAGAGCGCGGACCTCGCCCGGATGATCGCCAGCCCGGTCATTCCGCGCGCCCTGCAGGGCAAGGCGCTGCTGGCCGTTCTCGACGCCACCGGCATTTCGGGTCTGACACGCAATTTCGTCGGCACCGTGGCGGCCAACGGCCGCGCCCGCGACCTGCCGGCCATGGCCTCGGCCTTCCTGGCCGAACTGGCGGCCCGCCGTGGCGAGACCACCGCGATCGTCACCTCGGCCGTTCCGCTTTCCCCCGACCAGTTGCAGCAGCTCAGCGACTCGCTGCGCTCGGTTCTGGGCAGTAACAAGGTTTCCATCGACGCGCGCGTCGAACCCGACATTCTCGGCGGTCTCGTCGTGAAGGTCGGTTCGCGCCTGTTCGATTCATCCGTCCGCAGCAAGCTGCAGCGCTTGCAGCTTGCCATGAAGGGAGTTGCCTAATGGATATCCGTGCCGCCGAAATCTCGGCCATTCTGAAGCAGCAGATCGCCAATTTCGGCACCGAGGCCGAAGTGGCCGAGGTCGGCCAGGTCCTCTCGGTCGGTGACGGCATCGCGCGCGTCTACGGCCTCGACAGCGTCAAGGCCGGCGAGATGGTCGAGTTCCCGGGCGGCATCAAGGGCATGGCGCTCAACCTCGAGAGCGACAATGTCGGCGTCGTTATCTTCGGTGAAGACCGCACGATCCGCGAAGGCGACACCGTCAAGCGTACCGGCACCATCGTCGATGTCCCGGTCGGCAAGGGCCTGCTCGGCCGCGTGGTCGACGGTCTCGGCAACCCGATCGACGGCAAGGGCCCGATCGTGGCGGCCGAGCGCAAGCTCGTCGAAGTGAAGGCGCCCGGCATCATTCCGCGCAAGTCGGTGAACGAGCCGATGCAGACCGGCCTCAAGGCCGTCGACTCGCTGGTGCCGGTCGGCCGTGGCCAGCGCGAGCTGATCATCGGTGACCGCCAGACCGGCAAGACCGCCGTCGCCATCGACACCTTCCTGAACCAGAAGGGCATCAACAAGGGCACCGACGAGAGCCGCAAGCTCTACTGCGTCTACGTCGCGATCGGCCAGAAGCGCTCGACCGTCGCCCAGATCGTGAAGACGCTCGAGGACAACGGCGCGCTGGAATACTCCATCGTCGTCGCCGCCACCGCGTCCGATCCCGCGCCCATGCAGTTCCTCGCGCCCTACACCGGCTGCGCCATGGGCGAGTACTTCCGCGACAACGGCATGCACGCCGTGATCGTGTATGACGATCTTTCCAAGCAGGCCGTCGCCTATCGCCAGATGTCGCTGCTGCTGCGCCGCCCGCCGGGCCGCGAAGCCTATCCCGGCGACGTGTTCTATCTCCATTCGCGCCTGCTCGAGCGCGCCGCCAAGCTGAACGAGAAGAACGGCTCGGGCTCGCTGACGGCGCTGCCGATCATCGAGACGCAGGCCGGCGACGTGTCGGCCTACATCCCGACCAACGTGATCTCGATCACCGACGGCCAGATCTTCCTCGAGACCGAGCTCTTCTATCAGGGCATCCGTCCCGCCATTAACGTCGGTCTCTCGGTCAGCCGCGTCGGCTCGGCCGCGCAGATCAAGGCGATGAAGCAGGTCGCCGGCACCATCAAGCTGGAGCTGGCGCAGTATCGCGAGATGGCCGCCTTCGCCCAGTTCGCCTCGGACCTCGACGCCTCGACCCAGCGCCTGCTCGCGCGCGGCCAGCGCCTGACCGAGCTCCTGAAGCAGGGCCAGTTCGTGCCGATGCCGGTCGAAGAGCAGGTGATCTCGCTCTATTCCGGCACCCGCGGCTTCCTCGACACGCTGCCGGTCGGCCGCATCAACGAGTTCGAGCGCCAGATGCTCGACGCCGTCCGTGCCGAGGGCTCCATCCTCGCCTCGATCCGCGAGAAGCGCGAAATCGTCAAGGAGACCGACGACAAGCTGAAGGCGTTCCTCGCCGACTTCGTCAAGAAGTTCGCCTAACTCCCGAAGGTTTCGATGCCTAGCCTCAAGACCTTCCGCCTCAGGATCCGAAGCGTCCAGTCGACGCAGAAGATCACCAAGGCCATGAAGATGGTCGCAGCCGCCAAGCTGCGGCGCGCGCAGGAGCAGGCCGCCGCGGCCCGCCCCTATGCGGAATCCATGGACAAGATCCTGGCGTCGCTCGGCGCGAGCTTCCAGGGCTCTGCCGGCGGTCCGCGCCTGCTGGTGGGCACCGGTTCCGACCAGGTGCACCTCGTCATCGTCGCCACCGGCGACCGTGGCCTCTGCGGCGGCTTCAACAGCACGATCGTGCGCGAGGCGCGCCGCCAGATCCGCGCGCTACTGAACGAAGGCAAGACGGTCAAGATCTTCTGCGTCGGCCGCAAGGGCCGCGACCAGCTCCGTCGCGACTTCGGCGCGCTGATCGTCGAGACGATCACCGATCTCGGCCGTCCGCGCCTGTCCTTCGGTGATGCCGAGAAGGTCACGGCGCGCGTCATGGAAATGTACGAGGCGGGCGAATTTGACGTCGCCAAGGTGATCTTCAATCACTTCAAGTCGGCGATGACCCAGGTCGTCACCGTGCAGCAGCTCATCCCGCCGCCGATGCCGGAAGCTTCGGCTGCACCGGCCGCCGCCGGCGGCGCGATCTACGAGTTCGAGCCGGACGAGGGAGAGATCCTCGCCGACCTGCTGCCGCGCAATCTCACCGTCCAGATCTTCCGCATCCTGCTGGAGAACTCGGCGAGCTTCTACGGTTCGCAGATGACGGCCATGGACAATGCCTCGCGCAACGCAGGCGACGTGATCAAGAAACTGACGCTGCAGATGAACCGCTCGCGCCAGGCCTCGATCACCAAGGAACTCATCGAGATCATCTCGGGCGCCGAGGCCGTCTAGGCCGGCTGCCACGCAATCGAAGGAAAGGGATCCGCTATGGCTACCAACAACATCGGCACGATCACCCAGATCACGGGCGCGGTCATCGACGTGCGCTTCGACGCCGACCTGCCGAACATCCTGAATGCGCTGCACGTGAATGCCGACGGACGCCTGATCGTGCTGGAAGTCGCCCAGCATCTCGGTGAATCCGAGGTTCGCACCATCGCGATGGATACGACCGACGGTCTGGTCCGCGGCGAGAAGGCGGTCGATACCGGCTCTCCGATCCAGATGCGGGTCGGTCCGGAGACGCTCGGCCGCATCCTGAACGTCATCGGCGAGCCGATCGACGAGCGCGGCCCGGTCGGCAACAAGACCACGCTGCCGATCCATCGTAGCGCGCCCGAGTTCATCGAGCAGTCGACGGAAGCGCAGATCCTGGTCACCGGCATCAAGGTCATCGACCTGCTCGCGCCCTACGCCAAGGGCGGCAAGATCGGCCTGTTCGGCGGCGCCGGCGTCGGCAAGACCGTGACGATCATGGAGCTGATCAACAACGTCGCGAAGGCGCATGGCGGCGTGTCGGTGTTCGCCGGCGTCGGCGAGCGTACCCGCGAGGGCAACGACCTCTATCACGAGATGATCGAGGGCGGCGTCATCAAGCTCGACGGTCCGGGCTCGAAGGTGGCGCTGGTGTACGGCCAGATGAACGAGCCGCCGGGCGCCCGCGCCCGTGTCGCGCTGTCGGGCCTCACCGTCGCCGAGTACTTCCGCGACGCCGAAGGCCAGGACGTGCTGTTCTTCGTCGACAACATCTTCCGCTTCACGCAGGCCGGCTCGGAAGTGTCGGCGCTGCTCGGCCGTATCCCGTCGGCGGTGGGTTATCAGCCGACCCTGGCGACCGACATGGGCGGTCTGCAGGAGCGCATCACCTCGACCAAGAAGGGCTCGATCACCTCGGTGCAGGCCATCTACGTGCCCGCCGACGACTTGACCGATCCGGCGCCTGCCGCGTCGTTCGCCCACTTGGATGCGACGACCGTGCTCAGCCGCTCGATCGCCGAGCAGGCGATCTTCCCGGCCGTCGATCCGCTCGACTCGACCTCGCGCATGCTCGACCCGCGCGTCGTCGGCCAGGAGCACTACGAAACCGCCCGCTCGGTGCAGCGCGTGCTGCAGCAGTACAAGTCGCTGCAGGACATCATCGCCATCCTGGGCATGGACGAGCTCTCGGAAGAGGACAAGCTGGTCGTGAGCCGCGCCCGCAAGATGCAGCGCTTCCTCAGCCAGCCGTTCCACGTGGCCGAAGTGTTCACCGGCACGCCGGGCGTGTTCGTGAAGCTCGAGGACACGATCAAGGCGTTCAAGGGCATCCTCGCCGGCGAATACGACGATCTGCCGGAGCCGGCCTTCTACATGGTCGGAACCATCGAGGAAGCCGTCACCAAGGCCAAGAAGCTCGCGGCCGAGGCGGCCTAAGCAGATGGCCAAGGTCTCCTTCCGTCTGGTGATGCCCGAGCGCGAGCTGCTCGCGACCGAGGCCGACATGGTCGTCGTCCCGGGCAGCGAAGGCGACTTCGGCGTCCTGCCGGGCCACGCTCCGCTGGTCTCGACGGTTCGCCCCGGCGTCCTCGAGGTCTACCAGGGCAACAAGGTCCAACAGCGCTTCCTGGTGGCCGGCGGCTTCGCCGAGGTCACGCCGGAGCGTTGCACGGTTCTGGCCAACGAGGCGGTGCCCTTCGAGCAGGTCACCGTCGCGCAGCTCGACGATCGCGAGCGCACGGCCCGCAACGACATTACTGACGCCGCCACGCCCGCCGAGAAGGCCGCCGCCGAGAAGAACCTGGCCATCGCCCAGGATCTGAAGCGTGCGCAGGCCTTCTACGCCAGCCGCTGATTTCAGCGCCACTGCGCATTTTTCAGTCGAAAAGTGCACCGGTCTGCCATTGAAAGGCGGGCCGGAGGTGGCTTTATTACGCTGGAAAGACAACGCGCCGAGGGTGCTTGTTCATGGGTAACTGGACACTCGAGACGATCGCCTGGGATCGCTTCGATGCGTCGAAGGTGGATTCCGAAATTCTCCGCAACATCAAGGCGGCGGCCCTGGTGGAGCGGAACGGTGCCGACTACGGAATCTATCTCAGCCGCGTCTTTGCCGACGATCCCGAATTCATGAACGCCGTCGACAACTGGGTGGTCGAGGAGATCCAGCACGGCATGGCGCTCGGCCGCTGGGCCCAGCTTGCCGATCCGTCGTGGGATTTCGACGCCGCCTTCGAGCGCTTCCGTACCGGCTACAAGCTGCCGCTTCACGTGAGCGAATCGGTGCGCGGCAGCCAGGCCGGCGAGATGATCGCCCGCTGCATCGTCGAGACCGGCACCAGCTCCTATTACAGCGCCCTCAAGGATGCGACCGAGGAGCCGGTGCTGAAGCAGGTCTGCCAGAAGATCGCGGCCGACGAGTTCCGTCACTACAAGCTGTTCTACGAACATCTCAATCGCTGCCTCCGGCGCGACCGTCTGAACCGCTGGTCCCGCCTGCGCATCGGTTGGGGCCGCCTCGCCGAGAGCGAGGACGACGAGCTGGCCTATGCCTATTTCGCCGCCAACGAACCGCTGGATGCGGTCTACGACCGCAAGCGCAATATGCAGGCCTATGCACGGCGCGCCTATCCGCTGTACCGCCAGACCCACGTGCAGCGCGCCATGGCGATGGTGCTGAAGGCCATCGGGCTGGAGCCGCAGGGCCGCCTCAACAACCTGATGACCCGCGCGGGCCTGTGGTTCCTGCGCCGCAACGCCGCCAAGCTGGCGTCGCTGGGGGCTTAGAAAAATAACTCCATCGTCTCGACGGTTTTCCTACGAGATCAGATCCGAGAATTCCTCGAACACCGCGTCGTAGACGGCCTTCTTGAACGGCACGATCAGCGTCGATAACTCACCGGGCGCGATCCAGCGCCAGGCGGCGAATTCCTGGTCGTGGGCATCGATGTCGATGTCGGCATCCGTGCCGGTGAAGGAGAGCGCAAACCACTTCTGCGCCTGGCCGCGCCAGCGGCCCTTCCAGTGGGCCGGCCGCCGGTCCTCCGGCACGTCGTAGGAGATCCAGCCGGCGCTCTCGCGCAGCAGCAGCGCCTTGGTCGTGCCGACCTCCTCGTGCAGTTCGCGGCAGGCGGCTTCCAGCGGCGTCTCGCCCTTGTCGATGCCGCCCTGGGGCATCTGCCAGGCATCGGGCTGGTTGACGCGGCAGCCGACGAAGACGCGCCGGTCCGGGGCGATCAGCATCAGGCCGACATTGCGGCGATATTCCTCGGGGCGGCCGTTTACAGTTGGAGGCGTGGGCATGATCAGGGGCGGAGCTGGGCAGGTTGCGCCTTCATGCGGGTCATGCAGGCATCGCGGCATTCGAAATGCCCGATGATCGGCACGAATGACAAGGTGGTTTTTCCTTCGTGCCCCTTGTACCAGGCGGCAATCGCGGTGATCGCGTCATCGTCCGGTTGCACGACACCGAAGGCATGGCGCGGCACGCGGTCGGCAGAGGCCTCGGCGACCCACGCGCCCAGCCGGTCGAGGTTGCCGCCCACACCGTCGCCCGAGAGCTTGTAGTCGAGCACGTCGGTGCTGCGGGCGTAGCCGACGCCCAGCTCCTCGGTCAGGCGCTGGATCGGAGTCGTGCCCGGCGTCGGATTGACCTCGATCAGCCCGAGGCCGCGATCGGCGATCTCCATGACCAGCGGCCGCATCACCGTCTCCGACTGCGCGGCGCGGCCGGGCGGCGAGATCACGAGGCCTGCATAGCCCTCGCCGCGCGCCAAAGTGGCGCGCAGGCGGCGCAGGTTCTCCGGACCGTCGACGGTGGCCTCGATCGGGCGGACACCGCGCTCGGCGACGGCGGGATCGTCCATCGGCAGCATCAGGTAGCTCTCGTGGCCGAACAGACGGGCCTGGGCCAGCCAGCGCGGCAGGTCGGGCGTGCCGGGCAGGAACGCCAGGCTGACCTCGGGCGGGAGATCCTCGATCGCGCGCCGCATCGCGGCCTCGTTGAGGCCGACGTTGATCACGAGAAGGCCGAGGCGCGCCGGCGGGCCGGCCGGATCGAAGCGCCGTGCCTGGGCGATCCATGGCATCCATCCGGACGGCGAGACGCGCGGCAGGCGAAGGCCGTCATCGGTCGTCTCGACCATCGCGGTGAGTTCTTCGGCCGGCAGCTTGCGGAATCCCAACGGTCCCGCCGGGCGGCGCGGGGGCAGGGGCAGCGACTGGATTTCCGACGGGGCCGATGTCGATACCGCCGGGGCGTCGTCGGGAGGCGTGGCCTGCGGAGAGGCCGCCACGGCACTGTCGACGATGTGCGGCGTCTTCGCGTCGAGATCGCCAAAGGCGATGCCGGCAGCGCCCGCGATCAGTCCCAGGACCAGAAGGTACGCTGCGGCCAGGCCCCGGGGGCCTGGCCGTTTCCTTGCGACTATGGCGACGCGCCGGCCCGAACTGGCCATGGCGTCATCCTCGACGACCGATCAGTTGGCCTTCCCGCTGTAGAGCGAGATGCCGCGGATCAGGTCGGCCGCGCGCAGCAGCTGGTAGTCGGCAGCCTGCTCCTTCGGCGGCTCGTCCGGATCGCCCGACGGCGTCGCCTGCGGCGTCTGGGCCGCCTTGTCGTCGGTCTTGTCGCCCGGCTTGCCGGCTTCCGGCTTGGCATCGCCCGGCTTGGCCTGCGGCGGCGGCGGGACGACCGGCTTGTCGTTCGGGTTGGTGATCGAGCGGCGCAGATTCTCCTCGCGGAAGCTCGAGCGCTGCTGGATGTTCTCGATCTTCGCGGGCTCGACCTCGATGTCCGGCTTGATGCCTTCCTTCTGGATCGAGCGGCCCGACGGCGTGAAGTAGAGCGCCGTGGTCAGGCGGATCGCGCCGCCGCCGGTCACCTGCATGATGGTCTGGACCGAGCCCTTGCCGAACGAGCGCGTGCCGAGGACGATCGCGCGGCGATGATCCTGCAGCGCGCCGGCCACGATTTCCGAGGCCGAGGCCGAGCCGCCGTTCATCAGCACGACGATCGGCAGGCCGCCCGCGACGTCGCCGGGCTTGGCGTTCCAGCGCTGGACGTCGTCGTTCTTGCGCGCCTTGACCGAGACGATCTCGCCCTTGTCGAGGAAGGCGTCCGACATCGCGATCGCCTGGTCGAGCAGGCCGCCCGGGTTGTTGCGCAGGTCGATGATGTAGCCCTTGAGCTTGTTGCCGGCTTCCTTCTTGAGCTTCTCGACGGCGTCGAGCACGCCGGGCGTCGTCTGCTCGGTGAAGGAGGTGACGCGGATGTAGCCGATGTCGCCGCCTTCGAGGCGGAACTTGACCGGCTTCACCTTGATGGTCTCGCGGGTCAGCGAGACGTCGAACGGGTCCTTGGTGCCGCGGCGGATCGAGACCTTGATCGGCGTGCCGACCTTGCCGCGCATCTTCTCGACGGCTTCCTGCAGGGTGAGGCCCTGCACCGGCTCGCCGTCCAGCGCGAAGATCAGGTCACCCGGCTGGATGCCCGCCTTGGCGGCGGGCGTATCGTCGATCGGCGACACGACCTTGATGACACCGTTGTCCATCGTGACCTCGATGCCGAGGCCGCCGAACTCACCCTTCGTCTGGACCTGCATGTCCTTGTACGACTTCGGGTTCATGTAGCTCGAATGCGGATCGAGCGCGCTCAGCATGCCGTTGATGGCATTCTCGATGAGCTGCTTCTCTTCCACCGGCTCGACATAGTCGCGGCGGATGCGCTCCAGCACGTCGCCGAACAGGTTGAGCTGCTGGTAGAGCTCACTCTTGTCGCCGCCGGCGGCCTTCGGATCGGCCTTGTCCTGCGCGAAGGCGGGAGCGGCCAGGAAAGCCACAGCCGTGGCGAGTGAAGCTAAGCGCAGAAAGGTCATTTGGGTGCCTTCAGGAGGGAAGTCGCCGGGAGCTTGGAGGCCCGGCGATCCGGTGTTTTAGCGTTGGAGGAGGATACAGGGGCGTCTTTGGCAGGATCAAGGCGCCGGGGCCCGGCGCCGCTTCACAAATCAGGCAGAGGCTGCGGCCGCTGGGCGCGGGTCGCCAGGACGGTCGGCCGGGAGGCCGTCGAAAGCATCGACTTGCCGGTCATTTCCGCAGGCTGCGGCACACCCATCAGGGCCAGCATCGTCGGCGCGACGTCCGCCAGCTTGCCGTCGGCCAGCGAATGGACCGAGGCCGGGGCATTGAACAGCAGGGCGGGCACGCGATTCAGCGTGTGCTGCGTGTGTTTCTGGTGCGACTGCTCGTCGTACATCTGCTCGGCATTGCCATGGTCGGCGGTGACGAACATGATGCCGCCGGCCGCCTGGATGGCCTGCATCAGCCGGCCGAGGCAGCCATCGACGGCTTCGACCGCTTTGGTCGCCGCGCCGAGGTCGCCGGTATGGCCCACCATGTCGGTGTTGGCGTAGTTGACCACGATCAGGTCGAACTTGCCCGAGCCGATCGCCTCGACGAGCTTGTCGGTGACTTCCGGCGCGCTCATCTCCGGCTTCAGGTCGTAGGTCTTCACCTTGGGCGACGGGACCAGGATGCGCTCCTCGCCGTCGAACACGCGCTCCTCGCCGCCGTTGAAGAAGAAGGTGACGTGCGCGTATTTCTCCGTCTCGGCGATGCGAAGCTGCTTCAGGCCGGCGCGCGACACCGTCTCGCCGAGGCCCATCTTGATGATCTCGGGCGGGAACAGCGTCTGCAGGAACGGATTGAGCGCGGCCGAATAGTCGACCATGCCGACCTTGGTCGCGAAGTTGACGACCCTGTTGCGGTTGAAGCCGTCGAAGCGCGGATCGAGCAGCGCCGTCAGGATCTGGCGCGCGCGATCGGAGCGGTAGTTGAACATCAGGAGGCCGTCGCCGTCCTTCATGCCGGTGTAGCCGTCGATCACCGTCGGCAGCACGAACTCGTCGTCGAGCTTGGCGGCATAGGCCTTGTCGACGGCTTCCGTCGGGGTCGTCGCGCGCTCGCCCTTGGCATCGACCATCGCGTCATAGGCGAGCGTCACGCGCTCCCAGCGCTTGTCGCGGTCCATGGGATAGAAGCGGCCGGACACGGTGGCGAAGCGGATCGGCAGGCCGGGCTTCAGGCCCGCCTGGATATGGTCGAGGCATTCCAGCGCGCTGCGCGGCGGCATGTCCCGCCCGTCGAGGAAAGCGTGGATCCACACCGGCACGCCCTGGCCGGCAAACAGGTTGGCGAGGAACACCAGATGATCCTGGTGGGCATGCACGCCGCCCGGCGAGGCAAGGCCCAGCAGGTGCAGCGGGGCGCCGCTTTTCTTCAGGGTGGCGATCGTTTCGATGAGGATCGGGTTCTTCGCCAGCGAGCCGTCTTCAATGGCATTGTCGATGCGCGGCAGGTCGGGCACGGCGACTCGGCCGGCGCCCAGGTTCATGTGGCCGACCTCGGAATTGCCCATCTGGCCCTTGGGCAGGCCGACGAAACTTTCGGAGGCGTCGATCAGCCCCTGCGGGCAGGTGGCGACCAGCCGGTCGAAGTTCGGCGTGCTTGCGTCCAGGATCGCATTGTTCGTCGGATCGGGGCGATGGCCCCAGCCGTCGAGGATACAGAGCAGGACGGGGCGCGGAGCATTGCCGGCCATCACGAGGCCTTCCGTGGCTGCGGCTGGGCGCGCTCGACGGCGTTGAACTTGTTGGGGCAGCTCAGCTCGCGCGGATCGGTATTGGGATTCTGGTCGGGCACTTCGATGGCGCAGAACACGAACTCGCCGCGCGGCTCGCCGTCGATGCTGACGTCATAGGTGTAGGTGCCGGGCGGGTCGCCCGGGATGATGCACCAGGAACGCTGCAGCACACCGTCCTGCACCGTCTCGAGCATGCGCGTCGTGGCCTTGGTCTTGTCGGCGCTGACCTCGGTCTCGGGACCGGCGATCACCTGCTCGGCCGGTTGCGAGGTGGTCAGGACCTCGCGCAACGACACGACGCGGTTGGGGCCGCCGAGATACATGCGCCAGCCGAAGCAGGCGCGATGGAACAGCAGCGGGATGGCGTTGGTCTCGTAGTGGCGCTGCTTGCCGTCCTCGCCGGTGATCGACACGTACGGGATGCTGCGCACCGACTTCACCGCCGGCTTTTCGACGGGCTTGGCCGGCGGCGTCGACTGGGCCATCGCAGCCGTCGAGGCGGCGGTCAGGAGGAGGGCGGAGGAGGCGGCCAGGAGCCACCGGGAAATTGGGTGCATGGTCGCCAATGTAGCCCCGGTTTTTCGTCAGAACAGAGGCAAATCACCGGTTTTTCAGGCCCGATGATAGGGATGTCCGGCGAGAAGCTGCTGGGCGCGGTAGATCTGCTCGGCCAGCATCCCGCGGGCCAGCAGGTGGGGCCAGGTCATGGCGCCAAATGACAGGACCAGGCCGGCTTTTTTCAGCATTGCCTCAGTGTGGCCGTCGGCACCGCCGATCAGGAAGGCCACGTCCGACACGGAACTGTCACGCCAGCCACCCAAGCGGGTCGCGAAGGCCTCGCTGTCGAGCACCTTGCCGCGGCGGTCCAGCATCACCAGCGTGGCGCCGGCCGGGGCCGCCTCCAGCAGCAACTCGCCTTCACGCTGCATGAGCTGCGGCGCGGGGAGCTTCCGCTTCTCCTCGAGCTCGCGCAGCGTGAGCGGCCAGCGGATGCGGCCGGCATAGTGGTCGTAGAGATCGCGCTCCGGTCCGCGCGAGGCGCGGCCGATGGCGGCGATCGTGATCCTCAAGACGCGCGCTTGCGCCGTGCGGCCGGCTTGGTCGCCGTCTTGGGGGCCGCGCGCTTGGCGGCTGCCTTCTTGACCGGCTTTTCGGCAGCCTCGGTCTCCAGCGCCCACATCTTTTCCAGCGCGTAGAAGGCGCGGGGCTCGGGGCGGAAGACGTGGACCACCACGTCGCCGGCATCGACCAGCACCCAGTCGCCGGTCTGCTTGCCCTCGACGGGCGTGTAGCCGCGGCCGGCCTGCTTGAGCTTGTTGGCGAGGTTCTCGGCGATGGCCACGACCTGGCGGGTCGAACGGCCGGAGGCGATCACCATGTAGTCGGCGAAGGCGGACTTGCCCTTGAGGTCGATGACGACGACGTCCTCGGCCTTGCTGTCGTCCAGCGACTGGCGCACCTCGGCGAGGAGCGCGTCGGAGGCCTTGCTTCGATCGGGAAGCGTGCGGGTCTGGTCGGAGATGGTCTTTCCTTTCGCTCTGGTCCGTCGGGGGCGCACGGCGCGGATGGCCGTGGCCGAATGGCTGTCCAGCCTGCTCGGGATAAAACACCAGGCCGGCGGCTCGCAAGTGGCGAGCTTCCGGGCCTCGGTGGCCTGCAGGCGGAAACGCTCGAAGGTACGCGGCGCCGTCGAGGCCAAAGCGGCATAGCCCCAGCCGGGCCGCGCGAAGGCGGCAATGGGAATGGTGCCGAAGAGGGTGCGCCAGCCCGCCCAGTCGACAAGCTGGGGCAGGATGTCAGCGCCCATCAGCCACACGAACTTCGCTTGGGGGTAGACGCGCTTCAGCGCCTGCACCGTGTCGAGCGTGTAACGCGTGCCCATCAGCAGCTCCGGCGCGTCGACGCGGATGCGCGGGTGATTGGCGATCTGGCGGGCGCGCGCGACGCGCGTCGGCAGCGGCTCCATGCCATCGCCGCTCTTCAGCGGATTCTGCGGCGAGACCAGCCACCACACCTCGTCGAGGCCGAGCCGCTTCATTGCCTCCAGGCTGATATGCCGATGGCCGGCATGCGCGGGGTTGAACGAGCCGCCCAGCAGGCCGATGCGCCGCGTCGTTGCGCGCGACACACTTTGCATCGGATGCAACATCACGGGCGCAGCGTGCCCTTGCCGCGCACGATGTTCTTGTAGGTCGTGAGCTCGACCAGGCCGACGGGGCCGCGCGCATGCATGCGGTTGGTCGAGATGCCGATCTCCGCGCCCAGGCCGAACTCGCCGCCGTCGGCGAACTGCGTGCTGGCGTTGTGCATCACGATGGCGCTGTCGACTTCGCCCAGGAAGCGCTGCGCCGTCGCATCGTTGTCGGTGACGATCGATTCGGTGTGCTGGCTGCCGTAGCGCGCGATGTGCTCGATCGCGCCGGCGACGCCGTCGACCGTGGCGACCGAGATGATCGGCTCGAGATATTCCGTACGCCAGTCCTTCTCGGTGGCAGCCAGTGCCTGCGGATCACGCTTCTGAACCTCGGCATCGCCGCGCACTTCGCAGCCCAGCTCGTGCAGCTTCGCAAGCACCGGCTTCAGGTGCGTGTCGAGCGCGGCGCGGTCGATCAGCAGGGTCTCGGCGGCGCCGCAGACGCTGACCCGGCGCATCTTGGCGTTGGCCACGAGGTCGCGCGCCATCGCGACGTCGGCGTCGCGATCGACATAGACGTGGCAGATGCCGTCATAGTGGCGCAGCACCGGCACGCGGCTTTCCTGCGTCACCCGGTCGATCAGCGAGCGCCCGCCGCGCGGCACGATGAGGTCGAGCCAGTCCATGGCGCGCAGCATCTCGCCGACGGCGGCGCGATCCGTCGTCGGCACCAGCGCCACGCAATCCTCGGGCAGCCCGGCGCCGGCCAGCGCGCGACGCAGCAACTCGACGATGGTGCGCGAGGAATGGAAGCTGTCGGAGCCGCCGCGCAGTACCACGACGTTGCCCGACTTGATGCAGAGCGCACCGGCATCGGCGGTCACGTTGGGCCGCGCCTCGTAGATCACGCCGATGATGCCGATCGGCACGCGGACGCGGCTGAGTGCCAGGCCGTTGGGCCGCTGCCATTCCTCGATGACGGCGCCGACCGGATCGGGCAGGGCAGCGATCTCGTCGAGCCCCTTGGCCATCGCCTCGATGCGGGCGTCGTTCAACAGCAGCCGGTCCTGCAGCGCGGTCGTCATGCCGGCAGCCTTGGCCGCTTCGATGTCGCGCGCATTGGCGGCGAGGATGGCCGCCTTCTCGTCGCGGATCAGGCGGGCGGCGTCGAGGAGCGACTTGTTCTTGGCGTCCGTCGGCGCGTTGCGCAGCGACGCGGCGGCGGCCTTCGCGCGTTGGCCGAGCTCGGCCACGATGGCAACGGCGTCTTCGGCGGGCTTGGTCTGGACGTTCATCGCACGCTCCGTCTCTTCACTCGACCACGAGGTCGTCGCGATGGACGATCTCGTCGCGGCCGCGGAAACCCAGCAGCTTTTCGATCTCGGCGCTCTTGCGGCCGGCGATGCGGCGGGCATCGTCGGCGGCATAGGCGACCAGGCCGCGCGCCAGCACACGGCCAACGCGATCCTTCACATCGACCACGTCGCCGCGGCGGAACTCGCCCGCGACCGACGTCACGCCCGCCGGCAGCAGGCTCTTGCCGGTCGAAAGCGCGCGCACCGCGCCGTCGTCGACGATCAGCGTGCCGTTGGTCTTGAGCGAGCCCTTGATCCACTTCTTGCGCGCCGACAAGGGCGAGGCCTCGGGCAGGAACCAGCTGCAGCGCGACGTGCCGTCGATCAGGGCGCCCAGCGCGCCGACGCCGCGGCCATCGGCGATGGCCATGCGGCAGCCCGCGGCCATGGCGATGCGGCCGGCCATCAGCTTGGTCACCATGCCGCCGTTGGACATCACGGAAGCCGCGACGCCCGCCATCGCCTCGATCTCGGGCGTGATCTCGCGGATCTCGGGGATGAACGTCGCGGACGCATCGCTGCGCGGGTCGCCCGTGTAGAGCCCGTCGATATCCGACAGCAGCACCAGCGTGTCGGCGGAGATCATCTCGGCGACGCGCGCGCCGAGGCGGTCGTTGTCGCCGAAGCGGATCTCGTCGGTGGCGACGGTGTCGTTCTCGTTGATCACCGGGATCGCGCCGAGGCTCAGCAGAGTCGCCATGGTCTGGCGCGCATTGAGGTAGCGGCGGCGCTCCTCGGAATCGTGCAGGGTCAGCAGGATCTGCGCGACGGTGATGCCGTGGCGCGCCAGCGCCTCCTGGTAGGCCTGCGCGAGCTGGATCTGGCCGGTCGCCGCGGCGGCCTGGCTTTCCTCGAGACGCAGCGGCCCGCCGGGCAGCTTGAGATGCGTGCGGCCGAGGCGAATGGCGCCGGAGGAGACCAGCACGACCTCGCAGCCGCCCCTATGGAGACGCGCGACGTCGTTGGTCAGGGCCTCCAGCCAATCCCGCCGGACCTCGCCCTTCGTCTCGTCCACCAGGATCGAGGAGCCGATCTTGACGACCAGCCGCCGGGCGCCGGCGAGGGGTGTCATGCGGCGTCCTTGTCGGGCGCGCGCTGCTTCTCGACCAGCTTCATCAGTTCGTGCAGCAGGGGTTGCACGCCCTGGCGGGAGACCGCCGAGATCACATGCACCGTCTTGCGGCTCACCTTGGCGAGCTGGGCGCGCTTGGTCTCGATGTCTTCCGGCGTCATGGCGTCGGTCTTGTTGAGCGCCACGATTTCCTTCTTGCGCGCGAGGTTGCCGCCATAGGCCTTCAGCTCGCGGCGCACGGTGCGATAGTCGCCGGCGACGTCGTCCTGCGTGCCGTCGACCAGGTGCAGCAGCGCGCGGCAGCGCTCGACATGTCCCAGGAAGCGCGTGCCGAGGCCGGCGCCTTCATGCGCGCCCTCGATGAGGCCCGGAATGTCGGCCATCACGAACTCGCGCGCGTCGGAGCCGTCACCCACCTTCACCACGCCGAGGCCGGGATGAAGCGTCGTGAACGGATAGTCGGCAATCTTGGGCCGCGCGTTGGTGTTGGTGGAGAGGAAGGTCGACTTGCCGGCGTTGGGCAGGCCGACCAGGCCGATATCGGCGATCAGCTTCAGCCGCAGCCACAGTGCCAGCTCCTGGCCGGGCCAGCCCGCGTCGGCGCGGCGCGGCGCGCGGTTGGTCGAGGTCTTGTAGTGCAGGTTGCCGTAGCCGCCGTCGCCGCCCTTGGCGATGATCACGCGCTGGCCGATCTCGGTCATGTCGAGCAGCAGCGTCTCGTTGTCCTCGGCGAAGACCTGCGTGCCGCGCGGCAGGCGCAGCACGATGTCCTTGCCCTTGCCGCCGGTGCGCTGGCTGCCCATGCCGTGATGGCCGGTCTCGGCTTTGAAGTGCTGGGCGTAGCGATAGTCGATCAGCGTGTTGAGGCCGTCGACACATTCGGCGATCACGTCGCCGCCGCGTCCGCCGTCGCCGCCGTCCGGTCCGCCGAACTCGATGAACTTCTCCCGGCGAAAGCCCGCGCATCCCGCGCCGCCGTTACCGGAGCGGACGTAGATCTTGGCTTGGTCGAGGAACTTCATGAGATGGGGTCCACAAACGAAAAGGGGGAACGGCGAGCCGCTCCCCCTTCACAATCCGATGGGATGAACGGCTCTATTCGGCGGCCAGTGCCGGCGCCGGGAGGACGTTCACTTCGACCTTGCCGCCTGCGCGGGTCCGGAAGGACACGACGCCGTCGGCGATGGCGAAGAGAGTGTGGTCGCGGCCGACACCGACATTCTCGCCGGGGCTCATCTTGGTGCCACGCTGACGGACCAGGATGTTGCCCGAAATGACCTTCTGGCCGCCGAAGCGCTTCACGCCGAGGCGCTTGCCGTCCGAATCGCGGCCGTTACGCGAGGAGCCGCCTGCTTTCTTATGTGCCATCGTACTACTCCGGTCGCTCTGCTCAGGCGACGATCTGTTCGATCTTGACCACCGTCAGGTCCTGACGGTGACCGTTCTTGCGCCGCGAGTTCTGGCGACGGCGCTTCTTGAAGACGATCAGGTGCTCGCCGCGGGCCTGCTTGACGATCGAGCCCACCACCTTGGCGCCCTCGACGGTCGGCGCACCGACCTTGTCGCCGACCAGCAGCACGTCGGTGAATTCGACCTTGGCGCCGGCCTCGCCCTCGATCTTCTCGACCGTGAGCTGGTCGTCGGCGGCGACCGTGTATTGCTTTCCACCCGTGCGGATAACGGCGATCATGATGACACCTGGCTTGAGGTTCCCCGGCCCGAAATGCCGAAAAACACGAAAGAACGCGGCGGACCCGCAGGGCCCGCCGAAGAAGCGCGGAATATACGCATGCCGGTTCTTGAGTCAATGTCGGAGACGGGCCGGCCGCGACTCCGTCGACTGGACCTTTCGGAGACCGAAAAGTCAATGACTTCAAGGTATTACGCCTCTGGCGGAGCTCACGTGACGCGCAGACCATCGTCCCAAGGCCCGACGGGGCGCCCTTTAACGCCTTGATTCGGCGACTTTATTGAGCATTCGCCTTGCTGACCGCGGGAAGCTGTTGCTCCCCTAAAAACGCCCGCCTATAAACCCGCGCGCCTGGAGGGGTGCTAGAGTGGTCGATTAGGACAGTCTCGAAAACTGTTGTGCGTGCAAGCGTACCGTGGGTTCGAATCCCACCCCCTCCGCCATTGCCTCTCTCACCTGCTGATATTTCTGAGAACATCGGTCCTGTTGGTGTTTCTTGGCTTGGCGGGGACCAGCAGTGGCGGTGTGTCGATTGGTCGGGCTTCGCCAGAACAAGCGTGCAGGCATATGGGATATCGGCGGATGTCCTCGACGCCAACTAATGCTCCCAGATCGAACCAAAGAGTTTCGAGCGGTTCAGAAAAATTGGCGCTCTTTGGCATTTTGACGGGTCGCACGTCGTCCGTGTCTTGATCGACATGATACTTCGTGTTGGCGCCGATGTGGGTGCGGTAACGAGACGGCAGCGTAGCGGTGCAGCTTCGCACGCGAGAAGTCGCCGCATATCGCCGGCTCGAATTTCTCGGCCAAGGCAAACGGTCGATCGGGAACGGTTGCGGTGTGGCCATCATGTATGCCGACCAAAGAAATTGGATTTACGGATGAGGCGGGCGTGTTGAGCCAAATTAAGCGGGCCCACCACACCTTTCCGGTGCACCTTTGGAATCCTTTTCCTTGCGAATAGTTAGGTTGTCGGGAAGTTCAGCATCGATTCCCGCTGCAAAACAGTAGAGTCGTAGCAACAGGACATTGGAGATTGTTCGCAGCTGCGTGAGGTTTGTCGCTAACAAATCCGGCGAGGCGCCAGCATCCCCTCGACAAAATCCGGGCGATTGGCTCAGCTCATGCACGCCCTCGGAGCGCAAGTCGCTCATGCACCAGTATGCCTGCACAAAAAGCGGCGCAATTTCGTTTTCAAGCATCCTTGCCTTGCTCTTCCCGTACCATTTTTGCACAAGAAGAACATTGGTCATCAAAGTCTCGTTCCACGCCATTCGAACTCTTTGATACGAAAGATATGCCTGATCGAGATCGGCACCAGGTTGCTTGCCTACTACTAGATCGCCGTAGTTTCGAATCTCGTAAACGAACCGGTGAGCAAGACGCAGAAGCTCGCGCGTAGATTGCTCCATCTCATTAGAGCGAGCGATGGCGAGCGCATCCGGCTTAAAGCCCAACGCTAACTGCGCCTTGTCCCAGACGTCGAAAGTCTTGCCGATATTTTCGACTAAGGAGAACGAGATGATTCCTACCGCAGCTACAAGCAGATCCCTCCATCGAGACCTTCCGATGCGCTGCCGCCTAGGGCGGAACCAAAAAACTTTTGTTCGCGCATTTCCCATTCCATCACTCTACTTTTGAGCGCATGCCCTCAGACTCGGCGGAATCGAGTATCCCAGTTCCACCTTCACAGACTCAGGCATGCTGACTTGCGCGAACTCAGGTAACCCGTCGACAGTGATCCTTCCTGAAAGATCTTTAAAAAGATCTGAGGTGATGTTGCAGCTCCTTGAGGACAACTGCACATGTGCCACGGCTGCCCGATTGGATAACTCGGTAATATATTGAGACATAATACGGTCTGGATCATTGTGAGTGGTTGCTATCTTGTTGCGAGCAATCGCCATTTGCTCCTTTATTTTGTCACCGAATTTCCCTTGATAACTGGCAAATGCGGCTCCTTGTTTGCATTGGAGGGAGCTAACGAGCAGGAAGGTATGCATGGCAAGTACATCGGTGGCGCCGACTTCATTCGGACTGCTGCAAGCTAAAGCCTCGTCCGGCTTAACGCTCGCCGCTGCGAGAAGTATTGCGGCTACCGTTGTCCAGCATCGCCGCATGGATTGACCTCCTGACTCTCTGCATTTCTCTTTTTCCATTGGTAGGGTCGATGCAAATTCACGCGAGTTCAAGAGGTTTCTGAACCGCGGGTTGTGATCGCCGCGCCAGTCGGCAACGGATGTTGTTGTTGTCGCGAGGCAACGGAGTCCGAGTACGAGTATCAGTGGATGCAGGGGCGTCCCACCTTTTCTCCATGCTGCTGATCGAAGGAGTTGCTGCACCCGTTGTCCCGGAGCAACGGCCACATCGACGCCGCGACTGGAACGGACATCAGGGTCTGGCACAAATCATTCTACGACCTATCGCCGAAGCTCAGCGAGCTGGCCGAGATGCTGGCGGGACATCGAGAATTGCAATGCAAACTGCTTCGGCACAGGGCCGGTCAGTGTCTCGCATGCCTTCCACACGACCGGACCCTTCTGAAATTCTTGGAACACGAGTTATCATCTGTAGGTTAGAGCGTGGGCGGAGCGCGTCGCGGAGCCATGCTGATAAAGGAGAAATTCTTCTCCTCGTTTCTCAGCCCTTGTTCAGCTTCAGCTTGCGCTTCTCGATCTCGGGCTGGAGCTTGGTCATGACCTCCATCGCCATTTTCTGCGCGAAGGTCTGGGCGACGGTCATGGTCTCGGAGACGATCTGGGGCATCTCCTTGACCATCTTGCGTCCGGCCGGCGAGTCATAGAAGGCGCCGAGTTGGGTTAGCTCCTCGGTCGTGAAGTGCTTCGCATAGATCGCGGCGATGGCGTCGATCATGAGTGGAAGCTGCTTGGCGAACTCGGCCTGCATGAGGCCGACCACTTCATTGATTTCCGCCGTCTTGCCGGGATTGGCCTGCTCGAGGGTGGCTTTCTGCGCATTCATGATGGCGCTCGCCATCTGCTGGCCGATCGCGGCGGAGCCGGATTTTTCGAGGACGATCTTGGCCTGGGTGAGCGCGGCAGGATCGACGGCGGGCTTCGGGGCCTGGGCCAGGGCGGGCGTCGCGACGGCAAAGGCGAGAGCGAAAAGCAGGGTGGGGATACGCATGATTTCCTTCAACTCGTGTGATCGATCCAGAGACGCCGTTCAGGCAGCATGAGGCCACCGTCACTCGCGGATGCGAGAAGGTGCGAAGTGCAATGCCGGCGAGACCGTGAAGGTTCCGATGAAGAGTAGATGACGGCCTGGCCGACTGATCTGACCGACCGAGCGGAGTTCAACACGATGTCGAACGAATCCTGGAACAGGGCAATGATCGAACTGGAGGCGGCGCAAGAGGCGTTCATGAACGGCGACGCCAGCAAACTGCAGGCGCTGTACTCCCATCGCGACGACGTGACGGTGATGGGTGGTTTCGGCGGCGTCGAGCGGGGCTGGGCGGAAGTCGGTCCGCGACTCGCTTGGGCCGCTTCGCATTTTCCGGAGGCACCTACGGTCAGCAGGTAATCGGCGCGACCGTTGGGCAGGACGTCGCCTGCCTGGTGAGCCTGGAACGATGGTTGCGCACCGCGCCGGGCGGTCAGCCCCTGCCGGCTCTGGAGTTGCGGGTGACCCAGATGTTTCGTCTCGAAGGCGAGCGCTGGCGCCTGGTGTACCGGCACGCGGACGAACTCGTGCAAAAGCAGGAGCCTCGCTGAAGCCTGCTGCATCCGTTGGCGGGGAGCGTGCGTTCACCGTGTCTGCCCGACCAACATGCCGACGGAGGAATCCATGGCGCGCACTCCAAAGAAACCCGACCCGAACGAGGCTTCGGCCAGTTACAGCGGCACCGATCAAGGCAAGGACGGCCGTCGCGAGGAACGCCGCGAAAAAGGCGTCTACGGATCCGGCGCCGAAGACGGTCCGGGCTACAAGCGCGAGGACAAGGAGAAGGGCGGCCGGTACGGTGTGGAGCGCACGGTGGATCGTGAGGGTGACGACGAGGGCAGCTCCGAGGTATCCAATCCCGATTGAGGCCGGTTTCCGGCCTTGGCGTTTCAGTCGTGGAGTTTCATGGGCAAGCCGATTTCCGAAGAGAAGAAGGCTGTTTTCCTGCAGCGGGCCGAAGCGAGGCTGGCCTTCGCCTTGAACCTGCCGGCCGGGGACATCACGCGGGACGCCAAGATCAAGGCGGCGGAGAAGGCGAAGCAGACCGCGCTCGCCTCGAAGACGGCCCCCGTACGGAAGGCGAAGACCGGCACCGTGCGTAAGGCGAGGAAGCCCGCCCGGTGAACGGCTATCGCAGGTCAGATGCCTTCAAAACGGCGCGATTTCGATGTTGAGTATGGATAGAATTTCCAGAGCCGGCGGAACCGACGAGAGATCGTCGCGTCCTTCCGGCGAGGGTCCTTCTGGTGAGGGTATGTCGATGCTGAAAAAAGTAGCCGTGGTGGCCCTGGCCGCCCTTCTTCCCGCCGTGCCGGCCTTGGCCGAACCGGCAGTCTGGACTTGGACCGGTTACGGGCTGAACGTGCCGGGAAGCGGCAAGTGTCCGACCTACAAGATGGTGATCGATGTCACCGTCAACGGCACGGATGTGTCGGGATGGTTCCAGCAGGAAGGCCGTCCCGAGCGCGGCTTCAAGGCGACGCTGGGTTCAGACATGAAGTTCAAGACGACGACCATCGTGGGCGGCGGCAACAAAATGGACGTCGTGGGCTCGGTCAAGCCGGGCGCCGCGACGATCATGCTCGACGGCTATTGCCTCTTCGAGGGCCCGCTCACGCCGAAGCAGGGGAAGCCGCGGTCCCCTACCGGCTGATCCAGCCCTATCGGGCCATCCAGTCCTACCGGACCATCCAGAACGTATCGGGCTCGTAGAGCCCGATATATCCGCCCGGATCCCACGCCCAGTAGCCTTTCTCCGGGACGTTGCGCACCCGCTTGCCGACCGTCACCGGCTGGCGCACCTCGTTCACCGTGCCGATCGAGAACACCTCCTCGGCATTCACCATCAGGATGTCGTCCCAGGCCTTGCGGCGCTCGGCAATGTCGACCGACTGCTCCCACTTCTGCAGCAGTTCGAGCAGCTTCTTGCCGACTTCCATGTCGCAGGGCTCGCCCTGCTTGCCCTTCGATTCGACGTAGAGGCCCCATTTCGGCCATTGCAGGCCGCCCTGCATCACCGGGGTGAATTCGCGCGGGCTCGTCTCGAGGGTCGGCGCGGCGGTGGTCACGCCGGCATAAGCGGTCATGATCGCCTCGCCCGACGTCGTGCGCAGGCGGAAATTATCCGTGGTCTGCGGCTTCAGCAGCGCCTTGATGCCGATCTTCTTCCACTGGTCGATGACCAGGGTCATGGTATCGACCTCGTCGGCCTTCTCGCTGGAATGCTCGACCACGAACATCGCCGGCTGGCCGTTGGGCAGCAGGCGGATGCCGTCGCTGCCCTTCTTGTTGAGACCGATCTCGTCGAGCAGCTTGTTGGCGGCCTTCACGTCGTAGTTCGCCCAGGTGCTGGCGTACTCCGGCTTGAATAGGGGCGAGCGCGGCATGATCGTGTTGGCCGAGGGCTTGGCCAGGCCGTGATAGACGACCTCGTTCAGCTCCACGCGGTCGATCGCCATCGACAGCGCGCGGCGGAAGCGGACGTCGCGGTTGAGCTTCTTCCAGGTCTCGTCGTTGGCGTTCATGTTGGGATAGAACGCGACCTCCGAGCCCGAGCCCTTCTCCCATAGCAGCGCCTTGATGCCCGAGGTCTTCCCGGCGTCGTGCAGGAAGGTGTAGTCGCGCAGGCCGAGATAGCGCGGCTGCAGATCCGATTCGCCGAGGCCC
Organism: Reyranella sp. GW821-FHT14A01; assembly: GCF_058803965.1. Classification (NCBI taxonomy): domain Bacteria; kingdom Pseudomonadati; phylum Pseudomonadota; class Alphaproteobacteria; order Hyphomicrobiales; family Reyranellaceae; genus Reyranella; species Reyranella sp. GW821-FHT14A01. The sequence goes on from NZ_JBXAPM010000022.1 coordinate 68,767, forward strand.
GCCTTGGCGGGAATCAGGTTGGCCGCGACCACGGTCATGATCACGTCGTTGATGTAGGGCAGCTGCTTGCCCTTGCTGTCGATGCGGTGGAAGTAGGGGTTGCGCACGAAGACGAAGCGCTGGGCTGGCGGCACCGTGGTGAGGACCCACGGGTTGAGCGTCGGCAGGTCGACGTTGCTGTTGCCGTACATCGCGTCCTGGCGCTTGAAGACGTTTGCCCAGCGGCTGCCTTTGTAGACCTTCAGGATGTCGTCCTCAGGCGTGTACTTGCCGTGCAGCGTCTTGAGGTAGTGGGCCGGGCGGAACAGGAAGAGGGGGGCGGCGCGCGCCTGGCTTTCGATGAAATCGGGATTGGGCTTGGCCCAGCTGTATCGGATCGTCAGCTCGTCGATGATCTCGACCTTGGGCGGCTGGCCGTCGACCAGGAGTTCGACCGAGGGACCGTTGGGCGACAGGTCCTTGTCGTTGGCGACATCCTCCCAGAAGAAGCGGAAGTCCTCGGTCGTGAAGGGATGGCCGTCCGACCATTTGTGGCCGGCACGCAGCTTCAGGGTGAACTCGCGGCCCTCCTTGATCTCGTAGCTCTCGAGGATGTCGGGATGCAGCTTGAACTTGTCGTCGTAGACCATCAGCCGGGTGTAGCTGTAGATCGTCATCAGGCGGGTGTCGCGCGTGGCCGCGACCAGCATGTTGAGTTGGCCGCCGTGCTGGCCCGGCCCGTCGGCGCCCGAGAACTTGTCGATGATCCGGGGAGTCTTGGGGAGGCGTTTCTCGACCGGCGGCAGGGCGCCCGACTTCACCTTGTCCGCCAGGCCCGGCGTCTCCTGCAGGGCAGGCAGCGGATCCGCGGCAAAGGCCCGGACTGGCGCCACCAGGCCCACCAACAGCGCCTGCGTCAGAACACGTCTCTTCATCGGTCGCCTCACCTGTTTTCCGCCGCCCCGTTGGAGGCCCTAATGCTCCCAAGGGCATTATGATCCACAAGTAAGGCAGAAATCGTTGATTTTCTGAAGAACCCCGGTGGAAGAAAGGTCACATGGGCCTTTCCGCGGTGGGGCCGGCCCCGCTGTCATGCGGTCAGCCAACGGAACGCGCGGCCTATGAACGCTCGGCCATCCTGGGTGATGGGCGGTCCATGCGCCATCAGGACCTTTGCCGCGGGCCAAGAAAGAATTCGTTCCAGGGAGGCACGGGCGGCGCGCCGATCGGTGAAGGCCAGCCGGAACTTTCTGGGCACCGACGGTTCGGGCCCGACCATCAAGTCCCATTTGGCGACAAGCGCGCGCCAGCCGGAGAACCAGTTGGAGGGAAGCTGCTGGAGGAGATCGGTAAACAGTGCCGTGCCGCTCCTGGCGTGAAAGAACACGACCTCGGTGGTGATTGCATTGCCTTGCATGAGGACCTGATCGATCTCCCCAGCCCAATATGTACGGACCGGAGACATAGTGAACGGATGTTCGGAGACATGGTGAACACTCCCAGGGAGTGTACCCATGAGGTTT